>CAZRKP010000006.1:136024-183059 GCA_964600895.1 uncultured Victivallis sp.
AGAACAATAACCAGATAGCAGGTTCAGAATGCTTGAACTGTTGAAGGAAATAATACTTGATTCCCAGAACGAGGAGCTTTTCCTCGGGACGCAGAGGCATTTGAAGCATCAGGGCGTCAAGGGGAAGGCTTTTGTCTGCATCGGTGTGAGAAGATGCGGCAAATCAACCCTTATGGCTCAGATAATGTCTGAACTTGCAGGCAAAGGAGTGTCTAGGAAGAACATACTGTATCTGAACTTCTTTGACGACAGGCTCGATGCTCTCAAGGAAGGGAAGCTCAATCTTGTTACGGAAGCATTCTTCTCACTCTATCCCGAAAAGAAAACAAAGGAACGCATATATTTCTTCTTTGACGAGCTACAGGAGATGCCGGGATGGGAGAAATTTGTCGACCGTCTGCTGAGAACGGAAAACTGCGATGTCTTCATATCGGGTTCATCCGCCAAGCTTCTTTCAAAGGAAATATCCACCCATATGAGAGGGAGATCCCTGACTTGGGAGCTGTTCCCTTTCTCATTTGCCGAGTTCCTGGATTACAATCGGACAGAACATAAGACAATGACATCAAGGAACAGGCATCTTGTCCAGAATGCCTTTGACAAGTATTTCACAGTTGGCGGTTTCCCTGAAGTCATGGGTATGAACGACAAGCTCAGGATAATGACTCATCAGGAATATTTTAATTCCATCCTGCACAGGGATATAATCGAGCGGTTTGATGCCATACACCCAAAGGCGGTTGTCCAACTCGGGCACAGGCTTGTAAACAATGTCTCCTCCCTGCATTCATTGAACAGGCTTACAGACTATCTCAAATCATCGGGATATAAGTTGAGCAAGGCGTTTGTAAAGGACTGTCTTGAATGGTCAAATGATGCCTTCCTTTTCTTCCCTGTCAAGATAAATTCGCCTTCTGTTTCAAAGCAGAACGCCAATCCACAGAAGATATATGCCATAGACCATTCCCTTGTGAAATCTATGAGTTCCAGCGTACTCCTCAACAACGGGCATCTCCTTGAAAATCTGATATTCTGCCATTTAAGAAGGAAAACCGATAAAATCTGGTATCACAGGACAGCAAGTGGCAAGGAAACAGACTTTGTCTACCTTTCAGAAGACAAGAAGATCTTGCCAGTCCAAGTCTGCTACAGCCTCGCAGAACCGGATACTAAAAAGCGTGAATTGTCCGCTCTTGCCGAGACGGCAAGGGAGATAGGGTCAAAAACAGCGAGCATTGTCACTTATGCAGAAGAAGAAAGCCTTGAAATAGACGGGCTGAGCGTAAAGGTCATTCCTGCTTGGAAATACTGTATCTGATAAGAAATGTCAGTATCAATTATTCCCGTCCTCCCTGTTTGAAAATCCATATTGATACCTTATGTTAGAAAAATTGGTACACATTTGGGACACATTTATCATGTTTTGATAAAGAAAACGAGGTCTCAAAAAGTGTGATTTTGTATTCAAAATGCATGACATCGTGGAGGTCGTTGGTTCGAGTCCAATTGTGCCCACCATATTTCACCTATATGGTTACTCATGGCACTGCCATGAATATGGAATTATACCTCAATTGCTGGATGCTGAAAACGAAGCATTTTCCGTTTGGTTTTATTGCAAAGGAGGGTTTTGTCAAATTCGTACTGGCAGGTGAGGGACAATCATGTTCCGCTTACTTCATTAATACTGAGAAGTACCACATAACCGAATTTTTCTGTTGAGATCCTGTAAGAGGGATGCTTGATGGAAGAATAAAATTCGAAGTCCGGATATGCCGGAATATCTTTAAAACCCTTTCCTGTCTTGAATGTTTCTGTCACTGCATGCTTGATGGCACAGCTTTTGCAGTGGATGTCCTTTCCGCAGCCTCCGGGCTTTTTCGAATATATGCATCCAAGGACATCTCCGGAAGAATGATCCATGATTTCATCTAGATCTTTTCCCAGAACATTTTGTGCAAGCTGGTTCGCTGTCCTGACAGAAAGTCCCGGCTCAATTAGGATCACTGGAACTGGAAGCTTGTCCAGGAAATCATGGATGTCTTTGGGGCTGGATGAGATGACGGCATCCCTGCATTTTCTGCAGATGCCGTGAGTAATCGTGAAGTGTCCCAAGGGATTTCCATTTACCTGCCCCAGGGTCTTCTTGCACCATGCGCATACTTTTTTCATCAATGAACCGTGCTTTTCTATATGGTTTCTGTTTTCAATATTATGTCTTGATCGTAAAGCTAAATATAGTACCTTCCGGTTCCGATGTTGTGAAAGAGACCTTGCCTCCAAGTATTTCCTCACCGAAAAGTTTCATGGAATAAGTGCCAAGCCCCCTGCCAGAGCCTGGCTTCGTACTGAAGTTACGTTGAAATATCCTCATTGCTACGTCTTTCGGAATGACTTTCCTGTTCCATATTGAGAATGTCACAACGCTGTCTGAGGATTTGAAATCCATTCTGACCTCGCCACCATCCTCCGTCTCTTCAAATGCGTTGAGAACCATATTGCTCAATACTCGTAAGAGGAGTGAAGGTTCCGTCTTCAAATATAAACGTGGCATGTTCGCTGGAAGAACAAAATTCTTATTCTTAGCCGCAGGATGTTTTGAGAAGATGTCACTGAGCTCCTGGATAACCTGGGTTGCCGGGACAAAGCTGAATGTCGGTTGATGAGTATGTATTTCATTCCGGTTGAGACAGCGTTGTGCTTCCACTTCGCTGCAAAGGCGCATTGTGAGACGATTTATTGCCTGCGCGAGTTCTCTGCTTTCATTGTCCTTGGCTGAAAGCTCGATCAGGTCGCTGGCGCATACAAGTCCCTGTATGATGCTGTTGATGTCGTGAAAGAATACCCTTTCAAGTGCGGCAAGGCTCTGGAAATATGTGATGTCCTGCATGAAGAGGAGAAGAAAACGCTTTGTGCGGTATTTTATAGGCACACACCGGACACGGAAGTAAAGATCCTGTTTCCTTCCAAGTTTTTCCGTAACCAATGCGCAATTCATCTCTTTGGGAGTGTCTGTCGCAAGGGTTGAGACGATGCTTATAGCCGCACCGCAGGTGGAGCAGGACTTACTTGTACCGCATCCCCCAGGCATCTCAGCGGAATGTATGCAATGCAAAGCTTCGCCAAGCCTCAGACCAAAGACCTTGCCAGGATCCCCAACGCCAAGCATTTCCAGGAGAAGTGTGTTCAAGGAGAGTATTTGACGATGCTCGTTAAGCACGGCAAGAAGACCGCTGACGGAATTCAGTAGTCCGTCGATAACCGAATTCTTGGTTATAAGCGCAATTTCTTCCTTCAGGTCATCAGCACTTACACGTTCTGCCAGTGCATAATGTGTATCCATGACATTCCCCCTGTCACATTACACGAATTTAAAGGCGCCCTTAAATTGAGCTTTTTCGGCTTATAATGTAATGATCCGGGAATGAGTTTGCAACAGCAGTTTGCTTATTATATCCTTTTGAGAATTGCATCCAAAGTCAGGTGATGTTGTATGGATCGCGTTCGGCGATGATCTTGCGGATATAGGTATTCAGCTTCTGCACGATGAAGTCCGAGTTGATGGAACCTTTTTCCCTGTAGAGCTCGGAGTGATCAAGCTTGAACGGATAATTGAGCTTGTCAATGTCAATGATAGCCTTCAGGTAGTCCTTGAAGAATTTCTCCTGGAGGTCGAAGATGACAGTTCCGGAGATGTCACCGCCTGCGAGCTGCCTGAGCTCGAAAGCCACATAGTCGAATTCCTTCTTGAGCTCTTCGTCTGGAAGAAGCCTGAAGTATGTGGAGCCTGAAGAACTGTCCCAGCGCCAGGAGTTTGCCTTCTCCTTGAAGTTAAGCCTGCCCTGGAGTGTTCCCGAGAGGTCTCGGAATTCCTTTGCCGGAACAATGTTGAGGCGTATCCTTTTTTCAGGATCGATGGCGTTGGGCACATCGATGTTCACCATGAGGCTCCAGCCGGTGCTGCTTGTGGAAAGACGGCAGTTGAGCGGGAGTTTCATGCTGAATGGATGAACATATTCCATCCCTTCTTCGAGTGTGAAGTCCTTCGCGAAAAGGACGCTTGCCCTCGGTTGCCTTACAGTGACATTCCTCCTGTTCTTTCCAGTGCCACGACGCTCCTGCCAGTATTCTTCAAGCACAATTCCGATGGTATTGCCGGAAATCCCATAGTCGCCACACTTAATCAGAACCTGCCCCTTGACCTCACCGCCCTGAGGGAAGGAATTATCTCCAGCGAGTATCTCGATATTTGCCCCGCCGATATTGAATGTTCTCTTTAATGTCTCGAGAATACCCATGCATTACCCATGTTTAAATTATGCTCATTTTAAATATAGCGTTATCCATATTCAATATCAATAAGGACTAAATCTCCCGTGAGAGATTTACTTTTCTCCGCACTATGCTAACTTTCATCGCATATGAAAACACAGCCATTGGAATTTTTTGCTACTGCGAGCAGCGGTACTGAAAGGGCCCTTCAGAACGAGCTGATTGAACTCGGTTTCAAGAGTGTCCGCCTTAACAGCGGGGGTACGCCGTTCCTCGGACCGATCGAGGACGGATGGCGCGCCTGCCTGACCTCACGCATAGCCCAGAGGATCCAGCTTGTCCTTAAACGCTTTCCTGCTTTCAGCGAACTCGATCTGTATAATGGTGTAAAGAGCATTGACTGGTCGCCTTATTTGACGCCTGAGCATACTCTGGCTGTGAGCGCCTTCTGCCATTCAAGCAACCTTACGCACACAAACTATATCGCGCAGAAAACCAAAGATGCAATAGTCGATCAGCTCCGAGAGATCCATGGTTCGCGTCCTGATGTCGACCGCGAAGATTCTGACGTGAGGATCTTTGTCTTCCTGGGTAATAACAAGGCGACGATATATCTTGACCTCTGCGGGAAACCTCTTTTTCAAAGAGGATACCGGCTCGAAAAGGGAGAAGCGCCGCTTAAGGAGACTCTTGCAGCAGCGATGCTGATGTATTCCGGCTGGGACAGGAAGACGCCGTTATGGGATCCAATGTGCGGTTCGGGAACGATAGCGATCGAGGCTGGCCTATGGGCAAGGAATATCGCTCCAGGTATTTTCAGGGACAAGTTCGGATTCGAACGATGGGCGAACTTCAATGAGAATGATGCTGAGACTTTGAAGCGTATGCGTGGTGAATGCCGTCGTTATGTCAACAATGAGATGCCGAAGATAATTGCTTCGGACTGCGATCCGGCGGTACTTGAAACTGCAGAAGCCAACGCAAAGCGTGCAGGTTTGAAGATGTCTTTCCGGCAGGCGCGGCTAGAGGACATTCAGGCCGACGGGGCGAAACGTGTTGTGGTTACGAATCCTCCGTTCAATGAAAGGATGGAAGCCGGCATTGATTTCTACAGGAAGATGGGGGCTGCATTCAGCAGGCTGCATGGTTGTCGCGTGTCGCTCATCAGCGCAAATCCATCCGCTTTTAAGTCGATTCCAGTTAAACCCCTGAATATCTTCAGGATGAAGAACGGAAACCTCGACTGTGACTTTGCGGTCTATGAAATTCCATAATTCTTATCTTTTTTACCTAATCACATAATATTCTTGCTTTTCTAACGTATTTTGATATAATACTGAACTAGTAAACATTTAAAATACGGGAATACCACTATGAAAAAAATGATGCTTGCAGCAGCTTTCGGAATTGTCCTTACGCTCATATATGTGTCAGACATGGATTCCTGGGCTGCCGACAATGCCACGAAGAAGGATGCTGCAAAGCCCGCTGACCCGAACCAGGCGGCGCCCGTGATTCCTACTGAGGATGAATTTATGAAACTGATCAAGGATAAATGTGCAAGATGTCATCCCAAGGCGACTCCTTCCCTTGATGCATTGAAGAAGATGAAATGGATCCAGCCGGGAAAACCGGAAAGCAGTCCTGTCTACAAGGTGATCGGCAAGAACAAGAAACCCGGTGGCACATATCATAACCTTACGGATACCGAGAAGAAACTGGTCTACGACTTCATAAAGAACATGAAATAAAATTCAGCTGTTGCAGAGAATTATCATGGTCTTTCAATTTCGACTGCCACGCTTCTTGCGTAGCGCAACGCTCCAGGCTTGTCGACAGTCACTTTGACTTTCTCCACTCCTGTCGTAGATAGGCAGAGTTCAGCTACTGATTCGGCGGTCTTTTCAATGAGGAAGTATTCAGCCTTCATGATCAGGTCGATTATCCTTTTCTTCATTGTCTTGTAATCCACAGTGTCATCTATCCTGTCGCTTTTACCGGCCTTGCGGAGATCGCAGTATAGTTCGATGTTCAGTATTATCTCCTGCTTTTCCTTTCGCTCCCATTCGAAGGTTCCGATTATGGTTGGCACCTTGAGATCCCTGATGATTATCTTATCCATGATATGCTCCAGTGTCAGGTTTTAGGTTTTATGTCATGTTTAAATTACGAACTCCAGAAACTACACACTTCCTTTTGCTTCCTTTCTGATCTCCTCCAGATTGATACCAGTCACCTTGAGGATGGGATTGAATGCAGAAGGCTTGTAGGATGTCCGTTTCCCTGAAAATATCTCCGCCAATGCCTCGCCCTGTTCCTTTGCCGCAGCCCATAACCCGAATGATTTACCATCGAACTGGGCGCAGTCTCCGATCGCGAAAATATCCTTTTCGGAAGTCTCGAACATTTCATTGACGATAATGCCGAATTCGGTCTTGATGCCGGCGTATTCGGCAAGATTAACCTCTGTCTTGATGCCGGTGGAAACAACCACGAAATCTGTCGGGATCTCATCGCCCCTGTTTGTCATCACCATAAGTCCGCCATCTTTGGCCGCGATCTCCGTGGTGATCCTGTCGAGATGGAAGGACATGGAAAGAGACTCAAGCTTCTTGAGGAGTATGGCCCCTTCAATCTCATTGAGTTGTTTCGGGAGGAGGCGTGGGAAGAACTCGATAACATCCACTTTCATGGATCTGGTGTTCAGCGCCTGAGCGAGCTCAAGACCGAGCAGTCCGCCTCCGAGTACGACCGCCTTTCCTGATGTGCGCATCTTCTCCATGATCATGCGTGCATCGGATATCGTCCTTAGCACAAATACGCCATCATGGCTGATACCTTTGATATTCCCCGGCCTGAACGCCTTTGCGCCTGTAGCGATGACTAGCCTGTCATAATGAAAAATTTGGCCGGTTGATGTGACAATGGCCTTGTCCTTCACATTCACGGATGATATCTCTGTGCCCAGGTGGCTTTCTATTTTGAATTTTTCATACTCTTCGATGGAGGAGAGGAAGAGCTTCTTTTCCTCGACCTTGCCGGCGATGAGATCAGGGAGGCGGATCTTCGTGTAAAAGGGCAGGGGTTCGCGGTCAAATATGTTTATCGAAGAGTCAGGCAGCTCGGTTCTGAGCTTCCTTGCAGCATAGAATCCTGCAGGTCCGTTGCCGATTATTATAAATTTCTGCATTTGCATATGAACGTTTAAGATACAAATCCTCGCGTGTTTTACAAGTCAGTGGCCATCTGGGTGAGGAATTGCTGGCATGGTCATAGGAAACCATTTTTCTCCAAGATGGCTTCGACCATGGCACGGGCATCCTTTCCCATCAAAGATTCACCCTTTACTGTACAGGCAAAAGCGTATTTCTTGCCGTTGCTTTCAACATAGCCGACAAACCAGCCAAGATTGTATTTGCCGGTATCGTCGGCACCGGATCCGGTTTTCCCGTAGAGAAGTCCGCGCTCTGTTTTTTTGATGGCCATGATGTCCTTGAGGACCGCTATGGCTTTTTCTGAAAAAGGAAGTTTGCCAGTGATGAGACTGCATATCAATCTGGCCTGTTCCTCCGGTGAAATCAGGATTGTCTTTCTACCTTTTGCGGGAAGCCAGAAGACATCTATCCCTGAGGACATGTCGCAGTCACCATATTTGATCTTGTCCAGCCATGACTGCATGCTTCCGGCTCCGATCTTTCGGGCGAGATTCTGGAAAGCCGGGACGCAGGATACCTTGAAGGCTTCCTTCAAATCCATGTCCTTGTTCCATTCTTGAATGGAACGTGTTTTCCCATCCCATTTATAGAATGCCTCATCAGGAGAGGAGATTACTTTTGTTTCAAGGCCTATCAGTGTGTTCCAGATTTTAAAGGTTGAGCAAGGGGGAAGTTTTTCCGAAGCTGCCTCAGTGTTAAAAATGCTGATAGCCTGTGATGAGCAGTCTATCATCACGAAAGTGCCGTTCCTGTTACCAAAGATTTCATGGACCGAATCCTGATGAACAGGGAAGACAATGGCGTTCGCCATAGAAGCCATTGATGAGAGGATTATGGAAATCAAGATTAGGATGTGTTTCATGTTTTCTTATCCCGTAATTCTCATTTCCCTATGAAATCCTTGACGAAGACGTTTACCGGCTTGCTAAAGACTTCCTCGACAGAGCCCGTCTGTTCGATACGTCCCATGTTGAGGACCGCGGCCTTCTGGTTGACGAATCTCGCCTCCTCCCGGTGGTGTGACACCTGGATTATCGTGAGATTCAGTTTGCTGTGAACTTCCATGAACTTCTCAAGCAATGAGAAACGCGCATTGTGATCAAGCATACCGAGGGGTTCATCAAGAAGGAGTATCCTTGGATGCACAGCCAAAGCTCTGGCCATCATTACCTTCTTGCCTTCCCCGCCCGACAAGGTCCTCACATCTCTCCTTACCAGATTCTGGAGTCCGAAAATTTCGATATATTTTCCGATCCTCTGACTGATGTCCCATGATGTCATTCCATTGAACCGAAGGCCGAAGGCGATGTTGTCATAAACATTCAAGTGCGGGAAAAGATCGTTGTGCTGGGAAAGATAGACGATGCCACGCCTGTAGGCCGGTATTCCGGTGATATCATTGCCCTCAAGGATTATTCTGCCGGAGTCCGGGACGTTGAAACCTGCGATTGTCCGAAGGAGGATCGTCTTTCCACTTCCTGTCGGTCCGAGCAATATGAGATAATCATTGTCCTCAAGCGACAGATTGATCCCTGAGACCGAGAACAGCCCTTTTGTAACGCGGAGGTCTTGGATTTGCAATAGTGTTTTCATTGTACCGTTGCGTTATGGCTCTTCATTGTATTTATCACGAACTGCAGGAGGAAGAACATGGCCAGCGAGAAAATCAGGAACGCTGCGACAAGAGGTGCTGTCTCCACCATTCCTATGCTCTGGAAACGGTTGAAGGCGAGAACCGGCACCGACTCAGGGGATGGGGCGAGAAGCAGTACGGCGCCAAACTCGCCGGCGGCGCGGCCCCAGGCGATGACCGTGCCTATGAGTATGCCTTTTGCTGCGAGGGGAAGGGCTACCCGGAAGAATGTTCCTGCAGGAGAGGAACCCAGGCTGCAAGCCGCGTGCTCCAGATTTGCCGGGACGTTCTCAAAAGACTGGATGGCAGGTTTCAGGAAGAATGGAAGCGAGACGAATATCTGCGCCAGGCATATTCCGAATAGAGTGTCGTCGAAATAAATGCCTAAGGTGTCATACAGGAACTGGCCGATGACCTGTTCCCTGCCAAAGATCTTGATAAGTGCTATTCCAGCTACTGACTGGGGGATTATTATCGGCACATCGATCAGTGCGAAGAGAAGGTTCCTGCCAGGGAAATGAAGTCTTGCGGCAGCATAAGCAAACGGTGTCAGGACAAGAAGAAGGATAACTGAGCAGGCCGTTGCAGATATGAGCGTGGTCTTCAGTGCGGAAAGGACACGTGCATCCTTGAGTACATTTATGATGTTCCTGGGATCCTCTCCGATAAGCACGGAGACCACTGGAAGCAGGACCAGGAATATGAAGACAAGTCCGACGAGAAGTGCGAACTTCGCAGGTGTTGAACTGAATGATCCCCGGATGTTGAACATTATATTCAGTACTATGATCACGGTGACTGCGGCCTCCCAGGCGAAAGGCTGGCAGAAACTGAAGGCCATCACAAAACCCCAGAAATATGACATCAGCCTGAAGTTCCTTGCGACCGCACACAATCCCATCAGGGATGCAAGGAAGAGGGCTTCGGCATTGTCCTGCCGGAGTATGAAGAGCCAGAAAAGCGCAAAATAGCTTCCAACGAAAGCATACCAGTAACATGATGGCAGATGACGGACAAGCTGTACGCCGGTATATACCGTGAGGATGTTTATGAGCAGTATGGCCCCGCTTGTGAGAGAATCCGGGGCGAGGAATTGGCCGATGAATGCATGGGAACCGATGAGGAACATTGCTGAGAGGCCTATTGTGTAGTCTGAGATCTTCGCCTTGAGGAACATGATGAAGATGATGATGTTTGCCACAAGCAGCATCATGTTAAAAAGTTCAAAAGGGGAGATTTTTCCATTGATTGAGAAGAAGGCATATGAACCAATGTGGAGCAGGAGTATCGTTGCAGGGATTGTTTTCAGGATCATTGGCATATGCTGTGTTTCCGTTCCGGAGAAGATTTTTCAATAGCGCAGTATCCGAGCATTCTTGGAAGCGGGGGTTGCGCGGGAGAGGGCCCAGTTGCGGATACCCTTTATCTGTTGTTCCATTGTCGTCGAGAGCGGGACTGTGTTGTTTATGTTGTGGGTGACGTCGCCTTGGTTGAAAGGACGGTTCTCGTAGTGGGCGTCGGTACGCGCAGCGGATATGACCTGGGCGATTTCCGCGCCGTTCCACCCGTTGGTCATTATGGCCAGCATCTTCAGGTCGAATTTTGTCATGTCGGCCTTATACTGTGCCAGGTAGATAGAGAAGATCTCCTTGCGTTCCTGTTCGTCCGGAAGGTCGACAAAGAACACCTGGTCGAATCTGCCTTTTCTTATGATCTCCGCCGGTAGTGCATGGATCTTGTTTGCGGTGGCGGCGACGAAGATTAGCGGTGGCTTCTCCTGAAGCCATGTCAGGAACGACGAGAAGATGTGTGAACTGATCGTCAGCCTGCCTTCTTCCTCAAGGCCAAGGGCATTTTCAATTTCATCGATCCATAGGACGACAGGGGCTACGGCGCCTACCGTCTGCAGGGCTTTGTGGAATGTGGCCTCAGGACTCCCATAAAGTCCGGAGAAAATTAAGTTCATATCAAGTCGGAAAAGTGGGATTCTCCAGAGGGATGAGATGGCTTTGACCGCGAGGCTTTTTCCGCAGCCGCTTACCCCCATGATGAGAAGACCCTTTGGGGGCATGATGCCGGCGTCAATAGCCTCCTTGGAAAAGACCTTTTCGCGTTTGACGAGCCAGTCCTTTAGGTTGCCAAGACCGCCGATGTTTGTCATGAGTTCGCGTGGGGGCACGAATTCCAGGTATCCTGTCTTCTTTATGATCACTTCCTTTTCGTCGAAAATCTCGTTGAAAAGGTCGGTCTTCTTAGTCCTGTCTGATTTGAATATCCTGTGCAGGATACTGTCGATCCCCGCCATCGTGAGTCCCTTGAGAGCTATCATGATCTCATTGTTATACGTGTCCGGTACTTTGGTGTCCGGATACATCTTCCTGATCTTGTTGAACTCCTCGGTGATCTCCTCGTCGCTCGGTGGCGGAACATCGATCAGATGGATTTCCTCGCGTAGATTGTCGGGGAGCTTGAGTTCCGGACTTATCATGAAGAGGAATTTGCCCGTGCCAGCGGTCTTGCAGTAGTTGAATTCCCTGAGTCCGCGCCTGACCTCGGCGTCGTCCAGGAATTCTGCCAGGTCCTGGAACGCGTATATGGTGTTCTTTCCCTCATCAATTATTGCCTTGAGGGCTTCAGCAGGATTAGCGGTCTTTTCAGATTTTCCGGTCTTTGAGAGGCCGGTGACACAGCTCCAGGTTTCAAACTTCAATGATCTTTCAGAAGCGATCTGTTCGAGCATTGGAAGTATGCGTGTTTCCTCGGGGCAAAGGACATATATAAGGGCCTTCTGCCCGAGTATAGCCTTTTCGATCTGTGTCTTCAATGATGCCATGGTGAGTTCCTTTTGCAAAACAATATTATAGGATGGCGTTTTGCGGTTTCAAGCTGTCATGAGATGAATATGTTGACGTCATTTGGAAGTCTCGTCTGGAAATATCCTGGCATGTGGGTGTAATTAATATCACAAAAATGCTTACTTGTTTTCAGATTTCTTGTCGACGGGGAATTTCGTATTTGTGAACACATCCCTGTTGTCACTCCACCACTTGCGCCATTTGGCTATGTCCTGGCCGAACTGCTGTCCGGTTATGACTTCCAAGGCGCTCTGGGCCGTGACGACAATCTTTGTCTTTGCCTGTGAAGTCTTGAATATTGGCATTGTCATCTTTACGGGGATTACCATGCTTTTGTTGCCTGAATTTACGGACATGTCGTGGGAATAATTCGTATCACCGACATGTTCCCTGGTGGTGACATTCAGGTCCATGCCGACATTTGTTGACTTTCCAACGACCAGGAAGGCTTCAAATATGTCCAGGATATCATCAATACACCTTGCGTCGCCGACCGCCTTGATGAAGAATGCCGACATCGCCCTCTGTTTTTGTGAATAAGCCGGATCTGTCGCAATGCGGACCAGCTGCTTCCTGGAGATATCCGGCCAGGATTCCTTGATGAAAACACCGAGTTTGATCACCGATTTCGGGTTTGATTCGTTGCATAATATCTCCGCCGTCGCCTTTTCAGCGTTCTCACCACCGATTGCAGCGAGTGTCCTGATGAAATTGACCCGATATGACGAGTTCGCCCTGTCAGCTGCGCTGGCGATGGTCGGTACGGCCTTTTCCCCATATAAGGAAATTGCGCGTATGGCCTGAGTGACTGTTACATCGTCAGGTGAACTCAGTGACTTAATCTGTGCCGCAATCAGTTCAGGATTGAAATCGTCCTTAATGGCGTTTCCAGCGGATTCAGCAAGGAAAGCCAGAGAGAACAATAGTGCCGGAATCAGATATCTTACCTTGTTTTCCATGGTGTCCTTTCTTCAAATAATACGCTGGCTAGACATTGAAATTACGATGTATATTAATAACCGGATAAAGGTGAAGGGATTGGATATCATTTATAGGCTTGCAATTTTCATTACTGCATATAATTTCAAACTATAGGAACTTATTCAGGCTATTTTTTGTTGGCATATAGATGGCGGATGAAAATACAGTTCCGGTGAAACCGGAAAAGAAGATATTCACACGACTCCTCAAGCTGAGCTGGCAGTACCGTGCCGGCTGCATCAAGGTGATAATCCTACAGACTTTGCTGCTTGCCTTTGAGATCTGCGGTCTTGCCCTGATCGGTGTCGGAGTGGATTATATAAAGTTCGTGGCTGTCACCACGAACTCCCATGAGTTGCGCCATGCTGGTATCTATTCGATGACTGGTTCAAAGACCCTCCACGAGGATGCACATTCTGGAATCATTGCTTATGCTGTCTCCAAGACACCGTCCTGGCCTTTTCATATAAAGCCCCCTGCGGAATGGACTACGATTGAAATTCTTATTGCGATTGCAATAGCCAACATCATCCTCGCACTGGTGCGTTATTTCCTCACATACCAGTGCAGTATTGCGGTCGTCAAGCTCCTGCAGCAGGGAATAGTGGTTGACCTGAGGTCCAAGATATACGAGAAACTGCAGAGGCTCAGCTTCAGGTTCTTCGATTCGCGCACAAGCGGTACGCTTATCAACAGGGTGACTGGAGATGTGCAGTCGGTCAGGCTGTTCATCGACGGGGTCATAATCCAAGGCGTCGTGATCATCATCTCGCTTACAGTATACGTGTCATATATGGTCATGATACATGCCGGATTGACGCTTGCATGCATGATCGCGGTCCCTCTGATGTGGGTTCTCTCGGTCTATTTCTCGAAGAAGCTGAAGCCGGCATACATAAAGGACCGCGACAATGTCGACAAGATGATCCTTGACATGGTTGAAAGTGTCCAGGGTATCCATGTCGTGAAAGGGTTCGCCCGTGAGAAAGAGGAACTTGTCAAGCTTGCAGCGGACAACAAAGTCGTACTCGGGCAGAAGATGAAGATTTTCTGGTTCGTCAGCATCTTCCATCCTCTCATAGACATGCTTTCACAGCTGAACATCATTGTGCTTCTGGCTTTCGGAGGATATCTGGTGATACTCGACAAGCTTCCGCTCGGAACCGGGCTTATCGTCTTCCTCGGGTTGCTCCAGAGGTTCTCCGGACGTGTAAATACCCTCGCGGGGCTCGTTGATCACCTCCAGCAGAGTGTCGCTGCCGCCGGCCGCGTTTTCGAGATTCTTGACGCGCCAATAGATATCCAGAGTCCTGTGAACCCCCTGAAGATAAAGAAGGCGACTGGAGCTGTTTCATTCAAGGGAGTTTCATTCGAATACAATCCTGGTGAACGAGTGCTCGACAAGATCGATTTTGATATCAAGCCCGGTCAGTTTGTGGGCATACTCGGTACGACAGGTTCCGGCAAGAGCACCATCCTCAGCCTGATCCCGAGGTTCTACGATGTGAACATGGGGACGGTGATGGTCGACGGGAAAGATGTTAGGAAGTATGACATTGACGATCTGCGCAGGCAGATCGGAATAGTCTTCCAGGAGAGCTTCCTTTTCAGCAACACAATAGCTTCCAACATTTCATTCGGGCATCCGGACGCGACCAGGGATGAGGTCATCAGGGCCGCGAAGATCGCAGCCGTCCACGATTTCATCATTACCCTGCCCAAGGGCTACGATACGGTCATAGGAGAGGCTGGCTCTGATCTTTCCGGAGGACAGAAGCAGAGGCTTGCGATCGCGAGATCCATACTCCTGGATCCGCCTATATTCCTACTTGACGATCCAACGGCGTCGGTCGATCCGGAAACGGAGAAGGAGATTTTCGAAGGTATAGACGGAGCCATGAAAGGCAGGACTACTTTTATGGTCACAAACAGGATCAGTATGCTTAAACGCTCGGACATAGTCCTTGTGATGCACCGCGGACAGATCATCCAGCACGGTACCCACGAGGAGCTGATAAAGGCCAAGGGGCATTACCGCAGGTCAGCGGTGATCCAGTCAGAATTCGAGAAGGCGCAGCAGGAGTTTCCCTTGAAGGCGGAGGGTTCATGAGCAAGGTAATACAATCACCTATCGCATATGTAAGAAGCGAGCATAGGGAGAAGCACAGGCCACTCGACTATGGAATGTTCGTAAGGATATTCTCATATACGAAGCCCTACGCCCTTAAGAGGAACATCCTTTTATGCCTCGTGATAACGCGTTCAATACAGCTGCCGCTGATAGCATGGGGTGTCGGCGCCATAATCAATGGTCCGATCGCCAACCATGACATCCCCGGAATGATATGGGCTGTAAGCATGTTCCTGGCATTCATCCTTTTTACGCAGTTTACATTCCACTTCAGACAAAGGCTTTCATCTGAGCTAGGAGAGTCAGTGATACATGATGTCCGCCGCGATCTTTTCCAGCACATGATGGCGATGCCAATGGGATTCTTCAGCCGTACAAGACTTGGCAGGCTGATAAGCCATTTTACTTCCGACGCAGAGGCTGTCAGGAACGGCATACAGTCCGTGGTCTTCGTCACTATGGTCCAGGCGGGGAACATGATCGTGGCTGCCGTGCTGATGTTCTGGTACGACTGGAGGATGTTCTTGGTTGTACTCGCCATGGCCCCAATCATTTGGGGGCTTAACAGGTACTTCCGTCAGAGGCTGATAAACGCATACCGTGCTGTACAGGAGAGCTTCAGTCGAGTAACCGCCACGGTGGTGGAATCCATAAAGGGTATGAAGATAATACAGGGGTATTCGAGGCAGGACCTTAATTCGGAGATGTTCCGCGACCTTGTCTATGATCATTCGACTTACAATCTGAGGGTGACACAGGCTGAAGCGACCTTCCTGCCCATGCTCGAGGTGAACAGCCAGTTCTTCCTGTCTGCACTCCTTATATACGGAGGTTCACGTGTCCTCGGGCACGACATGACACTTGGCAGTTTCGTCTATTTCTTCTTCCTTTCGAATCTTTTCTTTTCGCCGATACAGACCCTTGCTGGCCAATACAATCAGGCTCTAACGGCCATGGCGGGTGCTGAAAGACTTTTCGGATTCCTCGATTCGAAGCCCGACTGGAAGGACGTTGAGAATCCCATCATGCTCAAGGATGTCGACGGAAAAGTGGAGTTCAAGGATGTCACTTTCGAATATAAGCAGGGGCGTCCTGTCCTTTTCAACATAAACTTCACGGCTGATCCCGGAAAGACCATCGCCCTTGTAGGCTCAACGGGCAGCGGTAAGACGACGATCACCAATCTCATCGCCAAGTTCTATCTCCCGACACAGGGAAAAATCTTCATCGATGGCATGGACATCGTTGATATAGATACCAAGTCCCTCAGACGGCATCTTGGCATTGTCCTGCAGGTTAATTTCCTTTTTACCGGAACAGTAATGGAGAACATCCTTGTCGGCAAGCCCGGAGCTACTGAACAGGATGCTATCGACGCTGCGAGAAATATTGGCTGTTTGGATCTTATCGAGCAGCTACCCGACGGCTTCCATACGATGGTTGGGGAGAATGGTGTCGGACTCTCCTTGGGCCAGCGCCAGATCATCTGTTTCAGCCGGGCGATGCTCGCAAATCCGAAGATATTCATCCTCGACGAAGCCACAAGTTCGGTCGATGCAATAACCGAGGAACGGCTTCAGAACGCGCTTTCAAAGCTTCTCGAGGGCAGAACAAGTTTTGTCGTCGCACACAGGCTGAGTACAATAAGGAATGCTGACATGGTTCTTGTCATGGATTCAGGAAAGATCGCCGAACACGGTACTCACAGGCACCTTCTCAAGCTTAACGGGATATATGCCAGGCTCTACAAGGAGTTCATGGTAGCACATGAATTGTAAGGGGAAGCTGCAGGGGCGAAAGGCAAAGAGAGGCAAATCTGGTGAGGAATCCTCCTCGGTTGAGATAATACGGATGACAGGTAGAGGTGCTTAGTAAATTTATTTTGATGGGGGCTTTTCTTCCTTTGCCACCGGTACTGCTGGTGTCCCAGGTTTTTCCTTTACAGGCACATCCTTCTTAGCTTCCTTCGATGGTGCCTTCATAGGTTCGGTGGCTATCCTGATGTCCTTCACAGGATCTCCATTCTTGTCCAGGAAGCGCGCTGATACGCCGGCTTCTCCATTGCCATTGATCACCATCGCCTGCAGGACGTTCATCCCCTTGTTAAGTGTCAGGGGCAATGTCTTGTTCGAATTCTTGTCAACTGCGCGTCCAGCATAAATCCTCAGGACCTCGGAGAAGTTCAGGAGCCAGAGCGAACTGTCATCGGATCCGATTGATAGTACGACATCCTTGATCTCTTCCTTGGCGATGACATATGTGACTACAAAGTAGATGGAGTTGTTAACTGGAGATTCGAATTTCCAGCAGGGATCTTCCACTCGATATGATTTCCACTCAAGCTCCTTGCCGTCCACATTGACCCACTCATTGTCCTTTGGAGTGGCGACCCTCTGGCCGCGGAAATATTCTTTTTCGAAATATTTTTTCTGGGCATCCTCGGTGTGAGTGCCGGCTTCGTCCGGGAGCTGTATTGCCGGGAGAGCAAGCCAGTTGTGGATATATCCTTCGTTGTCAACCCCGAAAGTCCAGTCCTGTGCCTGAACAATAAAATAGGCCATCATGCAGATGCAGATTACCGAGAACTTGCTGTTCATCACGTCTTCCCCCTGGGATTCCTTTTAGGATAATCTATCAGTGTCCGTAATTACTTCAAATTCGCCGCAGTGCCGGTGCCGGAGGATTCTATTCATCTTCAACTGCTGGAATACCGTGCCCGGGCTTGTTTTTGTAAACAAGCCAGTAAGTGACGGGTATCACAAACAGGGTGAACAGCGTTGATGCGAACAGTCCGAAGATCAATGCCCAGGCAAGACCTGAAAAAATAGGATCGATGATGATCGGTATTGCACCGAGCATTGCTGCGCTGGCAGTGAGAAGAATGGGGCGAAGGCGTACTACGCAGCTTTCAAGTATCGCTTCCTGAAGGTTGCGTCCACGCTTCAACGACATGTGTATGAAGTCAACGAGGATTATCGAATTCCTGGTGACTATGCCAGCCAGCGCTATCATCCCTATCATCCCGGTTGCAGTGAAATAAACCGGGTCGAGATATCCGCCGACACGATCGGCTCCAATCAGGTTCAGGAGCCAGAATCCAGGCATGACTCCGATGACTGTCAGGGGGATTGCAGTCATGATCACTGCCGGTATGGCAAATGACGAGGTCTGCGCAACGAGCAGGATGTAAATTCCGAGAAGCGCGGCGGCGAAAGCCAGGCCAAGATCGCGGAATACATCCAGAGTGATGTTCCACTCGCCTTCACCAGCAAAATCCACCTTGAACTTATCAGGGATGGCCCATTTGATTCCCCCGCCATTTATCAGGAATGTCCTATGTGATACAGGTCTTGCGGCGGCAGTGGAGATCCATCCGTTTCCGACAATCTTCTTATCCGGAGGGGCTTGATCAAACGTTTTCATGTCGCTTTCCAAGTCAACAACTACGTCGGCAGGGGGACGTCCTGCGGTCTCACCGAAGACGTATGCGACCCGCCTGAGGTTCTTATGGTATATCTGCTGGTCGACATGGGATTCTTCCCATCGACCGAGTTCGGAAATGGGGACAAGATTGCCTGTTTCGCCCTTTACATAGATGCTGGAGAGATCAGACTGGCTCCTTCTCATCTGCACTGGCACCTTCATTTCGATGACGAGAGGGTTACGTTCTGAAGCGCTTTGGATCGTTCCGGCATAACCGCCTGAAAGCGCGGACTTCAATGTTTCAGCGATCTTCTCCGTGCTGATTCCATTGATTGCTGCTTTTTCCTGGTCAGGCAAAAATACGAATTTTTCACTGCGTACTTCACGCACATCATCAACATCTACGACTCCGGGCTCTGCAGACAGGCGTGCCTTGACGGTATCTGCGGCGTTGAGGATGTCTTCATAGCTGCTGTCCGGTTGCCCATATACCTCCGCGACCAGGCTTGCAATGACAGGGGGGCCAGGCGGTGTTTCAACCAGTTTCAGCCTGACCTTGTGTCTATCGGCTATCTTCTGGAGTTCATTGCGCATCCTGAGACCTATGGCATGGCTCTGCTGTGAACGGTTCATCTTTCCAGCAAGGTTGATCCTTATATCGGCGAGATTGTCCCCCTTCCTTATATAATAATGGCGGACAAGCCCGTTGAAGTCCATTGGCGAAGATAGTCCGACATAGCTTGTGAAGTCTGCAATCTCAGGAACGGTAGCAAGATATCTTTCAAAATCACGCACTGCAGCATCAGTGCGCTCGAGAGTTGTTCCCTCGTCAAGATCAAGTACCAGGAGAAGTTCATTCTTGTTGTCGAAGGGAAGCATCTTTAGAGGTACGCTTCTGACGGCTGCAAGGCCCATGGCGCATATTGCAAGCAGAACTATGGCCCCCAGGAAAATAATCGAATTGCGTTTTGTGCGGAGCAGGGGCTCCATCAACGGGTGGAACAATCTGTAGAGGAATGTTTCCTTGACCTTTCCGAAATCATGTGCATCACTTGTTTCGTTGTCAGTCTGCTTTCCGGAAAAGAACCTTCTTCTGATTATATGGTATGAAAGCCATGGTGTTATGGTGAAGGCAACAAGCATCGACATCAGCATGGTCACAGGTACGTTGAGCGCCATCGGCCTCATGTAAGGTCCCATCATTCCAGTTATGAAAAACATCGGCAGGAAGCTGACAATGACTGCGAGTGTCGCAATGATGAGGGGAGGGCGGATCTCCGATACTGCATCCAGTACTATGCGGCGAGTCGCCTTTTTCATTATGAGGAAATGACGCGTTATGTTCTCGACATCCACTATCGGATCATCGACAAGAAGCCCCAGTGCAAGTATCAGTGCGAAAAGAGTAACCCTGTTGATCGTGAATCCAAAGAGCAGGTTAACTGTAAGTGTAAGACCGAACACTACTGGGACTGCAAGAGCGACAATTACTGCTTCGCGCCAGCCAAGGCCGAAAGTCAGAAGAACCATGATTATGAGTATTGCGACCAGGAGGCCCCATACAAGCTCATTCACCTTGTCATCGGCAGTGAGGCCGTAATTCCGTGTTATCACCAGATCCATGTCGTCAGGAACAATCGTCTTCCTGATATGTTCAGCCTTTTCCAGCACCTCTTCAGCGACACGTACGGCATTTGAACCTTTTTTCTTGGCAATGGCGACTGTAACCGCAGAACTGGAGGAGGCACCTTTGAAATCCCTGTTTTTTTTATATTCTGCGCCAAGGGATGTTCCAGGAAAGTTTGCTTCCGTAGTGAATCCTTTTGCCGGGCCAGTTCCATATCTTACATAGCAATTTATTTCCTCTGGACCGTCTGATACCTCTGCGACATCTTTCAGGAATACCGGCCTTCCCTCGAAAACACCTATCACCAGTTCCATGAGCTTTCGGGCATCACTTATCCTTCTTCCAGTCTCGACTTCAACGAGTTTGTCCATGCTCCTGAAACTGCCTGCAGTTATGTTGAGATTTGAAGCCTTTATGGCTTTTTGAAGTTCCAATGGTGAAACATGGTATGCGGCCATCCTGTCAGGATTCATCAGTACCTGGATGACACGCGGACTTCCTCCGACAACATATGCGCGTGAAACATTCCTGACATCGGATAGGTTCTGTGCAAGTTCTTCGGCGACGCGCCGCAATGTCATGCTGTCTGACTTATCAGAGGACAAGGTGAGGGTTATTATTGGAACATCGTCTATCTCGACGGGTTTGACCACCCAGTCAACTTCCCCGGGAGGGACAATGTCAAGATTTTCCTGGATCTTCTTGTAGAGCTTGACAAGGCTCCGTTCCCTGTCCTCGCCCACATAGAACCTTACGGTTATCAATGCCTGATCCTCACGGCTCATCGAATAGACATACTCCACGCCGTCTATCTGATATAGTATCTTCTCCAGAGGATTGGTAACAAGCTGTTCCACCTCTGAGGCGGAGTGTCCCGGGAACTTGACGTAAACATCGGCAAGGGGCACGACTATCTGCGGATCCTCCTCCCTCGGTGTCAGGTACAAGGAGGCAAGGCCAAGTACTGAAGCCAGTATTATCAACACCAGGGACAGGTTGGAATAAAGGAATATCCCGACGATCTTGTCGGTGATGCTGTGTTCGCTTTTTTTCGTGCTTTCAGGATACTCAGGCATTTACCGGTTCTCCGGAGAAATCTTCTTGTGATTACTGACAAGTACCTGTTCACCTTCCATCAGTCCGGAGAGGACTTCAATTTCATCGCCAAAAGTCCTTCCAGTCCTGATCGCCCTTCGTTCGGTCGTGGCTGTTGTGCCGTCTCCCTTGGACAGGACGTTCACCAGTTCAATCTGCCCTGATCTGATTACGGCATTGGCCGGTATAAGGAGGACCTCTTCGAAGCCAAGAGGTATGAATATGCGACCGAACATTCCGGCATATACCCCGACAGGACATGGTCCGGTGACTTTCACAAGGAAAGTTCTGCTCATGGAACTTGTTTCCGGAACGATTTCACTGATGGTCCCCTGGCATACCTTGTCCATGGAGTCGATCTTGACATTGATCTGCTGTCCAGTCTTGAGCTTGTTCGCAAGCGACTCCCTAACGCTTGCAACGAGCTGCATGTTGGTAGGATCAATGATCTTGAGGAGTGTCTGTCCGGGGGAGACAGTGTCTCCGACATTGACCTTCTTGTCCACGACTATCCCGTCAATAGGGGAGCGGATCGTGGCGTAATCAAGAATTGACTGAGACTCGGCTACAACTTCCTGGGCTCTCCTCAAATCACCTTCGGTGGACTTCAGCCGTGTTGAAGCAACATCATATTGTTCCTGGCTGACCGCCTGCGATTTTACCAGAGTTCCCATTCTTTTCTCGTCAATTACAGCCTTGTTGTAGGCGGCTTCGGCGATCTGGAGGCTTGATTTAGCCTGAAGCAGTTTTGTCCTGGGGTTCGTGTCATCAAGCTTCAGAAGGATCTCGTTTTTCTTGACAGCCTGTCCGGCCTTTACATTTACCTCAGTCACCTGGGCAAGCAGGAAGAAGGATGAGGTGCCGATGAAGTTTGAAGCGATAGTGACCTCATGGACTGCCTGGACTGTCCCGACCGCTGATTCGGTCAATGGCATCTTCATCAGGCGGACCTTGACTAAATCACCGGTGGGACGGGTTTCAGATGGTGTGGCCGTCCTGGAGGAGATCTTCGATGAGAATTTGCCCGCCAGCCAGAGAAGCACGCAGAGGACAAGCAGGCATGAGAGGGAGAGCAAGATGAGTTTTTTTCTGTTCATAGAGCTCCATGTTTTATGTAATGACGATTTTTTATTGAACTAAATTCATTCCTTAATACCAAGTTTGGCCATGATTTTCTGCGCAGGGCAGAAGCCAGTGAAGGATGATTGTATCAGGTTAATGCTGACGAATACTGCAAGGAGATACCACCACTGGTTTACAAAATGGCCAAGAGAAAGGCTGACAAGTACCATAGTGCCTGCCAAAATCCTTATTGCTTTTTCCTGATTCATGGCTGAACCTCATCTTAATATGACTACAATATAATTCCATTATGAGTTTTCAAGACTGTATTTCTCCTCTTTCAACAGTCAACGGTCACGAGCATCCCGAGAATGGCTCCGATTGTCATGCTTGTCCATGGATTGCTTGTCAGGGGACAGGTACCGGAACTACAGCGCCCCCAGTATCCAATTGAAAAACCTATCAATGCTCCAAGTATTATACCGATTAGTATTTTCATTGAGAACCTTCTGCTTTTAATGTTAGTCATGTTTCCATTTCCATTGAGTCAAGAAAACCGGCCGCTTTTTCGACACATCCCATGCATGACAGTTTCTTAAGAGCTTTGATTTCCATGCATCTGCTGGAACCGGCTGCATCCAGGAAGATCTCATTTAGCTTGATGACTTTCTCGGGGATGCGTTCAATCAGGATTTGCTCTGCTGCATGCAATGCTCCACATTTTCCGTGTGGCGCTCTTCCTCCACCGCATGATGCAAGGGATGCCAGTGCATCCTCTCCGATTGAAAACTTGTCCGTGAAACCCGCCATCACAGCCTGTGCGCAGTTCATCTTCCTTCTCTGGTTGATGCCCAGATAGTGTTCCATTGACACCTTTTTCGACATTGTATGCTTCTCCTTTCATAAATATCGTTATATCCAAATAATACGATAAATATTTGGCAAAAAAAACTACCCGCCCAGGATCCTCACAAGCTTGATGACTTTTGGGTTTACAACCTTGTAGCATGTCTTCAGGCCTTCTTTCCTGCAGGTGACAACGCCACGGCTGCGGAGTATGGAAAGGTGCTGCGACACGGTTGACTGCGGAAGCTTGAGCTTTTCGACAATCTTGTTGACATTGCACTCATTGTTTAGCAGTCCTTCCACCATCCTGAGCCTGACCGGATGGGCCAATGCCTTCAGGAGTTCGCTCTCGGTGTCATAGTTCTTGATCATGCCAACCTCTCATATCATTATATTGCAATAATACGATATAGATCGGTCTTTGTCAAGGCATGGATGATAAAAATATGGATTTTTCAGGACTATTTCCAGACATTGCTCATGAATAGCATGCTTTTGAGGATCTTCGTAGTTATGCTTCCTGCCGTAGCGCCAGAGGCAGCTTCCTTCATGTAGAAGTTTATCGCCTTCATGACCTCTGCAGCTGAGTTGAATCTCTTCTCCGGACTCTTGTCCAGCATCTTTGCCATTACATCCTGCAGCCAGGCTGGCAGCTGGGGATTGAGCTTTCTCGGAGCCTCAGGCTTCTTCTCCCTTATTGACTCGAGCAGTTGGTAGAATGTTTCCCCCTGGAATGGCCTGACGCCGGTGAAGAGTTCATAGCATATCACACCAAGTGAGAAAATGTCCGCCCGTTGGTCGATGGTCTTTGCCGAATCAAAGCTTTCCGGGGACATGTATGCCGGCGAGCCTAGCACATCGGTTGTCATGGTTATTCCTGAGTTCGATACCTTGCAGATGCCGAAATCTGAAAGCTTGACCGTGAGATTGTCGGTTATCAGTATGTTCTCGGGCTTCACGTCGCGGTGAAGTATGCCGCACTGGTGCACGTAATCGAGCGCATAGGCGATCTGGTTTATGATATAAAGTTTGTTCTCGAAGGACAGCTCTATCTTCTGTTTTATATAGCTGGATAGCTGTTTTCCGCTTATGAACTCCATGACAAGATAAGGCATATCAGCTTTATCGTCGTGGTTGAATTCAAAGATCTTCACGATGTTCGGATGATTTATCTGCTTGAGGATCTCATATTCCTGCATGAAGCGTTTCAGTCTCAATTCATAGTTTTCCGGATCAATGTCCTTCCTGAGGATCTTTATGGCATAGAAGCTGCCTTCCTTCTCCCCGAGGAGTACAGTTCCGGAATTGCCAACGCCCAGCGACTTGAGGATCTTGAATCCTTTGAATTCCGATCTTTTCAAGGTGTCCTCTGGGTTGAACCGGACTTTATGTTCCGCCAGGGCCCTGTCTATCAGGGATCGCAGCAGCTGCAGGTCTATGGGTTTGGTCACATAGTAGAAGGCGCCTTCCTTCACGTAGTTGATTGCATCTGCGAATTTGGGTTGGCCAGTAAGGACGATGAAAGGGACTTCCGGAATTGCCTTTCTGCATTCGATGAAGAACTCCCTGCCGGATATCTCCGGCATGTATATATCACAGATGATGACATTGAACACCATCTTGTTTATTTTCTCGGCGGCTTCAACAGCCGATGCGGCCACCTCGACGCGGTACTTGTCTGAAAGCCCCCTGTAGAGGAGAGTCCTTATCGGTTCCTCGTCGTCAATCGCGAGGATGGACGGCTTCTCCTGAATTTTCATGTCTTCTGGCATTTGGTGCCGTTTCCCTATGTGTTTTCCACGTTCAGTATCTCATGGACAAGGCTGAGCAGTTCTTTAAGCGGATAGGGCTTGTATATGAACCTATATCCCTTCTGCCTTATGTCCTTCCATCTGGACTTTTCATCAGTATATCCGCTTGTGAGGAGGAGTTTGAGTCCGGGATTTATGGATGCGAGCTGGTTTGCAAGTTCTACTCCATTGCCATCTGGCATAACTACATCCGTTATCACCATGTCGAACTTGCCAGTGTTCCTTGAAAACATGGCGACCGCTTCCTTGTATCCTGTCGCCTCCCATACCTCATATCCGTATTGCCTGAGTGTTCCCGTGGCAATATTCCTTACAGCAGGTTCATCCTCCACTAGGAGTATACACTCTCCAGAACCTTTTTGCCATACATCCCCGTCTTCTTCCATGTTTTCATCGGTTCCAGCATCAGCCACCGGAAGATAGACCTTGAACTCGGTACCATGCTCAGGTTCGCTATAGACATGGATCCAGCCATTATGCTGTTCAACTATGCCATGGACAACTGCCAGGCCGAGTCCCGTACCCTTTTCAACACCTTTAGTTGTAAAAAAGGGTTCGAATATCTTTTCGAGTAGGTCCTTTGTCATGCCGGTCCCATTGTCCGAAACCGAGAGACAGACGAACTTTCCTGGTCTCATCTCTTTTCCCGGTATCATGTCCTTTTCCGAAAAGAATGCATTTGAAGTACTGATGACAAGTCTCCCCCCTTCGGGCATGGCATCCCTTGCATTGACCGCTAGGTTCATTATGACCTGTTGCATGTTGCCGGAATCTGCAAGGACATTTTCAAGGGTTGGGTCGACATTGAATTCAAGTTTTATGTCCTCACCTATCAGCCGCTTGAGGATCTTCTGCTGCGATGTCACAACCTCATTGAGATTCAGTATCTTCGGAGATATTACCTGTTTCCTGCTGAAAGCGAGCAGTTGCTGGGTGATTTCAGTCGCATGTTTCGCGGACTGCCTGATCTCCATCAGGTTTGTGTAATCTGGTGATTTCTTGTCCTGTTTCATGAGTTGGAGGTCGGTGAAACCGAGAATGACTTGGAGGCAATTGTTGAAGTCGTGTGCGACTCCTCCTGCAAGGCGCCCTATGCTTTCAAGCTTCTGGGCCTGGCGGAGCTGTTCTTCGAGGGCTTTCCTCTCCTGGTCCGACTTGAAACGCTCGGTTATGTCGATGTCGGAACCACGGTAACCGGTAAGTTCCCCGGAATCACCCAGGACTGGGATCCCGTTCGTTGACAGCCAGACTATCTTTCCAGCTTTTGTAACTGCAGGATTCAACAGGTCACGGAATATACCTTTCATGGCGATGGTCTCAAATGCAAGCCTTTTGAACTCCTCGCGGTTGGCCTCCGGATGAAAATCGTAGAAATGTTTCTTCCCCACTATCTCCTCTGGCGTGTAACCGAGTATTGTTTTGGATAGACTGCTGATGTAGGTATACATTCCGGTTGAGTCAATTTCCCATATCATCTCTTTCGCGATTTCAGCGACCTCTTCAAAACGCCTTGTGCTCTTTACCAGCGCCTCTTCTACCGATTTGCGCCTTATGGCGGCTCCAAGTGTACTTGCGGCTATGCGCAGGGTGTCAAGTTCAGACAGGTTCCATTCCCTCTCCCGCTTGCAAGAATCTATTCCCAGCATCCCCCAGAGCTCATTGCCTTCCATTATGGGAACTACGGCTATGGACTTGATGCCTCGCTCCATAAGAGTGGCCTGCTCATTCACCGGGAAATCCTTGGTGTGCCCGTATACAATGTTCTGCTCCTTCAGGAGTTCCGCCCGTCTCTTGTAGACAGTGCTTTCGGGATCCAGGTGTTTCAGCTTAATATTGTCTATCTGCGGACTTATCCCCTGTGCACACCATTCAAATATGACCTTGTAGAAGTCCTTCTTGTCCTCCTTGAAGGATTTCATCACATAGACACGGTCAAGTTCAGAGGATTCACCAAGCTTCTTAAGTGCCTTTCCAATCGACTCGGCTAGATCTATGTCCGTCAGGAAAATCTCAGATGCAAACGCCAGGGCCTGCATGATCAGATTGCGCCGCCTGATGTCCTGTTCTACCTGGATGTGATGAGTCTTGTCGTTGATTATGCCGAGGATCTGGTGTATCTCGCCTTTACGGTTGCGGACAGGTACAAGTTTGATGTCCATTACCAGTTTTCCGCCAGGAGAGCTGAGGATCTCCTCATCGACGACCGTTTCTCCTGTCTCAACTATGTACTTTATCCTCGACAAGTGCCTTTCTGCAACATCGGGAGGGAATATCTCATGCTGTGTTTTGCCAACAGGGTCGCCGGCGAGTCCTTTGGGATTGCTGATGTAGAGGACTGTTCCACCAGTGTCCATCAGGAGTATTATCAGTTCTGGTATCGCTTCTGAAAGGGTGGCAAGGATCTCCTCGTGCCGTGAATATCTGCCTACAAGATCCTTTAGGACATGGTTTGTTTCAGTTTCAGGAATTGTTATGTCGGCGCAGATCTCACATTGAATTCCCGCCTCGATGAGCTTGTCCCTGGCGAGCTTTGCGGTTCTATCATCCCCTTCAACGGCCAGGATTATGTTCTTTTTCTGGGGCATAAGTCTCCAGGAATAATGCATTCTGCCGGTACTCTATTCAATATACTGCATCTGTTCCCGAATGCCAGTATTCCAATGGAAGTTTGACATGCAGTGAGAAACGTGTCCTGATGTCATCCGTTGCCACGTTCGTACCATGTACGGGTAGTGATGCAGATCCTGCAGACTGAAAGCATTACCGGCACTTCGACAAGGACTCCGACGACAGTCGCAAGCGCAGCCCCGGACTCAGGACCGTAAAGTGCGATAGCCGTTGCGACTGCAAGTTCGAAGAAGTTGCTCGCGCCTATCAGGGCTCCCGGCGCAGCGATCTGGTATGGAACTTTCAGAAGTTTCATAAGCCCATATGCAAGCGAGGAGTTGAAATAGACCTGGAGAATGATAGGAATGGCAATCAGCAGTACATTAAAAGGTTTTGACAGCATATTGTCCGACTGGAATGCGAAGATGAAGACAAGCGTTACCAGAAGTGCAATTATTGTGACAGGATGGAAGAAGGCGAGGAATTTATTTTCAAACCACTCGTTGCCGAATTTCCGAATAAGCGTGAAACGTGTCAGCGATCCGAATCCAAGCGGGATGACGACGAATAGGATCACTGCATAAAGCAGAATCTGGAACGGCACGACAAGGTTTGAGGTGCCTGAGACCAGGAACGTGACGATTGGCGCGAATGCGAAAAGCATTATAAGGTCATTTACGGAAACCTGCACGAGCGTATATGCCGGATCTCCGTCTGAGAGATACGACCATACGAAAACCATCGCCGTGCATGGAGCCGCCGCCAGGATTATTGTTCCTGCAATATATTGGTCTGCGAGCTCCGGACCGAGTATCGGAAGGAAGAGATGTTTGAAGAACAGCCAGCCGAAGAACGCCATCGAGAATGGTTTGATCAGCCAGTTGACTATCAGCGTCACAATAAGCCCCTTCGGGCGCTTCCTTACGCCGAGGATACTGGTGAAATCGATCTTGAGCATCATTGGGTATATCATGAGCCATATCAGGATCACTATAGGCACGTTCATGTGGCTTCCCCCGCCGAACTCCATGCTGCGGAGTGCCGACACGATGCCCGGGGACAGTTTTCCAATAACAACGCCAGTTACCATGCACAATGCCACCCATACAGTAAGGTATTTCTCAAATATGTTTGTCATCCGCCGCTTTTCCATTAATTTCCCTTTCAGTAAAATTTTTCCTATTTCTCTGCCGATACATACAGGCTCGTGACATAATCTCCGAGTTTCCAACCCTTCGGCAGTGCTGCGGCAACTGTCTTGTAGAGGGGATCGTTCCACTCTGACATTGATTCGATGTAGTCCGGCTTCAGGATCATCCTTATGTTTTTCAGGCCGGCCTTTCTGGCCATCTTCTCCGTTTCCTTCACTAATACGGCGCCGGCGACACATCCGACAAGAGCGTTGATTGATTCAAGCACTGGCCGGGGCAGGGGCTTAAGGAGGGCAAGATCGGACACGGCTACGCGTCCACCTTTTCTCAGCACCCTTGCCATCTCGTTCCATACCTGCTGTTTCTCTGGAGAAAGGTTGATCACGCAGTTCGAAATTATCACGTCTACTGAATTGTCTGCGACCGGGAGATGTTCTATTTCGCCAAGACGGAATTCAACGTTCCTCAGTCCTGTGTTTTCGGTGAAGGCTATTGCGTTTTTTCTCGCCTTGGAAAGCATGTCAGGAGTCATGTCGACTCCAATCGCCATTCCTTTCCTGCCGACCTTTTCTGCCGCGATGAATACATCAAATCCACCGCCGCTGCCGAGGTCCAGGACGACTTCTCCGGGCTTGAGGGATGCTACTGCCGTAGGATTGCCGCAGGAAAGCCCCATGTTTGCACCTTCCGGCAGATCCTTGAGCTCCTTTTTGCCGTAGCCTATGACTTTTGCGAATTTCGCAGGATTGAAATCCTTCTTCTTGCCGCCGGTACAGCAGCAGAGGTCTCCGGACTTTGCGATCTTCGCATATGATTCGCGGACTTGAGTTCGCACGGCTTCCTTCCTGTCCCCGCAGCAATTTTTCATAATTATTCTCCTGTATTTGAATCTTTTCAACGGAGCGCGGGTTTTCCAACCCGCGGGGCTTATTCCTTATTGTAAAGATAATACGCTCCATCCTCCAAATGAGCCTTTTGAGGGTTTTCAATTATATATTCTTTGCACTTCCTCAAATGATTTTCGCTCCTTATCATTCGATCCCAGTAGTCTTCCTGCCAGAAATCCCCTTTTCTGTCTAATGCAGCATTGATTTTGCGCGCGGAAAATCCCTTCCATGATTTAACTATTTGTTCAAGCTTATATGGTTCAATGATACTAAAAAGTACATGTACGTGGTTTGGCATTATAATAAATGACTCAATTTCATGCCTTATATGGTTAAAATGTAACAGCGAATCTGACACAATCCTTGACAGTCTGGGATCTTTAAGTAAACATGACCCAGAGCCTGCATCAAGGAGCTCATCGATGACGTGGGAAAACCGAGCATGGAACTCTTCTTCCGTTTCTTCATCCCATGGTTTGGGGTGTGCTGAAAGCCAAAAGTCCCGTTCTTTGTCCAACTGAATTATCTTTTCCCTGGGAAGTGAATCAGCCATGCGCCAAGATACGAAATAGTATATGAAACTTTGCTGGCGATGAGGAAGATGATGTTTGGTGCGTTCAACAGGTGAAAATGGATTATAGAATTTTGGGGAAACTAAAATATCTGTTGGCGGGTTAGAAAACCCGCCCTCCGTTGATGGTTTTGTCTTCATAAAGGAGCGTGGGTTTTCCAACCCGCGGGGATTAGTTAATGGCGGACTGAAAAGTCCGCCATCCTCTGGCAAGGATAATCTCGCAGGGATTTTGGCTATAAAATCTCGGATTTCATCTCTGACACGTCTGTAGCAATTAAGGACCTCCTTTTCCGTTTTTGCGGATTTCGCAAGTTTCGGAGGATCATCAAAGCCAACGTGCACAACTTTCGTCTTCACAGGAAACAACGGGCAGTTCTCATTGGCATGTCCGCAGACAGTTATGACATAATCGAACTTAATTCCTTCAAGCTCCTTCACGTTTTTCGAGCGATGACGGGAAATGTCGATTCCAGCTTCTTTCATCACCTTTACTGCGAGGGGATTCAGTCCATGAGTTTCAATTCCTGCGGAATAGGCATCGATGCTCTCCCCTTTCAGGTGCCTGCACCATCCCTCGGCCATCTGGCTACGGCACGAGTTGCCAGTGCAGAGGAATAATATTTTCAGTTTCCTGTGCATGGTCAATAGAATGAAACTCCATATATGTTTACTAGGCAGTAATAAATTCCGACGACTATGAAGATTGTCCCGGTCGTCCATCTGGCGTATTTCTCAATTGTCGTTATCCTGTTGAAGGCCTTACCGAGCTTTTCCGCACCGAGTGATATGATGAATGCGAAGGCGATCACGGGAATTCCAGTGGCCAATCCGTAGGCTGAAGGAAGGATTATTCCTGAACCGGTCTTTACCGCAATCGGCACCAGGCTCCCGAAGAAAAGTGCTGCTGACAGCGGGCAGAATGAAAGGGCAAAGAGCAATCCTAATGCAAATGCACCCCATATGCCCATGGACTCTATTCTCTTCTGTAGCTTTTCACCGATACCCCCACCTTTTACAGTGAATGAAATCATGTCAAGCAGGAACATTCCTGAAAATATCAGCACAGGTCCCAGTATCTTGTTCATGTATTTCTGGAGGAAATGCGAGACCGAGGGTGTGGAAAGAAGACCTAGGACGATGAGATATCCAAGGACAAGATAGGCGAGAATCCTTCCTGCGGAATAAAGAAGTCCTGAAAGAACGACCTTCCTGCGGTCGGTGATGTCGCGGCCAATGAACGAAACCGCCGCGATGTTCGTCGCAAGCGGGCAGGGGCTGATCGATGTGAGGATTCCCAGCCAGAATGCTGCAAGAAGTCCCAGTGTGAATTCTCCGTTCATCTTTCCGCCATCATATTCCTTATTTCATCTTCGACATATTTCTTGAAGTCGGCCTCGTCGTCGACACGATTCCATATCTGATGAAGATTTGTCCAGTCAACCTGCTTGCCGTCCTTCCACTTCGATACGACCAAGGTTCGTGTTGAGAGCTCATATTCCTTGACGAAATGGGTGTTGCCCGGCTCATCAACATTTATGATCTTCAGCTCAAGCTTCCCCGAGGCGGCATCATCCTTGAATCTTGATGCTACTACATCCTTGACATATGCTTCGAATTTCATGCATGTGGCGCAACGCATGTTGCCATGGAAATAATATACGATCGTCCTGGTGCCTTGCATGGATGCTGTTTGATTCTGGCCTTTGCTGTCGTCTGCAGGATTTGATGAAGCTCCAGACCCGGACGGTTCACTTTTGGTAGCGGGAGGGTTTACATTTCCTGAAATCTCGTTTCTTACCAGCATGATGATGCTTGCTGCAACAAAAACTGCAAGAATTATAGATAAAGTTTTCTTCGCTTTCATGAGATCCTTCTATTTCATCAGACAAGGAGTTTTTCGCACTTGTCTGCTATTGAAGCAATATTCTCTTCTGTAACCGGAGATTTCCCCTTTTCAAATCCGATGTCGGAAAGCCTCACATGAGAATAATTTTTGAAGCCGGCCTGTTCCAGGGTGTTTCTGGCGCAGTCGAGAGGGCATCCGTCTATGACAAGTATTTTTGCGGCTGCTTCTGTTGTAGCCATTATCCCTGAAATCCTTCCTCCTACTCCTGCAAGGCAGTACATCCTTCCCTTGGAGTCCTTTGTCAGTTTTCTTGCGGCCTTGTCGGTAAGTTCCCCTACATCTGAACCTCCGGAGCATGGGAATATGAGTTTAGGTGCAGTACAGCACGCACATGTGTTCTTGCCATCCATTTCACGTTCTCCTTTCAGTTGATTGAATTCTCACGCCAGCAGTTTCTTTATATCATCCGAGGTCAGGAGCTTGCCACAGCTTTTGACCTGTCCGTCAATTGCGATTGCCGGGGTCATCAGGACCCCCATCTTGACAATGTCCTGTATCTTGTCGACCTTCGTCAGTTCGGCCTCCACGCCGAGTTCCTTTACTGCAATTTCTGCGTTCTCCATCAGTTTTTTGCATTTGGGACAACCTGTGCCCAGGATCTGAATCTTCTTCATGAACTACCTCCGTCCTTAATTTCCAATGACTACGCCATATATCAAGCCGATTGTTGTCGACATTAATACAACAAGTGTGATATAGAAGACTGTTTTCTTTAAACCGAGGATAGAATTAATGACAAGCATGCTTGGCAGTGAAAGGGCAGGGCCGGCAAGGAGAAGCGCAAGAGCCGGTCCGTTGCCCATGCCGCTGTCTATGAGTCCGCGAAGGATAGGCACTTCGGTCAATGTGGCGAAATACATGAAGGCTCCCACGAGCGAGGAGAAGAAGTTAGTCCAGACAGGCCATATGAAGGAAAGCCAGGCAGGAGTTGAAGCTGATGAGCCTGAAATCCATTGATAGAATACATCAGGCGTTCTGCCAACAAGAGCCTGTATCCAACTGCTCGGAACGATTCCGGAATCCGGGTGCTCTGGGCTTCCCAGGAAGAATCCTGCAGCGATGATTCCTCCGAGGAGGAGCGGCGTTATCTGTTTGGCAAAACCCCATGTCTGCTCACGCCAGTTCTGCAGTTCCTCTCCGCTTCCGAATGTCATCAGGACCACGCAGACTGTGCCTGTTGCAAATGGGATGATTGGATTTTGGGGGAAGAGGAAAGCTGCAGCGGTGACGGCTGCAATCGAGGAAACGACATACATGAGACTGACCTTGAAAAATTTCCACAGCATTATCCCGAAGATGATTCCAGAGCATGATGTCAGTATCCATTTGAACTTGTAAATGGAGAACCAGATGCCGGAGCTGTCTATGGGCTTTCCCCAGTTTGCAAAGACAAGTATGGCGGACATGCAGAGGAAATAGGAGATTGTCTGCCAGAGAGGCCTTGTCTTATCATCGTCATCGCCCAGGACCAGTTCATCGCTATTATCAGCGCGGTCACGTTCCTCCTTCAGGAAGAACAGATGCATGAGTCCTCCTATGACTAAACTGAAGAGGATTGCGCTTGCCGCCCTCCAGAGGCCAAGTTCAAACCCGAGGATGCGGGCGGTCAGGACGATCGCCAGGACATTTATCGCCGGGCCGGAATAGAGGAAGGCGATTGCCGGACCGAGTCCTGCTCCGCGCATGTAGATGCCGGCAAAAAGAGGCAGGACCGTGCAGGAGCATACTGCAAGGATCGATCCGGAAACTGAAGCGACGCCATATGCAAGCGCCTTGTTCGCCTTCGGGCCGAAATATTTCATGACGGCGTTCTGGCTTATGAATACTCCAATTGCTCCCGCAATGAAGAAGGCGGGGATCAGGCATAGTATGACATGTTCTCGCGCATACCACTTGACGAGTCCGAGGGATTCAAGCACTGCGCCATCGAACCTAACTGTGCCTACCGGCAGAAAATAGATCGATATGAACGCCAGGGCGAGAAAGAGGAATATTTTGAGCTCTTTGTTCATTTCCGTGATAGATGACCTTCCTATTTCTTGTTTCTGACAACCCGTTCCGAGCATTTGAGGAAGTCCATGACGCAGGGGCAGTTGAGGCTGTAGAACACCTGGAGACCGCGCTTGTCGTATTCGACTATGCCGGCGTTCTTCAGGATCAGAAGATGCTTGGAGACGGTCGAGATGTCGGAGCCGACAAGTTTTGTGAGCTCGCAGACGCAGGCCTCTCCCTTGTAGAGCCTGTCAAGTATGCAGAGCCTTGCAGGATGTGCAAGCGCCTTGATCGTATCTGCCTTCCTGGTGAAGCATTTGACGTTGGTGTTCATGGATTTTATCGCCCCTTATTCTTTATTATTTGGTAAAATAGCCAAATAGTTGATGTTGTCAAGCGGAAATGGTATATTTCGGTTCTTGGTCAATATTATATCAATTTGAAGAACGGGAGAGTCTGCGGATGGAAAAGTTAAGGATACTTGTCGCCGACGACGATGCAATGTCGAGGAAGCTGCTCGAAAGCACATTGTCCAAACTGGGCTTTGATGTGGTCTGCGCCGCCGACGGCAATGAGGCTCTCAGGTTGATGGAAGAAAAGCCGCCCCCGGATATGGCCATACTCGACTGGATGATGCCGGGCATTGATGGAGTCGAGGTCTGCCGCAGGTTCAGAAAACAGCAGGACTGCCTGGAAAATTATACCTTTATAATACTGCTTACTGCCAAAACAGCGGTGGACGATATTGTCACAGGTATAGATTCCGGTGCAGACGACTATCTTTCCAAGCCTTTCGACATGCAGGAGCTTGCAGCAAGGATCAGGGCTGGCAGACGGATCGTCGAGCTCCACGACCAGCTCTGTGCCGCAAAGACGGAACTCCTCAGGATATCCATGACAGATGCTCTTACGGGGATATTGAACCGAAGGGCGATATACGAGAAGTTTGAAAAGGAGCTTGTCAGGTCCTCCAGGGAGAAGAATCCGCTCTGCGCAATAATGTTCGACATTGATTTCTTCAAGAAGATAAACGATACTCATGGACATGGTGCCGGAGACATGGTTCTCAAGGAATTTGCTTCCAGGACTTCCCTGTTGCTCAGGCAGTATGACATCTTTGGCAGGTATGGAGGTGAGGAGTTCCTCGTAATCATGCCGGGAGCCAGCGCTGAATCAGCGGTCTCAGCTGCGGAGAGGATCCGAAGTTCCATACGGAGTAAGCCGTTCACTATCGGAACCGGAGGGATAAATGTCACGGCAAGCTTTGGTGTGGCCCAATTTAATTATATGGAAAATTCCGATTCACTGATATCCAGGGCCGATGCCGCACTCTACATCGCCAAGCAGAATGGGCGGGATAGGGTCGAGTTTGCCGGATGATCTTAAGTGCCCTTCAGATTCCCTTTCATCCTATTAGCCGGAAAGACTGTTGTATCCTGTACTTTTCTAAGTGAAATTTCCGGTGGGCAGGGGGAAAAACATCAAAATGTGATATATTAAAAATGTCCCGTTTTAGAGATGCAATAAATACATTTCAGGATAAGTCATAATGGAGACCCGGCAGAACATAAGGGATATGCCGACACAGTATGAGGACCGTACCGGCGATCTCATACCAAGGATACTTGTGGTCGGACATGAGAAGTTCCTGTGCGAATACCTGAAGAAAGAACTTTCCCCCAAGGGATATGTGCTGGATCAGGTTTACGAAATTGCCGATGCCGAACTGAAGCTCCAGCAGTTCTTCTACAGGCTCATATTCTGCGATCTGGAAATGAGCGGGAAGTCCTCCGCCGATTTCATCCGGCTCGCCAAGGAATGTTGCCCATTCACCAAGGTGATCGCCATGACGGCAAAGCACGACATCGATGCATCGGTGTCGGCGCTCAAGGACGGTGCGTTCGATGTCCTGACAAAGCCGATCGCCCTTGGCAAGATCAAAGGATTTCTGACAGATGCGATAACGTCCGACAAGGACAACGTCAAGGCAATCTCTATTGAGCCGCCTGCCGGTTACAGGATAATCAAGCAGTTGTCATCAGGAAGCTTCTGTGCGGTCATGCTGGCCGAGAAGGATAACAAGTTCTTTGCTATCAAGATACTTTCCCGCAATCTTTACTCCATGGAGAAACTGAAACGCTTCTTTCGTGAAGCCGGCATCCTTTCGAAGATGCAGCATCCGAACATCGTGCAGATCTATGAATACGGCTTTTCAGACAAGAGCGATATACCTTACATTGTAATGGAATACCTCCATGGCAAGATGCTTTCAGAGATGATAGTCGACAATATCCCCGTCCAACTGGACAAGGCCATCAAGATATTGAGGCAGCTTGCATCGGCGCTGGCTGCGGTTCACGGACATGAGATACTGCACAGGGACATCAAACCGCACAACGTGATAGTCGATTCAGATTTCAACGCTAAACTCACTGACTTTGGCGCGGCACATGTCCTTGAATCAAATCTCACGATGACCAATACATCTCTCGGTTCGCCCACGTACATGGCTCCGGAAAGCTTTGACAATGTTAAGGACGCTGACGCCAGGACCGACATATTCTCACTTGGGATAGTTGCATATGAGATGCTTACCGGACATCTGCCTTTCAGGGGGAAGACAATTGTCCATGTCAGCGAAGCGATCAAGAGGAAGCGCCCGATCGCTCCGCGCAAGCGCAATCCGAAGATACCTTATCCAGTCCAACATATCCTTGCCAGGATGCTGAAGAAGGATCCTGCCCAAAGGTACCAGAATTCTGCGGAGCTGCTGAAAGATCTTGATAATTTCGATAAGAACAAGTATTTCATGGGTGAGGGGGGCGGACTCAAGGAGAACATGATGACCATGATCGGTATGAACAAGGACTGGGTATGAGGTACAAATGTCAGATTTCTTAATAGAAGGTGGATATCCGATTACCGGTGAGATCAGGCTTTCCGGCAGCAAGAACGCTGTTCTGCCGATGATTGCCGCTTCTCTACTCACCGAGGACGAAATAATTCTGCACAACGTGCCGGACATCCTCGATGTATCCAATATGCTGAAGATCGCCGAATCGCTCGGTGTCCGAATTGAAAGGAGCGGTGCGATACTCAAGCTCAGGGCAAACTCGATCAGTTCCACGGCTGTCCCGCAGGCCCTCTCGAACCAGCTGAGAACTTCGCTCATGTTCGCAGGACCACTCCTGTATAGATGCCGAGAGGCCTCATTCTGGCCGCCCGGAGGTGACGACATCGGAAGGCGCAGGATAGACGCACATCTATACGGTTTAAAATGCCTTGGTGCAAAACTTGTGTCAGATGAACCTCCGTTCGTGCTTTCGGCTCCGCAGCTGAAGGGCAGGGATCTGTTCTTTGACGAAGCGAGTGTCACTGCTACTGAACATATAATGATGGCAGCGGTGGTGGCGAAGGGAAAGACCATAATAAGGAACGCGGCATCCGAACCACATGTCCAGGATCTTGCAGAGCTCCTGAGGAAGATGGGGGCGAAGATAAGCGGCTCGGATTCGAACACAATAACTGTCGAAGGAGTTGACAAGCTGCATGGCGCAGAGCACACCGTGGTGGGCGACCACATAGAAGCAGGAAGCTTTCTTGCGATGTCTGCAGCCACAGGCGGAGAGCTAACCATCCATGGTACGATACCACGGCACTACTGGATGATGCGCAGGATTTTCGAGAGGTTTGGTGCGAAGTTCGCACTTTTCAGTGACAGGATACATTTGCCTGGTGGACAGCGCCTGTCGGTCAGGCCAGATTTCGGGAATGCTGTCCCTGTCGTTTCCGACGGGCCATGGCCGCAATATCCGACCGACATGATGAGCTGCACGATCGTCATGGCAACACAGGCGAAGGGAACAGTTCTCTTCTTTGAAAAGATGTTTGAGAGCAGGATGTATTTTGTTGACAGGCTAATCATGATGGGGGCGAACGCGATCGTCTGCGATCCGCACCGCGTGGTGATTACTGGACCTGCGAAACTCCGTGGCACCGAGATGTCGAGTCCCGACATCCGTGCCGGGATGGCGATGCTGATCGCGGCCCTGTGTGCAAAGGGATCAAGCACCATTCACAGGGCCGAGGTGATATCGCGCGGATACGAGAACATAGATGCGAAGATCGTTTCACTCGGGGGAAAGATCAAAAGAACCTAAGGAAAATTCCAAGCTCCAGAATCCAAGTTCCAAACAATATTTAAATAAGAAAACTTCAAACAAATTCACTAAACAAAGAAAGAACAGCCCTTACGGGCTTAACTATGAACAAATTCCCAAATGATTGTAATCCGTTTGTAGTTAATGCCGTAAGGCTTGTTCTTGAAATTAATATTGTCTGAATATTGGATCTTGTTTGTGATTTGGATTTTGGAACTTGGAGTTTTTCATGTTAATGAATAAAGGGGGTTTTTATGTCGGACACGGTCAAGACTGTTTCCAGGATCATCAACGGGATCGTCATCGTAGGCATCATAATCGGAGCCTTCATCCTCTATTCCAAGATCAAGGCAAGCAACTCCAAGGTTGAGAAGCTGAAGAAGCTCAATGAATACCACTCCGGCGGTCAGTGGCAGGATTTCCTGAATGAATTTGAGAAGGTATCGGCGGAATATCCCGAGATCAAAGGGCAGTACAACGATCAGCTTTCATCCTGCTACCAGGGAATAGCACAGGATAAATACACAAAATCCCTTTCCCTGCCTTTGACTGAAAAACCCAAGGTCGCCGGTGACATATGTGCTGCATTTGAAAAGGCGCTCACGTATGGCAAGCTCAGCCAGATGTCAATTGAGAACTACTGCGATGCATTGATGGATACCGGAAACTTCGACAAGGCGGCCCAGGTCATCAAGGAAGCAGAGTCACGTTCCGACATCGATGCTGCTAAGCTCGCAATCTACAAGAGCAGGCTCCAGAGGAAAAAGTGACGGTGTGCTGGGATTTGACTTTTGCAGAAATAGTTGCTTGGGTATGTTTTGGGCAGTTGGGTTGAAAAATTCCAAGCTCCAAACCTCCAAGCTCCAAACAAGTAAGGGGAAAATATCACACAAACAGCATCAAACGTGGGTAAAATGATGGAATTAAATAATCCTGTTTGGAATTTGAAGATTGGAAATTGTTTGGGTTTTGGAACTTGGAGCTTGGAATTTCGTCATGTACTGTAAAAGCGTTGCACCGCTTAGAGCGGCCCCGGTTTGAATCGTGAGGATTTCTCCTCCTGCTTTCTCTGAGCCTGGGGAAGCCAATGGAACATGTATTTCAGTTCGGCTTGACTTTCTTAAGGCAATTCGGACAAATTCCATGGGTTGGAGCGATTTTGCTGCCCTCTTTGACCTTCCAGTGTGCAAGCTTGAAGACCTTGTTGCACCATGGGCATATCACCGGAATTGTCCTCCTGCCGGTATCCAGAAAAGGATTTGTCTCGACATATTCGTCCGGCTCTTTTTTATCTTTTTTAGGAGGCATGGCAGTCTTTATCCCATAAGTTATTGCTAGTCGTCTCATAATAGTCTCGATGCTTTTTCTCTTCAACGGAGCGCGGGTTTACCCGCCTCAGGCGGCGCCGGAGGCGACCAGGATTTTCCAACCCGCGGCACTCTTTTCATGGCGGGTAAGAAAACCCGCCCTCCTTTATCTTGGAACTCCTTTCTATTTCGAGAGTATTAATAACATGAATTTATCACTGTTGCCGTGCAAAATAAACTGTCAAAGGAAATTTGTCATTAAGTTTTCGATGACCACCTTCTTCTGGCTTCCAGGGGTGTAATGCCGAACATCCTTTTGAATATCCTATTGAAGTAGCTTATGTCGTCATATCCGAGTTCCAGGGCGATGTCCTTTATCTGTCTCGAAGTCGCTTCTATTTCACGTCTGGCGATCCCCATGCGTTTCTCAAGAATATGCTTTCCGATGGAGATTCCGTGCTCCCTGGCGAAGGCCCTGTTCGCGTGTCTGATACTGAGCCCGCAGCAGGAGGCAATGTCATCGAGGCTTATGGCCCGTGAGATGTTCTCATCAATGTATGAAGTGATAATGCGCAGGGACAATTCGGAGTCGTTCCTCTGTGCCGGAGATTCTTCGGTGAGGAATGGGAAGTGTTCACGCAGGAAGCAGAGAAGCAGTTCCCTGATGAGCAATGAGATCCTTTGTGCCTTCAGCGGTTTTTCAGAAACCAGTTCCTCAAGCATTGTATCGTGAAGATCGTTGAGTTCCGCGTTTCCCGCAAAATGATATCCAGCCTTTTCTATCTCCTTGTTGAACTTCTGCAATGGCCATGAGGACTCACGGAAACTTTCCGTCTCAAACAGGAATCCCTGTATTACGGCAGGCGGCTTCAGGCATGTCCTCCGGTGTGGCTGTCCGGCAGGAATCAGCACCCAGTCCTTTTGTTCAGCCCTGGTTTCAACGAGTCTGCCGTTGATCCTGTATTCCATTGAACCGAGATTCATCCGGGAAAGCTCGTAGAATGTCTCGTGCGAATGGATGCCGGTCGTCTTGACGGAGGATTCATATGTCTCATGGAATATCCTCGTTCTGAACTCCCACTGGCCAATGCGGAGAAGATCCCCTTCCTTGAGGGCAGCGGCGCAGATGGAGTTCCGAACGAGGCAGGAATCAGGTGTCATGATCATGTCAGTTCTAGTTTTCAATTTTCAAACACCCAAACTGAAGTTTGTACTCCAACGACTATTTGCAATTTTATCGTTACATGTAGAACATATGTTGGAGTCCAAGCTTTAGCTTGTCTTCCATTTCTGCTGATACAAATGTCCGTATAGTCTTATCATAATAAATATAAGCCCCATATTATAAGATGCAAGATGGGGATGTTGAATGTCCTATAAATGCTATCAATGTCCTGATAATCCTATGGACTGCTTGCCGGGGGCATGATAAAGTCATGCCATCAAAAGAAAGGAGTTTCACGATGTTCAAGAAAACTCTCTCAAGCGAGATAGCCAGGACCAATCCTGATTTCACCGTATACGTCCCGAAGAATATTGAAAAGGGTGACGATTGCGGCAACGAGCACTTCCTGGTCTTCGACATGAAGCCGGGAGTACTCGGTTCAGTATGGACGCAGAGCAGTCACGAAGGCAGGTCGGACCAGAGGATTGTCTTCAGCCGGAGCTTCAACGGCGGGATGACCTGGGAAACTCCCAGGGTGATCGCCGGCGGACATGCCGATCCAAAGACCAGCTGCGGGATGTGCAGCTGGGGATTCCCGATCTTGTCGGCTTCCGGAAGAATATATGTGTTCTACAACAAGCACATCGGCGTAAACGACATCTTCAGCCATACGACAGGACTGATGGCATGCAGATACAGCATTGACAGCGGAGTGTCATGGTCGGAGGAGACAATCATTTCCTGGCCACACGACAAGTGGGATAATCCAGATCAGAAGGTTCCCTCGAACTGGATCGTATGGCAGAGACCCTTGAATCTTGGCAAAGGCCGGCATCTTGCTGGATACACTCACTGGGTCAGCCCGAAAGTCCGCAAGCCTGCACCGTTGAAAACATGGTGGGCTGAAGAGGCGGTCATACAGTTCCTGCGATTCGAGAACATCGATTCCGATCCCGAACCGCGCGACCTCAGGATCAGCTGGCTGACAAAGGACGATCAGGCGCTAAGAGTCCCGATCCCCGGATACGAATATGTGAGTTGTGCACAGGAACCTTCGCTGGTCAGGCTTCCTGACGGCTCAATTTTCTGCTCAATGCGTACCGCTACCGGAAGTCCATGCTATTCTGTCTCCCGCGACGAGGGAGCAACTTGGAGCAAGCCGGAGATCATGAGGTATAAGGATGACGGAGCACCTCTTATCCATCCTGTGAGCCCGTGCCCGATATATCAGATCGGTGAGGGTGAGTATGTATTGACATTCCACAACCATGACGGACATTTTGGCAAATGGGGGCCGTTCGAGACGACTTTCCACAGACGTCCCATTTGGCTGGTGAGGGGTGAGTTCAGGAAAGATGCGAAACAGCCGGTCTGGTTTTCCGATCCTCTTCTTCTCATGGACAACGACGGCATTCCGCTCAACAACATTGATGGCAATCCCGGCAGGACGGATCTTGCGATGTACGCAAGCCTGACGATCAGGGAAGGGGAGCCGGTACTCTGGTATCCTGAAAGGAAATTCTTCCTTCTCGGTAAGAAACTCCGTCGCGAACGCCTCGAGATAATGGATGTGGAGAAAGGATAATTTATCGGTACACCTCCAGCTCAGCTTGGCAGACTAGCATAGTTTGACTTTTGTGGAAATAAAGAGTTGGGTATCTTTTGGCAGTTGGGGTGAAAAATTCCAAGCTCCAAACCTTCAAGCTCCAAACAAGCGAGAAAAAGAAGAAAATATCAAACGAACACCGGCAAACATGGAAAAATCCATGGACTTAAATAATCTTGTTTGGAATTTGAAGATTGGAAATTGTTTGGATTTTGGAGCTTGGAACTTGGAATTTGTCATGGACCGTAAATGCGGTACTCCGCTTTGAGCGGCTCACAAGGTCAGGCTGGAACGCCTGACGAAAGGAAATATCAAGAAGGGGGATAAGGCCCATGCTTAAAAGATCTGCCATCAATAAAAGCATTGAAATCGCAAAGGAGGTTTTCGCGAAGTCCGGAATGCGTCTTCCTGAATTCGCATTCTGGACAAGGGAAGATTGGATGAACATGGGGCATCAAGCAGATGAGATCCGGGACTGCATGCTTGGATGGGATGTCACCGACTTTGGCAGCGATGATTTCAAAAATATCGGACGCACGCTTATTACACTCCGGAACGGACGACATGATGATCTGCGGTATCCCAAAAGTTATGCCGAGAAGTTCATATTGGATCCGGAAGGTCAACGGGCTCCGGCGCATTTTCACAGGAGCAAACGGGAGGACATCATCAACCGCGGGACAGGATTCATTGTTCTTGAACTGACAAAATCTGATGCGCAGGGAGAGCCGGCAAAAGGAACTCTTGCGGTTTCAATCGACGGCATTTCAAAAAACATCTCTTCCGGTGATAGGGTGAAACTGAAGCCCGGGCAGAGCATCTGCTTGCATCCCGGCACTATTCACCAGTTCTGGGGCGAGGGCGGGAATGGAATTGTGATTGACGGTGTGATGTATGGCGCAAGTGGAGAGGTCTCAAGCGTCTGTGATGATCGAAATGACAATGTCTTTATTGCAGGTAAAAGCTGCAGGTTTCCGGAGATAGATGAGGATGAAAAGGCGGTCCATTATCTCTGCCAGGAATATCCAAAGGTAAAGGAAATATAGGCCCAATGTTCTCAACGTGAACGCTCAGCCGCGGTGACAATCCCAAGTTCCAGATACTGTTCGCTCCATCCCAGTCGCCGACGACGGCAGCGGCTCGTTATGACCCCCTATGTCAGAATCCAATTACATCATTCTCGATGAAGAACCTTAGCGCCTCATCAGGCAGGTCTAATCCAAGATCCTTCTTGATCTCGATTATCTGCTCCTCAGTTTCCATCAATCCTTCATCCATGCAGCCTTCACGTATGCACTTTCCATCATGGACAAGGGAGTACCATTTATCCTCAAAAGTAGCCGCCATTCCCACTCCTCCGATTGCTTCAAGTTCGTTACTTGGATCAATGTAGGCTCCATAGTTGGCCGGCACCTCAATCAGCGCATCACTAATCGCTCTAATCGCCTGGGCCATATCCTTGTGTTGTTTATCCTGTACTAACTCGACTGCCAAATCTGCAAGCTTCTCTCCGCTCAAGAGACGAATTAGGAGAAAGCGCTTCTGGTTGAGGACCACCTGTTGTTTTGAAGCCTTACTGTTTAGTTTTGTTGATTTGCCTGCCATCTCAACCTCCTATTATGTTATAATCAAGGATTTCAGTTATTCAATACAATTATCTCGGGCTTCAGTCCGACATGTCAGGATTAGATTGCTGGAAAGAGGTTTTTGATTTTACTTTTCGCCGGGACTCCGTCACGCCGTCACGCCGTCACTTCTTCAGCGGCAGCCATTTCAGGACTTTCTGGATGTTGGTATCCCAATATCCCCATTCATGCGCGCCGGGGCCTTCCTCGTAGTGCAGTTTGTAGGCTTTCAGTTTCCGGATATGGTCGCGGAACCGGATGTTGTCATTGTAAAGGAAATCTTCGGTGCCGCAGCATATGAAAAGAAGGGGCTTGGGTTGCTTGGACTTTGCGAGTTTCGCAGATACGTGCAGGAGGTCATTGTCAGTGCCCCTGAGCTCATTCCCGAAGATAGATTGCATCTCCTGTGTCCTTTCCGGCCATTTTTCATATAGGAATGCAGCATCAAGAGCACCGGACAGGCTTGCGACGGCGGCGAATCTCTCAGGCTGCCTAAGCCCAAGTTTGAAGGCGCCATATCCGCCCATTGAAAGTCCGGCGGCAAAAGTTTCCTCGCGTTTTTCTGATATCGGGAAGAACGAATGGACTAGGCGGGGAAGCTCCTCGCTGATGAATGTCCAGTATTTCGGGCCAGATGCCATGTCGGCATAGTAGCTCCGGTTGACTGCCGGCATTACCACGGCGAGGCCAAGTTCGGAGACATATCTTTCTATCGAGGTCCTTCTGAGCCATATCGTATGATCATCGGACATCCCATGGAGAAGGTAGAGGACAGGATGTTTTTTCTGTCTTGCAACGCCCTTCATGCCTATCTGCTTCTGCGTGTTCTGCGGCAGGATCACCGTCATTGAACAGCAGAGGCTGAGTGAGTCGGAGAAGAAATCACAGTTTATCAGAGCCATATTGAATTCCCGGGATTACTCTCCCAGGGCCTCCCGTTTCATCAAATTGCCTTCGGCATTGCCTTCCTTTTCGCCGGGAGCGCGATCAGTTGCACCTGCATTTCGCTTCATCTTCCTGCCTTCGGCAAGATCCTCCTTCTCTCCAGGGGCACGGTCAACAGCGCCGGCCTCGCGTTTCATCAATTTGCCTTCAGCATTTCCATCCTTTTCTCCCGGGGCTCCGCTGTCCTGGACGGGGTTCACCTTTTCGGGAAAGAAATCCCCCTCTGCCGGTAGCGAGACAGTGCCATCGAAATTGCCACCTTCCTTTTTCTTCTTCTGGGCTTCTGCGGAAGCCTTTTTCTTTGCAGCTTCAAGTTCCTTTATTCTTTCAGCTCTGGCTTTTTCATAAGCCTCAGCCCTGACTGGATCATATTTGAACTCCTTCTGTACCTCGGCTGGCAGATCCTTGAAATGTACGGCTTTCATTATGGTTGTCTTCTGATCGGCCGGATCCTTGAAGGTAATCACCAGTTCCGAAGGGCTCTGGTCGAAAACCGTTGCGTCCTTGTAGGTTATTCCCGATGTGGTTGTGAAGTCGCGGGAAAGTCCGGTTGCTGCTAAAAACACGATCAGTGCCAGTAGGGAAAATGTTTTCATCTTCTTTCTCCTGATGCTGTTGATTTCTTGGGGAAATTATCAAGACCTTTAAAATTAGCATACGGTAGTTAAAAGTAAATAGGGGGATATGCAAATTTGAAATTGACGCCACTCGGAATATAAGTATTAGAAAAAGTATTTATGAACGACAAGGAAACAAAATCTTCTTCCGGCAGAGCGAGCTGGGTACTTATCATCTTCCTGGCGGTGGTGGCTGTCCATGTGGTAGCCATACTTGGGATAGCTGTTTTCAACGGCTGGAGATACAATGCCGGAACAGCTACCCCTGTCAAAACTGACACTCCTGCTCCCGCTCCAGTTCAGACACCGGCCGATGCCAGTAAGGAGCAGCAGACAAGCCTTGCAGCCAAATCTGAGCATAAGGCGGCGCCTTCCACCAAGCGTGATGAGAATATCTCCACCACCGAGCAGACATCCTTGCTGAAGGAAATTATAGCCGGCAAGGATGATGATGAAGGGGAGGAGGAGATAATACCGGACGTCCCGGCAACGACAAAGAAGTCATCCGTTGATCAGACACAGGCTGCAAATACTGCTGAAAAGGAAACTGCAAAAAAAACAGCTCCCGCAGATCCAATTAAAAAGGAAACTGAATCTGCCAAATCAGTGACGACCGACAGTGCTTCCACCAAGGAAAAGACAACGGCCGTGTCCAAGACTGCCCATGTAGCATCAACGTCATCTAAGACAACGACATCAGCTTCTTCAAAGGGGGTTGAGACATATAATGTCCAGAAGGGCGACACCCTGAGCAAGATCGCGCGTCTTTACAACACTACGACAGAAAACCTCCTCAAGCTGAATTCAATCAAGGATCCGAATACGCTGAAGCCGGGAATGGCGATCAAGGTCCCCCGCAAATGAGCTTCAATTGAGCCTGAGTTCACACGAGTCCACGAAATAATCCTGCAGTGTCTCAAGCGTCCTTATCTCGAAGTATGCAGATTTCAGTGTCCCGTTCCAGGTTATGCTTTTGACGCATGATATTTCCTGCCACGCCTGATCCACATACGTGCCGATTCCCAGATATCTCGTGCCGGTGTCGTCTGATACAACTAACTGAAGTTTGACCTTTTCCATGGCATTTGCGCATTTTACCCAGGCTGACATTGAATATTCGCCCTGTCCTGACGCAAGCATCGCATCCTTCACATCCTGTCGCAGGGAGTTCCAAAGTTTTGTCCTTCCAGATATTAAGGCAATTGACTCACCGTTGTCGACATCGTTGGTGAGAATACAGCCGTTGCCAGCCCACGACACAAGGTATTCCTCGAATTCTGGGTTCTTAAGAAGGTTGGCTCCAGGAGCAGGGGGCTTGACACCACCGGCTCCGACTATCGGTTTTATTATCTCATTCAGCTTTTCAGCGAATCGCTTCGCACCATCCGGTGTAAGGTGTACGCCGTCCAAGAGATCGGCCTTGGTGGTGAGTTCATCTCCTTTGATCAGATAAATGGAATTGTCGCCGGCCGACTTCTTTGCTGCAACGATGTCCGTTACGGCCTGCCTGTAGTCCAGAAGGGATTTGCCTTCCCTTATGAT
>CAZRKP010000007.1:0-175119 GCA_964600895.1 uncultured Victivallis sp.
TCTGCTGGTCCTTCCTCAGCTCCGCATAAGTCCTCTGGTTCACCGCGTCGGGCACTTCGGGATAGTTGTAGCAGCCCTGGACGGCAAACAGTACTGCAAAAGGAAAAAAATATTTGCTGATATTTTTCATTGCACTGTTCTTCCTTTAACTTCTTATATTGATCTTCGTGGTAACTTTCACCCTGATGATTTTCATGACCAGCATGAACAGCAGCGGAATGTAAAGAACCGCAAGTACTGTTGCTGTCAGCATACCTCCGAGCACTCCCGTACCGATCGAGTTCTGCGCTCCTGAACCGGCACCCGTGCTTATCACAAGAGGCAGAACACCGAAAATAAATGCAAAGGAGGTCATGAGGATCGGACGAAGCCTGATGCGGCAGGCCTCGAGGGTTGCATCAAGGAGATCTACTCCATGGCTCATCTTGTCCCTTGCAAACTCGACGATCAGGATCGCGTTCTTTGCCGAAAGGCCTATTGTCGCAAGCAGTCCCACCTGCAGGTATACGTCGTTTGAAAATCCGCGGGCCCATGTTGCGAGGATCGCACCGAAAACACCGAGAGGGACGACCAGCAGGATCGCAAACGGGATCGACCAGCTCTCATAGAGTGCCGCAAGACAAAGGAAGACAACGAGCAGGGAGATCGTATATAGGATATGCGCCTGTGCGCCGGACATCTGCTCCTGATATGAAAGCCCCGTCCACTCGAAACCGGTGCCCGCAGGGAGCTTCGTCACCAGTTTTTCCACCTCTTTCATTGCATCACCGGTGCTTTTTCCCGGTGCGGACTGGCCAACTATCTCCATTGAAGGGAATCCGTTGTATCTTTCAAGACGCGGCGAACCATACGACCAGCTGGTCTTTGCAAAAGCGCTGAATGGCACCATTGTACCGGCATTGTTTCTTACGTACCATTTCCCAAGATCCTCCGGTGTCATCCTGAACTTCGCATCCGCCTGCATGAAGACCTTCTTCACACGTCCCTTGTCAATGAAGTCGTTCACATATGCGCTGCCAAGTGCTGATGAGAGGGAGTCCTGGATGTCCGTTATTGAGACACCTAGCGCGCCTGCCCTTTCCCAGTCGATATCGACCTTGAATTCAGCGGTATCGTCAAGGCCGTTGGGTCTGACCATGGTGAGAACTGGATCCTGTGATGCCATACCGAGAAACTGGTTTCGTGCTTCCATGAGGCGTTCATGTCCGATTCCACCCCGGTCCTGTAGTTTCATGTCAAATCCGTTCGCAGTTCCCAGCTCTATGACCGGAGGAGGAGGGAACGCATATACGAGGGCCTCCTTGTAGCTCATGAACTGCATCATCGCTCTTCCTGCAATGTCCTTTACCCCGAGCCCAGGCCTGTTCCTAAGCTTCCAGTCCTTGAGCTGGACGAATGCAAGCCCTGCATTCTGTCCTCTTCCAGCAAAGCTGAATCCTGCTACTGCAAAACAGGATTCTACCGCATCCTTCTCCTTTTCCAGGAAATATTTCTGTATCTTGCTCATTGTCTCAAGCGTCTGCTCCTGTGTCGAACCGGCTGGCAGCATTGCCTGTATGAAGAGTATTCCCTGGTCCTCGTCCGGCAGATATGCCTTAGGTAGCCTCATGAAAAGAAAACCTGTCACGCCAACTATAAGAACGTATATCACGACATATCGGAAGGACTTCCCCATGATGCCACCGACAGCTGAAACATATTTGTCCCTGAACCTGGTGAAATTCCTGTTGAACCATGAGAAGAACGGTCGGAAAAGGAAGAAGCCCTCCTCCGAAGCAATATGCCCCTTCCTGATCGGCTTAAGCATCGTTGCGCATAGAGCGGGAGTAAATACCAGGGCGACGAACACCGACAGCACCATGCAGGATATGATCGTTACCGAGAACTGCCTGTATATCACGCCGGTGGATCCCCCGAAGAAAGCCATCGGGATGAATACCGTAGTCAGCACAATGACTATGCTTATCAGCGCACCGGTGATCTGCCTCATTGACTTCCTTGTCGCTTCGACAGGAGACAGTCCCTCCTCGTTCATAAGCCTTTCCACATTCTCAATGACGACGATGGCGTCGTCGACCAGCAGTCCGATCGTGAGAACCATCGCAAACATAGTTAGGGTATTGATTGAGAATCCTGCGAGCTTGAGAACAGTGAATGTTCCAAGAAGCACGACTGGGACGGCAATCGTAGGAATTATCGTAGCTCGGAAATTCTGGAGGAAAACGAACATGACGAGGAACACGAGAAGTATTGCCTCTACAAGGGTCTTTATCACCTCTTCTATCGATATCCTCACAAACGGTGTAGTGTCGTAGGGATATACGATCTTCATCCCCTCCGGGAAAAATTTAGAGAGTTCATCGAGCCTTTTCTTAACGCCTTCGACTGTGGCCAGGGCGTTTGCGCCTGCGGCCATCTTGACCGCCATTCCTGCCGCTGGCATGCCGTTGAAGTTTCCGATGGCATCGTAGTTTTCGCTTCCGATCTCAATCCTTGCAACATCGCCCAACGACACTTTCGAGCCATCCCTGTTGGTCTTCAGGAGGATCTCTCCGAACTGTCCGGGGGTCTGAAGAAGGTTCTGTATATTTATGGTGGCATTGAGGCGCTGGCCTTTCAGCGATGGCATCCCTCCAAGCTGGCCGGCAGACACCTGGACATTATAGGATCTGATGGCCTGCCTGACATCGCCCGGAGTCAAATTGTAGCTGTTGAGCTTGCTGGGATCCAGCCATATCCTCATCGCATACTGGGAGCCGAAAGTCATGACCTCCCCTACGCCCTGTACCCTGCTGATCTGCTCCTGAATGTTGGCGACGACATAATCCGTAAGATCTTCGCGCTGCATCCCCTTCCCCTCGCATATGAAACCGATTATTATCAGGAAGTTCTTCGTGGATTTCGTAACTTTTATCCCTTGCTGCTGCACAATCTGCGGAAGCATGGGCATGGCGAGCTGGACCTTGTTCTGGGTCTGGACCTGAGCAATATCAGGATCCGTCCCGGCGTCGAAGGTCAGGGTTATGGTAGCATATCCAGAGGAATCGCTCGATGTTGATATGTAGCACAGATTGTCGACGCCTATCATCTTCTGCTCGATCACCTGGGTAACGGTATCCTCGATTGTCTTTGCCGAGGCTCCAGGATATTGGACATCTATGGTTACCTCAGGCAGGGCTATCGATGGATACTGGGATATCGACAGCGTGAATATTGAAATCACACCTGAGATCATCATTATTATCGCGATGACCCAGGCGAATATCGGGCGCCCTATGAAGAACTGTGACATCAGCGGGACTCCTTCATTTTTTCGCAGGCTCTGTGACCGGGGCTTGTGCTGGCGCGGTTCCGAAAGGAACTGCGGTGACCTGCATTCCAGGTCTGATCTTCTGCAATCCTTCCATTATGATCCGTTCACCATCCTTGAGCCCAGAAGAGACAAGCCACTTGTTGCCAATCGAGCGTTCGACGACAATATCCCGCATCTCGACCTTGCCCGATGCATCAACCAACATGACGTAAGGATTTCCGCGCATGTTGCGGCTCACGGCCTGATGCGATATAAGGATCGCTTCCTCAATGACACCTTCTTCTATCTTCGCCCTGACATACATCCCCGGCAGAAGCGCCCTGTCAGGATTTTGGAATTCAATCCGCAAGGTGTATGAGCCTGTGTTCTGGTCAACCGTCACATCACGGAACTGGAGCTTTCCTTCAATCGGATACGGCGAACCGTCCTCGAAGAAGAGCTTGACCTTGGCCTCTTTTCCCATAAGGCTCTTCACATGTCCCTGCGTCATGCTCCTCTTGAACTTAAGGAAGTCCACGCTGGACTGGGTAACATCAACAAAAATCGGATCGAACTTCTGGATGACTGCCAACGGCTGGAGATGGAATGAGGTGACCAGGGCACCAACTGTCACTTGAGACTTGCCTATGCGCCCGGAAATTGGTGCGGTGATCTTTGTATATTCAAGGTTTATACGCGTGCTTTCGACAGCCGCCTTGGCCGCCACTACATCAGCCTCCGTGGCCGCAAGCTCCGCCTTTGTATTGTCGAATTCCTGCCGGCTTATGGCGTTCGATCCGACAAGTACCGTGTGCCTGTCATATTTGGACTTTGCAGGGATCTGCCTGGCCTCAGCCTTGGCAAGTTCGGCCTTCGCCTGATCATATTTCGCCTGATAGACAGCAGGATCTATCTGATAGAGCAAATCTCCTTCCTTCACTTCGGCGCCTTCGTTGAACAGGCGTTTCTGGATTATTCCACTGACCTGCGGACGTACTTCTGCAACCAGGAACGCCGTTGTCCTTCCAGGCAGATCGTTCTCCAGCACCACCTTTTCCGTCTTTACAGTTATCGTGGAAACTTCCGGAGGTGGCATTGCAAACGGCGCCGGCTTGCGGCCGCAGCCCGTGAATGCCAACAGCACCGATGCCAGGATCAAAGGCCCGGTGAATAATATCCTACTGGGAGAGCTCTTCATTTCCTCTTTTTCCTTTTATTGCAGGATTTGCCAATTTCTTTTTCAAGGCCGAAACAGGCCTTGTCCGTTATGAAATCAATAATCTTCTCCAGTTTCTCCTCCGGAAACTTCCTTCCGGGAAAGCGCATTTCCACAAGTATGCTGTCGTGCATGTAGAAAAGACAGTCGGCACAGACAGAGAACGCCCTTATGCATACATCTTCATCTTCGGTTTCTTTAGGCAGGGCCTTCCTGAAATGCTCGGTCAGGCTGTTGAGCCTCGGTTTCATGAAATTCTCATAAATGTCCGGAAAGATTTCTGATGGATTGAGGAGTTCACGCCTGAAAATCATTCGTTTGCAGCGGTCCACGGGATCCTGCTTCAATATCTCACCAAGAGTTCCAGAGACCCATCCCCTGAGCACAGTCTTCCATTCGGCAAAATCCCCGTTCCAGGGTCTATTCAGTATTTCATGTGCCTTGGAATCCTTGAAGAGATACTCGAACATTTCCTTGTACAGGGCTTCCTTGCCCTTGAAATGGTAGTTTATGGAAGCGACGTTCACCCTGGCGCGCCTGCAGATGTCCCTCACAGTCGTACCGTGATATCCCTTCATGGCGAACTCGTCCGCCGCCGCTCTCAGTATCTTCCTTTTCGTATCCATTCCAGCATCCCTCCCCCCAACAAATTATTCAAACATTTGTTTAATACATAAGTTTAAAGCATATGTTTTGCAAGTCAAGCGGAAACATGGAAAAACCTTCCAGATTCCGCATAAGGAGGATATCTGTTATTCGGGCAGCAGCATCAGCTCTTTCCTGATCTGGGAATAAAGCTCATCATGCCATTTAGGAAGCTGCTCCGGAAGCCCCGGCGGCAGCTCTTTTTTCCTGAAATCCGTTGGGGATATTATAACTTTTATCTTCTTGATACCGGTTAAAGCCGACATGACAAAGAGATCTTCAATGGCCTCATTGCCGATCGATATGCAGCCGATTGATGCAACCTGTCCATGGATGAAAATATCCGAACCAATTTTACTCCTTCCGTCCTGTCCGGCCTTCTGCCTGTCAAACTCGTTCGGATAATCAATCTCCATGGAAAGATGATAGAGGCTGTTCGGGTTGAGTGAAACTATCCTGTATATCCCCTCGGGAATCTGGGTGTCGCCTTCCTTCAGCTTCGGCCCGAGCTTGCCGCTCGAAGCAAGGACGGGATATTTCCTTATGAATTTTACCGCCTTGTCATCATTCCCGGCATATACAAGAAGTTCGCGGGCATCCTTGAAACATACATAGATGATAGTGGTTGGCGGCCATGTCAACGAATTAGATGTATAAAGGGAGGATGTCCTGCTTTCAACGGCTTTGCCGAACTCCTTCAACCTGTCACCGACAGTATATTCCTTTCTTAATCTGTTGACCACCCATGGGAATGTCCTGCTGAACCATGGTTTGATCATTGGCGCTGCAATTGCCAGAATAATAATCGGAACCAGGACATGCACCAGCTTCAGGCGCTTTCTTATGAATTCAAGGACCTTGTTCATAATACCGCCCATGATCCTTTCAAGATGCCGGAGAAGACTTCACTATCAGCACATGCACGCTGACCACCATGATCCAAATCGGAAAGACCAGCGGGGTCCATTCCATATGTCCTCCGCTCAGCAGCAATATCGTGGAAAGTATAAAGCCCAGATAGGCCAGGGAGTTCGGGAATATCCTCGTGCGGAGCGCCAAGGTGCATGTAAGCCCCATGAAAACTGCTGCCATCCTCATTGCGTAGACATGCATGATCTCGTAAATCAGGATCCTGACGAACCTGTAAACGCCCAATTCCTTCATGAGCTCAGGATTGTATCTGTAAATCACCATCACCGCCAGTGCGAGGGATGAACATATGAAAAGCATTGCAAGAAAAAGGAATCCGCTGCCGAGGAAGACAGTATCAAAGAAGCGATCTTCATGGGTCACCCGGTCACGCAGGACAGCCATGAACCACAAGAATGCAATTCCCGCGAAAGGAACAAGTCCCATTGCGAATCCTACGGTCTTGCAGTTTTCCTGGATCCAGGTTCCGGTTTCAGCGAGATCATAGGGGACGGAAACTCTTACGAGAACAAGAATGGATATGAAGAGGCAGGAAAAAACAATTCCTGCGATCGCCGCAGCACGGGGCGCCTTGAGGCGTGGACGGACCAGGTTCATTTCGTTCTCTGCTGACTGCTTCTCCAATTTGATGATCCTTTATTTTTTGATCTCTTCTTTCCTGATGAATCCTGTCCTCTTGCCCCCATCGAGGATACGCGAAGAATCCAGATGCCCGTAGAGTTTTATCAGCATTCCGATCATTCCTGTCCATCCCGTCTGGTGGCTGGCGCCGAGACCTGCTCCGTTGTCCCCATGGAAATATTCATAGAACAGGATGTTGTCGCGCCAGTATGGATCCCTCTGGAACACTTCATTGCCTCCATATACCGGTCTTCTTCCATCCTTGTTGCAAAGGAATATAGATGAAAGTCTTCTTGCAAGCTCCCTGCTGACCTCGAACAACGTCATGTATCGTCCTGAGCCTGTCGGACATTCCACCTTGAAGTCATCTCCGTAGTAGAGATAGTATTGGAGGAGCGCACGGATGATGAGACCGTTTACAGGCATCCAGACAGGGCCGCGCCAGTTGGAGTTGCCTCCGAACATGCCACTGTCGGATTCCCCAGGAAGATAATCCACTCGAAATTGTTTCCCGTGAACATTCAAAACATACGGATTCTTCTCATGGTATTTGGAAAGCGCACGGATGCCGTAAGGTCCGAAGAACTCGTTTTCATCAAGAAGCTTTGAAAGTATCCGGCGGAGCTTGTCGTCGTTCAGGAGCGATAATATGCCACTTTCAGAATGTCCGAGGTGTTCTGGACCAGTAGGGTGTATGTATTCCAGAAGCTCAGGCATCTTTTCCAGGCGCTTCAAAATGGCCTTATGCACCTCAGGTATCTTTTCCCTCTGGAATTTCCCGATCACCGAAACCGCACAGAATGGAAGAAGCCCGACCATTGATCGCACCTTTAATCGCTTGGATTCCCCGTTCGGAAGCCTGAGCAGGTCATAATAGAAGCCGTCGTTGTCATCCCAAAGTCCGTCATCCCCCCTCCGGTTTATGCCTGCGGCTATCCATGTAAAATGCTCGAGAAATTTCAAAACAAGATCCTGGTATGAGGAATCTTCCGAGGCCAGCTCTGAGACTATATCGAACATGTTTATGCAGAACAGGCTCATCCAGGCCGTACCGTCTGCCTGCTCTATGTATCCTCCTGTAGGCAACGGGGAGCTGCGGTCAAAAACCCCTATATTATCGAGACCGAGGAATCCTCCTTCGAAGACGTTCCTGCCGAAGCGGTCCTTGCGATTGACCCACCATGTGAAGTTCAGGAGCATCTTGGAAAATCCCCTCTTCAGAAAGGAAAGGTCACCTTTTCCTGTCTTCTGCTTCTCGAGATTGTAGAGGAACATGATAGCCCAGGCGTGGACAGGCGGATTGACATCGCTGAAGTTCCACTCGTATGCGGGAAGCTGTCCGCTCGGATGCATGTAGGACTCCTTAAGCATCATGTCCATCTGCTGTTTCGCGAAATCGATGTCAATGTCCCCGAAGGTAACCGCCTGAAAAGCCAGGTCCCAGGCGGCATACCAGGGATACTCCCACTTGTCGGGCATGGAGATTATATCATCGTTGTTCATGTGGAACCATTCCTTGTTCCTCCATGCCTTGCCCTTCGGGGACAACGGATCGATATCATGTTCCCTCAGCCATCTTATCGCGTCAAAGCAGTAGTACTGTTTCGACCAAAGCATTCCAGCAAAGGCCTGGCGAATGACAAGTGCCTCATCCGCGGATAAGCTCTGGGGCGTAATGCTCCTGTAGAACTCATCGGCATCCTTGATCCTTGCATTGAATATCTCGTCAAAATCTTTCCATGAATCTTCTGCTTTCTTGCCTTTTGAAGGCGCAAGATCATTCAGTCGTAGGCAAACAGTTTTGCTCTTACCGGCCTCGACCTTCATCCTGAACTGGGCGCATGCCTTTGTTCCTACCTTGTCGGGATTGACCGCATCATCTTTTCCATGAACAAAATAATTGTTTATTCCGTCCTTGACGTATGGCGAATTGTTCGGCATTCCGAAAAGACGGGCCGTGTTCGTCTCATTCTCTGTGAAAAGCAGTTCGTTCGGCCCCTTGCATAAGAGATAACGTTTCCCGAGATCCTTGTGGATCGCTTCGATGATTGCGGTTCCACCTTTGTTCCCGAGCTGTCTCAGTACCGGCTTCTCAGCTTCGGCGGTCCATGTCCAAGTGTTCCGGAACCATAGAGTGGGAAGAAGGTGCAGATAGGCATCCTGTTTTCCTCGGTTGCAAACCGTTATCCTGATCAGGATGTCCTCTGGAGAAGCCTTTGCATATTCGACGTATACATCGAAATACCTGTTATCATTGAATATACCGGTGTCCATCAGTTCATATTCCCATTCGTTCCTGCTGCGGTTCTTGCCGAATTTGACTATCTGGTCGTACGGATAGGAGTTATGAGGATACTTGTAGAGGTACTTCATGTATGAATGCGTGGGAGTGCTGTCGAGATAGAAATAGTATTCCTTAACGTCCTCGCCATGGTTGCCCTCAGTGTTGTCGAGTCCGAAGAGGCGCTCTTTGATGATGGGATCCTTTCCGTTCCAGAGGGCAAGTGCAAAGCAGAGTCTCTGCTTGTCGTCCGAAATTCCTGCAAGCCCGTCCTCACCCCAGCGGTAGGCACGCGAACGCGCCTGGTCATGAGTAAAATATGTCCATGAATTGCCATGGTCGCTGTAGTCCTCGCGGACGGTTCCCCACTGTCTCTCGCTCAGATACGGACCCCATTTCTTCCATTCTGCCTTCTTTTCACGGGTTTCGGTCAGACGGAGATGTTCTACGGTGGCGGACATGACTTGGCTCCTTCCGGATTAAAGGGATTTCAATAGTCTGATAAGGTAGTTAAATCCGTTTCGATTTTCAACTGTCTTTAGAGTTTAAAAGGTTTGAATATAGGTTGTTTCTGTTATATAAGTATCCACTTAACTTATAAGGGGTAAACCATGAGAATCCTTTCCTTGATGGTACTGATCTTCACAACTGCTGTATTTGTTGGTTCGCAGGAGCAGACTACACCTGCAGCACAGCCGTCTCCAGCAACCGCTCCACAACCTGCTGCTGAACAGAAGGAGCAGATCATTCCGCAATTCTCGAAGGCACAGCTCGAACAGATTGTTGCACCTATCGCCCTGTATCCGGACGATCTCCTCGCGCAGATACTGGCTGCCTCAACATATCCGGTGGACGTCGTAGAAGCTGCAAGATGGATAAAACGCAATCCGAGCCTTGACCAAGACGGTATCAACGCCGAACTCGTGAACAAGAACTGGGATGCGAGCGTGAAGGGACTTGTGTTCCTTCCGGAACTCCTTGCCAAGATGAATGACAACCTTGATTGGACAAAGGATCTTGGCGAAGCCTTTCTCACGCAGCAAAAGGACACCATGGACACCATACAGACCATGAGGGCCAAGGCAAAGGAGGCGGGATTCCTCAAGTCCGACGAGAACCAGAAGGTAACGACAAACGCTGAAAACCAGATGGAGATCCAGAGTACGAATCCCGAACAGGTCTACGTACAGAACTATGTCCCGGAAACAGTCTACGGTCCCAGCTGGCATTACGACGACTGGGAATATCCGAATGTCATAATCGCACCATCCTGGCCATATCCCTATTATCCTTATCATAGATACCTGGGCTACGGATGCGGATGGGGGAACCGGGCTGTACTCTACAATAACAACTATTACAATGGCAACTTCTACAGGAACAACCTCAAGAATGCAAATGTCAATCCTGCAAACAAGACCTGGGCATACGACAAGGCACATGCGAAACCTGTTACAGCAAATACTCAGCAGATAGCGAGACAACTTGAGACTGACAGGAGGACACCACAGGACTTCAAGGGAGGCAATTCTGCGGCCGCAAAGGAACTCCGTAAGGATGTTCCCCAGGGAGACAGGACTCAGGCAGCAAAAGCAGCACTCCAGAATGTGGACCGCACTCAGGCTGCCAACCGGCCACAGCCCGTTACCCGCGACGTGCAAAACGCAGCCAATCGGGCACAGACAGCAAATATCGCAAACAAGGCACAGGCCGCTCCCCGCCAGAATACAAACCAGAGTCTCAGCGGATCTGGAAATGCCAATCTCGAACGTGCCTACAGTGACCGCGGAGCCAAAAGCCGCAACATGAGCAGCAGCTCTGCAGTCCACAAAAGTTCAGGAAGTACTTATTCACGCAGTGGCGGAGCTTCCAAGGTAAGTGGAGCTTCACGCGGTGGCGGTGGATCACGCGGTGGTGGCGGTGGCGGCAGGAGGTAGGGAACATCTGAATGACGAACAATCGAACAACGAATTATGAAGCTAAGGATAGGAAATACGAAATGAAAAATATCAAATATGTTTTACTGGCCTTCTCAATGGCACTTTTAATTTCCGGATGTGCGTCAGTCAAGCCGGACGTCGGACAGGTCACATTCGCATCTGGCGATGAGGCATGCACCGCAATTGCCGACGCCGCAGAGAAGAATGATACGAAACGCATGATGGAGATCCTTGGCCCCCAAGGCAAGGATATTGTGTTCTCCGGAGACGAGAATCTCGATGCTGAAACCAGAGCGTATTTCGCAAAGATAATGAAAGAGAAGTTTGAGATCATTCAGGTCGAGGACAACAGCTACATTGTCGAAATGGGGAAGGACAATTTTCCATTCGCCATACCTCTTGCTAAATATGACGGCAAATGGTTCTTCAATACTCCCGACGGGCTTGAAGAGCTCATAAACAGAAGGATCGGGCGGAACGAATTGTTCACGATCAATGTCTGTGAAACACTCGCAAAGACGGAAGTCCAATATGCCAAGATGAGAATCGCGCTTGACGGAGCACGCGAATACGCAATGAGTTTCCTGAGCGAGAAGGGAAAATTCAATGGACTCTACTGGGATCCGAAGTCTGAGAACAAGGAGAACCTGATCTGTGCGGCGCTGGCAAATGCAGCCCTTGAGCCCGGTGATCCGAAACGCGAACCATATTACGGATACTACTACAAGGTATTGAAAGAACAGGGTCCTGCCGCCCCCGGCGGAAAGAAATCCTATCTTGTCGATGGAAAGCTCAAAAAGGGTTTTGCGATCCTCGCATATCCTGCAAGTTATGGAGACCTTGGCATCAAGACGTTCATAGTCTCCAAGTCCGGAATCGTCTTCGAGAAGGATCTCGGAGACGACACCGAGAAACTTGCACTGAATATGACCGAATACAATCCGGATGACACCTGGGATCCAGTGAGGAACTGACTTAAACGTGTAGGATGGATGTGTATTGAATTCATACCCATTCATCCAATCATCCGCTACCAGAAGGGAACATTATGAAGTCCTGGCCGAAATATCCAGCCATATACGAGATAAATACATTTGTCTGGCTGAACGAACTCAGCGGTAAACATGGCAGGCAGGTCACCCTCGGGACCGTGCCGGATGATGAATGGGATTACATAGCTTCCCTCGGTTTCGACGCGGTCTGGTTCATGGGAGTTTGGGAACGGAGCCCCGCAGGAAGGAAGATCGCCCTTGCAAATACAGGATTGATGACCGAGTTCAGGAATGTTCTTCCTGATTTCACAGAGAAGGATCTTGTCGGTTCGGCATACTGCGTGAAGAACTATGTCGTTGACAGGCAGATCGGTGGTCCCGAAGGCCTCGCTCATGCCAGGGATCTTCTCGCACGCAGAGGCATGAGGCTCATACTCGACTTCGTGCCGAACCATGTAGCACCAGATCACCCTTGGGTGACAGAACATCCGGAATATTTCGTCAGGGGAACCGAGGAAGACCTCAGGCGTGATCCTTCCTCCTTCATCAGTTCGGGGAAGAACATCATCGCCCTTGGTCGCGATCCATATTTTCCAGCCTGGCCCGATGTTGTGCAACTGAATGCCTTCAACATGGGTTTGAGAGAAGCTGTACTTGAAACTGTTTCCGGAATAGCCGAACAGTGCGACGGAATCCGCTGCGACATGGCAATGCTGGCTATGAACAATATTTTCTCAAAGACATGGGGTAATCGCGCAGGAGAAAAACCTTCGGAAGAATACTGGCCGTCACTGATACATAAGATCAAGGACAAGTTCTCCGGCTTCCTCTTCATCGCCGAAGCATACTGGGATCTTGAATGGGAGCTCCAACAGCAAGGATTCGACTTCTGCTACGACAAGAAGCTCTATGACAGGATGGAGCATGCCGGTGCAGACGAGATCCGATCCCATCTTTTCGCAGACATGCAATATCAGGACAAGCTGATCCGCTTCATTGAAAACCATGATGAGCCGCGTGCGGCAAAAACATTCCATCCGGCAAAGGAGAAGATGGCGGCACTTGCGATCGCAACACTTCCCGGCGCAAAACTTGTTCATGAGGGCCAGCTCGAGAACCGCAAGGCAAGAGTCCCGGTTTTTCTCGGACGCAGGCCGCAGGAACCGGTCGACACGGAAATCTTCAACTTCTACCAGAACATGCTTATGCAGACATCCGGAGATGTTTTCCGCAATGGCGCCTGGCAGATGTGCGACATATACGGCTGGCCAGACAACAACAGCTGCCGGAACATCCTCGCCTGGTCCTGGAGAAAGGATAACAACCATTATCTTATCATTCTCAATTTCAGCGATTCATCCTCACAGGCAATGGTCAAGGTCGTCTGGCCTGAACTTTATGGGAAAATGGTACGTCTTTCGGATCCGATCGCCGGAGTCAATTATGACCGTCTCGGAAGTGAAATGGCCGACAAGGGGCTCTATGTCATGCTAGATCCGTGGAAATGCCATTTCTTCAAGATTGAGATATAGGGCTCAGAAATTCCAAGCTCCAAAGTGCAAGTTCCAAACAATCTCCAATATTCAAAGGACGAAAACTCCAAACATCGTGATTTTTGAAATTTGAAATGTTTGGATCCTGGAATCTAAAACTTGTTTGGAATTTGGAGCTTGGAACTTGGAGCTTACTTTTTTGCGGGCGCCTCGTACCATTTCTCCTCTGGCACCCAGACCTTCTTGTCAGGCTGATCTTCATAGTTCGGTGACATGATCTGTACGCCATGCCTGTTGAACTCGTCCTGGATGTTCGAGTGTAGCTCCGACATGATCTTCATTATACCTTCTGGCTTTTCAACATATGCGTTTATTTCATACTCCACGTAGAAGTCCTTCAAGTCCTTCTGGAGCACAAACGGTGCAGGTTTCTTCTGGATTCCTTCCGTCTTCTCCGCCGCATTGATCAGCATGGCATGCACCTGTCGCCATGGCACGTCATACCCGATTGTAACGGAGGAATGTGCTATAAGTCCTTCATTCTTTGAAATACGGGTGAAGTTCTTGGTCGTTGAGCCCATCATCAGCGAATTCGGGATATTGATCTCCTCATTCTTGAGCGTACGGAGTTTTGTGGCGAAAAATCCTATCTCCAGGACCTTTCCATAATACTCACCTATCTGCACTATATCTCCGACCTTCATAGCCCTGGAATACATCAGGACCATTCCACCGATGACCTGTCCGACCATGCTGCTGGCGCCAAGTGAAATGAGAAGTCCCAGGAACATTCCTATTCCCTTGAACGCATCGGTACTGCTTCCGGGAATATATGGATACGCCATGACAATGGCAAATATCCATATTACTCCGTTCATTATCTTCATGGTGGGCCGGGCCGCATCCGAATCAAGCCAGCTTATGGTTACCACCTGGTTTTCAACCTCTGTGAAAAACGTCTTTGATATCCGTACGAGCCACTGTGCGATGAGGAATATCACAAGTATCACAAAGAGGTTGGGGATTGAATCCAAAGTCTTTTCCGTCATACCGCCAAAGGCGTCAACTATATATCCCCCAAGTCTTCTACCCCATGGTTCGGTATAAGGAAACTGCTTCAGAGAGAATGTGAGAAGAGCATACGAGGCGAATGAAACCAGCACCCAGAACACTAGTTTTTCCAGGAGGGAAAGGATATGCAGATTCAATGAGGTCCCCTTCAGCCCCAGCTCCCTTATCTTGTCCCTGAAACTGTTCTCGGCGCGTTCGATTTTGGGGCGGAGCCGGCGCCTGATGTATGTCAGCAGCTTTATCAACAGGATAAACATGGCAAACGCTATGATGCACAGTCCTGCGGCTTTGAGGTTGTATCTGAGGCTCTTCTGCTCATTAATCAGGAAAAGCACGTTCTCAAGTCTTTTTACCACCACCTCTACAGTTTGATCAAGGTTCCGTTTTGAAAAGGGATCTATGTCATCCTCAGTGATAACCATGATAGGGTTCTCATCCAGGCCGATCGCAATGCCCTCCTTTATCCTCATGGCGACGACCTTTTCTACGTTCCCCTGGGTAACTATTTCATTGAACCGTTGTGTTATGAACTTAACCCTTTCTTCAGGTGTCTGCTTAAATACTGTAGCCCTAAGGAGCAGGATCGGCCTGTTGAAGAGAAGTAGAAGCGCCGGTTCCACGGCAATCTGTGCCTCAACGGTTTTCTCGACAACCTTCTCCTTGTCCGTAATTACCTGGGAGAAAGCAGAGGTGTTTCCCAGCATCAGGGCAAAAACAAGAAGCACGCTCCATAAAAAATATTTTTTCATCACAAAATCTCCTATTTCTGTTCGCCGCCCACTTGTCCCTTGACGAGATGTTCAAAAAGGCTACCGCGACCAATATTCAACATGGTTTTGTCGTCAACTCTCCCGAACACGTCCAACAAAATTGCGATCATGCCGGTCCATCCAGTCTGGTGACTGGCCCCTAGTCCTGCACCGTTGTCTCCATGGAAGTACTCATAGAAGAGTATCATGTCCTTCCAGCATGGATCGTTCTGGAATTTTTCAGTTCCGCCGTAGACCGGGCGTTTTCCATTTTCATCACGCAGGAAAATCTTTGAAAGGCGCTCCGATATCTCCTTGGCCACTTCGAAGAGGGTCATGTATTTGCCGGAACCCGTAGGACACTCGACCTTGAAATCATCGCCGTAGAACTGGTAGAGGTTCAGCAGGGCGCGGATGATCAGCACATTGACCGGCATCCAGACCGGGCCGCGCCAGTTGGAGTTGCCGCCGAACATCCCTGTATTGGATTCTGCAGGCAGGTACTGGACCTTGTAATCCTGTCCACCGGTCCAGAACGTGAACGGATGGTCAAGATGATATTTCGAAAGGGAACGCAGTCCATATGGTCCCAGGAACTCATTTTCATCGAGCATATACTTGAGCACCCGTTCCAGTTTCTTCCTGGTGAGGATTGAGAGTATATGGCGCCCTTCATATCCAACATTGCCTTCGGGCATAACTTGAGCCATCACCTCAGGGTGGCGTTTCCAGAAAAGCTGTATTAGCTCTGTAAGCTTCGGATACCTTTTAGCGGCGTCCTCTGAAAACACCGTGGATGCGCAGAGGGGGAGAAGCCCCACCATGGATCTTACTTTCAGGCGCATGGCATTGCCGTCAGGAAGCTTCAGCAGATCATAGAAGAATCCATCCTGCTCATCCCACATTTCATCCTTATGCTCGCCGATGCGGTCCATCGCATAGGAAATCCATATGTAATGCTGGAGGAACTTGAAGGCTGTCTCCTCGTAGATCGAATCCTTTTCACATAGGATCAAAGCCATTTCCAGCATGCACTGGCAGTAGAACGCCATCCATGCCGTACCATCCGCCTGCTCGAGATGTCCACCTGTGGGCAGTTGGGCGCTTCGGTCGAATATTCCAATGTTGTCCAGTCCCAGGAAACCGCCGGCAAACACATTGCGTCCGTTGGGATCCTTGCGGTTCACCCACCAGTTGAAGTTCAGCATCAGCCCATGGAATGACTGTTCAAGGAACTCTATGTCCGCTCGTCCCAGGGCCTTCTCATATTTGTAGAGCCAGAGAGTGGCCCAGGCATGCACCGGCGGATTCACGTCGCTGAAGTTCCATTCATAGGCGGGAATCTGACCGTTCGGGTGAAAGTAGAGGCTGCGAAGCATCATCAGGAGCTGTTCCTTGGCGAAGTCGAAGTCAACCAGGGAGAATGTTATCGTGTGGAACGCCAGATCCCAGGCGGCGAACCAAGGGTACTCCCATTTGTCAGGCATTGAGATCACATCGCGGTTCAGCATATGGAACCATTCAGTATTCCTCGTACCGCGGTTTTCAGCCCCAAGCAGAGGATGACTCTTGTGCTCAAGCAGCCACTGCTCCAGATCAAAGAAGTAGTACTGCTTGCTCCACAGCATTCCCGCCAGGGCCTGGCGATGTACGCGGCGCTGATCTTCGTTCAGGGAATTCGGGGTGATCCGCTGGTAGAATTCATCAGCATCGGTTATGCGGCTCTTGAATATTCCATCGAATGTCTTGAAATTGTTTTCAGCTTTGCCTTTGGACAGGCGGAGACGGATGGTCTTGCTGCCGCCGGCTGGTATTTCAAGCGAATAATGTGCTGCGGACTTGGTTCCGGTTTTGGCAGGATTCACAGCATCGCGATTTCCGGAAATCACATAGGAGTGAAATGCATCCTTGACGTACTTGGACAAGTTTGGTGAATTCCACAGACGTTCATTGTTCGTCTCGTTGTCGGTGAAGAGCAGTTCCGGCTTGCCGTCGCATGACATGAAATAATCGCCCAGGTCAAGATGAGAAGCCCTGATCACTCCTTCCCCATCCTCCTTCAGTGAAGGCTTAGGACCACCATCATACCATCCCCAGGTGTTGCGGAACCACAGTGTCGGCAGGACACGGATCCTGGCCGATTCCGGACCTCTGTTATGAACTGTGATTCGGATGAGCACATCCTCTGGACCTTCCTTGGCGTATTCCACGAACACATCGAAGTAGCGGTTGTCATTGAAGATCCCCGTATCGAGAAGTTCATACTCCATCTCCTCGCGCGAACGGCTGCGGTTCCTCTCGATCAGCTCACAGTATGGATATGCGCACTGAGGATATTTGTAGAGATACTTCATGTAGGAATGCGTAGGAGTGCTGTCGATGTAGAAATAGTATTCCTTCACGTCCTCGCCATGGTTCGCCTCGCTGTTGGTGAGACCGTAAAGGCGTTCCTTCAGGATGGCATCCTTCTCGTTCCAGAGGGCAAGCGCAAAGCAGAGGCGCTGCTGGTCATCGCAGATCCCCCCGAGGCCGTCCTCACCCCAGCGGTATGCGCGTGATCGCGACTGGTCATGGGTGAAATAGTTCCATGCGTCGCCATTGTCACTGTAGTCCTCGCGGACAGTTCCCCACTGTCTTTCACTGAGATAAGGTCCCCATTTCTTCCATGGAATTTTTGCTTCGCGCGCCTCGTTAAGGCGCTTCTGCTCCGTTACATCTATAAATTTCTGTGCAGACATGGTATACCCCTTATCTTGAATTTTTAGGAAGTCTTTAGATTTTCTTTATACTGTTCCATGAAATTATATACATAGTCTCTTATGTTTTCTCTTCAACCCTAGTATCCGTTGATACCGGGATGCCTTTTATCCTCTTTGCAAATACTTCCGTGAGGATCGGTCCTCCAATGGCGGTAATGACAACCATGACCAGTACACCGCTCATCACGTTCTGGTCGATGAGCCGGTTGCCTTTGGAGTCAAGTGACTGGAAGGCGACAAGCGCGGCCGCGATTGTCGCTGCCACCTGGGGCATGCTTAGCGACCACATGTTCAGCCATTCGTCCTTCTTATATTTAAAGACAAGACCTGTAATCCAAGCGGCAACCAGCTTGGCGGATATAAGTCCTGCGGAAAGAAGAATCACGAAAAGGAAATGCTTGTTTATTGACTCCCATATCTTTGGCAGATCCAAGCTGAGTCCGATGGCAAAAAAGAATGCTGGCACGAAAAGCGTCTTGCCAAGAACTTCGATATGCTCATGTGTCTTTGTTCCGCGAAGGCATCTGTTGACGGCAAGTCCGGCCATGAACGCCCCGACAATACTTTCAAGGTGTATCATCTCAGCCAAAGTTGCCGCAGCCATTACTATGATCAGCAGAACGAGCATCTGGACATCCTGGCTGGGATTGAATTTTTTGAAATACCATTGGACAATCTTGCTCAATCCAAATATTATGATGAAGACATATAGGAGTATTTGGATTATCTGATGAATGGTGTTTATAGGCTGGAAGCCCATGGTGTGTATTGAAACGCATATGGCAAGGATTATCAGCGATACCGTATCGGTGAAAATCGTGGCGCTGACAGTTACAAGCACCGACTCATTCTCCAGAAGCTTGTATTTCTGCAGGATCGGATATCCAAGAAGGGTATGAGATGCCAGCAGAGAGCCAATAAGTACTGCAGATACTGTACTGTAACCGAATACAAGCCCGATGAAGATCCCGAAGAACAACGGAATCAGCAGCGTGACAGTTCCGAAGAAACTGGCGCGCCACTTGGCCTTGTTGAACAGGATAAGGTCTATTTCCATGCCGGCGAAGAAGAGCAGGAGAAGCTTGCCAAGCTCTGAGAATATTACAATTACCTGCCCCTCGGAGTGCATTAGCCCGAAGGCATACGGACCGAAAATAATTCCCGCAATTATCAACCCAACCACCTCTGGCAGTTTGCATCTGCGTGAAAGCGACGGTGCAAGCAGAAGGATTGTAATTCCTACCATGAACCTGACAAGTGGAGGAAAATCCGAAAGAGGCGATTTGAACACAGGCTTCTGGGTCGCTGCATCCAGGATATTGTTCTTATTAAGAAATTCCTCCTTGTCCACCTCAGCCGCCTTGCCGATCTCTTGAGCCTGCTGCAGATCCTCCTGTGACAGCGGTTTTGCGAAAACTTTTTGAGGGACAAGGAGGAAAAAAGAAAACAGGAGCACAAGCAATATAAAGATGTATGAAGTGGAATGTCTCACGTTTTGCCTCAAAATTTGCTAATAAGTTAGCATATGGTTTTTAAAATAAAATCACATGCGCATGTTTTATTATGTTTTTATCATGTTGATTTACAATTGGTTACATAATGGCAAAGCCTGCGATCCCGTCGGCAATACCATTAGTTGAAGAATCGCGAGTTATTCCCCTTTGCAGAAGATTCCCTCGTGATAATGATTGGGTGTCATATGATTTCTGTGCAAAATAAATGCATGATAAAACTGAATAATATTAGGGGAAACTCTTAAATTCATGAAAAGCAATATGCGGCAAATAAGGACTAATGGTCTTCACCATGTTCGCTGGGACTTACTTTCGTGTCGGCTGCGAACCCGGAATACCTCCACCAAAATCAACAGGCGATGCATAGAATGTCTTTGTCCACCCCTCCAGGGTCAAGGGTTCAAACCGGCCTTTTTCCTGTACTTCGAAACGAATGGGCTGTCCAGCATTAAAACGTTTGATGGGTTCTGAGTCCTTCATCACGACGATGCCATTGACAATGACATGTGGAATACCTGTTGAAGGCAAGGTCCCTTTGGCAAACGTTGCGTTATCCGTCACGGTCTCGGGATCGAACATGGTGACATCGGCCACCATCCCTTCCTGCATGCGGCCACGGAGCTGCATGGCCTTCAGCCCCATGTCTCCAAGAGGTTTGGCATAGTTGTAGCTGGTCATGGACACCGCCTGCATCAAGGGAATATTATTCTCCCTGGCTAGACGGAGAACCTTGGCGAAGCTTCCGGAAAAGCGGGGATGGGTATTGGGGAGCTTGTCGTAGGGAGTATCCCAGGTCAATCCGTCATCGGGCACGATCGGCATGCCGTCGCTACCGATGGCAACCCCTTTCATCTTAATCCAATCAACAACCCACGACTCCGGGGTCTTGTAAACGATCATCGCCCGTGTGGGATCCTTCTTGAGCATCTCTTCCCTCTTTGCCTGAGTATAGAACTCGCCGGTTGCCACATCTTGAAGCGTTTCTTCATACTTGTTGCCAAGAGCTTTCACCCAGACCTCCGGTTCGAGAAACACGGCATTCAGTGCTGTTGAACCGGCATTGTAAGGATAGATCTCTCCCCAGACGTTGTAGCCTTTCTCACGCATCCTCACCAGAAGTTCATGGACCATGTTGTATCCCGGATTGTTGAAATGGGCGGCGATTGCCGGTGCGCCTAAAGCGGCGGCATTGGCCAGCATCTCCTGGATGCCCATGACTTCCTGGACATCATCGCCTGGAGTCAGACGGAAGTGCATGTTGATGTAACGGCCATACTTGCCGGCGAGCCTTTGCAGTTCGAATATCTCGCGGGAGGACACCCCTGCCCGCATGTAGCCAACGGTGGAGCCGATACCCAGACCTCCCTTGCGCAGACCTTCGTCCATCTGGGCCAGGATCTGGTTGCCCTGTTCAAGCGTGGGCCTGGTGACTGACCACCCCTGTTTGACACGAGATCTTACAGCATCTGGCGTATATAGGTATTTCCAGTCGGAGAATCCATCCAGCACGGCTGCACGAGCAAATTCGTGGGCAACTGAGGCCCCAAAGTTCACTGGGGAATTGCCTACGCGTTTCTTATAGAACTCGTCAATCCTGGGCCCATAGGCACCTATTTCCAGGTCCATGATGGTCGTCCGCCCGTCGCGCAGCATCAACCGGTAGGCATAGGGCTCGATGCAGTGCTGGTGGCCGTCGATGAATCCCGGCGCTACCACGAGCCCCTTGGCGTTTATGGTCTCCTTGCCCTTGATCTCGTCCCTGGTGATAATGGCGATCTTTCCATCCTTGATGCCGACGTTGCGGATGTCATCAAAGTTCGTCTCCGGATCCATCACCCGCCCGTTCAGGATGACCACGTCATAGTCGGCCGCAATGGTTGGCACTGCTATCATTAAGACCAGCACTATACATACGAACACTGCTTCTAACCGTTTCATGTTGACTCCGTTCACTTAACCGTGTTCTTGTATATCTTACCATCCTTCATGATGACGACAAAGTTTTTGTCAGGGTCGGCGACCAGGTCGAGGTTTTCCAGGGGATTGCCATCGACCAGGATCAGGTCTGCCAGTGCGCCTTCCTTGACTACTCCCAGTTCGCCCGGATATGGATCGCGAGGCCCGCACATCTTGATCAACTCCGCGTTGTCGGAGGTGGCCATCCTGAGCGCCTCATAGGGTGTGAACCAGCGCTTGAGCTTGGCCAGCATCTTGCCATGCTTCTTGCCCATTTCCGCGTCGAACAATATATCGGAGCCAAAGGCAATCTTCACCTTGTGCTCCTTGGCAAGCTTGATCACCTTATCAGTCCCGTCGGTCACCTGGATCCACTTCCTCTCATTGTCTGACCCGGCCGGAAAGCGGATCGCATCCTCATCGTTGAGCATCGGTTCCATGCTGAACCATGCTCCTTTTTTGGCCATCAGCATAATGGTGTCCTCGTTCATCAGGAAGCCGTGTTCCACGGAGAGAACCCCGGCGTTGAGAGCCATCTGAATTGCAGCATCGGTGTTGGCATGTATTGCCACATATGTGTTCCATGTCTTGGCGACTTCAACAGCTGCCTTCATCTCATCAACAGTATACTGCGATACATCCAGAGGGTCATAATTGGAAGAAACACCTCCTCCGGCTGAAATCTTGATCTGGGTGGCGCCCATGCGCAGATTCTGCCGCACCGCTGTAATCACATCAGGAACGCCGTCGGCAACCGCGAGCATATGAATCTTCTCCAGATAGATCGGGACATCCGGTTCATTGGGACCGCGATTGTCAGAGTGGCCGGAGGTCTGGCTGATCATCGGGCCGGACGGGTAGATGCGCGGTCCCGGGATTATGCCCTGGTCTATCGCTTTTTTGATCCCGAAAGGATTGCCTCCGACATCACGCACCGTGGTAAAACCACGCATCAGGTCTTCTTCGGCCGACTTTGCCCCGAGTATCGTGAGGTAACCCATATCGGCCACCATCAAGGTTGGGATCGACAGCGAATTGAACATGACGTGCCAATGGACGTCCGTAAGTCCAGGCATCAGCACCTTTCCCTTTGCATCGATCACCGTCGCGCCTTCAGGCACGGGAATGGCATTTGCAATCTTGCTGATCCTGTTGCCTTCAACAAGCACACTCATTCCCTCGGCCAGCTTCTCATTTTTACCGTCAAAGATTCTGACCTGTTGGAACAATATTGTCTTTTTCAGCTCAGCTGACTGGGCGTATGCCGGGCTAAAGGCTACAATGAGTTGAATCATGACCACAAAAACGATTGTCCATACTCGTTTCATATTTATTATCCTGTTGGTTGTGAATTCCATGCTTTAGATGCCTAAACGTCTACATTGACTTTCGTCATAGACCGTAAGAAGATGTTGCTTGACGTATTCTTGCCTGCTCCATAGGATTCTCAGATTTCTCCTTTAAGCCAGGCGATTGCTTCCGTTTCCGTACGGAAAACACGGACTTCGCTGCCCTTTTGTTCCCTGTATACATCGTGGACACGCGCGAGTCCGAAGGAGAGGTCGTCTGGCACAACGATTGCAGCCATGGAGGGCACAGGCCATACCACCTTGCCATGTTTCGCGATTTCGACTATTTCATCATAGCTGAAGTTGATGCCAGCCTCAAACACCCAGAGCCTTAGCCGGGATTCTCCTCTTGCCAAAACATCATCCATCGCTCCAATCAATTCGGACAACTCAGGTTTTTTAGAGAAGCGTGTGACGGTTATTCCGTCAACAACATCGATCGAGTAGTTTTTCTGCATTTTTTACCTCCCCCTGGCTCAACTCCATAGGCTCTTTTATCTTTCCCACATCCATAATATAACTTTTCGATTTTCAGAAGTGGTTCCTTCAGCCCTCTTCACTAAAACCAAATTCAACTGAATACCATTTCAAGGAATGTCACATCGTCCTCGAAGCGGATCTTGTCGGAATAGGAAAGCATCGCATTTTCCAATACCTTGAAATCAATCTCCTTCCCGGGATATCCCTGTTTCAAAAGAATATCCTGAAGCCCATCGGCGCCGAGTATCTTCTCATGTGAATCTGAAATCTCAATAGCCCCGTCGGTGAATACAAGAAGCCTGTCACCGGCCCTGAAACTTGTGCTTTTCCCCTTGTATTCAGGATTATCAAATACGCCGAAGAGCATGCCTTCGGCACTTATTGGTTCAACTGTCCCATCCTTGTGGAAAAGAAGCGGTCCGGGAGCTCCAGCCCCTATGATCGTAATCAGATTTTTCCCCAGATCGATTTCTCCGCATATCGCCGCCACAAAATGGCTCTTTTCACCGACAAGTTCATACAGCCGCTGGGAAATGAGAGTGGTCAGTTTTTCCAGTGATTCCGCTTTTTCCACAAACTCCTTCCAGAGCAGATCGATATACATCGTAAAGAGAGCCGCCGACACTCCGTGTCCCGCTGCGTCCGCGATCATGAATCTGTAGATGTCGTCGTTGACCTTGGATACCGCATAAAAATCCCCACCTACGATGTCGTTCGGAAGGAAATGGGTATTGAACCTTATGTGTCCTTCCGGTGGAGGAGTCTTCTCGAGCATATCCTTCTGGATCCTCGACGCGCGCCGGATATCGTCGTATTCCTCGCTCAGATCAAAGAAAGTCTCAATACCTCCTATGATATTTCCATTGTCATCGTGCATTGGCGCAACCGAAACCTTCATGGGGATCCTTTTTCCGTCCTTGCCCTTTGCGAACACAATTATCGGTATGTTGCTGCTCTTTCCAGTAACAATAGCACGGTGGAGCGGACAATATTCATCGGAGCAAAGTTCATGCCCATCCTTGTCTATGTGGCACAGTATTCCGTCGGCACAGCTGGTCCCGATGACATCCTTGGCAGTCCATCCTGTTATCCTTTCAGCAGCAGAACCCCAGTAAATTATTTTCCTGTCGGGATCAACGACGTATATTCCTGCGTTAAGGCTGTTGAGTATCTTACCCGGATCGATCATATTTTTGTCCATCTCCAGTCTCCTTGAAAATCATTTTGAAGCACTGTAGGCCTATAAAAGATATGTCTTAATTCATTGATATCAAATGACAATTAATAAACCTTGCCTTGCCTTTGCCATGAGTGAAATATATCTTAAAAACCAAATCAGCGGAGTACAAGTCAATGCATCATGCCAAATATTACCTTTCATTCCTTATTTTCCTGCTGATATCGCTTGTCTTTTCAATTTCCGTCCGAAATTTCTATATGATCAGGATAATGGGATTCCTTATGATCCTGGGTCTCTGCCTTTCTTCATATCTGATCACCCGCCGCCATCGTGACCAACTGATACTTCTGCCTCTTGGAATCCTTGCCCTTGTCGTATATGTGGCACTTCATGCAATAAATGAGCCAATCTACCTTAAACTTCTCGACAGGGCTCTCTGGCTGGGATTCTGTGGATATCTGGGACTTATAATGTTCAGGGAAATATTCAATTCAAAATCCGTGGGCCCAAAGGAAATCTACGGGGCAATATCGGTATATATACTTATTGGATTCATATTCTCGCAGGTATTCGAGACCTTGTTCATCTTCGATCCAAATGCCCTCTCTTTCGATCCAAAGAACTTCGTTGGAGGCATGCTCCAGGGAGGGGACATCATCTACTTCAGTTTCGTTACTCTTGCAACAGTAGGATACGGTGATCTTGTCCCCGCCTCCCCTATCACACGAGCATTCTGTGTCCTGGAATCGGTAATTGGAATAATGTATGTGGCAATTTTCATCGCAAGGTTCGTGTCAATACATTCCTCCAAGTCTGAAAAATAGGTTTCATCCGTGAAGCCTATTCTGCGTCGACGACTGGCTTGTCTGGTTTTCCGGAGATCAGTGCGTTTGGATTCCGCTCAAGATAATCGAAAAGCTCCTTTGCCGACTGGAGAGATTTTTCCATGTCCTCTATGTTTAGCCTCAGCTCTTTCCTGAGATCGTCAAGATTCTTGACCATGGTATTAGAGTTTTCAAGAAGGGTCCTGGCCTTCTCCGTAGTCTCAGCCAGCTTGGCCTCCTTAAGCGTATTCCTTGTTTCCTCCGAAAGCTTCTCTATCGAAGCCAAAGTCTGATTGAAGTTATCGAATGCCTTATTCAGATCCGTAGAGACCTTCTCCAGATACTTCTTGTCCATCACATCATTGACCTTGACCAAGAGCTGGTCGAGGTTGTTGCTTATCGACTGGACGTCCTTTATTATCTTTTTTATCTCGTCATCGTTCAGGAACTTGTTCGCCTTTTCGAGGAAGACGTTCAGCTGGTCGGATATCTTCTGTAGATCCATCTTGGCTATGTTCTGAGTAGCCTTGTGGATCTCGTCGATTATGCTCCCGATTGTCGCGGTCGGAACAGACGGGACGTATGGGGGATGATCATCGGGCAGGTCAAAATCCCTGGGTGGATACTCCTTCGGATCAAACATCGCTAGATCCACGAACATGGTCCCGGTGATGTCGCCATACTGGAGCTGGCAGCGCAACCCCTTCTCCACATGCTCTGAAACCCTCTCGCTGAAGATATCCAGCACCTCCTTGTGTGTCAGATGAGCCATAACGGCCTTGCTGCTCGTGGCGCTGGCGAAGGCATCCCTGTCAAAGTTCATAAATATGTATATGACCTTCATGTCCGGATTGACCTGGATCTTCGTGACACTGCCTATCGATACGCCCTTTATCTTCACCTTAGCTCCCTTCTCAAGACCCTGTACAGAGCTGTCGACGGCAGTCATGAACCCATAGGTCTGTCTGAAATACTTGAATGATCCCAGTGCGATGAGACCGATCATCAGGAGCGCAAATGCGACCATCGCAAGCACCCCCACCTTGTATTTATTTCCGATGTTGCTCATAAGGGCACCTCTAAAGATTGACAAATGGCGCGCAAAAGTAAATTATGGAGAGATGACAAGGAAAAATTCCGAGCGCATACCCAGGAAGGTATGCGCGAGTGGATATTGACGAAGTTAGAATCCATAAGAATCTTTTGCCCTCCGGGTTGCGGAGCTTTTTGGCTCAAAAAAGAATCTTCTTTCTTCGGTGTCCTCCACCTGAGGACACCTTCGGTCAGAAATTTTTCCTGAGCTTTCAAAAATCTTCCGCAACGCGCCAATTGTGAATATTTAGAGATGCCCATAATTCATCCTCTCATGTTTAGACGGTTCAGGAATTTCCTCACCCATTCATTCTTGCTCTCAACCTTCAGTTTCCTCGGATCCCCCTCCTCTATTATCCCCTTCTTCTCCTTGTCCAGAATGATGACCCTGTCGGCGACGGAATAAATGCTGTCAAGCTCATGGGTCACTATCACCATTGTGCTTCCGAGCTTATCACGGAGTTCAAGAATCAGCCTGTCAAGTTCCGCCGAGGAAATCGGATCGAGACCGGCCGACGGTTCATCAAAGAAAAGTATCTCCGGATCCAGGGCCATAGCCCTTGCAAGCCCCGCCCTCTTCTTCATCCCTCCGCTGATCTCCGAAGGGAGGAATTTTTCAAATCCCTCGAGTCCGACAAGGCTGAGCTTCAGCTTTGCTATCGAAGATATCATGTCCTCGGAAAGTTCAGTGAACTCCCTAAGCGGAAAGGAGACATTCTCCTCAAGGGTCATGGAACTGAACAATGCGCCGGATTGGTAGAGGACACCGAACTGGAGCGACAATTCGTCCTTCTCCGTCTCAGATGCATCCACCATGCTTTCGCCCTTGATCAGGATGTCGCCACTCATCGGCTCGTAGAGACCTATTATGTGTTTGAGCAGCGTGCTTTTACCACAGCCGGAGCCACCGAGGATCGCAAAGACCTCTCCCTTGGAGATGCTGAAGCTCAGGTCCTTGAGGACGATCAACTCGTCGTAACCTACGCAGAGCTCCTTTACCTCAATCACTGTTTTCCTGTCTTTTGGCTCCATATCAGAAGTTCCCTGAATAGTTCACACCGAAAAGCTCCACTATCTGCGGATATATGAACGTCACGAAAAAGTCCGCAATCACAACAAGGAATATCCCTGTGACGACTGCAGAGGTGGTCGCCTTGCCGACCCCTTTAGCATCCTTGTCTGATTCGAATCCGCGGAAACAGCCTACCCCGGCTATTATGAATGCGAACACAAGGCTCTTTACAAGCGATTCGAGCACGTTCGCAGGGATCAGCGAGTCGATTGTCCTTGCTATGTATTCGTGCATCGAAAGTTCAGTCATCCCCATGCTGATGAAAAGTCCGCCCACTATGCCGCTGAAATTCCCGATCACGACTAGCATCGGCATCACTATCGACAGTGCTATGAGCTTGGGCACGACAAGTAACCTAGCCGGCTTAAGGCCCATGGTATTCATCGCGTCAATCTCCTCCGCGACATTCATAGTGCCAAGTTCAGCGGCATACGCGGAACCTGCTCGACCTATGCAGATCATCGCCACCATTAGCGGTCCAAGTTCCCTGACCAGGGCTAGACCGACAAGATCCGCTATGTATATCTCAAGCCCGAACCTCTTCATCTGCGTTATTCCCTGGAATCCAAGTATCAGCCCTATCAGGAAACATATCAACATGACGATCGGAACTGCGTCCGCTCCACTCTTGTCCATGTAATAGAAGACCTCTCTGAAATCCAGCTTGAACGGATGCTTTATGAAATAGATGATCGCCTTGCATATTTCACCTACGAATCCGGTTAGTTTCTTTACGTCTCCGGCGATCTTGTAGCAGGCCTCTCCTGCGGTAAGGTAGACGGATTGAGGCTTATCCTTGCGGAATTTCTTGGGATGGTACATTCCCTCCTTGTCGAATCCGAGCTTTACGAGATTCTCAGAAAGGGTTTCATCGGCCAGATTCTCAAAAACTATCTTCGCCTTCTTGTGCGAACAGAGCTCCCCGCACCCGATAATGAAGGTCATCGCTGAATAGTTGGAGGATGCGACCTTCGCAAGATCAATAGACACTGATGAAACATCACCATGGAGTAGACGCTTGAATTCATCGTATGCGGCCTGCATTTCCTGGAAGGACATTGCCTCTTCAGGCAACGAAGCCACTCTAAGTACGCGGTCTTTTACCTCAAAGGTGATCATATGAATATCCAGTATCGAATATTGAATATCGAATTACGAATTACGAAGATAATTCTTCAATGATTACTTCGATGTTCATCATTCGACATTCCTGTTACTGTTTCCCCCTAATGTCCTTAGCCATATCATCGACGATTTTTGCAAGGGCTGTCTCAACTCCCTTCGCAAAGCTTTCACCAGTGACTTTCTGCACCGGGACTTCCTGGCTGTAGATCCTGTCGATGGGGCTTGTACCTGAAACTGTTGCATGCACCATCACCTTGACGGAGGCTTTTGACAGGTCTGCTTCAAACTGGAGTATCTCCACCTTCAGCTCATGCCTGGGTAGATCAGCCGTCTTCTTCTGGAAGGCGATTGTGAGATATTTTGCCACAAGCGAGGAAGGAATGTCAGCCCAGCGGTTGTATTCGTCTATCTCCAGATGATTCTCCGATATCCTGAAAACCATCTTTTCGGAATACGGCCTGACCACCGTTACCTCAATACCGATGATGTTCAGTCCCTCCTTCAGTTGAGGTTTGCAGTTCAGGTCGTAGTAATTAACCTTTATATACGGCTCCTTGTAGAAGATCCCACACCCGGAAAGAAGAAGTGCAATTACAGCAAACGCAATAATTTTTCTCATTTGAAGACCCCTCGTTAATTTTAACCGGTATCTATCTTGTCCTAAATAAACATGAAAAATAAGTTTATTTACATCACAATCTGTTTTCAGTATGGATGGATTATTGGATGACTGGATGGGTGGGTAAAAAGACTAAACCAATGCAATTGAATTCATTTTGAATTGAAATTTACCCCAATCATCCATCAATCCATTCATCCAATCTTCCGTCCCATACTTATTTGGGACGGAAATCACCTGGCCTGAACAACAAATATAATACCGTTTCATTGATTAATCCTAATGGCAGGGTTATTTTTATGGGAAATTTACAACCAGGAGGAATCGAATGAACGCCATTCTGATTAGGAGCCTTAAAGCAATAGCCTTATCATCAGGAACAGCTTATATGCTCATGTGCATCGGCTGTGCTTCAGCGAACATTGATGTACTCGCACGACCGAAAACCCAGCTCATACAGCCGGATTACGTTCTCGTGTATGACTGTGCTGTTTCAGCGAAGGAAGTGGATCTTGACCACGGATTCATAGCGACGGCCATCAGGGATTCCGATAATACCAATCCAAGCGAACAGGAGCTCAAGATCGGCCACGCAGTGGCCCAGGCCCTCTCCGATGGAATAGTCGAAAACCTGCGTCTCGTCGGAATAAGGGCAGGCAAGGCCAGTGACGGCTATAAACCTAATCCGAGCACATTAGTGATATTCGGCAAATTCGTAAAAATCGATCAGGGTAACCAGGCAGTAAGGGTGCTTATCGGTTTCGGTTTTGGCAATGGAGACATCCAAGTGCTCCTTGAATGCGCCCAGGGCGGACGCTCCATTGCAAAAGCCATGGTGACGACCTCCGGCAGCCTCAAGCCTGGTCTTGCTGTACCTGTCGCAGGAGGTGCCGCAGCAGGCACTCTCGTAGTTTCCTCCATAGCCTCAGGTGCGGCCACAGGCATCAGTGAAACCTTCATGGCCACTCTGGAAGCAGATGCACATCGTGCCGCAAAGGAGATCGCAAAGAAGATCGTCCAGGGATATATCAACCGCGGCTGGGCGAAACCTGAAGCGATGGACAAGCTGAATTCATTCTTCTAAAAAAATACCGGGGGGTGTTTTCCAGTGAAAATATCTTTTTTGTTTCAGCCCATGCTTGCCTTGCTCTGGATCGTCTTTTCCGGCTGCAAGGCATCACCAGTTGAACCTGCAGGGTTTGCAGCCTATCCCGACATGATGAAGCAATATGATCTTATTCCAGGCGACAAGATCTGGAAGGATCCGAATGTCAAGCTGAGTGATTATGACAAGATAATCGTCATGCCTGTCTTCACGGAAAAACAGCTTGACAGGACATGGATGGAGAGGCAGAACATCCGCACCTGGCTGAACAACGAGGATCAGGATGTGAAGGACTTTGCAAAATATACCGAAGAAGCCTTCAAGAAGGCACTTCAGGAAAGCAAAAAGTTCAAGCTGGCGACCGAGCCCGGACCAAACACAATGATCCTCGAACTCGCCCTTGTAAAGATCGTACCGGGAAAGCCTATCCTCGGAGTCCTTGGAAATATTTCCAACCTGTCTCCCATCGGCTTCCTCCTTATGCCGATAAAGGTCTCAATCAACGCTTCAACAGACAGTCCCATGCAGGCCTCTGTCGCAATAGAGGGCAACATCAGGGACAGCCAGTCCAAGAAAGTGATTGCCTGCTTCGCCGACAACGAGAAACAAAGCGTAGCAATTTTCAACTTCAATGATTTCACCGCTTATGGCAATCTCAGGGATATAATCAACGAATGGACAAGGCAGTTCATCGAAGTGCTTGAGAAACGCCCCCTTGTGACAGGTGAAAAGATCGAACGCCGATCTCCTGTGAAGACAATAGGATATTAAAGGGTACCCTAAATCCCAAAATCCAATGTCCTACTTCCACTTCATCCTGATAGATATCTGTTTTTCGATCCCCGCTATTATATAGATGATAAACCCGACGATTAGGATCCTTCCCCAGGCTCCGGCGGATATCGGCGCCGACTGGAAGAAATTATTCATCAGCGGTACATATGTGAACACCATCTGGAATAACACCATGGAAACCACTCCCGCAATAAGCCATTTGTTCGACAGAAGCCCAATCGAGAACATCGAACGCCGCAGTGAGCGGCAGTTGAAGAGAAAGAAAAGTTCACCGAAAACAAGCACTCCTACTGCCACGGTCTGAGCCTGCTGGAGGGTCTCATGCAGGCTTAGCTCGTAATGGAACAATCCGAAGATCCCGATCACAAGCATCGTGCCAACAAAGAAGGTCCTGAAGATAAGGTCCTTTGTCAACAGAGGCATCTTCGGATCCAGAGGAGGTCGTTCCATGACTCCGGGCTCCTTCGGTTCGAATGCAAGCGTCATTCCAAGGCAGATGGCCGTCATCATGTTGACCCATAGGATCTGCACAGGCAGGATTGGCAGAGCCGTCCCTGCGAAAACCGCAACAATGATCGCGAGAGCCTCGCCCAGATTGGTCGGCAGGGACCACACAATGAACTTCTTTATATTGTCGAAGACGCAACGTCCCTCCTCCACCGCCGCCTCTATAGAAGCGAAATTGTCGTCGGTAAGCACCATGTCTGCAGCTTCCTTCGCAACTTCCGTGCCGGTAATCCCCATCGCCACACCGATGTTGGACTGTTTGAGCGCCGGAGCATCGTTGACTCCATCACCGGTCATAGCCGTGACATATCCGCGCGACTGCAGGGCTTTTACAATCCTCAGCTTCTGTTCAGGTGTGACCCTGGCAAAGACACTTGTCTTCTCCACACAATCCTGGAGTTCAACGTCGCTGAAGCTTTCGAGGTCCTTTCCAGCGATGGCGTGGAGTTCTACCGAGTCCCCCTGTGAATAAGGATCCTTCTTGAGGCCAAGCTTGGCGGCAATCGCCTTTGCAGTAAGGATATGATCGCCAGTGATCATCTTGACCCTTATTCCAGCGGAATGACAGTTCTGTACAGCCCTGATGGCCTCATTTCTCGGAGGATCTATCATCGCCTGAAGACCAAGGAATGTCAGAGATTCAGTTATGTCATCATGCCCGATATGATCTTTGCCCCCGGACGCATTCAGACGCGCAAAAGCCAATACGCGCAGACCGTTCCCGGCCATTTCCTCCACGCATTTCCTTATCTTCTCCGCCTCGACAGGCTGAGTATTTCCATTATCGCCCAACTGATCGACACACTTGACAAGGATTTTTTCAACTGAACCCTTTATATAAGCCATCCTCTTCCCATTTCCAATATCGTGGAGGGTCGCCATGTATTGGTACTCAGATTCAAACGGGATGGAATCCTTCCTCGGATAGTTAGGAAGCCCTTCAGGAAAAATTGAGCGTCCCTTTCCTGCGGAAACTATCAGTGCGGCTTCGGTAGGATCTCCTTCCACCTGGAACGTCCCCTCCTTTTCCACAAGACGTGAATCATTGCAGAGGATTCCGGCCGCAAGACATTCCTTCAACGCAATGGATGGAACCGATGGCTTCTCACCCGTATTCAATTCGATATCGCCGCGGGGCTCATATCCTGTTCCAGTAACCTTGTATGACATTCCCCCGCAGAAAATTTCCTGGACGGTCATTTTATTCTCGGTCAAAGTGCCGGTCTTGTCGGAGCATATTACCGCAGTGCTGCCAAGGGTTTCAACAGCTGGCAGCTTACGGATGATCGCGCGGCGTGCCGCCATGCGTGAAACACCGATCGCAAGCGTGATTGTTACTGCGGCCGGCAGTCCTTCCGGGATCGCTCCTACTGCCAGCGCCACAGCTGCCATGAACATGTCGATGAATGACCCTCCCCTGTACATCCCAACTGCGATTGTCAGGGCCGCCATGCCAAGAATCACATACAGCAGATAATGGCTGAGCTTCGCTATCTTGATCGTCAACGGTGTCGCGAGATCCTCGGCGGTGGAGATCAGTTCCGATATTTTCCCGACCTCGGTGATATCTCCTGTCGCGATCACGACTGCCTGCCCCTGTCCATATGTGACGAAAGTGGACGCATATGACATGTTGGCTCGATCCGCAAGAACGGTCTCAGCCTTCAGGATTCCCAATTTCTTCTGTACTGGGAGCGATTCGCCGGTAAGGGCTGATTCGTTGACCTGCAGGTCGCGCATATGGACTAGCCTCATGTCTGCAGTCACCTTGTCTCCGGAGGAAATGGTCACGACATCTCCCGGCACGAGGTCAACTGACGAGACTTGTTCCTTCTTCCCGTTCCTCAGAACGGTCGCATGTGCGGCCATTGAACGAGAAAGGGCGTCAAGAGCCTTGAGGGCCTTCGCTTCCTGAAGGTATCCAATTATGGAATTTACGAGGACGACACCGAAAATGACTCCTGCATCGACCCATTCCTGCAGGAAAAGCGTTACGGCAGTTGATGCAAGAAGGATATAGACCAGAGGCTGGTGGAACTGAAGGAGGAACCTGAGCCACGCTGGAGTTCCTTTCTTGGGAGTGATCTGGTTCAGTCCATAATATTCACGCCTTTTCAGGACTTCTTCGGAAGAAAGCCCCGTCGCGATATTTGTCTCGAGCAGTTTCTGGATTTCGGTATCCGACTTGTCATGCCAGGTGACTTTTGACAAATCCAAAGATTTATAATCCATAAATAGATGCTCCCTGGTAAAATTACGGCAAATAAAAGTTACTCAACCACTTTTTTGGCTTCGGGTTGAGCCTGTAATGCCGGGGGCTTCCATCCGCCGACCTTTTCACGCAGCCACTGTATTGCGACATAGAACATCGGAGTCATGATCGTGCCGAGAACTTCACCGACTATCATTCCTCCGAAGACTGCAGTTCCGAGAGAACGACGGCATGCAGCTCCAGCACCGATGGCGATAACAAGCGGAAACACACCGAGAATGAAGGCGGTGCCGGTCATGACCACCGCGCGGAAACGTGTCTTTCGCGCCTCAATGGCAGATTCAACTATCCCGTATCCTTTCTCGCGCATGTGCGAGGCGAACTCAACGATCAGGATCTCGGTCTTGCATGTCATTCCGAAGAGCAGGACGAACCCGATCTGCGTGTAGATGTCGTTTTCGACACCGAGCATATACAGGAATGCAAGGGAACCGAGCAAGGCGACAGGGACAGAAAGCATGATCGCGATAGGTATCATCCAGCTTTCATACTGACCGACAAGGAACAGGTATATGAACAGAAGGGCAAGGGCAAAAATTGCCCCAGCCTTGCCAGCCGCCTGGAGTTCCTGGTAGGACATGTCAGTCCACTCATACTTGAATCCCTCCGGCAGGATGGATTTAGCGATCTTTTCAAATGCTCCCATCGCCTGTCCGGAACTTGCGTCCGGTGCAGCCGAACCGTTGATCCTGAGAGCCTGATACATGTTATATCTGAAGATGGACTGAGGGCCGAATATGATCTTGGCCTTGGCAAAAGTTCCGATCGGAACCATCTTGCCCTTCTTGTTGGTCACATAAATGCCCATTATGTCGTCAACTTCCTTCCTGAACTGTCCCTGAGCCTGTATCATCACCTTGAAGACCTGTCCGAACTTGTTGAAGTCATTGACATAATATGAACCCAGATATGCCTGTAGGGCGTTGAAGACATCCGACAGGCTGAGTTCGAGCTTCATGACCTTCTCACGGTCGATCTCAAGGTAGATCTGCGGCACGGTTGCGCTGTAGGTGCTGTATGCGCTGCCGATCTCAGGATGCTTCTTCGACTCCATGATAAATGCCATGAGTATCTGCGAGAGCACCTGCGGCTCGACCCCGCGCAGATCTTCAACGATGAATGACAATCCTCCTGCGGTTCCAAGACCGGGTATCGCCGGTAGAGGGAAGCAGAAGAAGGCGGCGTCAGGAATGACATTCAGTTCTCCCTGGAGCTTGTGCATGATCGACTTCTGGAAAAGGGTCGGTTTCTTGCGCTGGTCCCAGTCCTTGAGGACGATTATCATCAGCGCAGTGTTGGGACAGCTCACCTGGTCGATCATGTTGTAGCCGATTACGGTGAGCACATGGTCAACTCCTTCCACCGTCAAGACTTTGTCGGCGGCCTTCCTCACCACGGCAGTAGTACGCTCCACGGATGCAGCTTCAGGAAGCTGGACGTTCACGAAGAACAGGCCCATGTCCTCGTCGGGTATGAATCCGGTCGGCACCTTCTTGTAGAGCCAGTCGCAACCCCAGAGGCATGCCGCGAGGAAAATGACGCAGAGGAATGCGCGCCTTGCGAACATCGTAGATACCGATGCGAATCCGAGCGTAACCCACTCGAAGAACTTGTTGAACATCCTGAACGGCAGTATCGGCTGTCCCGTCTCGGGCCTGAGCAAGGTTGCGCAGAGCGCCGGACTGAGGGTCAGGGCGTTTATGGCGGAGATGAAGACCGAGCACGAGATAGTGATCGCGAACTGCCTGTACAACGAGCCGGATATTCCGGGCAGGAAGCAGACCGGGATGAACATTGCCATGAGGACGAAGGTGGTCGCGATGATGGGATTGGTAACCTGTTCCATCGTCTTCTCGGTAGCCCTGACCGGGTCAAGTTTCTCCTCATCCATGAGGCGTTTACAATTTTCCACAACAACAATCGCATCGTCTACCACTATCCCTATGGCGAGGATAAGTCCGAAGAGGGATACCAGGTTGATTGAAAATCCCATGGCCAGCAGGGCGGCGAAGGTACCGATGAGAGAGACAGGCACAGCAAGAGTGGGGACTATCACTGCACGCCAGTCCTGCAGGAAGAGGAAGACCACGCCTATGACAAGTGCGACCGCCACGAAGAGCGTGAACACGACTTCCTTGATTGAACGGCGTACGAACTGCGTGGTATCGTAGTTTATCGAGTATTTCAGGTCTGCCGGGAAATACTGCTCCAGTTGCTTCATCTTCTTGTATACTGTGTCGGCTATCTCCAGTCCATTGGCTGAAGGCAGCTGGTATATGGCGAGATTAAGGCCTGGCATGTTGTCGCGTTCACCGAAGGACTGGTAGGTGAAGGAACCGAGTTCGACGGTCGCAATGTCCTTTATCTTTATTTGCGAACCGTCAGGAAGCGCACGTACGACTATCTCGGAGAACTCCTCAGGATATTCAAGCCTTCCTTTGACCTGAATCATCAGCTGGTTCGCCTGTCCGGACGGTGTTGGAGGAAGTCCGATCTGTCCGGCTGCGGCCTGTACGTTCTGTGCCTGTATGGCGTTTACAACCTCCTGTGGAGACATGCTGAGGCTGGCAAGCCTGTCAGAATCGAGCCATATGCGCATGGAGTAATCGAGCTCACCAAGTATCTTCGCGTCGGCAACTCCCCTTATGCGCAGCATTTCGTTCTGTATATTGATAAGCGCATAGTTGCTCAGGAAGACCGAGTCATAGGTGTTCTTCGGCGAGTAGAGATTGATGATCAGGAGCATGTTCGTGGACTTCTGTTTCACGGTAATGCCCTGACGCTTGACGCTGTCCGGAAGCTGCGGAGTAGCAAGACTGACTCGGTTCTGTGTGTTCACCGTGTTCATATCCCCGTTTGTTCCGGGATAGAACGATATGAGCGTGTTCTGGGAGCCATCGTTGCCTCCAGTGGATGACATGTAGATCATGTCCTCGACACCGTTGATCTGGTTTTCGAGGGGCATCACGACAGTGTTCGTAACAACACTGGCACTTGCGCCAGTGTACGTGGAATTCACCTGCACCATGGGGGGTGTTATATTGGGATACTGGGATACGGGTAGGCTTTTTATAGCTATGAGACCGGCAATCACAAGCACGATGGAAATGACAAAGGCAAGCCTTGGCCTGTGAATGAAGATTTTGCTTATCATCAACGAGCTCCGTACTTTCTCATTTGCCGGCCTTGGTTTCGCTCTTCTTCGCCGGATCAGCCGGTACGGCCTTCGGATCCGGCTTTGCAGACTCAGCCCTTGCAGCATTGACTGTTACGCCCGGCCTGACCTTGAGTATTCCCTGGACAATCACGTTCTCGCCCTCGGAAAGACCTTCAAGGATGACAATGTTAAGCCCGGATATCTGGCCTGTCTTGACAAGACGCCGTTCCACTTTGGAGTCCTTGTCGACAACATATACGATCTCTCCTGTTTGATCCCTGATGATGGCTATGGCTGGAATAAGTATCGAAGGCGTCTTTTCCTTCCTTTCTATCTTCACACGCACATATTGACCAGGGGTAAGAATGTTCTTAGGATTTTCGAAACGGGCCCTTATCAGAAGAGTTCCCGTAACGGTATTTATGTTGTTGTCGGCGAAATAGATCTTCCCGTCCAGGGGATATTCCGTCCCGTTGGAAAGGATCAGCTTCGGTGTCACCTCAGCCGCAACCCTCTCAATGTCGCCGTCCCTCTGTGTAAGGCTAACAACAATTGGTTCCGGTACGTTGAATTCCACCTTTACAGGATTCATGCGGACTATCTTGCTGAGATTCGTGTTGATGGTCGGACCGACAAGATTGCCGACACTTATGGGGCATGTTCCGATCTTTCCATCGAAAGGTGCGGTGATTTTCGTATATCCGAGGTTGATCTTGGCGACCTCTAACTGACCCTCGGCAACCAAGACTTCACCTTTTGAAACCCCCTGGTTCATGTTAGCGGTATCAAGATCCTTCTGCGAGGCGGCATCCTGTTTGACCAGTGTCTTGTTGCGTTCCACCTGTATATCGGCATAAGTCAGGGAAGCCTGCGCATGCACGAGCTGTCCTTCAGCCTCCTTCACCTGGGCTTCGAACGGCCTTGGGTCTATCTCAAAGACAAGATCATCCTTCTTGACAATGCTTCCTTCCTCAAAATTCTGCTTGATGAGATATCCTTCGACACGAGCGACAAGATCCACCCAGTCCTCGGCGACGATCTGTCCGATATATTCATGGATCCTGGCAACATCCTGCTTAATCGCGGGGACACAGACCACACCTGGAGGAGGAGGCGGTGGAGGAGCCTGTTTCCTACCGCAGGAAGATAGCAGAACAAGACAGATGAAAAGAATCAGGGAAGACCTGCATTGTCTCATGATTATAAATTTCTCCGGATTAAATGGTTGAATAAGAAATATACATCTGTGGAATACCTTTGCAAACAACTGTAGCGCCGCCATTTCGCGATACGTTGCCCGTCGTTCCATCAGCCTTTCCCTGAAAACCTGCTGATCGTCTTCTGGACGACGACATAGAAGGCCGGAACAAGGATTGTTCCAAGTATGCAGGAGACCAGCATTCCTCCGAAAATCACAGTTCCGAGAGAACGCCTGCTGACCGCCCCCGCTCCGAATGCGATGACAAGAGGAAGAACTCCGAGAATGAACGCAATGGCCGTCATCATCACCGCCCTGAACCTGAGTTCGGCAGCATGTGCCGCGGCCTCAGTTATGCTCATGCCCTTCTCGTGGCTCTCCTTTGCAAACTCAACGATCAGGATGGCTGTTTTGCAGGCTATACCGAACAGCAGGACGAAGCCGACCTGCGTGTAGATGTTGTTGTCGATTCCTTCCACCCAGAGGAAGATCAGGGATCCAAAGAAGGCGATCGGCACCGAAAGCAGGACCGCCAGCGGGATCATCCAGCTCTCATACTGCGCCACCAGGAAGAGATAGATGAAGAACAGAGCAAGCCCGAATATTATGGCAGCCTTGTTTCCAGCAAGTTTCTCCTGATAGGATATATCGGTCCATTCATATTTCATCCCTGCAGGCAAATTCTTTTCAGCGATCTCCTCCATCGCCTTCATCGCCTGTCCGGAACTGCATCCTGGGGAGGCATTACCATTTATTGTGACTGACGGGAAAAGGTTGTAGCGGTTCAGATACTGCGGTCCGAAACGTGTCTCAGGTATCACAAGAGTATTGATCGGAACCATCTCTCCCTTGCTGTTCCTCACATGGAGCCCCATGATGTTGTCGAGTTCCGCGCGGTATTTCATGTCTGCCTGCATCTCCACCTTGAATGTCTTCCCGAACTTGTTGAAGTCGTTGATGTAGGTGTATCCGGCAAGTCCTTTAAGAACTGTGTTGATCTCATCGATGGAGACACCAAGCTTGAGGGCTTTTTCCCTGTCGAAATTCAGGAAGATCCTTGGAACGCTGGCGCGGAATGTTGAAAAAGCTCCTGTAATCTCCGGACGCTGGTTCGCCTCTACAACAATCTGGTTCATCGCCTGGAAAAGCCTCTGCGGGTCGGATGAGGTTGTGTCCTGGATCACAAATGAAAAACCTCCCGAGGTTCCAAGTCCGGGAATTGCCGGCACATTGAATGCCATCACCATCGCACCCGGGATCGCCCTGAATTTCGCCTGTATCTGGCTCATGACCGATTCCTGATGCAGTTCAGGGGTCTTGCGCTTATCCCAGTCTTCAAGGACTCCTATTATGAATGCGTTGTTGGATGCCGATGTAGATGTCAGTATGCTGTACCCCGTCGTCGCGAGGGAATATGTCATTCCCGGCGTGTCCAACATGGCCTCGGTGGCAAGCTTTGTAATTTTCGTGGTTCGCGGAAGTGATGCAGCCTCCGGGAGCTGGACGTTCACCATGAACGCGCCCTGATCCTCGTTTGGGATGAATCCCGTGGGAAGAATTCCGTATATCTTGTAGCTGGCGAACATGAGTCCTGCATAAGCGAGAATCATGACGAACGCCGTACGTATCACTATTCTGGCTATCCTGAGGTATCCACTCTTTGTAGCATCGAATATATTGTTGAACCATCTGAATATGAAGAAGAGCTTCCGGCCTTCGACTTCAGGCTTGAGCAGGACTGCGCAAAGAGCGGGACTCAATGTCAATGCGTTAATCGCGGAAATCAGAACCGACACTGAAATCGTCACGCCGAACTGCCGGTACATCTCGCCGGTGATTCCGGGGAGGAAACATACGGGAATGAACATCGCGAGAAGGACAAGGGTTGTTGAAATGATGGGCCCCGTCACCTGATCCATCGTCTTTCGTGCCGCATCCCGCGGTGAAAGATTCTCCGCAGTCATCAGATGGCTGACGTTTTCAATGACAAGGATCGCATCGTCGACGACGATTCCGATCGCGAGGATAAGTCCGAAGAGCGTTATCAGGTTTATCGAATATCCGAACGCCAGCAGCACTGCGAAAGTACCGATGAGAGATACGGGTACCGCAACCATCGGTACCAGCGTCGCCCTCCAGCTCTGCAGGAAGAGGAATGTCACGAGCAGGACGAGGCCAACCGCTTCGTAGAGCGTCTTGACGACCTCGTCGATTGAAGCCTTTATGAATTTTGTGGTGTCATACTGGATGCCGTAGTCGAGATCCTTCGGAAAATTCCTCTTCAGCTCCTCAAGACGCTTCTTGCATGCATTTGCGATCTGGAGGCCATTCGCCTCGGGAAGCTGGTATACTGCAAGGAGAGAAGCCGGCTTTCCGTTCAGCGAACTTTCGGAGTTATAATTCTCAGCTCCGAGTTCGACGCGGCCGATGTCCTTGATCTTGACATTGTTTCCATCCGACATCGCCTTCACGACGATCTCCTCGAACTGCTTCACAGAATCAAAACGACCCTGGGTCTGGATCGTGAAGCGGAAAGGCTGGTCGGCCGGACACGGCGCATCGCCGATCGCACCTGCGGAGACTTGGACGTTCTGCTGCTTTATGGTATTGATCACATCCGAGGCGGTAAGTCCGATCGCAGCCATCTTGTCGGGGTTCAGCCAGAGGCGCATCGAATAGGAGGCCGCACCGAGAGTGGAGGTGTCACCCACCCCGCTTATCCTCATTATCTCGTCCTTGATATAGATGTTGACGTAGTTGCTGAGGAAGATCGGATCATATGTCCCGTTGGGCGAATAAAGACTTACCACAAGCAATATGTTGCTGGACTTCTCCTTGACAATCAGCCCCTGCGCCCTAACCTCCGAAGGAAGCTTCGGTTCTGCGATGCTGACCTTGTTCTGGACGTTGACGGTGTTGATATCTCCGCTTGTTCCCGCCGGAAATGTCACTGTAATGATCGCTGTTCCGTCATCGGAACTCGTGGAGGAGATATACATCATCCCCTTGACTCCGTTGACCTGCGCCTCTATCGGTTCTACCACGGTCTTGAGCACGGTCTCGGCGTCGGCACCGGGGAAGTTCGCGGTTATCTGTATCTGCGATGGCGTTATGTTGGGATACTGCGCAACCGGCAGTGCGAAGATCGCAATCAGTCCAGCTATGGTGATCACAATTGAGATCACAAGCGCAAAGCGTGGGCGGTCTATGAAGAATTTGCTGATCATTTCTTTTCCTGCACGTCAAGCTTGTTGAATGTATAAGTCTCGTCCACCGTCGGACTGACTTCGGTACCGAGTCTGACCTTCTGAAGTCCTTCGATGATGACCATCTCCCCTTCCTTGAGCCCTTCAGAAACCTGTATGGACGGCCCATTTTTGATCCCAGTCTTAATCACCCTCTGATTGACCTTCTTGTCAGGTCCGACCACAAGGACATACTTTCCGAGTTGGCTTTCCTGAATGGACGACTGGGGGATGAGCAGCGCCGGCCTTTCATCCTTGTCTTTAAGGATCACCTTGACATACATTCCGGGTACAAGAATAAAGTCAGGATTCGGGAACAGGGCCTCAAGCTGGATTGTTCCGGTTGAACTGTTCACTTTGTTGTCCAGAAAGGTTATCTGCCCCTCCTTGCCGTAGACTTTTCCGTCCTGGAACTGGATGAGCACGACGTAATTTCCCTTTGCTGTCGTCCCCTTGTCGAGGTGTTCCATCCTTATATTGACAAGATCAATCTCATTCACATTGAACTGAACCCTCATAGGATCGAGCTTGACAACGTTTGCCAGCTTCTTGCTTCCCGGGCCGACAAGGTTCCCCTCGCTGTAGGTGTAGAATCCTATCCTGCCGTCGAAGGGTGCGCTTATGACGGTATAGCTTAAATCGAGCTTGGCGTTCGCAAGGTTTGCTTCGCACTGCATGATGGACGCCTTGCCCTCCATATAGGCGGCAGTCGCCTCGTCATAGTTCTTCTTTGCGGTCGCATCGCTCTCGAACAGCTTCTTCTGACGCTGATAATTGGTCTCGGCATTGGCGAAGGATGCCTGTACTTTCATAAGGGAGGCCTCGGCCGCCTCGGCCTTCGCCTTGTATTCCTCCTGTTCAATCTCGAAGAGCTGCTGCCCCTTGCTTACGATGCTTCCTTCCTTGAACGAGATCTTCCTGAGAAATCCCTGGACACGCGCCACAAGATCGACTTCGTCGTATGCCTTCGCCTGCCCGATCATTTCCATGCTCGAGATAACGCTGCCCTTCGCGACTTTCACAACAGTGACTGCCGGTGGCACCGGTGGCGCCTTTTCCTTCTTCCCACAGCCTGTGATGGCAATTGCCATCAAAACAAATAGGACTAAAACTTTTTTCATTTTTCACCTTGGTGTTTCATTAACGATGAATTGCCAATATTTCAAGAATACAAGAACATGTCTTACGACATTAACTACAAGCTTATTCAATTCCTGGGATTTGGAATATGTTTGTAGTCAAGCCCGTAAGGGCTGTTCTTGCATTTCATTATTTATTCAACACGGATGTGGTTCTCTGCGTATCCGCCACTCTGACACTCTGACACTCTGACACTCTGACACTCTGACACTCTGACACTCTGACACTCTGACACTTTGATACTTTGACACTCTTGCCTTTTTATGGATTTATCAGTTTAAGGTTCGATCTTTCAGTCTCAACTTTCCTTCCGGTCTCCAGCGGACGCTTGTCCATTATCTCCATGAACTCCCTCGCCCATTCATCCACGATCTGATGGAGATTCCCATAAGCGGAGAAGTCCTGGAAGTTGAAAACGGCTGAAGTCTGCTTCTCGCGATCTGCGAAACTCGCAACAACCTTCTTGGTCATGCTGTCCCGGATGTTGCCCTCTATTGCCACGGAAGCCTGCATCGGACTGTCGGTCTGCGAGGAGACGGCTGCCCTGGCCGGAGCCACTGCAAGCGCCATCAGCCTGAATGGTGCAATGATCGGTGTGGCCAGATTTTTCGCGGCGCCGAGGACAGGTTTTCCGGGAACTATCTTCACCAGGGCAAGTTCGAATATCAGCGTCTTCGGACCGGGCTTGTCGGCAAGCTTGTAGTTCTTACTGTTCTGCACGGCCTTCATGAAGGCTGTCTGGGTGTAGAGCGCGAAATCCTTGACGTCCTGATTCTCCTGGTCGAGGAACGTCCTGATGTTCGATTCCTCCATCCATGTCTTGTCGAGCTGGTTCTTGGTGAAGACGGGAACGACCATGATGCTGTCATAGTTTGACGCCTTGAAATCCGGATCCTTCCAGACCTTGTCCAAAGGGATGAGATCACAATGCTTCATCATCTCGGGATGCGCAGCGAACCCGGCAGGCTTGAGAGGTTCGGACTGGCAGCCGGAGAGAAGTATCGAAGCGGCCAAAATGCCGGCAATTGCGAATTTCGCAGAAGACAGGATCTTCATGTGTCAATTCCTTTCTGATAGGGAAAGTTTAGTTTTCTCCATAACTAATCGGCTCATAATGGTCTTTATGCATTTCCTCATTTAACGGAGCGCGGGTTTTCCAACCCGCGATCTAATTTAATGGCGGACTGGAAAGTCCGCCCTCCGTTATTTAAAACTCTTTTCTATTTTGAGACGATTAGCAGGCAGTAAATATAGTTTCCCTATGGCGATGTTTCAATTTTACATGCAGGAAAAACTTGATTATAAGAGGTTGATATGATATTATTCACATAAGTATTCTCTGAGGGGGGCATATGGACAGTGCCGATACATTAAAACAGAAAGATGGTGATTTGTCTTACCGTTCCATCTTCGACAACATGCTGAACGGCTTTGCCTATTGCCGGATGCTCTTCGAAGACCAGAAGCCTGTGGATTTCATCTACCTCGACGTAAACCCGGCATTTGAATCACTTACCGGACTCAAGGATGTCAAAGGAAAGAAGGTCACTGAGGTCATTCCCGGAATACGCATGTCCGATTCGGAACTCTTCGAGATCTACGGGCGCGTTGCGCTGACAGGCAAGCCCGAAAGGTTTGACTTCTATCTTGAGTCTCTGAAGCAATGGTTCCATATTTCAGTTTACAGTCCAAAAAAGGAACATTTCGTTGCCATATTCGATGTTATCACCGAACGCAAGAGGAACGAGGATGAGCTCAGGGCATCAGCCGAATTTCTGAGCATCATCAGTACTCATTCTGATAAAAAAGAGGATCTTATCCATTCATCCATTGACTTCTTCCAGAAACTGTCGGGATGCGAGGCTGTCGGAATACGGCTTAAGGAAGGCGTAGATTATCCTTATTATGAGACACGCGGTTTCGGAAAGGAATTCCTCCTGGCGGAAAACTATCTTTGTTCGCATACTCCGGACGGGGAACTCATCAGGGACAGTACCGGAAATCCCGTGATAGAATGCATGTGCGGGAATGTGATCTGCGGCAGGTTCAATCCAGCACTACCATTCTTCACTGGAAATGGAAGCTTCTGGAGCAATTCAACTACGAAACTTCTCGCAAGCACATCGGAAAAAGATCGTCAGGCACGCACCCGGAACCGATGTAACGGTGAAGGATACGAGTCAGTAGCCTTGATCCCTCTTCGGGTCGGAGAGGAAAGACTGGGTCTTCTGCAGTTGAACGACAAGAGACAGAACCGCTTTACTCCAGAACTGATATCCTTCTGGGAAAGGCTATCCGGCTATCTTGCCGTGACAATTTCAAACTGTATCATCGTGGAGAAACTGACAGAAAATGAAAAACATCTTCGCCTTGCGGCCGAAGCGACTAATTTTGGAATATATTCATATGATTTCAGTACCGGACATGCATACTACTCCCAAAAATTCCTTGAAATCTACGGGCAACCGTCCGGTTCCAAACTGGAACTTGACAAGGATCTGGTTTCGATAAGGCTTCACCCCGATGACAAGCCTGAATTCCTGAAACGCATGCTTATGGCAAACGATCCCTGCTCTTCAGGTATCTTCGAGCATGAATACAGGATAATCCGTACTGATGGAGAAATTAGGTGGCTTAAGCTCTTGGGCCGTACATCTTTTACAGGAAATCGTCCAGAAGACAAACCATTATTTGCAAATGGTATCATCCAGGACATCACCGACCGCAAGAAGGCGGAGGAGGCGCTGCGGCAGGCAAAGGACTATGCGGAGAAACTGATTTCAACAGCAAATGCAATGATTGTCGGGCTGGATGCTGAAGGCAACCTTCTGGTATTCAATCAGGCTGCGGAGAAGATTACCGGCTATACCATGGCCGAATTGCATGGAAGGAATTGGTTTGAAGTGCTTGTCCCTAGGGAACGATATCCCTCCGTGTGGGCGGAGTTCTCGCGCCTCAGTGAAGGCGGCCTGCCTCGCGTATTTGAGAATCCTATTCTCACCAAGTCCGGGGAAGAACGCCTGATAATGTGGCAGAACAACCAAATGCAAATGAACGACAAGTTTGCCGGAACAATTTCCTTTGGAATCGACATCACCGAACGAAAAAAAGCCGAAAAGGCTCTTGAAAACGAACGTGCCCTCCTGAAGGATCTTGTTACCTCCATGCCTGCAGGTGTCTACCGTCTTCGTGTAAAACCGGAAAAGACATGGTCGGAAAATGGATGGATTGAAAAGGTTGGAACAAACTTCAAGCTTGAGATGGTAAGCGACAGGTTCTGCGAGATCCTAGGGGTGACAAGGGAACAATGTGAATCAAATGCGACCATAGTGGTCGACAAGGTTTTTCCGGAAGACCTACCCGGCTTCATCAGGGGAAATGTAGAAGGACTGAATACTCTCCGTCCCTTCAAATGGGAAGGCCGCATTTTAAAGGAGGGAAAACCCGTCTGGGTCAATTTCGCTTCCATACCAAGATCTCTCGAGAACAACGAAGTTGTCTGGACTGGAATACTTCTGGACATTTCCGAATTAAAGAAGCTAGAAGACCAGCTCCTTCAGGCACAGAAGATGGAAGCGATTGGGAATCTGGCAGGCGGTGTCGCCCATGACTTCAACAACATGCTGCAGGTCATCCTAGGACATGCCCAGATGGCAATACATGAGGCGGGAACAGATGACCGAATGCTGCAGCATCTCAACGAAATCGACAAGGCTGCGCAGAAATCTGCGGATCTCACCCGACAACTCCTTGCCTTTGCCCGTAAACAGACCATCAAGCCGAAGATCCTGAACCTGAACGATACGATCGCAAAAATGATCAAGATGCTTCGCAGGCTCATTGGCGAAGATATCGAGCTCATCTGGATGCCAGGAGGAGATCTTTGGAATATAAAAGCTGACCCATCCCAGATAGATCAGATCCTCGCGAATCTCGCAGTAAACTCCCGTGACGCCATCCGTGGTGCTGGAAATATCACTATTGAGACCTCCAACCGAACAGCAAGTCTGGATGAAACATCCTTAAATACCGATGCCAGGCCCGGTGATTATGTCATGATCACTTTCAGCGACGATGGATGCGGAATGAATGAAGAGACTTTGAACCATATCTTCGAGCCTTTCTTCACGACAAAGATTTTTGGTGAAGGCACCGGACTCGGGCTGGCGACAGTATATGGGATTGTCAGGCAGAACAATGGATTCATTGATGTAAGCAGCGAACCGGGCAAAGGAACAATATTCAAGATCCATATTCCACGCTGCATTGAGGAAGTTGAAGCCACAACCAAGGAGAAATCTCGGAAACTGAGAACTGGCGATGAGACCATACTTATCGTCGAGGATGAACAGGACATCCTGAATCTTGCGAAGGCTCAGTTGAAGGAGCTCGGTTATTCTGTCCTGTCTGCAAACAGGCCGGAGAAGGCCATCGACATGGCAAAAAAGCACAAAGGAGATATCCATCTTCTCATGACAGATGTCATCATGCCGGAAATGAACGGCCGGCAGCTATGCGATAAGATCAGGGAGTTCAGGCCGGATATGAAATGCCTGTATATGTCCGGTTATACGGCGGATGTCATTGCTCAGAAGAACATCCTCGATAAAGGCATCATCTTCATTCAGAAACCATTCCTGCTTGAGGAGATTTCTGAGAAACTCAGGGAGGCATTGGAGAAATGACGATGATTACGATAAATCCCCCAGAAGCTTTAAAATTTGAAGTAAACATTTAATCCGAAGTCTCAAGATGAAAACTTTCAAGACATATCTGCTGATGATCTTCTGCCTGGTGATGGCGGTCCTGCTGGTACTCGGGTTCCTTTTCTACAACTACCAGAAGAACCAGCTCAAAAAGGAAGCCATCAATGATCTGACATCCATAATTGAACTGAAGGTGGAGAGACTGGTCAGCTGGAGGAAAGAGCGCCTGGGAGATGCATATGTCACATCAAAGACGCCCTTCCTGGTTAACAAGATTGAAACATGGCTAAAGGATCATGATGAAAAAACACTCAATGAGATCTTAAAACGTTTCAAGCTGTTGAAGGAATACAACAATTATACCGATATCAAGTTCCTGGACTTGGATAGCAATGTGCAAATAGAGCTTGACAGCAATATCCGCGTGTATCCCGAAGGTCTCAAATCTGCGGCTGAGGCTGTCAAATCCAAAAAAACTGTCTTTTCTGATTTCCATCTGACTTCGACTTCAGGACCTCATTTCTCCATAGTGGCTCCTGTCTTTTCAACGGATGATCCAAACATGCCAATAGGAACATTCATATTTTCAGTTGATGCCCATCAGTTCCTTTACCCGATGATACAGAGCTGGCCGGTGAGGAGCATGACAGCTGAAACCTTCATCGTCCGCAGGGAGGGAGATTCAGTCTTATTCCTGAACGATCTCCGCCACATGAAGGACACAGCGCTAAAACTCAAGATTCCCCTCACCCGGAAAGATGTTCCGGCAGTTATGGCAGTTCTCGGCAAGGAGGGAGTGATAGAGGGAGCGGATTATCGAGGAACAAAAGTCTTTTCCGTTATAAAGGCGGTTCCGGACTCTCCCTGGTTCATGGTCTCCAAGATTGATCAGGATGAGGCGCTGGGAGGATGGAAATTCAAGTCAACCATGATACTGTCCTTGATCTTCCTCTCCCTAATATCATCAGCCTTTGCCGCATACGCCTTATGGCAGAAGGAAACAAAAACACACCTCCTTAAACTCTTGAATTCCGAAACAAGACTCCAGTTAAGCGAGGAACGGTTCAAGGCCACCCTGGCAAGCATAGGCGACGGTGTCATCGCCACTGATTCCAAGGGAAAAGTCGAATTCATGAATTCCGTCGCCGAAACCCTTACAGGCTGGGACATGGCCAGCGCTTCCGGGGAACCTCTCGGCAACGTCTTCAAGGTCATTAACGAGGACACACGCCAGATCATTGAAAATCCGGTTGCAAAAATCTTCAAGGAAGGAAAGATTGTAGGTTTGGCAAACCATACACTTCTGATATCAAAGGACGGCAGTGAACACCCCATCGCCGACTGCGGCGCACCGATACTCGACCAGAATGGCAACTTGACAGGCGTTGTACTTGTTTTCCGGGACCAGGCCAATCAGCGGAAGCTGGAAAAGATGATCCTGCAGGAAAAGAAAAAGGTTGAGACAATAATCAACGCGTCACCTGTCGGCATGATGCTGTTCGATGAAAGACTCAGCCTCCTGTTTGCAAATCCGTCTGCCGAATCCATGTTCCGCAGCAAGCCTGCCAATGAAATGCGTTGCGGAGATTTCATCCTGTGCATCAACCGTTCAAAGGATCCCAGAGGTTGCGGGTATTCCGACAAATGCCAGAACTGCGCCCTCTTCATTGCGCTCAGAGACACCCTTCTCGGAGAAAATTCCTATTCCGGAGAAACGGCCCTAGACCTTGAAGGACGCGCTGAACCAATCTATCTCAGGTTCAAGACAAAACCGATCCGAATTGATTCCCGGAAGGCCTTAATTCTCGCTGCCGATGACATTACCGAGCAGAAGAAGGCGGAAGAGGACAAGGAGAGGCTTGAGGAACGCCTGCACTAGGCCCAGAAGCTGGAATCGATCGGTACTCTTGCCGGCGGCGTCGCCCACGACTTCAACAACATGCTCCAGGTAATCCTCGGACACGCCAATCTCGCCCTAAGGGAGAAATCCCTGGCCACCCAGATCCAGAAGAATCTGACGGAAATCGAAAAGGCTGCACAGCGTTCATCGATCCTGACAAAACAGCTCCTCGGCTTCGCAAGGAAACAGACCATCAGACCGAAGGTGATGAACCTGAATGATTCAATACCCAACATCATAAGCATGCTCCGCAGGCTGGTCGGAGAGGACATGGAGCTTGCCTGGTTCCCGGGAAATGCTCTCGGAAAAATCAAGATGGATTCATCGCAGGTGGACCAGATACTTGCAAACCTCGTAGTCAACGCCCGTGACGCAATCTCCGGGACAGGCAGAATTACAATCGAGACTTTAAACATGGTCTTTGACCAGATCGCCTGCACCGAACATCCGGAATATGTTCCCGGAGACTATGTGATGCTTGCAGTGAGTGACAATGGAAGCGGAATGGACAAGGAGACATTGTCACGCATCTTCGAACCTTTTTATACCACCAAGGGCATTGGAAAAGGAACCGGACTGGGGCTTGCCACAGTATACGGAATAGTCAAGCAGAACAACGGATTCATCAATGTCTACAGTGAGCCGGGCCAGGGAACGACCTTCAAGATATATTTTCCGAGGACCACGGAAGACCTTGATCTGGAGGAGGAATCCAGAAACAAGGTTGTAACAGGAGGCTCGGAGACCATCCTGCTGGTCGAAGACGAAGAAGCGCTTCTCATGCTTGGCAAGGCTTTCCTGGAACAGCTTGGATACAATGTCCTGGCTGCAGACGATCCTGAAACCGCATGCAGGATTGCAAGAGAAAATGCCGGGAAGGTTGATCTGCTGATAACCGATGTTGTCATGCCGTCCATGAACGGGAAACAGCTCTTCGAGAAGATAAAGACAATCTGCCCCGCCATCAGGTCCATTTATATGTCCGGATACACCGCCAATGTAATCGCGCACCGTGGCGTGCTCGAAAAGGATGTCGTCTTCATCCAGAAGCCCTTTACGCTCCATGAGATCGCAGACAAGATCCGTGAGGCGCTGGAGAGGAAGTGACCAGTTATCAGTGGTTCAGGATCTGTATCCAGTAATCAGTTGTCGTTTATCTGAGAAAAATCAAGCCGATCCCGATCCGGACATTTTCAGGATTATTCGCTCACTCCTGTTTACACTGCCCGGGATTTGTTGTATAATGCAGGATGGATTAAGCAGATTTGCTTTCTGAAATAATGAACCCATTTGCTGAGGAAACAATCCAACTTATGCAATCTGTCATGGAGCCGGAATGAAGACATTCAAGACACATCTGCTGCTGATCTTCTGTCTTGTAGTGATTTCACTGCTTGTCCTAGGCGTCTTCTTCTACCAATACCAGAAGAAACAGATCCGGGAGCAGGTCGTCAACGATCTATCTTCCATAATCGAACTGAAGGTGGCGCGGCTGGTCAACTGGAGGCATGAACGGTTGGCAGATGCATATGTGCTCTCGAAAACGCCTTTCCTGATTAAAGGGGTTGAACATTGGCTGAGCGAGCAAGACGAGAAGGATCTCAATGAACTCCTTAAACGGCTTCAGCTTTTGAGGGAACATAACATGTATTCCGATATCAAGTTCATTGACATTGATGGAAAGGTCCGTTTTGAACTTGATGCAAAATATCATTTTCATCCTGAGGGTGTCGAAGCCATGAAGCAGGCCATAATGGAGAAAAAGCCCGTATTCGCGGATCTTCACTCCTCCGATGACTCAAACATACACCTCTCGATCGTAGCACCAGTATTCTCCACAGAAGATGCATCTGTTCCCCGAGGAGCCTTCATTCTTACGATCAACGCAACAGATTTCCTCTTTCCCTTGCTAGAGTCCTGGCCAGTCCCATGCGATACCGCGGAAACCCTGCTGGTCCGCAAAGACGGAGACTCGGTTCTCTTCCTCAACGAGCTCCGTCACATGAAAAATACGGCGTTGAAGCTCCGCATACCCCTCACCCGCAGGGATGTTCCCGCGGTGATGGCGGTACTTGGCAAGGAAGGAGTTGTAGATGGAGTGGACTACCGCGGAGTAAAAGTCTTTTCAGTAATAAAGGCTGTTCCAGAATCCCCCTGGTTCATGATCTCTAAAATTGATCAGAAAGAAGCCTTGCAGGTTTGGAAATTCATATCAACGCTCATATTGGCGTTTATTTTCCTTTCGCTTTTATCCGCGGCCCTTGCAACTTATGCCTACTGGCAGAGGGAATCAAAGTCCCATCTCCTTGAACTCATGAATTCCGAATCAAGGCGTCAGCTCAGCGAGGATAGGTTCAAAACCACACTGTCCAGCATTGGTGATGGCGTCATTGCCACCGATTCAAAGGGAAATGTTGAATTCATGAATCCTATCGCTGAATCACTGACTGGCTGGACTTTTTCGGAAGCATTAGGCAAACCTTTGGAAACGGTATTCAAGATTATCAATGAAAATACCCGGCAGACAATTGAAAACCCGGCCTTAAAAGTGATCAGGGAAGGACAGATCGTCGGTCTTGCCAACCATACCATACTGGTCTCAAAGGATGGGACCGAGCGCCCAATAGCCGACAGCGGGGCCCCTATCCGCGGACAAAATGATGAGATATTGGGCGTCGTTCTCGTTTTCCGCGATCAGTCCGAGGAGCGGAAGATTCTTGAGCGTCTTACCCAGTCGGAGAAGATGGAGGCCATCGGCATCCTTGCAGGAGGGATAGCCCATGATTTCAACAACATGCTCCAGGTCATAATAGGACATGCCCAGCTCGCCAAGAGAAACTGTCCAGATGACAAGCTCAACAACAGCCTTTCCGAAATTGAAAAAGCCGCTCAGCGTTCCTCGAACCTGACCAAGCAGCTTCTCGGCTTCGCAAGAAAACAGGTCATTAGTCCAAAGGTACAAAATCTGAATGACATCGTTCCGGGCATAACCAGCATGCTCCGCAGGCTCATCGGCGAGGACATTGATCTGGCGTGGATACCTGGGAATGAGCTCTGGAACGTAAAGGTGGACGCTTCTCAGATCGACCAGATACTTGCGAATCTCGCAGTAAACGCCCGAGATGCAATAAGCGGATCCGGAAGGATCACCATCGAAACCTCAAACATAGTCCTCGACCAGGCCGCGTGTGCCGAACATCCTGAATATCTTCCCGGAGACTATGTAATGATTGCAGTAAGTGACAACGGATGCGGGATGGACAAGGATACACTGTCGCATATATTCGAACCTTTCTTTTCGACAAAGGCGGTCGGCAAAGGTACCGGACTTGGACTTGCCACAGTCTTCGGCATAGTCAAGCAGAACAACGGCTATATAAATGTATACAGCGAAATCAGGAATGGTTCCACATTCAAGATATATCTGCCAAGGACAATGGAAGAGCCGGATGTTTCAAAATCGGATGTGGAAGTTTCAGAGGGCGGTTCCGAAACAATCCTGCTGGTCGAAGATGAGGACTCCATCCTCCAGTTTGGGAAGATGCTTCTGGAACAACTAGGGTACAAGGTTTATGCAGAACAAAATCCCGGCAAGGCGTACCAGTTCGCGAAGGAATGCGACGATAAGATTGATCTGCTCATAACCGACGTCATCATGCCCGCAATGAACGGCAGGGAACTTTTCGAGAGGATTAGTAAGGAGCGTCCTGGAATCAAGGTTCTTTACATGTCGGGATACACCGGCAATGTCATCACGCAAAGCGGAATTATTGAACAGGACGTCATCTTCGTCCAGAAGCCGTTCACCCTCCATGAGATCTCATTGAAGGTCCGGGAGGCGCTGGAGAAGAAGTAATCAGTAATTAGTAAACAGTAATCAGTGTTCAGTTGCTGAGACAGTCCATCAATCTCCCTTCCTTTATCCCCAGCCTTTGTGTGATATATTGCCTGCATTACCAACACAGGTAGAAAGATGCAAATTCAGGACAAAATTCCTGAGCAGCAAATTAACAGCACAGGTGAGGTCAGTTCCCTGGCGCCGGTTTCGGCATCGGAACTCGTGACCGTCCTCGGTGTCGTGTATGTCCATCGCAAGACCTCGGATGGAGGGGATATCTATCTTACCCAGTTCGGACTTTCCCATGCAAAAATCCTAGAGGTCGAGAACTGGCATGAACGGGAATGGTTCGAATCACATAGGGAGAAACTCGAGGGAACAAGCGCTGTCTACCGTGTCCCGACAAAAACTGTCGACGGCTATCATCTGGATCTCGTTGTAAAGAACAGCCGCGTAGGCGAAGATGTCCCGCTGGAGACAAAGACCCTCATGGAATTCATCAATGCCGAATTCAACAGCCCATGGGAGGAATTTTCGCTTGTGATGGAGATGCGCGAGGGAAAGCACGGCCCTCAGGACCGTAGCATAAAAACCCAGGAACCTCTCGCAATCTATGTGCCTCCGGAGAAGATGCAGGTCTGGCAGAGCGGTCGCTCGCTGGAGAAGATCAACAGGATCCACGCACGCCATCCCGGAATCGAGCTGGACATCCTCCGTCAGTATAAACTGATCTATGGCTGGATACATGGCCAGAACATCGTGGAACAACTGGAAAATGCAGGAGTCTCCGGTGATGAACTGCAGAGACAGCTCGAACCGCTGACGAAGCATGCAATACGGGATATGGAGCTGAAGGGTTTCGTGATGGCCGACATGAAGCCAGTCCATGTTATCATAGGTGCAGATGAAGTGCATAGCATTTCACAATGTTCCGCATCCTCCGAAAAGGATCGTGTGCACAAGAATTCGTCATTGCTCAGGAAATTTGTGGAAGACGGCCATTATTCAGTAATCGATTATGAGCTGGTGCTGCGTACACCGGAATATGAAAAGGAAGTCGCCAAGGCGCGTCGTCACAGGTATCTTGACGATCAGAAGGACCGTTTCAAGCCGACACATCTACCCCATCATCTCAAGCAGGTCGAGATACTTGATGTTCCATATGTATATGGGCGTGTCGAAAGTACGGGCGGAGAACTGTGGGTAGTCGGACGGAATGGAAGATTGTTTGACTATTTTCTCCCGGAACGCTGGAGGCGTGAACCATATTGGCGCCTGTCCCAGCGAAGCGAGGTATTCTACACTCTTACCAAAGATAATGTCCATCTGGTGTGGAAGACATCCAAAATGGGAGAACGGACCGTCCCCACCGGCAATGAACTGGTTTCGAAGGCGATAACTAATTATGGATACAACAGCCCCTTTGAGGAGTTCGAGATCGCACGTGGACTTGCAGAGCATGGCATTCCAACAGTTTACATCCGAGCAATATACATGACAAGGAGCCGAGGTCTCACCCCTGACCTGGATGACCGGCATTATGTCAAGCTGAATAATTTGAAAACCCCGGCCGGAGAACACCTGCTAAGGGAAGACCGTGACTACATCACCCTGCGCGGCTATTACAACGGACTTGATGAATGGGTCGCGGCGCAGGAAAGCGGTTCCCTTCTGAAGCCGATCGACGCGGAAACTGCAGTTTCAACAGGCCTTCTTCCTGAAGAACAGGTGGAGGAAGTCATCTCCGGACTGAAGACCAAGATGCTGTCCTGCGGATATGATGGTTCATGTCTGGGCAAGAATGATTTCATCCTTTCGGCGAATGTCGATGGAGAGTTTGTCAGAGATGAATCGGGACGTCTGGTTGCGAGGATCGCAAATTTCGAACTGATCCGCAAGCTGGGATAACCTGCCACAGACCTGCACAGATAAAACAAATCATTTATTCTCTCACTGAGCCACAAAGGCACAAAGTGCAATATTATTAAAGAAATTGCGTAAAAGAATCGGCTCTCCCCTGCTCTGGCAGAGGGGAAACATATGGAATTGGCATGAAAGCAAAAGCTCGTTTTTGCTCTCATGCCAATTCCGTATTACAGGGCGGACTTGTCCGCCTGAGCCGATTCACCAAGAGCCTAGACTTATTATTTGAAATTATATCTGCGTTATTTGTGGGAAAAATTCTTTCCTTTGTGCCTCTGTGACTTTGTGCGAGATATATTCCCAATGGAAACCGTCTAAAAAAGACTTCTTCTTCGTGGGCATTGTGCCCTTCGTGGTGAGAAGTGAGTATGCCTGTCCACCGCAACTCTCATCTGGATGAGCGAAGGCGGATGAAAGTCTGTGGCCAAACTTTATTTGTCAGCTCCAGGCTTTTGCTGCTTGACCGGTTCGTATTTCTCTGCCGCCCTGGAATTCAGGATCGTCTTCAATTCCTCGCGAAGGGAAGGGATTGGAAGCTGAGATACTTCATCCGCAGGTATCGATCCCCTTATCCTCTGGGGCTCGGGAGGTATATCCCCTCCGTCATATGGAAGTTTCCTCATGATCTGTTCCACCTCGCTGTCCCCTTTGAAGTATTTCACGTCATGGGTCAACGGATAGAGAGTTGTACGTCCTGTCATGTGGAATTCAATGATCGCGTTGGAATCCAGGCATACACCAAGCTTGTAATATCCACCCAATGGAAGATCAGGATTCTCCTTTTGGATTTTTCTGAATATCCTGATGGCCTCTCCTGCAATCCTCACCACCTCTACCGCCTGCTTGCCTGAATAAATCTTCACCACCCGTCCGCCAATCCAAGTCTGGTCGACGGTATCAAACGAACGGAATTCGAGCTTTCCGTCGCTGCCGAAATAATACATGAGCCTCACCTTGAAGTCCGATCCCTGGATGTTCAGTTCATGCTGTGTGTGCGCCACCGGCAGCAGAAGTTTCCTGTCGGTCCCCGGAATGGGATATTCCGTATTCAACCAGTATGCCGTGAGCACTTCGGTGCCATTGTAGTATAGTTTTCCGAAATTGGCGAAATAACGGGCATCCCTAACTTCGATCCTGTAGTCGGATTCGAGCAATTTCTCAACGAGCCCCTCTGGAGTATCGAAAACATCATCCCCCATCTTTATCATGTATTTCGGCTTGCCCTTTTCATTTAGTGAAAGCCTGTTGAGGACATACGCCATCCGGAGATTGTCCGGTCTTATCTTCAATGCCTCCGGACTATACATTTCACCCACCTTGAGTCCAAACCCGATATCCTTTATCATGGAGTCAAGTGCGGGAGTTTCCCCCCTGTCCTTTACCGGAATTCCAAGTTCCTCAATGAAATTCACCTTGAGTTCGGGATATTCATCAACTTTGGCCATCTCAGGATTCTTCTCCTGACGCTTCTTCAACTCCCTGCCAGCCATCTCAAAGGCAACTCCCATTCCCCTGACAGTAAATCCAGGAAAGAAATCGAAGGCCGCGAACTCCTTCTGGAAAATAAGTTTCTTCAGCAGCTGCAGCTCCTCAGGACCAAGTATTCCACCGGCATTCGGGCCGTGCCCGATCCTGTTCATGAGTCTTTCCATGAACTCCTGGTTCTTCGAAAGATCAGACATCACCTTCGAGAATTTTACGTATGCAGTCCTGTTGTCGGTCTCCTGTTCCTTTTCAACAGCCTTCTTCTCGTCGATCTCCTTGAGATGCAGAAGGGCAATCCTCCTGACCTCGGAAATCGTGTAGGGATTGCTGACGCAGGTATGCGAATCGTGGACCAGATATTCCGACAACGCCCCATCGAGATGGGAGCTTTCATAGGGAACTATTCCATCGCTGCTCCCAGGTCCCTTGTCGTCATCGCGTATCCCTATTATGGAATGATATTTCAAGCCATTGAAATATGGCAGTTCGGAATTCACCTGAATGATCTTGGACTGAGGTGAAAGCTGCTGGACGGCCGTCGGTATTACGTCCTGATATTCAGGAGGCATTTCCCTGAGCAGTCGTTTTTTCCTGATTAAGATGTCGGACGTGGCGTTCACAAAATCTGAAGGGAGGCTGATCGTCCTTAAGAGAAGGCGCGCCCACCAGGCTATGGCCATCTCGCTGCCACGGTGCGGGGTTGCAATGAAAACACATCTCTTGATGAACGGGAAATGCGAAAAGAACAGGTTCTCCCGCAGAAGCTCAATCTCCTTGGGAGTGAAATTCTTGCTGTCCAGAGGAACACTGAATATTGAATTATAAAGCTTGTCGCCGCTGTCCTTCGTCATAAAGTCGGTAAGCAGGCCACCCATGCTGTGCCCGACCACGAGCATGTTGTTGAAATTCGGATTCCTGCTGTAGGGATCATATTTGTCATGGATCTCCCTCAATTTCCTTCTGAGAATATTGCTCGAATCGGTTATAGGAAGTCCGGTGGGATAATAGAAGAACCATATCTGGTAACGGAGCCTTATCTCAGGATTGCCAAGAAAGTCATTGTACATCTCGAGGAAGGTTGCCGGACTCGAATACAGGCCATGCACCAGAAGCAAAGGAATCTTATCCGGTGAATACGGCTCCATAATGAATATGTTGCTCATCTCCCTCAGCTTGCTTGGGTTCTTCAACCCCATGAAGCTGAACCTTGCAGGATCATTGTCGGTAAGGAATACAGTAAGAGGAACTGTGAAATCGGAGTCGATCCTGAAGGGCGAACCGCCAAGATCCATCTTGTCGGTCCTGAGGGCATTATAGAATCTGAGATCAGCCTTCCTCGGCTGGGAGTTGTCCAACGGCATGGGCTTGAATTCGAGGACGGCCGTCATCGGCAGGAAGAAATTCTTCGGATAATTCTCATCGTCAATTGCTTCTTTTTTCTTATGGACCCCGAACAGGGAGGCCCCGAGTCCATTTGTACGGAAATTATTTTCGAATCCCTCCACATCATAGTCATATGAGGAATGAATAACATCGAAGAAATCTGGATTGAAGAGATGATCGCTGTCAGTCTTGACAGATATTGAATATTTCCTGTATCCGAGATCCAGCTCCAGCCCATTGTTCCATGGAGTCTGCGTCTTCTGCCAGAGCATTACTCCCCTTGAGATGGAACTGTTGTAGAGTCCTGCCGCGAGAAGCAACTTGGATGAAATATCCATGTAGTTCGAGCGTTGGATCAGCCCCCTGTAGAGATAATCATAGCAGAAAGACGCGCAGAGGGTGTAATACGAGGCGGCCTTAAGGGGATCCTTTCTTTCACTCTGGAATCCCTGGCTGTATGAAAGCTCGCATATCGGGATTATGTTCGCTGTTTCGCCTGTCCTGTCGTATTTGGCAACCAGTTTGGCGATCACAGCTTCAGGATTTTCAGCATATTCTTCCTCAAGGAAATTCAGGCGCAGGTATTGGAAGGTGTCGGGGCTTATTTTGTCAGATACCAGCCTGCTCTCATTGAACTTCTGGAAAGTGTATACTGATTCAATGTTCCTGAAGGAATACGGGCTTGCACAACCGCTGACGATCAATATCAGCAGCGCCAATGTGGCAAAAATCGGAATTCCTGTCAATCTCTTTTCCATGGAGTTTTCTCCCTGTTATAGGCACAAAAAATTCCTAATATACTTCCTTTTGGAAGAAAATCTCCATAAAAACAACATAGCTGAGAATTGCTCGTTAGTGCGCGCATGCGACCTGATGCATTCTGATCAACTCGTCAAGCATCGCCTGCTGGCTCTTTGTTATGTCTTCAGGAAGCTGATGGGTGGTTTCCACATGACCATCTGCATAAACTATGTTGAATCCGCCGGGATGTGGAGCGGGAGCCTTTTTTGATACACAGTTGAATTCGATGAGTATCCAGGTCTTCTCAGGATCCTTCACAGTCTTCTTGCCGGAAAGGGTGTCATTGTAGACCCAGGTCAGCCCCTTGTCCTTCATCGCGTCCGGCATCGCGGGACAGATCCATACCTTGTCGCCGTTTCCGAGCGCGTCTCCAAGAACCACCCTGATGCTATTCTTGTCCTCCTTGGGTTTCTCAGGAAAGAATGCCGCCTTCGGATATTCCCCGCTTTCAAGCTGGAACGCGACTATCGCCTGCCCCACCTGCCGCATGTTGTTCATACATTCGGTCTCAAGCCCCTTCTGCTTCACCTTGAGATATGCTCCGGCAGGAATGCTGGTGACGATCGCCGTCACCGCAAGAAGTTCCGTAAGCGTGAAATACTTCGCGATGATCCTTCTGCGGTTACTTTTTGTCTTCATTTGCATCCTCCTTGATCCAGATGAATATTCCCTTGTATTTTGAAGCCTCGGTAAGATAGCCCTTCTTCAACTTTCCATCAGGCGTATTCTGAGCCAGAACCCAGTATCCCAGCCCCATGAAAATCTGCGGGACAGACTGATAGGTTTTCTCTTCCCCGTAATTCTTTCCGCGGCTGAGCATTGCCCTTGACAGAAGCTTAATGTAGCTAGCCAAGTCCCTGATGTCAATCTCCTTGTCGGAACCGCCGACCTTACCTGTCTCCTCCCAGAACTTGAACGCATCTTTCTCATTCTCCTGGATCCAGCAGGAAACTCCCGCTTCAAAAAGTGCGAGTTGTCCGTTCAACGTCTCCCTTCCATAAGCATCAGCAGACTCCTCGAACATCCCTACCGCCTTGAGCCCCTGCCCCTTCGCCAGTGTTATACGGGCAAGACTGTTCTTCGATTCAAGAAGGATTCCCCTGTGGGAATTTCTGCCGGCCCACTCCTCGGCAGACTTGAACTGCATTTCCGCATCATCAATTTTCCCGCTGGCAAGGGATTCCCTGGCCTTTACAAGAAGCTTTGATCCTTCGGATGTGTCGTCCCTGGCGGATGCTCCCGGATTCTTAAGCGTTGCTATCTCCTCCTCCAATCGTGCAGCCTTGTGCCTCGCAGCAACAGCACTGATGTCAGCATCCTGTTTTGCCTGGTTCTTCTCAGACAAGAGGGGACGGACGACAAAATAATATAATGAGCTGACCACTGCCAAAGCTATAGCCACGATAAACGCAGGCATGCTGTGCCGCCGAAGCCATTTCTCCCAGCGTTCAGCCCATGTCAGGCGCCTGACGGAAACCGACATGCCCTTCTGACAGGCCTCAAGATCGGCACGCACCTGTGAAATGTCCTTGTATCTAAGCTTCTTCTCCTTCTCCAGCATCCTGAGTATTACGGCCTCCAGGTTCCTGCTGATGTCACGGCGTATCCTGCGCGGAGGGACAGGTTCCTTCTGCATGATCGTCTTGAAAATCTCTGGCAGAGGCATTTCAGAATTGATTGGATAAGGAGTGGTGCCGGTGACAAGCTCGTAGACGACGAGTCCGAATGAGTATATGTCCGACTGGTTTGTAAATTCTCCATCACCCATGCCGCACTGTTCAGGCGACATGTATTTCGGAGTCCCAAGAATGGTGCCTGTCATCGTCAGCTGTGTCGAGTTCTCCATTTTCGCAAGTCCGAAATCCGCGAGGAGAGGCTTGTTGAATTCATTGATAAGTATGTTTGCCGGCTTTAGGTCGCGGTGGAGGATCCCTTCCTGGTGCGCATATTCAAGGGCCTGTGCCACAGGAACCGCATATTCCAGCGCCTCCTTCTCTGACAAACCACCGCCAATGACATCCTTGAGCGTCCGGCCTCCCGGAACAAGTTCCATTACGATATAAAAGTCTTTCCCTGCATGTCCGGTATCGTATACGGTGATTATGTTCGGATGCTTCCTGAGCTTCTTGGAAGTATCAGCCTCACGCATGAATCTCTCGATATCTTCACGGGGAACCATCGGGGTGGCCGTAAGGACCTTGATGGCAACTTCGGCCTTGTCGGGATCAACTGCACGGTATACCATGCCGGCTCCGCCACGCCCGATATATTCAACAAGGGTATAGTTTCCTATCTCGCCAAGTGCTGGTGCTTCACCAGCTCCCTTGCCCTGCTCCGGCTTCCGCTGGATTGTCTTGTCAGGATCACCGTTCATCAGATCTCATTTCTTCCAATACAGTTCCGTGTTGCCGACTTTCGAAAATATTTCAACAGGTTGCTTTTCCGGTTTTGTCTCGTAGATCCTTATTTCCTTACTGTCAAAAGGAATCTCCCCGTTGACAAGCATCTCAGTTTTCCTGATCTTGAATTTCTCGTCAGGACCGAATTTCCACTTGCTCAGGAAATAATGATATGTCGAATCACTGCCAAGATAATAATATCCGCTGAACGTATCGGAGGAATTCAGGATGAACGCCCTGCTAACGGCCGTTTTCCTGATCTCCTTGAAATCCGATGCGCATCCATACAGCAAGAACAGCATTCCGATAAGCAGCAATAATCTTTTCATAATTCAAAATCCTTTATAAAGATTTTAACCACAGAACACACGGAACACACAGAATAATATGAGGTATCAATATGACGCAACTCAATAAGATCCTGGCTCCTTTTAACCTTTCAAACTAATTCTTTCTCTGCCTGTCCTGCATAGCCTTCTGGCGAAGCAGGATGTAATCTATGTGTTCTGTGGTTTGTCATTTGTTCTTTTCCAGGCCCGAGGTCGCAATTCCCAGCGGAGGCAGATTGCTTCCATCGGGCATCTTATATGGTGCATCACCGAAATTCGCGGTTACTGTAACACCATTTGCGAACTTTGTCCTCTGCACCGAATGATCCGGAGTCAGCCACTCATGTGAAAGCATTTCGGAATATCCTGTCGCCCTCGCAACCGGGGCAATCATCTTGTAGCTCTTCACGAACCGATCCTTGTTTTCCTCCCAGTACTTCTTGTCGAACATGAACATCGGAGTAGTGCCGTAGAGCGTGTTCCAGAGATCTCGGCGGTCCCAGAGCTTTGGAAGCTTGTTGTTGTAGTCACCCCAGTACCATTGCGCAACAACGCAATCATGATACACAAGTTCCCAGAGCGGAAGACGGTACATGTGGCCAGTCTGGAACTTGGCGACATTCTCCGGGACTTCTTCCCAGATCCGTTTCATATCGCGTCCTGAATCCGGCACACGGTATGGTCCGAGGCTCAGCATCCCCTCGAAATAGTGTACATATGGAACTGCCGCATCATGCCCCGTCTCGCATCCGCAGACAAGGCCACACCCCTCGCTGACGTAGCGCAGGAGCTCCATCTTGTAGAATTTGCTTTCGGTCCGTGTCATCGGATGCTTTGGATTATAGCATTCACGCCAAGGGCTTGCGGTTGTGGTGTCGATGAACCGGCATTTATAGGGACTCGTTGTTAGGACGGGAGGAATTCTTTTCTTCGCATAAGCCGGGGCCTGTTTGTCACAGAGAGTTCCGCAGGGAATCATCTCTTTGCCGTCCTTTGTCTCGATCTCCCAGCCACGCACCCATTCGCCGTTCCATCCAATCATGAGATCGTCGTTAGCCCAGGCTTCACTCGTCCAGCCGGGATGCTTGTAGCGTAGTTTGGAAAATTCCGCAGGGTTCATCGCATCCTGGTATATATCGTATGTACTTGTAAGGACTTTCATCTCATTGAGAGCCTTGAGCTGATCCGGAGGCCGTCCGTTGCTCCAGAGGATGCGATCGATGCCTGCAGCCTGCAACTCGCGGCTCATCGACGGTGCATCGTTTTCCCAGCACCATACGTTAACGGCACCTACAAGAAGATCGGTCGCAGGAATTGCCTTGCGTTTTTCCTCAAGAGTCTTGAACAGACCAACTTTCTTCGAGTATTCACGGTATCGCTTAGCCATCGCCACATAACCGCCATTATCGAAGAACACATAGCGGATCACTCGTTCGCTGCCAAATTTTCCCTTCTGCGGTTGCCATTCAGGACTGATCCCGAGAAGCCCGTCCTTCCGCGAAATTCGCACTGCCGCATCGTCCGGCGTCTCAACCAATGCCATCCAGCCCGATTTGCCGTCGGTCGCTCCGTACCACGGCATGCAGAGGCCGTGCCCGCCATAGAGGATGTAATGCATTCCTGGAATTGTCTGGTCCTCGACAGGATAACTTATTCCTTCGTTCACTGGAAGTATAAGAAACTGCCCCTTTTCTGAAACGAACGGAGACGGCCAGAGGATGAAATCATACATGACATCATCAGATTTGAGCGTCAGTACACATTCAGCCCCTTTGTCCTCGAGAAGGACAGTTGCATTTATCTTGCACTTCGTCACCGGCTCAAGAAACTTGACCTCAAGAACATTCTGTTTCACTGACGCATCAAGGACTGCGACTGGCGCACCTCCTGCATTCTGCACCCACGACTTTCCTGTCCTCTTATCCTTTATTTCAAATTCAGCTTTTGCAGTCAGAAAATTGACCTCGAGCAGATTATTGGAAATGCTAAGCTTGGCAGGGATATTCTTGTTGCGCATTGAATCCACATCCTCCTGTTTTTTAAGTATGACATCGTCGACAAATACTGTCGACTGACGGTAACCTATCACACGGACCTGCATGTTTGCGACTCCTGACGGGATCACGAACCGCGAGCGGAGCTGACGCCAATCCTTTGACTCATGCAGTTTCCTCTCGCCATAACTCCAATCCAGGACCTTGTCACCTGCATCCCGAGTAACAACGCAAAGTATCGCATCCCCGTTCCCTTGGACACGCATCCATGCCGACAGTTCGTAAATCTCCCCTTCCTTGACATCCAACCGTTTGCTCTGCTCAAAGCTCCAGTCCCTTGCGCCGTCGTGCTCGATGCGGACTGATTGTCTTCCACCGTGCTTCTCAGAAGTTTCAATCGTGACCTTGCCGACATTCTGCTCCCTTGTCCACAAAGGACTCCACCCCTCCGTCCCCTTCTCGAAGTCGCCGTTTACAACGAGATTATCAACGGGGGAATCCCCCCCAGCCTGACCGAAGCAAAGTTCGGAAACAAGAATCAAAAAGATTATTATTGAATACGTGTATTTCATACAGATGAAAAAGCTTAATAGACACTTCAACAAGTTAGCATACGGCAGACAAAAGTAAACAATAAAAATCCCCCAGTTTGACGTGGGGGATTTTTCCATGTGCTGACGACCGACGACTATCTACCGTCGACTGTATTTCACGGCGCAACCTTTAGCTCTACCTTGTCGATCATCATCGAGCCTTTCTTGTTTTCCTTGACCTTCAGAAATCCTTTGTCGAGAACGATTGACATTCCCTTCGCTGGACCAGCCCAGTTACCATCACCGGCCCCGCCCCACGACGCCATGATCTTCCCGGCAACAAGATCCTTGACTGCAAGAGTGACAGTCTGCCATTCCGGACTGTCCTTCAGCGGGATCTTCACCTGGAACGTCTGGTTTGTGGAATCAATAAGACGCAGGACAATGTTCGTCAGATCCTGGGTCTTCACCTGAAGCGTCAATTCCTTCACATTCTGAGCTTCAGAGAAGGTTTTGTTCATCGACACATAATTCCCGCCGGAACTGAAATTTCCTTCGAGGGAAGCTGCGCCTGCACCTTGGACGCCTTCCTTTTCCTCTCTCCATAAATTTCCTTCCGCTCCTGGAAATTCCTTGCCGAGATAAAGTTCCCAGCCGTCCGCATCCGTTGCGAACTCTCCTACCATCACCTTCTTCAGATCCTCCGCGTAGATTGCGAATCCCGCAAGAAGGATCACGAGTGTTACAATGCCGACTTTTCTTATCTTCATATTATTCCTCCAATGTTATCCAGTTATAAAGCGAAGGATCCTTGCTGTGTCCGATTCCGTCTCCCCAGTGGAGATAGCCTTTTCTCCCCTTGCCGTCATTGTCGTTCACGAGAACTGAAAATCCAAAAATAGTTCCCGCCTTCAACGGCGGAAGATTCACAGCCTTCACCGGAATCGTAAGATCATAGACAGTTTTCTTTCCATTCTGCGTGATCTTCGCCTGAATTTCATTTGTCAGCGCAGAAGGAAGCGAAGCCGGACGCTTGTAGACGACAGGCCCGTTCTTAGTAAGCGCCACATCCAGATCCGTATGCTCCTCGGCATCGGCTGTTCCCTTGCTGAACGGCTGGAACGCGATCTGAAGTCCATCGCCCTTCCAAGTCTCTTCTCCGGAAAATTCCTGGGTGAAGGTATCGTCACTTACATTAATAAGAAGGTGAATTGCAGACTCATCCCACTTCATGCTGAAGCTCGCATCAATATCGTCCTTACCTTTCCGGGGATCCATTACTGCACGATATGACCTGTCCTCGCCGAAACTGTAAACTTCAGGCGTCTTCTTCGATGAAACCGAAGCGGCGGTCCCGATCTTCTCGGGAACTACTACGACTCTGTTCTTCGGGCGCATGCTTTCCTGGAACACCCTTCTCTCGACCTTGGCTGAACTTACAGATGCAAGATCTCCCTTGAGCAGGTAAGGTCTTTCACGAACAGTCAGGCGGAATGTATCGTTGCTAACCGTCTTCTTGTCGGCAAGCCAGTCCTTCATCATAAATGATCTTTCCGTGAATCCTTCACCGAGACATGCCATCGAGAATTTTGATTTTATTTCTGAATCAGTTTTCAGCGTGATCGACCAGTCGTCATCGGTGTATGTACTCCATGCGGCAATAATGGTCTGCCCGTCTGGCGCCTTGAACTTCATTAGCCATATCTTCGGATCGCCGACATCGATCCTTCCGGTAAATACGGCTTGTTTGATCACTGGTGCGAGATCCTTGAGCACGTAATAGGATTTCTTAGGCGTGAGATCACCCCTGACAGTTCCGAAGTTGCTTTCATTATCCTTCGGATTCCAGCCGTCGTCCTGGAAGTCGTACCACCATATTCCTTTTATAAATGGCATTGTCTTAGCAAGGATGTAGAGACGGGCAAGGAAATCTGCCGAACGCGTCTGACTGCTTCCGGAATTATCGACATGGGTCGGCCAACCCATCTCGGTTATGAACAATGGCACTTCCTTGCCACCGCTGAACTCGCGGAGCATCTTGTCGACCCCCTGCATCCTCTCATACCATTTCTCAGGGGCTCCGTCAGTTCCGACATGGCTGTAATTGTATGTGTGAAGTCCGACGACATCGCAAAATTTCAGCATATCGAGTTCAAGAAGTGACTTGAGATAGGCATCCCCGGTACACACCGAATTGCTGATGACTACTGCTGACGGATCGATCTTCTTGATTCGGGGATAAACGACCTTCAGCAGATTAATGTAGCTCTGAGGATCTCCTTTGCCTTTATATTGCGCCGGCATCCCGCAACCACCATCCCATTCATTCCAGACCTGGTAGTATTTGCATTTGCCCTTGAATGCTGTGACGATCGCTTCACTGTAACGGGCAAATCCCTCGATCGCCTCAGGCGAGCGCGGATAGTCACCTCCATCATAGAACTTATTCGCATAATCCAGGATCAGCAGAGGCTCTATTCCCTGCTCCGCCGCCGCCCTGACGAATTCTCCGGCGCTCTCGGAAATGTTCAATTTCCCCTTGACGGTCTCGCATCCTCCCCAGGAGATCTCATCGCGCAATGCCATGATGCCCGCTTGCTTCAACACCGAGAGATTTTCCTTCAGGAGGCCCTTTCCCTGCCCGAAATGCGTGCAGGCCCCAAAGATGAATGAAGGATTGTCGCCGGCTTTATCCTGTCCGAAAACACCGAAAGGAACCGCAGCGAGAAGCGATGCCAGAACTGAACAACCGATGAGTTTCCATTTTCTTCCTGCCATATCAAATCTCCTTATAAATAACTTTTTAAGGTCTTACTTCTGTGTAATCTGTGTGTTCTGTGGTTTGATAAATTATTATTACGGTATTGATCTCTTCTGCTTTTTCCTATCGACATAGACCTTGAACTGGTTTGCGGCATTTTTCATTTCCCCCGGATCAATTCCCGCAGCATGGCCATCGTTGAAACTGCAGTTGGCGACCCCGTTATGCTGGAGGAAGATCGCTGAGTCCTCGATATAATCGGCCGGTGACATGCTCCAGTGCGGCTTGCCGGTAAGCAGAGGATTGGTAGGATGGCTTACGCAATAGGTGTCCGCAACCAGGACAAATGCTGAAGGATTCGGTATCTTCTCCATTGCGTAGAAGATGAATCCTGAATTCGGGTGATAAGCAAACTTGAATCCCTTCGCGTCATATTCGCTGTCGAAACGCGACTTATACATTCCGTATACCGTCCACTGGTACTGATAGTCCTTGACCGCCGAGGAAGGGCACACGAAAATATTATTGTTGGTGATGTATTTTTCCTGGGGATACAGGTTTCCACCGGCGATACACTGCGTCCAGGTGTCGTAGATCATCGGATCATATCCGACCATCCAGATCCAACCGCCGTTGTCATTGGCATAGCTGGTCTGGGAAAGGGAGATCTGTTTAAGGTTGTTCAGGCAGACTATCTTCCTGGCGGTCTCCTTCGCCTGTTGAAGTGCCGGCAAGAGGAGAGCCGCGAGGATTGCGATGATCGCAATAACGACCAGAAGTTCTATCAAGGTAAATGCCGATGCCGGATACTTGATACTGGATACTGGAATGGAAAACCTAGGATCCAGAAGCCTGCATCCGGAATCTCTTGTTTTCAAATTCATAGGAATCCTCCCCTTGCTTGCCATGATCTCTGCCTGTTGCCGTTCATAATATACTCAAAAGAAAGCAAGTCAAGTCGTTTTTTGATTATTTTATATAAATTTGTTATATTCTGCACTTGTATTATATATTATTATGTTATATTTATTATTTTAACAGAGGATAATGAAAACCTGAAGGTGCATATAATGAAAAAATTCGAAGTCATCACCAACATACTCGAAAAGAGGATCTTGTCCGGAGACTATTCGCTCCATCCGATATCCTCCGAAAGGATCCTTGCGGAAGAACTGGGAATCAGCCACATGACGCTCCGCAAGGCGGTACAGGTACTGATCGACAGGAAGATAATGTTCCGCGAGCCCAATGGAAGGCTTTCCGTGGCCCAGCAGAAGGAAAACCACCATCAGCTGACCATAGCTTTCCTGATGCCAACCTTCATGTCACCCTATTTCATGAGCATCTTCTATTCCCTGATGGATGTCGCATCAAAAATGCAGATCGGGGTGCGCTCTGTCAATTTCCTGCACTGGAATGATCCGGTCATCAGGAGATCCCTCGATGGATTCGACGGGGTGTTCCTTCTCAGATGTTCAGAACCGATGCCTGAAAATGTCATCCACATGCTCAGTTCAGGTAAATGTCCTCTTGTCATATTCGACGAGGATCTTGCCGAATGGAACATCCCCAGCATAACTACATGTCCAAAAAGATCCGTAGGACTGCTCCTCGAGCATCTGAGAAAGCTCGGACATCACCGGATCGACTGTCTGAACACACAGCCTCTTGACAGCATAATGGAAGGCCGGATAGATGAATGGAGGAAATGGATCTCAAGGAAGCACCTGCAGGGGGAGCTCATAAGTGATCCGGTGAAGTCCTATGAACAACCGCTTGCAAGGGCCTGCGATGTGATGGGAAATCTTCTTGATACCGACAGGTTCGGGGCAACTGCGCTTTACTGTACGACAGAACCAGCTGCCATCGGAGCCGTCCGTGCCATTACCGAACATAAGATCCCGATCGGCTCAGGCATATCCGTATGTTCGGCAAATGATGAAGGACTCTCGCGCTTCCTGACCCCTTCTCTCACCACTATCAGCATGCCCGACCTTTCACCGATGCTTTCAAAATGCCTCAGATGGATAGCGAAGGGAGGAGGAAAATGGGAAGGACCTCTTCTCCTCGAACCGGATGAGATCTTGCTTTTCAAAGGGGAAAGCACAGCAAGTCCAAAATAAAAATGCCTCTTCCTTTTGGAAAGAGGCATTTAGTAAACCTAATATGTCTGCAGAGTTACTTTGCAGCTTTTGGCGGGATCTTCAGCGTGACGCCGATTTTCAGAGGTTTGTCGATGGACATGTTGTTGTATGCGGCAAGTTCCTGCATGTTGACACCGAATTTCTTAGCTATCTTCCAGAATGAGTCTCCTTTTTCAACGGTATATTTCACAGGTTCAACCGGAACAACTGGAACGGCAGGGAGCGGAGCCGGCGCAACTACCGGAGCTGCAGGAATCGGCTGAACTACCGGTGCCGGCACGATTGGATTTTCCTGCGGAGGCTGGCTTTTGCAGCCACCGGCAAAACAGATCATTGCAACTGAGAAAACGGCAATTATCGACACGCCTGTTACCTTCAAATACTTTTCTTTCATTAATAACCTCCCGGTTGTTATTTAAGGGCAATAAGATTGCCTTGAAACCTGATAATTCAAGTTAAAGGGTAGTTTTTATCTATGGAGGCTTTCTTGCAATCCTATACCGGCTAAGAGTTCCTCTAATCTGGCAGATCACCTTATAAACCAATGGCTCAACTTCCTGTCCTGCGGATTTTCCCGGGAGACATCCCGAACCTACTCCGGAATGTCCTTGAAAAATGTGCGGCGCTGGCAAACCCGCAGATGTCTGCAATCTCCTTGACGCTTGCCGTACTCATCTGAAGAAGGTGGCGGGCACGGGACAGCCGTACCTCACGGATGTATTCACTCGGTGGAATACCGACATTCTTCTTGAACTGACGGACGAAGTGATATTGGCTGAAACCGGAAACCTTGGCCAGGTCTCCGACCGACAGGGAATGATTTGCATGCGCCGCACAATATTCGATTGCCAGTCTTATGGAAGAAGGATATGAACGCCCTTTGGAACTTGTGGAAAGATCCCTGGCAGTGCTCATCATAAGTTCATAGGCGAGATTTGATGCGATCCAGCGGGATCTGATCTTCCGGCCATGGGCCCATGAAAGTATCTTGCGGGCCATGGAGACCGACGATGATGATTCCGACAGCGTGTTCACGGGGCCATAGAACGAAGTCAGTTCACGGCAGAAGCTGAGGGCGGTATCGCCGTTCATGCATACGAACAGGAAATCCCAGTCATGGGACTTTTCCGCAGGATAATACAGATATTTATGCGGAGCTGTAAGCAACATCAATGTCCCGGGCGATAATAATATCCCTTTCCTGTCTTCGAAATCCAGAACCCCTTTCCCTGCCAAGGTATACTGCCAGACGGCAAACGGAATGATAGCAGGATGCTGTCCGTCGCAGAGATAGTCCGGATATCTGGAGGCATTGCTGTGTCCGCACGAGAGCAGCATCGCAGGTAGCGGCATATCATGTCCGCTTCCGGCACCGCCGAAAGAGAAAAGTTCCGAGAAATAGGAGATGTCCTTATACTTCAATAGCATGAAAAATCAATTAAATAGCAAGTTTTGATATCTATATTTTCCCTTTTACATATGGTAATTAGTTCGCATTTTTTATATAATAGAGCATGAAATATCATATGCAAGGTAAAAGGGCTGAGTCAGTGAAACAGGAAAGAACTAATATTTTCATCCTGACTGAATTGCTTGCTGTGCCAGCCGTAGCTGTCGGACAGTTCTGGCCGAGGCGAAGGCAAGTTCGAACAATGTTTACATTGATCGAACTGCTGGTCGTGATTGCGATCATCGCAATCCTTGCGGCGCTTCTCCTTCCTGCACTTCAGAATGCCAAGGAACAGGCGAAACGCATCGCCTGCCTTTCGAATCTGAAGCAGATAGGACTAGCCATACTCACATATGCCGAAGACAACAACAACTTCAGGCCATATCCCCCTGGAACCTGGGTCTGGGATGGAGGACGAGGCATCAGGCTGGAACAGATGATTGGTTCCTATGTAGGATACACCGGAGATTCCAACAGCGTGATAGGCGGTATCTTCCTGTGCCCAAGTTCCAACATGTCCGTATATACCGCACCGAACAGCTGGCCGGCCTGGGGAGGGAAACGATATAAGCACGGAGATAATACAGGGCAGTATGATTTGAACTCATATAACGGCACCAGAATTTACTGGACAGCCAACAACAGCGACGGATTGAAGGTTCAATATTACAGTCAACCCTCAAGATATCCCCTCCACTTCTGCTCCCGCGGAAGATCAGAAAATCCGGAAGACACAAAGTTCGGCTCTACAAACGATTGGAATGGTCCTGCATCGAGCTTCCATGGCTGGATCGGTCCACGCCCCACTGTCATGCTCGATGGACACGGTGTCATCCTGACGACATTGAAATACCGGCAGAACGTCTGGCTCAACCTCGACTGCGATCCCTTCACAAGCACATGGTTCTGGGAGAACACCACGACTCAGGGTTGCAAAAGGCTTGAAACCAGGCTCGATGAATACTGAGACAGGATCCTTATGGATGGGATTTCATTATGACAAAATTCCATTGCGCCGGGCCTTCCAATAAGCCGCAAGCAAATAGAATATGCCTCCGCTTGAAACATGTCCATAATCAATCCTTTTGATTGCTTCCTCCAGGAGATTCTTCTGCGGATGGGCAAACTTCCCACTATCTCCAATCAGTTGAACGAGAGCCGCTTCACCGCTTTCACGGATGCAGTACCAGACCTTGCGATATTCCCCGACAAGTCCCCCGCTCTTTCGCCAGTCGGGCCCTGGCATGCCCAGATCCAGGTTCTTCGCCAAGGTATCGGCGTTCACAGCACGTGCGGTACAAAGTCCGGATGCTTTCACCATTATCCTGCGAATCTTTTTCTTTATAGTCATGTCCTTCTCCAATTCGGACAGCAATTCCAAGGAACATTGCATTTGCAGCAACGCATAGGTCAGCTGATCTTCTTCGAACATGGCAGACTGATTCACTGCCGGTTCTAGATACTTCCTATACAGTTCAAGGTATTTTTTTCTGCCTGTCATATCCCATGCCGTGGCATAGATCATCGGAAGCCGCGCCACCTCATGTCCTTTGACATTCCACATCCGGCTGATGCCATGGGTGTCACGCGAGCCATCGGCTCTGAGCGAATCATAATCGTTTTCAGGAGTGACATTCCGGATCATGCGGTCGGCAATCGCGGAAACTATGGATGATATTTCCTGTTTCCGAGTGGAACTGCAAAGTGGGCTATGGAAGTAGTGCCATAGCCCATGGACAGCATGCGTATACTGATCCCGCGAGGAATTCAAATAGATGCTCTTCAGGTCTTCATGGCAGACTGCTCGCGCCAGAAAACCTGGCACGCCATGGGCAGTTGCGCAGAGCCTGATACCTTGGAAGGCTTCATCGGCAGATCCTTGAAGGGTTTCTTCTCCGGTTACTGCATACCTGTCAACGATCATGGTCAGTATAACTCCAGCAGAGATCATGCAGTCTTCCATTCCAGTACCGTAACCATAGATGTTTGGATATTGTCGACGAACCTCGTCTGCGCTTGGAAGATGCGCCAGTCCACTTCCAGATCGATAGCTGGAGAGATAGTCGTAGAACAGGTGAGTATCTTTCCTGTAGAAGCGATTCCATATTGTATTCCAGGTCTGATTACATTTTGAATGGATATGTCCTCCTCCTGAAGGATACCGAATGCCATCTGCCAGTGTCTTACCACCTGCCTCAGAAAAATATTTGTTTTTACATCTTGACATGGTGCCTAAAATAGGATATTATATATGATAGTACGTAATATCACATAGAAAAATGAGTTTTCAAGGTGGCGAAGGATGAAAACAACCGGAAAAAGAAAGAATATAATGCCCACACAGGCTGCAGTAGCAGATGCCGCAGGCGTCAGCCAGCAGACCGTGTCTCAGGTACTGAGTGGAACCGGAAGGATCAGCGAATCTGTCCGCAGGCATGTCCTTGATGTCGTGAACAGACTTGATTACAGGCCGAACAAGGTAGCCCTCGCCCTGAGGAACAACGTCCATGGCACGATAGGCCTCATCGGCCTGGGCGACAACAACCGAAGTTTTGTCCCGAACATGCTGATGCAGAACCTTCAGACGAGTCTTCACAGGATAAACAAACATTTGTCTCTCATACCCGTAATGAATGATGAGATCAAAACTGTCAAGGAGAATCCTGCAAAACTCGGAATCGATGGCGCGTTCCTAAGTATAACCAAGGGGGATGTAAGCTCCATGCTCAACATCTTCCAGTCCGCAGGCATACCTGAGATTTGGCTGAATATCAAGATGCCGAACAACTGCGTCTACCCCGACGATTACGAAGGTGCCTCTCAGGTCACAACCTTCCTCATATCACAGCAGCACACCGGAATAGGTTACGTCGGATACAACCGCTGGCAAGACTTGAACTCAGTCGACTGGCATTACAGCGTAAAGGACAGATATATGGGCTACAAGGATGCCATGGTGGAATCGGGACTCAGTCCGGTGCACCTCATCATCGGTGAGATGACCACCACCTCACTGCTCGAGTTCATGAGACTGGCGCAGCCTTCTCCAGTGCTCCTGTGCTATGAGCTCAGCATGGCACTGCGCGTGCTCCTGTTTGCAAGATCCGCCGGAATCGATGTCCCATCCAGATTGAAGATCATATACTTCCATGAGTCTCCTTTCTGGGACAATGATCTTGACTCTCTCATAAGATGCATTCCCGTCCCCAATGACAAGCTCGCTGAGGTGGCAATTGACATGTTCAACAGTAAAAATGGCAGCCGTACAAAAAATGCCAGGTCTGTTGCCGTCCCATATGATCCATATTTTTTCAAGCACTTGCTGACCACCAGGAGCTATATCGAGATCATGGAGGAGAAGAAGGAATCATGAAGGTAAAATCGCATCCTATACATCTGTTAACCGCACCTGCGTTACCTGCAGCCCGCTCACTGCCTGCATCATGTCATAGAAGATGGAAATTCACTTTGCTCGAGCTACTTGTGGTCATTGCGCTTATTGCAATTCTGATCGCACTGCTCCTGCCCGCTCTCCAACAGGCCAAGGACACCGCTTGGAGCACAGCTTGCAAGTCAAATCTGAAACAGCTTGCCGGAGCAGGTTTGATGTATGCCGGCGACAACGAGCAATATTTCGCTCCTCTGGCCACTTATTATTCAAGCCTTACATGGAAGGGAATGACCAGAACCGGTGCATGGGTATACTGGCAGTCGGCAATTTACATGGGCTCTTATCTCGGTAATACAAATTCATGCTGCACCGCCTTCCCTGACCAAATCCCAACCAACAAGGTTTTTTTCTGTCCAAAATGGTTAAATGGCTGGAACGGATCCGGATCCCAGGTCAACCTCGGATTAGGACTAAGGACCAGCAATTTCAACGGCAACACCGGATGGCGGCCTCTTACCAGCGGACAAAACATCAGCAAGGTTGTCACTTTTATCGACACTCCCGGAATATGGGAGTGGAACAGCACCGCAATAACAGGACAGTATCCGCCATCATACAGGCATTTTGATCGCTGCAACATTGCATTCCTGGATGGTCGTGTCGATTCATCCACAAGTTTATACAATGATTATAACAACGCTCTTATCGATGTTAATTTGAAATAGTTTAATTGATTTCCCGGATAGGATGAAGAGGATATTATGAAAACAAATACAACGGCCTTAGAAAAGGCATCTAAAAGCGTAAATAAAAGATCTTTCACCTTGATAGAGCTTTTAGTCGTAATTGCGATCATTGCGATCCTCGCAGCCCTCCTGCTGCCTGCATTGAAACAGGCGCAGGAAACGGCCAAGTCGATTAAATGCCTCAGCAATGAAAAGCAGATATCGCTTGCAATGTTCAGTTATGCTGATGAATGGGATGATTATCTTCCAAACATGACGGCATGGGGAATAAAGGAAACAGCCGACTACTATTCCAATGCCTGGGTTGTGCATGTCTCAAAATATACATCAGGCAAGAACGTATCGACAATATCGGCGGTGGCAAACACCATCTTCGAATGTCCAAATTATCTCCAGACCTCAAATCTGAACGGTACAGTGAATGGCTGGATTGGCAACAACTACGCCGTCAACTGCCGCATTTATATACCTCCGGGCGCGCCACCTTGGCAGTTCGCCAGGCTCTCAAGGGCGTCGGCAAAGGCGTCAGCTGTCTATCTAATGGGTGACGGAGGTATTTACAACAGCGTTTTCTGCTTGTGCAAGTATGACCACAACCATTACTCCTGCAGGCATATGAATAAAAAACTGATCAACTGCGCATATGTCGACGGACACGCGGAGTCCCTGACCCGCAGTGATTATTTGAAAGGGCAGTTTACCGCCTATTAATTAAAACTGGCACGTATGCCGGCAATTAGCGTCAAAGGCTCGTATCATAGTTGTATTCTTAATTTTTAATAATCCTAATGGAGGAATTGTGAAAAGACAATTTGCAAGAACTGTGGCAATAGTCCCAATGTGTTTTCTATTGTCACTTTTCTCATCCGCCCAGGAAGGAATGATCCCGGCACCAGTCAAAATCGACCACAGGGGACTTCTGGAAATAAATGGTCTGCTCCGCATGAACAGCGAAAGCTCCTGGGGAGCGAGCAACCTTATTGTAAAACCACAGGGAGGCTTTGCCGCCCAGGACTACTGCCTGCAGAATATCAAGAAGACCGATGAAAAAGTGACGGCCGACTTCAACACGAGTCCGAAACTTAGAATGATCGAGACTATCAGTAGGGCAAAGGACTCCAAAGGGAAGGAATCTTATAATGTAAGATATGTTCTCACTTCTGCGGATGGAAAACCTGCCTCCTTTGAAAAGATATATGTTTTCTTTCCGTTTGCTTCAAAGGATTTTGCAGGAGGAAAGGCAATTTTGGATAATGGCGCCGAAATTGCAATCCCTGAACAGCCATCTGAAAATATCCCCTTGCCTGAAGGAACAAAGTCAATTACTATCACAAATGGCAAGGCCTCTTTCACCGTAAAAGCCCAAAAAATGCAGATCTCGCTGAAAGACTTGCGCCCCAAGACTACCGCTTTCCATATCTGGTTGGAATATCCAAATGCACAAAATCAGACATCTCTTAATATTGATTTTGAAATTTCCGCTGCAGTCCAGCCCTACAGCCTAAAAAGCAACGGAACAGAATGGATTGAACTGCCGTATAAGAACGGAATTCAGGACGGAAGCATACTGGACTTCTCGTTTCTATCCGATCCCCCCGCCGGGAAATATGGGAGGATAATCAACAAGGAGGGACACTTTGCCTATGAAAAGACCGGAGAGAGGGTGAAATTGATCGGCACCAACCTCTGCTACACTGCGAATTATCTCGAAAAGGAGGAGGCCGACAGGCTTGCCGGGTACTTCCGCAAGATGGGATATAACGTAATTCGCTTTCACCATACTGATGTACATATGAGAAAAGGAAACTGGAACACTAATAAGTCCGACGACATCGATCCTGATTATCTTGATAAGCTTGATTACACCTTTGCTGCGATGAAGAAAGCCGGGCTCTACGTCACAATCGATCTGTATACACAGCGGCGATTTGATAAAGGTGAAATTGCAGGGATTGACCAGGTGATCGAGGGGGAAATAAAGGGACTGGTGCCAATCCATGAACCTGCTTTCGAAGCGTGGAAAAAACTGGTCGTCAAATGGCTGAATCATGTGAATCCCTATACAGAAATGGCCTGGAAGGACGATCCGTCCCTGTTTGCAATATGCCCCTTAAATGAAGACAGCATCGCCGGTGCTTGGGGAGGAATCGCGAAGCCATTCTACCTGAAAGGATTTGAAAAATGGAAGAAGGAGAAAAACCTAACAAGCACAATTGACGATCCATCGAAGGATCCTTTATTCGCAAGATTCCTTGTCGAAGTCAAGATGGAGTCGAACAGGAGAATAGAGAAGTTCCTGCGCGAACTCGGTGTCAAAGCCATGATTACTGGCAGCAACTGGTGGGATACCATGGCGCAGACATTCACCCGCGACCAGTTTGATTTTGTCGACAACCATCAGTATTCCGACCATCCTCAGCCGCATTGGCTGCCGTCCAAGTATAATCAACAGAGCAACCTTAAATCACATTATACCTATATGACGCCTATCTTCATGGCGTCGACGCGAATTTTTGGTAAGCCGTTTACGGTCACCGAATACAACTACTGTTCACCAAACAAGTACCGTGCCGAAGGTGGAGCGCTGATGGGTGCTTATGCCTCGCTTCAGGACTGGGATGCCCTCTACCGTTTTGCATGGGCCCATGATCAGAAACGCGTGCTCGAAGGACAAAGCATGCAAGGATTCGATTTGAGCTCTGATCCATTGAACCAGTTGTCAGAACGGCAGATTGTCCTAATGTTCCGCCGCGGAGATGTCGCCAAGGGGAACAGGAGATATGTCTATGGCGTGACAATGGAGGATGCGACAAAACAGGGAGTCGGAGATATGTGGGGAAAGGGGATATTCCCTCATGAATTCAATGCAATGGCCCTGGTTTCACAGACAGGTTCACAGGTAGCAGAATCCGGCCGTAAGATAGAAGGGACTTTCGATGTTGTGGTTTCCAAGGATGTTCCATTGGACGAAAAAATTACAAACGGGAATAAATATATAGCAACAAAGGAGCTTCCCAAGATCGGGAAGGAAGTCGCTTCAGACACGAACGAGATATTCCTTGATAGCACGAAAGGATGCATGAAAGTCCAGTCTCCAAAGACGGAATGCATAGTTGCTCCAGAGAAACTGGACCTTTCTACGAAAAATCTTTCCATCAAGGAGAACTCCTCCTTCTGTTCGATATCAGCGTCTTCCATGGACAAGGGTAATCTGGAAAACAGCAAACGCATTCTCATTCTGCACCTTACAAACGTCTTGAACTCAGAGATAGCTTTCACCTCCAAGGATATGACGACCTTGGTAAGATGGGGCAAGCTGCCTTACATTGTCCATACCGGTTTTATCAAGGTAAATCTCAAAAACAGCAATCCTGGAATGAAGCTGTATGCCTGTGATTTCACAGGGGCACGCGTCAAGGAGATCAAAACCGAATATGCTGGCGGGGCATATTCTTTCAATGTGGTTATTTCTTCAGAAACCCCTTACATGATCTATGAATTGGCTGTAGAATAAGTGATTTTTCAATTCTTTTGGTAGCATGAATAAATACTGGTTGGAGGCACTCTGATGGCGAAAAAAGATATTCCCGGATGGAAACTCGTCTGGGCTGACGAATTCGATAGGGACGGGTTTCTCGACAGCTCGAAATGGACCTACGAGGTTGGCTTTGTCCGCAACAAGGAGGAGCAGTATTACACTGAAGCAAGATTGGAGAACGCCCGAGTTGAAAACAGCATGTTGATTCTGGAAGGTCGCAAGGAAAAATTTTTGAATCCGAAATTCAATACGGGATCTGACAAGTGGTTTGAGAACCGCGAATATGCAGAATACACCTCGGCAAGCATCACCACACAGGGAAAATTCGCTGTTAAATACGGCAGAATAGAGTTAAGGGCAAAACTCCCTCATGGAACTGGAATCTGGCCTGCGATCTGGATGCTTGGAACCAACATAACAGAAATCGGCTGGCCTCGCTGCGGGGAGATCGACATCATGGAGTTCGTCGGATTTGAGCCCAACAGCGTCCATGCCACTATCCACTACAGCAAAGATGGGAAACACGCGCAGAACGGAAAGAAGATCATTACTGAGAGACCCTACGATGATTTCCACATTTATGCTGTAGAATGGGACTCCCAGAAAATGGATTTCTTCTTTGACAACAAGATATATCAGAGCTTTGTAAATGATGACGCCGTCGAAAATGGATACAACCCCTTCCGTGATCCTCATTATCTCCTGTTGAACCTGGCAATCGGCGGAAGCTGGGGAGGCAAGGTGGATCCATCAATATTCCCTCAGAAGTTTCTGATAGATTATGTGAGGGTTTACCAGAAGGCATAGTCTTCCTATGTTTGAAGGCATTGCATATTCCATACTGGCAGGTTGCTTCTTTACAGCCGGAGCCGCCCTTTTCGCAGAAGTTTCAAGGCGCAGTCTGTCGTTCATGGTCTTTCTTTCCACTGGAGCTTTGATCGGCCTTGTAATCTCCTTGATGACCATGGTTGACTGGCATGCCGTCGTCTCTGAAAAAAGGGCAGGAGAACTGGCATTGTGGATCATTCCAGGAGCCCTGGGGAATGTCGCGGGACATCTTGCAATGTCACGCGCAATGGCGATCGGCCGAGGTCCTGTCGCCTGGGCCATAGGACAAGGAGGTCAGGCTTTGACCTTCATCGCCACGGTCCTCATATGGAGTGAAAAACCAGGTACTCTTTCATGGTTCGGATTGATCATAATTCTTCTGGGAGTGACGTTTCTGGCACGGACAAAAACTCCGACCGCTTCCGCATCTCCAGTCCGTAGCTGGGTATTCTGGTCGTTTACGGCAATGACCTGCTACGGTTTAAATCAGACTCTGATGTCAGTCCCCTCCCACTGGACCGGATGGCAGGATGCCGCACATCTCCGCCTGCCAATGACATTGGGCGTCATTGGACTTTCCGGATTCGTCTATTCTGGAAAGATTGACCTAAAGCTTCTGCGAGGGATACTCCCGTGGGCAGTTCCTTATGGAATTGTGATATGCGGATGCTTTGGACTGGTCTACCTATCGCTCGATCGGCTCAGCGCTGCAGGTTGTTCCGCCATTGGCTGGCCAATTTCATGCAGCACTGGAGTGCTGGGTTATGCTCTCTGGGAGCACATTGTCCAGCGTCGCCATGTGAAGCGCGATGAAATAATAGGCATCCTGACAGTAGTCGTTGGGATTTGTGCAATGGCTATCCGTAAATAAAAAGGAGTATAGAATATGATATCATTTCCTCATTATCCGAAACGAAGATCAATAAGCCTTGATGGAATATGGGATTTTTCATGGTTTGGCGATCTTCCAATGAAGAAACTTAATCCTGCTACTATGAATTTCACTGGAACTGCAGTTATACCGGGAGTTTTCGATGCCAGTGGCCCGTACTGCGGAACAAGAGGTGTCGGCGTGTATCGAAAAAAGATCATTCTTCCTTTTCCGGGAGGAACTTCATGCCGTCTTGACATAGGTGCACTGGGATTAAGAGGCAAGGCCTGGTGGGATGGCAAAATCCTTGGCGATATCGGAATCCCCTACTCCAGGGCCAGTTTTGAATTGATTGTCGAGAAAGAAGGGCATAATGAGCTTATCATCGCTGTCGACAACCGTTTTGATCCTGTGCTGTCACCGCTGTTTCCTCCATTCAGCGACTTCTACGCATATGGCGGGATCTACCGAAACATATCCGTTTCAGAACTCCCTGCATTACGAATCAATCGGACTACCGTTACAACACTGGATCTCAAATCAGGACTCGTCAATTTGAAAATCTCATTTGAAGGAAACGTTCCTACTTCAATCCCATTGGCAATAACAGTTGATGAAGGTTCTCCTGAAAAACTAGTCTGCCGGTCTAAGAATGGCATTGTCGAAATTGAGAGGTGTGTTCCTCGAGCCAAACCATGGAGTCCGGAAAATCCAGAACTGCATACTGTGAAAATTGAAATTGATGGAGATTGCATCATAGAGCGCTTCGGACTTCGTATAATCCAGACAAAAAATGGAAAAATCCTTTTGAATGGAAAACCGATCCGTCTCATGGGCGTGAACCGTCATGAATCGCATCCCCAGTTCGGCCCTACCCAACCTCTCCAACTGATACTTGATGACCTGCTGATGATCAAAGAACTTGGCTGCAATTTCATCCGGGCCGTCCATTATCCGCAGACCCCAGAGTTCTTGGATCTCTGCGATCAGTTGGGTTTGATGGTCTGGGAGGAAAGTCTGGCGTGGGGACTCGGAGAGAATGAACTACTATCGAAAAATGCGTTCGGCCAACTGATGGGGCAGACACGTCAGATGGTCCGTGAAGGCATCAATCATCCGTCTATCATAATCTGGGCATTCCTAAACGAATGCGCTTCGGACCTGAATAAGACTGAACAAGTCTATGCGAAGCTCGCAAAGATGATCCGTTCGGAAGATCCGACCAGACTTGTCTCCTATGCATCCAACCGCGCCGACAGGGATCGTTGCTTCAAATACTGCGACGTGGTCTCCTGCAATCTGTATCCAGGCTGGTGCTGTCCGACAGACTGGACGAAAAATTCTGTTTCAACAATCAGGCCTTTTGTAAGACAGATTGCAGACGGACTGTCCAAGCGGAAGGATATCAAAGGTAAACCGATGTTGCTCTCAGAAATTGGAGCCTGCGGACTGTATGGCTGCCGTGACAGGATCCGGGCACAGTGGTCGGAGGAATTCCAGTCCGACTACATGTCAGAGGCCTGCAGGACAGCCCTCTCCGATCCGAGATGGTCCGGCGTGACGTTGTGGCAGTTCTGTGACAGTCGCAGCTATGTAAACATTGGTGAAGTGCGCTGCAAACCGCGTGGATTCAACTGTGCGGGGCTTGTCGATGAATACCGCCGCCCTAAGCTCGCATATGCTGCCATACAGGAGATCTTCAAGCAGTGATTCCGCAATATAAACGAAGTTGAGAATCGCCAGGCAGACTGTCCTTGGACAGTGGCGGAGAGAGAGGTCCCCTTCGTACCGAAAGGTAACTACGGGGACTGGAGGATTCTTTTCTTGATAAATGAAAATCCCGAACCAGTTTTCAAGTATTTTTCAAGTGACCGGGCTTGCCCTTCATTTTCAACTGCGATATAGCTCACAAGTCTTAGTGGTCGTCGGACGGAAGTTGCTTCCACTTTTCCTTCATTGTGTTCAAGAAGCCGGCGGTTCAAGTCGTTTGTTGAACCTATATAATGTTTTTTGTCCTTAGAACTTTCAAGTATGTATACATACCACATTTGCTTCCTCATTCTGATGGCCTGCAACACGCAGCTGCCGAGTCTACGAGGAGCAAAGTGTGGCGGAGAGAGAGGGATTCGAACCCCCGAAACAGTTACCTGTTTACACGCTTTCCAGGCGTGCGCCTTCAACCACTCGGCCATCTCTCCGTTTTTTTCTGATAAGGGGCCCGTAATTATACCCCGGTTTTCACTTAATTCAATCAGTTTTGCAATCCGAGCATTCAAATTGTATAGTGCAGGCTGATTTAACATTGGAGTGATATGTCAAGGAAGAACCTTTTGACCCAGATAACCGAATGCCTGAAGCTCGAATCTGAACAGAGAAGCCATGCGGAGATAGATCCTGCTGTGCTGAAGGATTTCATGCAACTCGGAAAGAATGCGGCTGCAAAACCTGCAGATCAACAGGTTAATCAGGCTCCAAAAAGAAACACATTGCCAGAGATACGGCGCCCCTCGCCTTCTCCGGCATCAAACAACTTAAAGGAAACACTTCCCGTGAAGAGCGACAATGAGAACACACCTGTCGAGAAAATAGATCTAAGCAAGATGACATATGAGGATCTTGAGAAGAAGGCTGCAGGATGCACACGCTGCAGGCTCAGCAAGAGCCGTACAAATCCTGTTTTTGCCGATGGAAACCGAAAAGCCGAACTCATGTTCATTGGAGAAGGTCCCGGCCGGGATGAAGATGAGCAAGGGGTACCATTTGTAGGCAGGGCTGGACAGCTCCTCACGAAGATGATCGAGGCTATGCAGTTTGCCCGGAAAGATGTTTATATCGCCAACATTGTGAAGTGCAGACCGCCTGAAAACAGAGCGCCAATGGACGATGAAGCGGAACAGTGTTTGCCATATCTACTCAGGCAGATCGAGCTTATACAGCCAAAGGTGATTGTCCTGCTTGGCGCTGTTCCCTTGAAATATATCCTGGGGCTTACCGGTATAACCAGGATCCGTGGCAACTGGAAGGAGTTCAAGGGGATAAAGGTAATGCCGACACTACATCCGGCCTATCTTCTTAGAAATCCTCCGGCCAAGAAGGATGCATGGGATGACCTTCAGAAGGTCATGGCTGTTTTCGGAAAACAACACAAGGGTACCTCTAAAAATTGACAAATGGTGCGCATCAATAAATTATGGATAGGCAGCAAGGCTTGCCCGCCGTGGCGGGAAAAAAACTGCAAGAATATCCGAAGGTGGTATTTGAGCAGTTTTATGACGAGGCTGATATCCATAAGAATTTGTTGCCCTCTGGATTGCGGATCTTTTTGGCTCAAAGAAATTATTCTTCTCTCGGCATATCGCCTTGGATATGCCTCCGTTCAGAAAATCTCTTTGAGCATCCCAAAAATCTTCCGCAACGCGCCGATTATGAATTTTTAGAGGCACCCACAAGAAAAACTCCTGAACGGATATATATTCCCATAAGACAGGCAGCACAGGGGGAAAATGCAGGAATCAGATAAAAGCGTATTCAAGACCGTCTCAAGGACGCTGAGGAAAATCACCTTCGGCGAGACGGTTCCCAGAGTCATCACAGAGGATTGTCTCGTGATGATGAACGTCCCGTCGCTCATGGCGAGACGCGACTCCGCCTACGAATGGGCGGCGTGCCTGCTGAAAAACCTCCTGAATCTTCCGAGGGAGAAAAGGCTTGAGCTCTACATCACCACAGTGGAACTGCTGGACGCGGCAATAGACTCCTGTGAATCAATCATCCTCATCGATGAGAAATCTGGCAAGGAATCGCTTGACTACATGAACAAGTACCTCACCCTCCTGAGGGACGTGGTCAAAACGGCAATTTCAATCGTAAATTACGAGACAGCTTTCATAAAGAGCGAATTCAAGAAGGACGGCATTCCCTCCGTCTCAGAGTCCGAAATGCGGATTCTAAACGAGAACTTCAGAAATTCCGAACTGAGCATATATAAATCAATCATGACGATCATGGAGGTTAGTGAGCCATCAGTAAAGATCTACAGGGAGAACCATCAGAAGAACTTTTCAAGGGACAGCCTCCAGAGATACAACAAGACATATCAGGAATTCGAAAAAATCTACAAGGAATATGGCAAGGCCATATTCGATACCAAAAAATAAGAACCCCCTCAATAAATTGTTAAATGAACAAAGCCGTATCGTCATTTCTATCACTTCTAATTTTTCTGTCACTTTCCTCCGGTATTTCCCTTGCGGAGGAAGTTGTTCAGGATATCACGGTCATCCAGGAAAAAGCAAAAAATGGTGATGCCGACGCCTTGCTCCAGCTTGGGAATGCGTATTTTTTCGGAAAGAACGGCCTTGAGAAGGATTACACCCTGGCGTTCAGCAACTACCGCAAGGCGGCAAAGGCCGGAAACATGACGGCTGCATTCAATCTTGGGCTTTGCTACGACCAGGGTTTCGGCATATCCAGGAATCCTTATGAAGCCTACCTCTGCTACAAGGAGGCCGCCACAGCCGGACTCCCTCAGGCCCAGTACAATCTTGCCCTTTGCCTGTCAACCGGACTTTCATCGCCGGAAAATCCTGTATTGAAGGTAGCCAAGGACAGGACTGCCGCCGCCGGACTCCTTTCAAAGCTGGTGGAGAAGAATTTCCCTCCTGCATTTGCGAAACTCGCGGAATTCCATCTGGATGGCAGTGCTGGAGACAAGGATGAAAAGAAAGCTTTCTTACTTTTGGAAAAAGGTTCCTCTCTCGGAAGTTTCGAGGCCATGAAGATGCTGGCCGACTGTTATTATACCGGGACTGGATGCGAGAAGAACGACAAGAAGATGCTTTATTGGCTGAAAAAAGCCTCTGATGGTGGGAATCCGGAGGCAATGGCAAAAATCGCCTTTTTCCATGAAAGTGGAATCTTCTTTGAGCAGGACATGAAGATGGCAATCCAGCTTTACGAGAAGGCGGCAATGGCCGGTCTTGATATGGCACAGGTGAAAATGGGGGATTTCCACATGAAGGGAACTTATCTCGAACACAATTTCACCAAGGCGCGCACCTGGTATGAGATGGCTGCAGCCAAGGGCAACGCTCAGGCTATATTCAACCTTGCAGTCCTTGCCATGGAGGGCTTTGGAGAGGTGAAGAACGACGCCAAGGCGGCAAAACTGTTCCTTGACGCCGCCAGGAGGAACGACGTCCATGCCCAGTTCAACTTAGCATGCTTCTATTATCAGGGCCGAGGAATGCCAGTTGACAAGTCAGCGGCATTCTATTGGTTTAAGAAGGCCGCCGAACAGAATGATCCCAAGGCCCAGAGGCGTCTCGCGCTCAGCTACATTGATGGTGATGGCACAGAAAAGGATATACAAATGGGGATGTCTTGGCTTGTAAAGGCAGCCAAGAACGGAGATAAGGAGGCCATTGACCTTCTTGCAACTCTCAGCCAATGACTTTTCCATAGCTTTACTCATAGCCTTTACTGTGTTTTTACATTTGATTTTTGCCCATCAGGAATTAGCTTGTAGTGATTGCATCTTAACTGTGAAACCATGATCTAAAGGAAGATCCTCATAGGCTGTTATGGATCAATACATTTGTCCACATTGCAACAATACGTTCACCTCGCAGAGGCAGTCGCCCGACATGATGATATACTGTCCCCACTGCAATGGAACTGTCTTCCTTGAGAACCAGGATCTTCAGCCCGGGGCGGTACTTGGTGGCTTCGAGATTATAAAACTCCTCGGCAAAGGTGGAATGGGCAATGTCTATCTCGCCAAGCAATCCTCAATGCAGCGACTTGTCGCCCTGAAAGTTCTTCTCAAGTCTACGGTCGGTGACAGCGACAAAAACATCATAGATATGTTCAACAAGGAGATACAGCTCTCCGGAAAGCTGAATCATCCGAACATAATCAAGGCAATAGATGCAGGGGAAGATGAAAACTGCTATTTCATGGCCATATCATACGTAGAGGGAGAGGATTTCGAGAAGATGATAGACCGTGGAACTCCTGTTCCTGAGAAGGAGGCATTGGCTGTCGCCCTAAAAATCGCCGATGCACTGAGCTACGCCTGGGAAAAACATGGACTTCTCCATAAAGATATAAAGCCAGGGAATATCATGCAGGACAAGAAGGGCGAGATTTATCTGATGGACATGGGAATTGCCCAGCTGAACTTCGGAAGATCCACGGAACGCGAGAAGGAAGTGCTCGGTTCTCCGTTCTACATGAGTCCTGAACAGGGGCAGGGATTTCCTCTCGATTGGCGCACAGACCTCTATTCCCTTGGAGCAACATTGTTCCATATGATGCTCGGGGTACCAGCCTACGATGCAAAGGATGTCCGGAGGATCATTGAAAAGCATATAACGGAACCTTTCCCAGAACCATCCGAGAGAAATCCCAACATAGTGCTGAGCAAGGGTACTGTCGCCATGCTCAGGAAGATGATGGCGAAGAAACCTGAAAACAGGTTTGGTTCATGGAAGGAATTTGTTTCCGCAGTGAAAAAATGTCTTTCCGGATCCTCCAAGCAGGCACCAAAGAGGAGTACGGGACTGGTCCAGGGCAAGTCTCCTGTTAAGCCTTCATATAAGCCGCAGAAAAGCAAGATAAGCGATGCTGTCATATTCATCAACGCAATCCTCCTCATTGCAATTGCAATAGTCATAGCATATTTCATATTCGAATACATGAAGAACAACAAGGCGGAGGCAAGCATATCAAAGGCAGACAAATATTTTGTAAATAATCCCGCCAGCTATGATGAGGTTATAAGACTCTATGAGTTCGCACTTGAGGATTCCAAGAATACCAAACACTATGCAATGGCATGCCAGAAACTCGAAAGCGCAAAGGCAAAGGCAAAGCTTTTCGAGGAAAAACTCAAGAACTTCGACGAAGCCTACAAAAAGGCCAATGAACTTTCCATAAAACGCAGTTATAAGGAAGCACTTGATATGATGATGCAGGTCAAGGACATCGAGGACCCGGGCAGGAGACAAGCGGCTGAAGCCCTAATAAACCAGCTCCAGACGGTGTTAAATTCCAAAACCAAGAAATAAGGAATGCGCCAGTTGAAAATCCCATCTTTTCTGAAATGTGTCTCCTGTGACAAGACCTATGACCTTAAATCCATCCGTTACACCTGCGACTGTGGAGGACTTCTCGATCTAGCAAGGGATCTACGTTCAATAGATGGTAGAAAACTCCTCCGGCTCTGGGAAAACCGCTGGGGGATGAAATCCGGGATAGAATCCTCAGGTGTCTGGAGATACAGGGAGCTGATACTTGATGCACCAGACTCAAAAATTGTCACGCGGCAGGAAGGTAACACAAGGCTTTATCCAGCTGGAAAAGCAGGAGAATATGCAGGACTTAAAAAATTCCTACTCAAGCATGAAGGCGAGAATCCGACAGGCAGCTTCAAGGATCGTGGAATGACTTGCGGCATGACTGCAGCCAGGATCTACGGCGCAAAGTGCGTTGCCTGCGCCAGCACAGGGAACACAAGCGCCAGCATGGCCTCATATGCCTCTGCTGCGGGTCTTAAATCAGTCATATTCATTCCCTCTGGGAAGATCGCATATGGAAAACTTGCGCAGGCACTCGCATATGGTGGGCTGACGCTCCAGATAGACGGTAACTTCGACGATGCCATGGCCTTGGTTCAGGAAATCTGCGAGGAATTGAACATATATTTGCTTAACTCAATCAATCCTTTCAGGATAGAAGGTCAGAAGGCGATCTGCTTTGAAATCCTCCAGCAGCTTGATTGGAAAGTACCGGATTGGTTTGTTATTCCAGGTGGCAACCTCGGAAATAACAGCGCTCTCAGCAAGGCTCTTATGGAGCTGCATGAACTCGGTATCATAAAAAAGATACCAAGAATAGCCGTAATCCAGGCTTCTGGCGCAAATCCGCTGTATAAGATGTGGAAGCACAATAAGCCATTTACTCCTGTCAGGGATCCGGACACAATTGCTACCGCCATCAAGATAGGCAATCCCGTATCCTGGGAGAAGTCCTTGCGCGGCATAAAATGGAGCAATGGAGTTGTCGAACAGGTAACCGAGCAGGAAATAATGGACGCCAAGGCAATGGTTGATGCGGCTGGAATCGGTGCGGAACCGGCTTCATGCTGTTCTGTGGCTGGAGCAAAGAAACTTGTCGATTCAGGTATTATTTCCCCAAATGCCTCAGTTGTTGGAATTCTTACTGGAAATGTCCTCAAGGATCCCGATGCAGTGATAAACTACCATACTGATAAGCTCAGGGACAAGCATATCAGGGGTAAATATGCCAACAGGCCGAAATCCATCAAAGCAACTCTTGAAGCGGTCAAGGCAGTATTATAATTTTCTGATCATGATTTTCCTTGCAATATCCCTGGCCTTTATCGGTGAGAAATCAGCAGATTTCAGTCTGAGGCAACTTGCGGTTCCGGCACCAAGCCCCCTTCGGAACGCTTCATGAGGGATAGTACCAGAAAGCAATTCTGAGAAAAATACCCCGGAAACAGTATCTCCTGCACCAATGGGATTCACTATTTTACCGGAATCCGGAAGTTTATATTCGAAGAAATCCTTTTTTTGAAAAAGGTATGCCTTATCAGGACCGGCGGTTATGGCAATCGTCTGTATATCGTATTTGGAGAAAAAGCTCTCCGCGCCTTTTAAAATATCTTTTTTGCCGGAAAGCACGCTGAACTCAGATTTATTGACTTTGAGCACATTGATCCCTGCATCGAGCGTCTTTTCAATTCCAGAAACACAATCAAGCATCACCGGCATAGCCATTTTTTTCGCTGCTTTTGCAATATCCGCATAGAAATTGGCATCTACACCTGCAGGATAGGTACCACAAAGAGCGACTCCTGAAAAAAGGGATATTTTGCCTATGGTCTTGCTTTTCAATGCATTAGCAAGCCTAGAAGGAATTTTTGCTGAAGGCTCGATAAGCTCTGTCATTTGATTGCTTTTTCCGCAGAGGCAAGTTGTACACGTACGCGTCTGAGAGGCAACATCGACAGTAAGATGTTTGATCTTCTCTTGCTTGAGCCCCTCCTTGATGAGAGAGCCTGTCTCTCCACCAAGGAACTGGCTGACAAGGACTTCCGCTCCCCATATCTTGGCAGCCCTTGCAAAATTAATCCCTTTGCCAGCAGGGAAAAGGCTTACATTCACAGCTCTATTGACTTCACCTGGAATGAATTGGGGAAAAAAGAGAGTTTTCTGCCAAGCTGGATTCAGACCGACTGCGATGATTTCAGGCATTGGGGAACCTCGGATAGCTTCTTATTTTCCAGGTTCCACCCATTCGCCTTCATGCCAGATAAGTCCGTAGTCGGAACGAAGATTCCTGATCTGCACCTTGAGATAGAATTCCTCAAACTGCTTAAGGGCCCAAAGAAGCGAAAAATATTCAGCCGCTTCATCGCTGCTGAAAGCACCTTTGCTGTCAACGGCATATATCTGGCTGTGCAGGGCTATTTCCTTGAGAACCGCAAGGAAAAGAAAATACTGTTCGGGCATCTTTGAGACTTCTTTCTGGAATGAATAAAGGCGGAGTTTCAGGAAATTCCCATCCTTTTGAGCTTTTTTTATCTTTTCTTCAACCTTTACAAATTCATCCAGGAAACCATAAATTCCTATTGGATCGATCGTTACGGTATTATCTTCAGAGCATATCTTGACACTCCACTTGCCAAATCCCTTTTTATCATCCCCTCCAAATGAGGCTTTCATTTCCTTTTCTCTGAAATATGGGGCTACGAAGTTCTCGTTAACTAAGGTGGGTAGAGGAGAGGTATTAACATCTTCAACAAAATCTTTTATCATATCTTTCTGCTTTTTCTTGACAGAAGGATATTTTTCAAGATATGGGGGAGCAAGGGTCTTCAAATTTTTCCAAAATCCTGCCAGGGTGGAAGGATTGTTTTTCCTTGATTTTTTAACCCCTGCCATAACAGTTTTGACATCCCAATTTATATATGAATTTAGCTAATATAATCCCATCTACAAGTATTTACACCTAGCTAATCGGGGTAAATGCAAAAAAAAAGGCGGGTTTTTTCCCGCCTTTTTAAAGATATTAATGAATAATTCAGTCAGATATGGTATCGTCCTTGCTATCCTCACTGGGAATTGCCGAGTCAATCAGGTTATCCCAAATGCCGGAAAAACGGCTTACAAAGGTAGCAGTTATGCTCTGAAGGGATTCTCCCTTCTTGAGAAGATAAATCCACTTGACGATTATCCTTCTTTCAGCTAACTCCTTAGCAGTCAATTGGTTAATCGGCTTAGAGACAATCTTCTCCAGCTCAGCTCTCAGGGAATCCATCTGATGGCAAAGATCGTTGCAGATAATATTGTAATTTATCTCATCCTCGATTTCCTTGCAGAGTGTCTTTGCAAGCTCTTTTGCAGTATTTTCGTCCGTAAAAGCAGACGCCTCATTTACTGGCTTTGCATTGTCACGGAGTATCTTCAGGAACTGCGGAAACAGCTCAGACTTTATTTGAACAACAAGACGCTTGCCGTTCTCATCAATGACGTCCTTGATGACCGTTTCAACCTGGGGAATGACCTGATGAACTGCCTCTACCGCTTTCTCGGCCAGAACAGGGGCATTTTTCTTAGTCTGGTCAAGTATGGCTTTGTTCAGATCAGGCAGGGAATCTTTTATCTTATTAGTCACTACTGCAGAAATTGAATCCGGGGTTGTTACTTCCTTCAGCTTAGTGAAAATGAAAGTGGTATACCCGAAAACAAAGAGGACAAGGACGCCGTAGACAATAGCATAAAGCTTTGTGGTTGATACTTCCTTGTTCTTCTTCTCCTGCATCTCCTTGGAGATATGATCAACTTTCGCAAGTATTTCAATGTTGTTGTTCATCTTACACCTCCCTGGACCGAACCGGGTCTGTTGCCCTTTTCAGGATTTATCTCGTAGATGCCAAGCTCAAGCATTGATTCTATCAACGCAAGCTTGACATCATTTATGTCCGAATTCTCAAGCTGCTTCATATCGTCCAACTCAGAAAACTTGTCAATGGTCTTCTGCATTTTCTCAAAATCCTGATATATCGTCTCAAGTCTCTTTTCGAGGGTCATGGTAATGTGCTCTATGAACACTCCCTGGGCCTCGTTGAGTACCTTCTCAATCCTTTCAATCGGGATCTTGGGATATGTGGTGTGAAGTTCTTTCTCAAGTTCCGCGATGGATTCCGCCAACGCCTTTTCAAGTTCCTCCTTCAGGAAGCTTTCAAGATGCGCCTGCAGATTGCTGAAGACCTTCTGCCCCTTGGACTTGAAGTTGGGAAGATCCTTCTTGAACTGCTCAACCAGCTGATTCGAGATCTCAGGGAATACCTGCTTCATAAGGCTTTCCTGAAGCCTTTTCACTTCGGGGTCAGCCATGAGTCCCTGCATATCCTCGCCAAGCTTTTTGCCAAACTGGTCAAGGCTGGCGGGCTGCATAAGGCTCTTTGAGAAATTCCAGATGTTCAACGCGAAGATCAGGATGGCAAGAAGTATCAGGACTAGGCCTACTCTGACAATCAGAGCCTGCTGTTTTCTCGCTTTCTCGATCTCCAGAAGATCTGTTTCCAGCCTTGCGACATTGGCCAGAAGCTCATCTCCTCCGTTTTGTTTCTTAGCAGAATCAGCCATGATTCTACCTCCTCTCCCTGATGAATTTAATTTGAATTTCTCGAAACAGACTCAAAATCTAATCCTATTTGTATTCAAAGTCAAAACTATTTCATACTAAAATATACAATTTTGCATTTTAAGATGTTTATTTATGGAAAATAAAAACTTTTCTGTTAAATTTCGTTTTTTTTGAGAGATTTCCAATCCAAGCAAAATAATTTAAGGAACTACTGAAAATGTCCGAAGAAACCAAAAAATTCCAGACAGAAGTCCAGGAACTGCTTAACCTGGTCATACATTCCCTCTATTCAAACAAGGATATCTTCCTCAGGGAATTGATAGCAAATGCCGCGGACGCAATAGACAAGGTAAGGTTTGAATCGCTTACAAATCCCATACTTAAGGCCGAATGGCAGATTAAAATCGAGCCTGACAAGGCTCGCGGCATCCTGAAAATCAGCGACAACGGCATCGGCATGACAAGAAGCGAGCTCATTGAAAACATAGGGACTATCGCAAAATCAGGCACACGTGAATATCTCACCCAGCTGAAAAAATCGGATTCAAAGAACATACCTGAACTGATAGGTCAGTTCGGCGTCGGATTCTATTCCGCATTCATGGTCTCAGACAAGATCGAAGTTGTGACGAAAAAAGCCGGATCCGATGAAAAGGCTTCACTTTGGACCTCAAAAGGAGAGTCCACTTACACAATAGATGACGCTGCCGTCTCGGAACATGGCACTAGCATATCACTTCACCTCAAGTCCGATTGCAAGATCTACCTTGAAGACTGGAAAATCAACGAGATAGTGAGGAAGTATTCGGATTTCATTGAACACCCCATTAAACTTATTTCCACGAAAAAACAAAAGGATGAGTCAACAGTCCCTTCTGAGGAGATATTAAACTCCCAGAAGGCCATATGGCTCAGACCAGCAGGCGAAGTTACTGAAGAGGAATACAAGCAATTCTACGGCAACCTCTCCCATTTCGACACAGATCCCCTCATTCATATTCACTTCTCCGCCGAAGGCACCTCCGAATTCAAGGCTCTGCTCTATATTCCATCCAAGGCGCCTTTTGAACTTCTTATGCCTGAACAGCGTAAGACCGGAGTCCACCTCTATATAAAGAGAATATTCATCAGCGATAATTGTTCCGGCCTTATACCCGATTACCTGCGTTTCATCAAGGGGGTTGTTGATTCAAGCGATCTGCCATTGAACATCTCGAGGGAAATGTTACAGGACAACCCGGGCATACTGAAAATTAACAAAAACCTTGTGCGGAAAATCATCTCCGAGCTCAAGCACCTCTTTGAAAAAGACAGGGAGAAATATAATTCCTTTTTCAATGAATTCGGCCGTTTCATCAAGGAAGGGATACATTCTGACTTCCAGAACAGGGAAAAACTGACAGAGCTCATTCTCTTTGAGACACTCAATAATCCTGACAAGAAGCTCGTCTCACTGAAGGAATATTCCGAAAAGATGCCTGCTGAACAAAAGGAGATATATTATATTTCCGGTGAGTCCAGGGAGATCCTTGAAAAATCACCCCATCTTGAATTCCTCAGATCAAAGAATTTCGATGTGCTTATCATGACCGATCCGATTGATGAATGGATACTGCAGTCAATCCCGGAATATGCCGGCAAGAAGCTCAAATCTGCAGGCAAGGGTGACTTTGAACTCGACGAAAAGACACAAATGGAAAAAGAGGACAAGACCAAAAAGGCCGTTGAGGAACATAAGATCCTGATAGAGTTCCTTAAGAAACAGCTCGAAAAGGATATCAGGGACGTCCGTTTCTCGACCCGTCTTACTGAAAGCCCCTGCTGCCTTGTTGGAGGTGAACAAGATCCCAGCATCCAGATGGAAAAGATCTTCAAGGCCATGAACCGTGAAATGCCGAAGATGAAGAGGATTCTTGAACTCAATCCCGATCACCCACTCGTCGAATCCCTCCAGAAACTATATAACAAGAATTCTTCGGATCCGAAACTTGCGGAATTCGCAGAACTTCTGTATGAGCAGGCTCTTCTGACAGAAGGAATTCCCCTTGCCGATCCGGTAAAATTTTCAAAGCGTGTCGCCATGCTCATGGTTGACGGGATCAAGGGCGAATTGGGAAAATAATCTTTCACCAGCTTGATTTTTCGCCATATTCAAGTATTGAAAAGCACCCAAAATGCGCTTTTTCACGGAGAGGTGGCTGAGTGGTTTAAGGCAGCGGTCTTGAAAACCGCCATAGCGCTTGCGCTATCGGGGGTTCGAATCCCTCCCTCTCCGCCAATTATTTGCAATTCCTTCATTTGGTGTATATTACGTAAGCAATAATAACCAACTATGGTCAAATTATGGCACGTAATTCGAATGAAGGACTCGTACAGATTGGCAGTTGCTGGCACCTGAATATGCGCATTCCGAAGGAGCTTGGAGGAGGCAGATTAAGGACCAGTCTGCGCACCTCCGATCCCAAACGGGCAAGATATATCAGGGACACCTACATAAATCCTGTCCTTTCGCAGGCGGGAGCAATTTCTGCTCTCGAAGATATTGCAATGACCATCCGTGATATCCGCGAGGAATCCCTTGCCAAGCTCGATAATCTCAAGAGGGATATTTTCGGCGGCGGAGATATTTTCCTCAAGGATTGCACTGAGAAATATATTTCCTTCGTGAAGCACTCCGGGCTGAAGGAGAATACCGTCAAGGCATATGTCACTACCGTCGAGCAAATCATGGGCATCATCAAGAACAAGCATATTGATTCCCTCTCGAAGGAAGATGCAGCTGCAGTAAGGGATGCGCTGATAAAAGACATCAGCACAAAAAGATTGAGTTTCATTTTCCAGACGTTCAGGCAGTTCCTGCGCTGGTGCGAAAAAGAAGGGCTTGCGATAAAGGGACTGAATGAACGATTCCAGATAAATCTTCCTCAGGTACGCTCAGTGCATACTCCGATGATTCCCGAGGAGAAAGCTGATGATGCAATGCTCTGCAAACCTGACTGGACGCTTGTTCCCAGGATTTCCAGATATACCGGGATGCGTCTTCAGGAGGTTCTGTCCCTCTCGAAAAGCAAAGTCAGAACTGAAAATGGAATTAAATGTTTTGTAGTCAGCCACGAGATCGCAAAGACTCGTGACGGGAGGATTGTTCCTGTCGCAAATAAGCTTCTTCCGTTCCTCGACAAACTCGACAGCATCAGCGGTGACTCGAGAGATTTCAAAAGGTACAATCGGAAAATCAAGAAAATCAAAGGCTGCGAGAAGTGCAAGTTCCACTCCTGGCGTGTTTATGCCAACACCACCATGCAGAAGGCAGGAGTTGACAGGGCCGTCCGCATGAGGATACTTGGACACAAGGCCGACAAGGACGATATCCATACCGGATATACTGCAGTCGACCTCCAGCAGATGAAGAAAGCAGTTGATAAAATTCCTTGAGGATATATTTTCCCAACCTGCCATAATCCCTCTTTACCCCCTCGCGGGGGTGAAACATGGCCGCAAGGAATAGTTAAGTATTACGCTATAAAAGGCTTATAACTATTCATGGCGGAATCGGTATTCTGCCATGGTACGGTTCATGGAAAAGGTCAAAATCGAGGGTGAAAAGTGTTTCAAATCATCAAGTCCATATTCTCGATACCCGAGGAAGTCATTGCCAATCCCGATGAGAATCAGTTCAAAGACGGCTTCAAGTTGAAGGGCATGGTTAAGCCTGAAACTGGACTGCCGTTGACAAGTGAAAGCGATGAGTCAATTGCGAACTTCGCAAAAGCTCATCTGACGCTGGAAACCGTCCCCTTCGCTTCAGGCAATGTCCCACCGATAAAACAGTTCTTCACATTCCTTGAAGCTTCTGGGCGATCAAGAAACACAATATCCACCTATAGATATGCCCATAGGTTCTGGTTGAAATGGGCCGGGCAGAGAAAGACATCTGTCTACAGCCTGACTTTCAAGGACATTGAGTCTGCCCTTGCCGGTAAGGACACAAACACATCCCGAAAACTGCTCTCGATGCTCAAGTCATATTCGAAATGGCTGATGAAATCGAACAAGACCAAGCTGTTTCTCGAACTCCAGAAGGTGACATCCCCGAGGATAAAACAGAGAATCGCAAAACATAAGTCAGCTGCGATATTCGCAAAAATCGGAGGAGATGCAAAGGAGCTATGTTCGAACGGGAATCGCAAAGGAATATGGATCGGACTGATGCTTTTCTGCGGACTTCGCATATCTGAAATTCAGACTGCCGAAGCTGGTGACAATTTCGTTCAGGTGATAGGGAAAGGGAATAAGGAGAGACGTGTTCCCTCTCCTGAATGGCTGCTTGAAGCTATGAGGAAATGCCCGAAACGGGATGAGGGCGGCTGGCAGAAGCATCGGAACATCATTGATTTTGAGCTGAGGAAGAAGTGCGGACTCTCAAAACTTCACAGTCTCAGGCATACCTACGCAACGATGCTCCTGCACAAAGGACTGCTAATTGACGAGATCCAGAAGCTTCTCGGGCATAATGAAATCAATACGACGCAGATTTATGCAAAGACAAAGATGCCTGATGGAGTGATTAGCATACTTGAATCCCTGCTCGATAATCAGAACAAACCTAAGCAATAACCTCCCTCGCTCGCTCCGCTCTCTCGGTCGGGTATGCCCTCCGCCCTAGGGGCTCCGGGTAGAGACACCGCACAACCCGTCCCGCTTCTTCAACGTCCCCATGTCCGCGTACCGCAGTTCATGCATTTGCTTGGCATTCGCCTGCGTCTCATACGCGCTCATGCATTACTGCTGCCTTGTCCGTTCTCCTGACGCTACGCCGGGCTTGGCCACTAATGCGGCCAACGCCTCGGCTCCGCTCCATTCGCTGTGCCTTGACAGGCACAGCTGGAGGTCCGCCTCCGGCTGTTGCTTTGGATTGCTTCGAACAGATGAATCAGGAAGAGGATTTGCGAAATTCGCAAAGTCTTTACGACGATTACTATCACTGCTTGAACGGTTTTTTGATTAACCCATTCATGCCTATCCATCATCCCAATATTCTCTCACTCGATCTGAGATTCTTTGGCGATCCCCTTCGGGTCGGGTCTTCGTGCTCCGCACAGAGCTGAGATCTCTGCCTTACGGCTTCAGCCCCTATCGCATGCCTCCCTCTTCTCGGTTTCGTGACAGGCTCTATAGATTCCGCCTGACACTCTCCCGCCGGTCGGCATAAGAGTCGCCCTTGCCCTGTCGCTCGGAGATTCGCGAACAGGGCACAACACTTTCCGCATCCGCTCCAAGTGATGACGGGCTTGCTGTGGACTGCTTCGCGGCTTTCGGGATCGGATGTGAGCTTGCAGCTCACAAATACGTCCGAACCCTCATTAGCCGCTCGCTTTTCCCCGCCTGTCTCATTCAACAAGTTCATTTCGACAGGCGGCAAGAGCGACGCGTTCGCGTCTTACCAGAAGAAAAACGAAGAACAAGACAAATACGCTGCGGTATACATTTACCCCCCTGACGAATGTGCCATAATATACATTTACGGCGCAAAAAATATCCTGGCTCCCTGCGGCATAAAACCGCTCCCGGAGCGTCGCTATTTATTCCTCGTCCGATCCAGTCAAGTTCGTTTCAGCATAAAACCGCCGTCCGTTGGCGGCTATTTATACTGAAGCCTCTCTTGATTTTATTGCGCCTCCAATTGCCAGGTCGCTTCGCTCATAAAAATAAGTAAAACTGTTTCGTCAGGGGGGAAAATGTATTTGGTTTGAAGGCGGGCGTAGCATGAAGCAACGCCCAGGGAAAAAACCAAAAGAGGAGAAGCAGAAATGAACGAAATCCTGAAAGTCGAAGAAATCATCCGCAAGACCACCCCCCGTGTTGTCATCCCGATTGGTTCCGAGGACTACGAGGAAATCATCCAGGAAGGTGTCGCCCTTTCCCTCAAAATGATAGACAGCCTGGAGAAATCCGGAGGGCAGGCAAGTCCCAGTACCATCGCTTATTATGCCATTCAGCAGCTCAAGAGCGGTCGGCGCAGTTACTATTCCGGCAGAAAGCAAATCCTCTCAGCTGCCTATCAGCTTGACAATGGGCTCACCGAAAGTCTCGATGTTGAAAATGAAGACGGCCTTTGTAATCTCGATCTTATTCCCTCGAAGTTCCCGGATCCCTACGAGGTCACATCCCTGAAGCTTGATTGGAAAGCATATCTCAAGACTGAGCCACGGCGAAACAGAAAAATTATCTTCTCTCTTGCCAAAGGTTTTAAGGCAAAAGAGATCGCCGAAAAGCTCCAGATTACCGAGGCCCGACTTTCACAAATTAGAAGCAATATTGCCAGGAGCGCAAAGGCGTTTTTCAATGATGCTGCATCTTTGCATCGTGTTGATTGTTAATTAATTGCATTGTTATTTAATAATATTAATTTTCGTTTCTCCTCTTAAGTTTTCCTCTGTTTGCGTCAATACGAAACAGAGAGAAAACAAAGGAGGAAGAAATGGAAAACAGAATCAAACAGACGGCGCAGGCATTGAAGGACGCTTACGAGGCCTTCAATCTTGCGGGAATCCAGGCGACATCGGAAGACATCCGCGCACTCGCAATCACATTCCTGATTGACGAAGGCAAGATGAATCGCATCGCCGGTCTCTCGGAGAACAGGGAGAGAAAGGCTAAGGTCGATGAGAAGGCACCGGCAAAAGTTCCGGAACAGAAGCAGGAGGTTCAGGAAGCGAAGCCTGCATCGAACAGACAAATAAAGTTCCTGCTCGATCTCTGCAAAAGGACCAATTCCGATCTCAAGGAATATCTGAAGAAGTTTCGCGTCTCGAATGTCTACGACCTCGACATGAAGCAGGCGACTTCCGCAATAGACGATCTCAAGGCAAGGGCAGTCGCTTAAGATTGCCATCCGATAAGTAAATCGGGGGAGGCTGCGAAGGCGCCTCCCCCGGAAAGGAGGATTTTAAAATGAAATCATTGAATCAGCTTCGTGAGGAAAGGCCGCATCATAGCTATTCGAGCCTTAATCAGTATTTGAATTGTTCGCTTGCCTATGCGTTCAAGTATGTCTACCGGGTAGAGCCAGAATTTGTTCCTGCGAATCTCGCATTTGGTTCAGCTTTCCATGACACCGCATCTTATCTCCTCACGCAGAAGAAGAATGGCAAGATCGAGAAGGTTGAGACGGCCCAGGAGATTTTCGCAAGCCATTGGAATGCCTCTGTGAATGCGAAGATCCGTTTTGATTCGGATTCAGCAAACGAGCTCAAGGCAAAAGGACTAGATATGATTTCCGAGTTTTGGAAAAATTGGAATCCAGATGATTCAGTCATCGATATCGAGCTTACTTTCTGTGTTCCTATTCCCGACGGCGAAGGCGGATATATCGAGACTCCCCTGATTGGCGAGTTCGATATTATCATCAAGGATCGTTTCGGAGAGACTCTGATTGTCGATCTGAAGACGGCAGCGAAGAAGTGGCCCGAAAACAAGGCGGACAAGGAGCTTCAGGCTACTGTCTTCAGCTATGCCTGGCAGTTTGGAAACGGCAATATTCCCCGTTTCCGATACGACATCATCACCAAGACAAAGAAGCCGGAATATGTCCAGCTTTTCACGGAAAGGTATCCGGAGGATTTCATAATGCTTACAAAGCTTGTCCAGACGGTCGAGAGGGCGAGGATTCATGGTGTCTTTCTCCCGAACTGTTCAAGCTTCTTCTGTGAGGGCTGCCAGTTTTCAAAGGCATGTAAAAAATGGCGGTCTGGTGAAAAGTTCGAGGTGAAAGTCACTAAGGCCGCATAAAAGACGAAAGGAGGTTAGTTTGCGAGTTTCGCAGGTCTCGGATCTGCGAAATTCGCTTTTTCCTATGATTCTATATTATCTGAAATATTCGGCAATTTATGTCCTTGGCCTCATACTTCACAGGAAGATGGGCTATGGGGCAAGAGTTGTCATCATCACGGAAAGAGGCGATTTTTATTGCAAGGTTCTATATAACGGCCCATACAGCGTTCTCAAGATAATTGATTCAAGGTTTCATTCCGGAACAGTAGTCGCGGTAAATTCCCAGGTCATCTGCCGTGACAAGTGGCTTTATAAGACCCTGATGCGGCTCAAAATCTGGATTTATCTCCATATCCCGGATTACTGATATTGGCTCTGATAACTTCCCTCCACAGAGGAGGAGTTCCCCCTCCTAACCTCCCCCTCTGTGGACTTTTTTAGTTTTCCATAAAACAAAGACGAGGAACAGGTCTATTGGCATCCTGACACTCTTCCCCGACTCCTAACGCGCGGCGATTGCTGGCGCAATATAGATTCCGCATGCTGGGAGCTTTGCTCCCCAGAGCATTTCGCTCCGCGATAGCCGCTCCTATCACATCGCTCATGCTCTTCTGCGCTTGGCGGCATCCGCAGGATGCCACGCACGCAGCATGCTCCATCTCCGGCCACTGACGCGGCCCCGCCGCGCTCAAGCTCATGTGTGTATTTTGCGAACTTCGCAAAGATATAGAGAAGGAGAGAAAATATAGAATCGGGGATAATATGGCAAGATGTTACCGGCTATCCTTCATTTGTTATACATTTTTATTCTTTTCTATCCGCAATTCTAGTAACAGAATCTGTCATTGTATAATGAACAAATTGCTTTCCTAATTCAGTCAAAACGTATGGTTTAGAATCCTCAAAGGCTGACTCCATCGTCGTAGATGAAGTTTTATGTTGGTGCCGAGGATGCTTACGAAGAAATTCTCCATTAACAGTTTTCTCTCTTTCCTGGCGAATAACGCCTCCTGTACTGAGATCCCTAATCAATAATCTATATAGATCCGCCTCTGCTGAATCCTCTCTTGGGATTTTTCCATGTATTGCCATCCAGATGTCATATCTTGAGACGCCTTCATTCTTGTATATCTCATTAATGACGGAAAAGTGAGCCTCATGATAAAGATTTAGCCAGTCGATAAATAACCGGATAAGATCGTCGGAACTCAACTGGGTCGAGCTGGCATTGATAACTAGATTTGCTACATATTTTCGCTTCTGATTGGTATCTGCATGATCCCATGTCCGAAATGCACGTCGAACAAGATTCAAGTATTCTTCATTCTGGATGCGATCTTGGATTTCAACTCCAAGCTTATCAAATCTTTCTGAAATCTCCTTAATCGTATTAGCAAGTAATCTGATTTTCTTCTGGTGTTCATCCAACCATTGCGTTCGCATTTCATCAGCATAAACATCGCCGGATTCTGTCTTCATGGTGGCCATGGTGCTAATAAAACCACCAACCCAGGGGATACTGCCAAGAACGGCCAGCACAAATTTCTCAAACAACCTCTTGCGCCCCGAAGGCGTTACCTTTGTTATCTCGTCATGGATCAGTTCGACCTTATCTTTTTCAGTTGACACATCAGGTATCTGTGCTTCATTGCTCATTACACCTGCTCCTGATATTTAATATTCATTTCCTAAGTTGGTAAAAATCTATGTTCCCCTCTTTCATATGTCTTTGCACCGTTTCTTCCATGCGGGATATTTCATTGTCGGCCAACTTTTCAAATGTTTTTCTTTTCCCGCTGGATATTTTCCCTTTATTCTGCATGCAGAGCTTTATAAAAAGATCAATCTTCCTGTCTGGCATGTCGACAATTTCACGTAACACCTTCAGAAGCTCATCATACCATATGATGAAATCAAGCTCCCCTTTGAGCTCCTTTTCAATGGTGTCCTTTACAAACTCAAAAAGCCTCTCTGCAAAAAAGGTCATGTCAATATATCTGTAATGGACTCCTGTCTCGTTCAGAACCTGCATCTCCCCTTCAGAATTTAGCCGGTATTCAACATGTTCCATGAGCGGTTTGGAGAACGACTCCAGAACCTCGTCATATCTTGCAATCTGCTTCAGCATCGTTGCAGAGACAGGAAATATCAGCTGCTCCGGCGTAAAACCAGTCTTTGAAAGAATATGGTGGATTAGAAAACGATGAAGACGTCCATTGCCATCCTCAAAAGGATGAAGAAGGACGAATCCGAATGATACCACGGCAGCCGTTATTACCGGATGTATTTTCGATTCCAACATGTTTTCTGCACAAAATATCATTCCGTCCATCAAGTTTGCAATGTCTTCCGGACGAGGTGGCACGTAATGGACTATTTCCTTTTCAAGGCCTATGCTTTCTCCAACATAATTCTGGAAGTCCCGATAATCGTCCAATGCAAACCTTTCATCGACAATCGCCTTCTGGAGCTTCACAAGTGATTCCTTGTTCAGCAATTTTTCCTTTCCGGCTCTACGCAACAGGGCAACGAAACGGGCAGTTCGTTGCTTCTCAGGTATGACATTTTCTATCTCAAAGGAAGACTTGGTTTCCTTGGTATACAAATATGACAGAGTCCTGTTCAAAAGCTCCGGAGGATATTTTTCAAGCATATCGCCGCACTGCTTCTCGAACTGCATTTTTGAGTATTTTTCCAGAATCTCAGTTTTCCTGACAACAGGGCAGAAGCGGTTGTCTCCAGAAAGATTGTTGTTTATCCTGTGCCGTCTACTCCGGATGGAAACGGCGGAATAATATGATGAGATGTCCAATAGGTCAACATAGTTCCCCTTCGAGAGATCCGGGATGTCGAGTTTCCGCTTGGCGAGGAATTCATACAAGAACCAGATTTTCCTTGTATATATTCCCAGCGGAGTGGCAAGTATATGCTTGGAAATTTCCTTCTCTTCAATCTTCTGGAATATCGAATATAGGATTTCGAGATTGATGCCCTCATATTTCAATGCAAATTCGATAAGGGCTCCGGGTAAATCTCCTGGTTCATACCTCAAAGGGTAGATTTCTGTTGTCAGTAACGGTTCCACTACAGTCCTGCGTTCGCCTTTCAAAGTAATATAGGAGACGCAATAATGCGGCAGTACATCAAGATTATAAAGCTCCTGAAGCTTGCCATACCCAGTAATTTTTAGCTTTGCCTTATCCATTTCACAGAATCCTGTAAAACATTTATGATTCTGGTAATTTACTTACAAAACCGGCATTTTCAAGAAATTTGATTACGCCTACCCTCTGCCATGTGCTAAGGAAAAAGGCACTATGTAGCAATTTAACACTTCTTAGCATACAAAATTACATATCGTGCTGACTTTTGGCTTCACTATATTTTCTTGTTTATAACTAAGGGGGGGGGCAAAAACTGCTCTCATAAACTCTACTCGGAAGTGGTTGCCTTCCGAGTGGCTTCCGAGCCCATTCCCATTATCTTTCCGTAATCGACAAATCCTGTAAAACATTTACAGAACTGGTAATCCTGTTACAGAACGGCATTTGTCTGGTAAATTACTTACGGATTAAGGGATTGCATTTTAAAATATGCCGAAGTACAGACTGATATGCTTTTGCGAACTTCGCAAATGTTGCGCCAGTGGAAGATTAAGCTCAAATCGGCGGATTTATTTTATTCACTTTCCGCGAATATTTGTCAGGTAGGCTATATTAATGTAAATTAAGGGTGGGGACATTAAATGATCTATATCGAGTTGCAATACGTTTTTTCTAACTGAGGCCGGACATTTTCTTTATGGATAATGTAAATATTGTACAAGTTAAGCAACGTGCCAAACAGGGCATAACTAGACCATTTTACTGTCAAGCCGACAATGGGAAATGGTACTGGGTAAAGGGCCAGGATGCAGGAAAAAGCGGTTTATGTTATGAGTGGATAGCCGGACGAATGGCTCAAGATTTTGGCTTGCCAATTCCATGTTTTATCCAAGCTACTGTGCCAGAAGATCTTATCAAGTATAGTGCAAGAGATGATATATCGGAACTTGGAAGCGGCACAGTCTTTGCATCTGAACATGTCTTTGGCTCACAGGAGTATGCCGTGTCAAATATCAGGGACACTCCACCGGAAATTCAGGTCAAATTACTAATGTTTGATTGGTGGATACAAAATAACGACCGTATGCTGGATGAAGAAGGAGGAAATGTGAACCTCCTATGGCTCCCAGGCTCAAAGGAAGTCAAAATAATTGATCATAATATCGCCTTTGATTCTTCCTTTTCCAATGATAAGTTAGTGAATAGACATGTATTCAGGCATGCTATGAGTCAAATTGCAGGTAATTCCGGCACTGAAACAGGCACTGTTATGCTGGATATTGCAAGCAGATTGTCAACATATTTCTCAGAACTTCCGGAGGAATGGACTGAGACGGCAGGTTCTTTGCCCGATTTTTCTTTTGGAAGGATGAAAGCCATACTCAATCGGTTTCAAAATGACAGCGATCTTTTCGGGGATATTTCACTATGAATGAAAATATTATATGTAATTTTTCGGTTTTGCGCTTTATGCCATATCCCGAAACAGAGGAGTTTGTCAACATCGGTATTGTTCTGAGCTGTCCGCAGCTTGGTACTTTCATGTATAAAATAGAAACCCACCGCCGAGAGAGGGTGACAAACTTCTTTCCCGAACTAGATGTCGATCTGTTCATTGAAGGTCGTCATTCCATCGAACATGAACTTAAGCGTTTGACAGCTGGACTAAACCGCGGGTTATCAACTCCTCCACAGCCTCATTTTCATTTCAAAGAGGAATCTTTTCGCCAGCTATTTAAGGAAATTGTCAAGCCGCGGGAGAGCCTTTTTAGATTTGGAGACATCGGGACAGTTATTACGCTCAATGAGAAAAAGGCGCTAAAGGAACTATTTGCATATTATGTTGAGCGTCAATTTGCCGTTCACGAAGAATACCATGAGACTGTCATGAAGAAAAGGATTGCCTGTGTCTTCAAAGCAAAAGACCTACTAAAAAATTATCATGAGAAGAAATTCGGCAATGATCAATATCATGTGAATATCCCTTTTGTTTACGAGAGGAACAATTGCGCCCTCCAGGCTATTAAACCCATTGACCTAAACAAGGAAGACACAACAAGAATCATTGAATACGGCGACAGATGGCGCATGCGTATCCAAAGGCTCAGGGACATGAAAGACTTCCCAGTTAAAATGCTATTTGTTGTCAGACAGGCTAGGAGTGGGATAAGACACGATATTGCCCTTGAAATACGTGAAAGCTTGAGCAAGCTTGATACATTTTCCGTTTCTGAGCATGAAGACGATAAGATAATTGATTTCGCTGGCAAGTGCGAGTAAATAAGCTTATCCTCCTATCCATTTCTAATACTCAATCATCTCCTTGTTCTTCTCCCGGAGGTAGTACTCGAATAGTTCCTGGAGCTCAGTTATCATCCCATCGGTCAGCTCCAGTGGTTGTTTTAGGCTTTTGATGACGTTGTCGACAAGCATCTCATCGTTTGTGACCATAGTTTTAGCCTTAACTTTCCTTGCTTCCTCATAATCCACATACCAGCCAGGATAGACAACTATGCGGACAACCGGCACGGGATTTTTGTTATTGAACTGGCACTTGGCATTTTTCTTTTCAGCAATGAGCTTGTGGGCCAACTCCTGTATCCACTTTGCATTTGCCTCAACTTGGTCCAGCGGGTCCATTGTGTATGTTCTGTCGGGAAATGTCAATCGTGTGCCGTCATAGACAATTTCCGGAGAGCCTTTCTTGAGTTTTGATTTTGATTTGGTCTCAACAACGACAATTCCAGGCTTACCTATGGCAATATGATCTACATTGAACTTCTTCTGTTCATTATATATGTCATGGAATACGACATACCCCATGCTTCTTGACCTCTCAAGCTCTTGCCCGATAATCTGTTCCCCCATGAATCCTTGTCGATATGTCAATATTTTCCTTATCTTTCTTCTTCCATACAATATTGCAACCAGGAGGACAGGCAATGATGTGATCATGTATACCCAAAACGATAATAAATGAGACAGAGGGGCGCTGAATATTGTCTTGTAGACTACCAGCAGGAAAAGGAGAAATGGGATATACAGCGCAAGTGCAAACCCAAACAGTTCATCGTCAAGTTTTTCACGCAAGCTTTCTCCAGGAATAGCCAGAGGAGGCTTCATGAAAGGCTGTCGTGATTCTTTTCTGCCAAGAATAAGTTTTCTTAAGATATTACTCATGTGTCCATCCAATAAAATATGAGACTGTTACTTACCTTTCATATTTTTCCAATTCCTGTGAAATACCATAGTTATTTATAGACAAAAGTTTATCTATCATGTCAAGGCATCGTTTTTTGTATTCTTCATTTTTGTTTTGCCGGTATGATCTGATGACTAGTTCAGCGACTTTATCAATTTCATAATATAATCTATCTCCAGGCTTGACTTGATCTTTCTCAAATAAGACGATAACTGCTTCACATAGTTTTATTATTTCCACGCTAATATCTGCAGTTGACTCCTGAAAAGTATAAATTATATCATCAATATTTTCTGGAAATGCTATACTGTTGAAAAATTCATTAATCAATTCTCTGCAATAATCGAGTTCTTGTTTTTTTGTATTTCTATAAAATCGGGCGGCAACACCTCGTATCTCTTTATTAGGATCATTGAAATATTTCTTTAATGTCATCGCTGAAAACTCACGACAATTGCTGGTAAATATGTTTGTCGAGGCAACTTCAACAACCCCCTTCCTCATTGCATCATCACCTTTAATGCACTCATCAACCATATCATTAATAGTAGTATTGCTAAATTGAGCCAGACAAACATGTCTGGCTCCTGCTTCGCGGACAATATCAATTTTAGAATCAAGCATTCTGCGCAATATAGGTCTTAACTTGAGTATACAGTCAAAATTTGCATAGTATAAAAAACGATCAACATGATGTGATGCAAGAAGCAGATCGTATTTTATGTCACATAGCTTTAAAAATAATTCAACGGCTTTATCCTTATCGTGAGTAAATAATGCAAGCAATGCATTTGCGGCTGTAGAGCGGACTGCAACTGAAGGATCATTCACAATAACCTCTATATAAGGCAAGAGGATTTCCCGCCGTTCCGAGTGATCATACAGAAGTGATCCAATGGAGTCAGCGGCAATACCTCTTACACAATTAATTGCTGCCGTTTCCAAGTTAAACTTACGAGACTCATCATCTTTTTTTTGAAATCTTACTTCAGGCTCATTATTTTGTGGATCATCAGACTCAGTTGCAAGCCATCCCAAGATGTGAATAATATCATCCGGTATATGCCTATCACTATATTTAGCAATTAGGCTGGGTATCCATCGCCCTCCGGGCCTTTTATCAATACTATGATACTTCCGTATAACTTCGAAGGAAATTTCGCTAGCAGCCTCTGATTCCGTCAATCCTCTCAGTATCGCATCATAATAATAAGGATGAATTGCATCATTAAACCCAAGCGCTAATTTTGCAAATCTTACTGGATTTTTCTTTGTTTCAGCTTGAAGGACTCCTGAAAGTTGATGAGGACCGCCTTTATGTAAGTCTCTATAACTTGATGGTTTTCGTTCATCGCTGTTATACTTATTAACTGCTTTCAACCATTGCTCATCATTCATTTTAGCAGCCCGATCTACGGGGATGGGAGAAGGGACACAAACAGCTCCGGATTCACTAGGTGGGCAGATAAATCTTTTTGGATATTTCCTTTCCCATTCTCCAATTCTGACTTTGACATTTTCTGTCCTACGGCCTGGAGCAAGTGCTGGTAAAACTAAACACTGCCAATATCCTCTCCATTTATGACCATCCTTTGACAGCTCCCATCTGGGATAGTAAGACAATAAGCAATTCTCAAGTTGAAGATAAAATTCGTTCGAACATAATTGACTTATGTGTTTTGTTAATTCATATGCAGGCCAGCAGGAAAAGTCTCCCTCCCCCCCTGCAGCCCATCCGGAATCTAACCTTTGGGGATTTTCCAAGAGATATCCAACAGCAGGATCTCCAAATTGTTGCTCGCAAACTGCTAAAGCACGAATTAGAAGGAAGTTGATACTGTCATAATCCCCATATGAGGAAAGACTATCGAAGTGTTTTATAAATAGCGAAGGATGTTTTTGTGCCAATATTCTTAAAGCTTTCTCCAGACCAAGAAGGATTGTATCTTCCAGTGATACAGGATCCTTTTCTCTGTAGAAGCGGAAACACCATACCTTATCGATCTTTAACTTGCCATCAATTTCTTTTGCAGTTTCCAGAACAATCCTCATGAAGAAAGGAAGAACATTATCAAGATATTCAACCGGGGCTTTTTCAGCGATTTCCAACAGATCTCTTTCTCCTGTTCCGTCATGCTTGAGAAACCTGTGTTCAATTTCATTAATGTTTATTTTATCTAATATCCTTGTCAAGTATAATCCTAAAGCTTCAGCTGCCCAAGCTGGTTTTTTCTTTGATAATTCATAAGTGCATAACCAGAAAGCATGGGACTTGTCATCATCCATCATGCCTTCAGCTATCATGGCAACAAAAAGTTCATAAACATTTCGATCAAGATGCAGGTTTTGATACGATATGATATTAAGGATCTTTTGATTCCATTCAGGAGATTTCCCTATATATGGTTTTAGAAGTTCAACGGACTCTTTAGGTGATTTTTTGATCTGATTATTAAGTATAAACAAAGCATGTTTATGTATGTCTTCATTTCCTGAGTCCAGCCATTCTGAAATAATCCTTCTTCCGTCTAAGAACTTGAACCAGCTGTTGCTGTTAATAAATATAAAGAATACTTCTCTGAAAAGAAGAGACTTTGTGTCTGAAATATATCTCTTAAGCAAATTCCACGCTTCATCATCGACGTAGTCCAATTGGCCCATGAGCTCTAAAGCGCATTTTTTGATATGGAAACGGATATTTGGATCGTCTAATATACGTCCCATAGCTGTCAAGTATTCTAAATGGCTATGATCGTATATGTGAAAGAGTACCTGTCTTAACGTTGTACGTTTAAACAAGTGCTGTTCCCCTGATTTCAGGTATCCAATTAAGTCCTTTCCTTTAGAAACAAATCGCCGTGCGAATGAATAGTCATAGAAGGTTTCATGAAAAAAACTTACTTTCTTATCTTCCAGGACTAATACATGCTCCGATTCCATTGCTCTTACTGTTTCTTTAAAGTCGTCAAGAACAATATTTTCAAAAACTGAAAGGACCTGTTTTTCAGTCATACTTTCACAGAGTACATCAATGACATTTATCCATTGACTGGTACCTTTTCCAATTCTTTCCCTGACGGCCTTTTCTTTAAATTCCCAATAATCATTAAAGAGATCCGTAGACGTTGAAAATTTATTTACTTCTTTTTGTGGTCTGCATTTCATTTGAGCAAATATTGAAAGTCGGAGCGGGAGTTGAAGCAGTTCGATTTGTTTTTCTGAAAATTCGGATGGATTATAACTTAGCTTCGTCAATGTGCTCTTTACAGCATCAGCAGATAATAGCTTAACTTCAACCTCCTGCGCTGGGCCCTCTTTAGAAACTAATTCTCGAAAACGGTTGTCTTTTTCAAGATCAAAAGAACGGCAGGCCATCAACAATCGCATATTAGGGTAATGTTCAGCCTGTCGGATTATCTCATCTATGCAAAAGAAAAACTCAGGATTTCGACCAGATGCTGTACTAACTGCATCCAGTTGATCGATTATGAGAACAGACTGTCTTGACTTTGCGATATTTCCAAGCACTTTTACCGGAGAGCCCGGGAGTCTTAATTGCTCACCTATCCTTTCAGGCAATTCCGTAGGACTAAGTCTGTCAACCCTGAAATACAAATGCGGAATTCCCAGGGATATTATACATTTTATGGATTCACCTAGAACAAATGTTTTCCCCACTCCAGCCTTACCAGATACAAGAACAGAATGCTTATCATCATCTCCAAGAATGATTTTACAAACAGATTCAGTCTCACCCCGTGGTATTGATATATTCCCGGAGATTGGACGAATCATTGACTCATAACGTTTATTACAATCATCAACAGCTGCTAAGACAGATTTATCTTTTGAATAATCTAAACGCGAATATCCGCGGCTTTCCATAATTGCCCAAAGTGTATCGACAAATAAAATGTTATGGATATTCTCAAGAGCATAATCAGCAAGGAATAGCCTTGCAGCTTCATAGTCACCTTTTAAAAATGTTCTTAACTTAGTTTCAACACTCTCTTTTAAACTATCTTCATCCAAAGTTCGAATTTCAATCCTCTTCAGGTGCTCATGTGATATTTTACACAGAGCCACTTCTTGCTGTTCTTTAGGAAGAGAGCTGACATGCGGATTCTTCTCTAAAACAAGAGGACTCCATCCTTTTAGTATCTTATTCCATTCTGCTTTTCTATCTTTACTCGACAGGAAGAATTTTTCAAATTTATCATATTCAGTATTTTTCCCAGCCGCATCTATAAGTTCATCAAGTAAGCCGGCGCTATCTGTAGAGATAAAAATAAACTTACTATTTTGATCGATAGTTTTTTCAAATGCATTCGTGAGAACTTTATTTGCAAATAGTTCCGAGGTGTCCCAGCCTCCGGGCTTTGCATGTTGGCGCTTTACCTGATGATATTTGGTAATATTACCTTTTTTTGTCCAGAATTCACATCCTTCCCCTTCGGGGCCAGGAGGTTCAATATGAATTGAATCTATTTCCTCTGCCATTACCCGTGCAAGACAATAAGCAGTCCATTTACCTTCGAAACGGTTACCGTACTTATCGCTGGCTCCACCTTTTAACGGCATATTTCACCTTGCCTTTTTACTGACAGATAATGTTTATGATTGTGGCAAGATAGCCTCTGAATGTGTGAGCCGTTGTATTCAAATGCGTGTATTGGCCGGTTACAACTCATAGATATTCCTGTTTTCCGCTTATTGGACTACCCGCCTACCCTCTATTCACTCTATCTTGTAATCTACCACTCAACACCGCCAATGCAATATGTCCTGACCCCTTGCACCTGATGTCCACCGCCCTGCCAGTTATGTAAATTTTGCGAACTCCGCAAAGGCTACGCTTCATGAAAGATACCGCCGCTCCTACCCCCAGTAGACATCTTCGCCCTACTGCGAATTTCGCAAAGACCTTCAAATTCCCACATCACGGGCATTCCACCGGCATTTCTTTGGATTTTCATGAATAACATGTAATATACCGGCTTCCCGTGAAAGGCTGGCAGTGGAAATGCTTTGCAATCCATTCAGGAGGTTTTATGAGCAACATTCTCATAGTAGATGATGATTCAGGAGTCAGAATGCTGCTTTCCACCATTATTCGGCATAAGGGAGGCTTCAACGTAACTGAAGCTTCCTCTGTGGTCGAAGCTGAAGCCTTTTGCTCTGCCAATAGGTACGATCTTGTTTTCCTCGATCATCATCTCCACGATGGGATAGGATGGGATATCGCCAAGATGATATCACTCGATCCACAGAAATATGGGAATCCTAGGATCATTGCCATGTCTGGCAGCGTCATCATAAACAATGATGACGATAGCCGAAAATACTATTCGCAGTTCATGCCTAAGCCTTTTGACCTCTCCGAACTCAACTCAATAATCGACAAGATTTAGTTATTTCCTGTGAACAGGAAAGGGCATCTTTCAGATTGATCACATAGAATGCGAATTTCGCAAAATCCCACTCAAGCCCATCACGGGCATTCGGGGAGACTGAGGAGATTGTTTGGGTGTTCGCCATCAGCCGTTGTCTTCAGGTACTTGTGGCCATGTGCGCTGGTGGCGATAATGACATCGACAGTATTGCCACCGACTGAGACATAGAAATCCCACTGACCAGCCTCTATCCCTGCAATAGCCGCTTCCTGAGTGAGTTTCCATTGTGTCTTGTCGGGATTTAGGCCTCCTATCTTGAGAATCCTTTCATGGGGATTGTACCTGTCAGACTTGTTGATGCACTGAATCTGGATGCGGCTTGCCATAATCCGTTCCTTCTTGTTGTTAATCCATGTCTATTTTGATGTGACCATTATTTTTATCATTCGCTGTATCTCGCTGATGCCGTATGTAATAGCAATCTATGCATAGAACCAGGTCTGCCATTCTGAATCTGCCTTGCCCAACTTTCAGTACTTTCCCGCAAACGGAACATTCTTCCTCGATATTCTCATCTTCGTTCATATGATTATTCTTCCCCCTACCGTGGCACATATTATCCCTCAACGCTATTTTTGCGAAAAACCTTAATCTTCCTTCGTGCCCTTCGTGGTAAAACCTTCATTTTCTGCCGTCGACTGACGACCATCGACCGGCGACTCCAGCATTGCTGCTGATTCCTCATCCAGGAACATCCAGCAGTTCCTATGCTTCCTCAGGATGGAGGCGGGAACATTCTCTTTGACTTCCCCTTCTATGACATTCTTCACTGCTTGGGCTTTCCTACCGTCTGGCACGCTACAGATTATCGTCTTGCTCTTCATAATCTGCTTAATGCTCATGGTAATGGCTTTTGCAGGCACATCATCAAGAGTCTTGAACCATTCCTCTCCGACCTGCTGTTTTCGGAATTCCTCAACCACATCAACGAGGATGAAGGGGTTTTCAGCCTTGAAATCTGCAGGTGGCTCATTGAATCCAATATGACCGTTTTCCCCAATACCAAGACATGCGACATCGATTTCCACTCGGGAAATAATCTTGTCCAGTCTGCAGCATTCATGCTTTGGATTGAATGCATTTCCATTGATATAGTGGATCTTCCTAAGAGCTACCTTGCTCTCAAAATACGAGTTGAGGAATCTCCGGAAACTCGAAGGATGGTCAGCAGGAATGCCGACGTATTCATCAATATGGAACACTGTAACTCTTCTCCAATCCAAATCGATTCCTGTCAACTCATGGAGCATCTGGTACTGGCTTGCTCCTGCTGACAGGACGATATTGGCATATCCCTGCTTTGAAATCGCACTGTTGATGAAATATGCAGCCTTCCAGGCCGCATACCTTCCGAGATTGTTACTGTTTTTATAGATTTTAATTTCCATCGTTAATGAAAGGACGAGAAGAACATCCACAAGGTGAAAAAAGTGCTCTCGATTTATCCTAATCCTAAACTCCAGATTTATGCTTCATTTATTTATGTACCATTGCCTGTCCGCACTCCGATTCATTTCTCGACGGGCACTACTATTCCCTTCATTATGACGTTCTGGCAGAGAATGAAAATTAATAAGGTAGGAACAGAAGCTATAAGTAAAGATGCAAATACCACGCCTTGGCCGCTATTCTGCTGGAGCTCGAAGAGGAACGGCATTATCGTCCACATGCTCCTGTCCTGGCATACGAGAAGGGCCATCATGAAATTTCCATAAGCCGACGTGAACGCACTGAGGGCGATCACGGCCAGTATCGGCTTGCTGAGGCTCATGGTGATCTGCAGGAATATGCGGAATTCGCTGGCGCCGTCGAGGGATGCGCTTTCGTAGAGCTCCTGCGGAAGCGAATCAAAGAACCCCTTGAGCAGGAATATCGAATATCCATTGGCGAGTCCGGGAAGAATCAGCGCATAGAAGCTGTTCAGGAGATTGAATTCCCTGAGATACAGGAAGGTCGGTATCTGCGTTACCACAGGAGGGAACGCCATCGTCAGCATCAGGAAAAGCAGGATCTTGTATGTACTTGGTGGACGGTACCGACTGAGCGCGTATGCCGCAAGAGGATTCACGACAAGCGCGCAGAGAATAGTCAGGGAACAGTAAATTACGGTGTTGAACAATGCGCGTCCATGCATGACAAGATAATCAATGACGGTCAGGAAGTTCCTTTTGACAAACTCTGTGATGATTCCATTTTTCCTGTTCTTGAAATCAAGCAGGTGGTAGTCCTGCTGGGGGGGAATTATCTCATCCCATGCCTTGAAGGCTGTGCCCAGTGAGGCGTTGGCTTTTTCAAGGTTGCCGTATTTCTTTTCAAGCCAGTCCCTGAACATGAAGTCCACACTTTCAATGTAGATGTTTTCCGTCAGAATCTTGTATTCTCTGCCCGAATCAGGATCCGTCCATCCCTGGAGGAAGGCTATCCAGTCGCTGGACACAATTCCAAATTCAGGAAGCACGTCTGCAATGGTGGGAATCTGGTCGAACCCCTTGTAGGAAGTCCCATACTTGGAGTTGAGAATCCCGATATCATTCAAGTATCTGCTTTTTAGGTATTCTTGGTACATAGGTTCAACCTTCCTGTCGACACGCAGCCATCGCGGATGGATGATGTTGCGGACGAAGTTCTCCCAGTCTTGAAGTTCAATTCCCGAAGAGGTTGGAGCCCTTTGGGTTAGATGGATCTCCTTCCACGAAACACAATTTGTCTTGTGTGCTTCGTTATACTGCTTGATGCCCTTAGGATACTGCGGAATGAGGAACATCTCCCTGAAAAAGCCTTCGGTGTTGAAGTAGTATCTCTGGCTCAGCGGAGTCGACATCTTGAACTTAAAATATTCCTGATCCCACGGGCTGGTGCCGACAGACGAGTATTTGAGAAGATAGTTTTCCTTCGGGACATGGAAATTGTTCCAATCAGGAAACTGTGTCTTCAGTTCCGAATTCACCTTGTTTATGTCTCCACCGAACTTGTCTGAAACTTCATGCTTAAACATCCTGAGATTGCACGGGATTACACCACGGGAAACAGTGGCCTCCAGATAGCTGACGGCAAAGAAGTAGTGGGGAAGCTTCTCGCTGGAGATGTAATTCTCCCATTCCGCGGCTAATCTTGGATTCGGGGATTTTTTCAGCTCGAGCATCCTGAATCCCGGAACTTCAATCTGGTAGCAGGAGCGCATGGCTTCCGTAGTCTCGTTGAAAAATCCCTCCATGTGTTTCCTGTAAAGCTGGGTTTCATCATACAGGAACGGCGGGACGACATAGGAGTCCGGAGTGTCAACGGCACTCTTGGTGCTTCCCGAAACCAGCAGCAGGAACGGATAGACCATGGTCACCGAACCAACAAAAAGGATGGCATACATCCCCGCTATGAGCAGGGATGTATGGAAAGATCTTTTCCCGATTTTACTTATGATGGGCATAAAACGGGTCCTTCACTTTTTGATTTCTGCGGCCCTGAATTCGATTTTCGAGAGCATCTGGAGTTGGTACACGGTGAAACCTATCAGCATGAATCCGAGCATCCACGCCATCGCCGTCGCCTCTCCAAAGTTGAGATATGTGAACGCCTTGTACCAGATGTGGAGCCCGGCCACTTCAGTTCCAGATCCTCCTCCGGTAAGTGCGAGCACAGTATCGGCTGATGAATACCATGAATGTATGAAAACTCCGATGAAGTTTATGACGATTAGCGCCTTCAGCATCGGAAAGACGATGAACAGGATCTTGTCCACGGTTGTGGCACCGTCCATGTCTGCCGCCTCATAATAGTCGTCGGGGATGCCCTTCAGCGCCGCAAGATAGATCAGGCATCCCGGCCCCATTCCGGCCCAGAGCATCGGGATTATGCAGGATATCATGGAGGTATCCGGATCAGATAGCCACCGCTTAGGTTCTCCCATGACAAGAAAGAGCCTTGACGGAAGACTTCGTAGCGCTGCAAGAAGAGTTTCATCGGCATGCACCAATATCGGCCACGCAAGGGAGATGCATACGGAGAGCATCATTACTCCGACAGCCGCAAAGCAGAAGGATGAGAAGCGCATCGTGTTCAGATAAAGCCTATGCGAAAAGACAAACATTAGCAGCAGCAGCGCGATCCCAGCAATAATATAGACAATGGCGGGAATATGGAGGAATACCGCGTTTAACATTCCCTTTTCCGATGGTTCGAAGAATTGCTTCCACAGGAGGATGGTGACTATCCCGGTATTAATGGCAGGCAGGTAGAACAAGATCCTGAAGAGAAGGCTCCCCTTGGGTATTTCCTGGAGCAGGATCGCAAGGACTATCGGAGGGATGAACGTCAGCACTATGACGAAAAAGCTGTACCTTAGCGAATTCCACAGGGAGTCCCACCAGAACACATCGAACAGTATGCTTGCAAAGTTGTCTAGCCATATCCAGGACGAAGTACCGACTATCTTGTAGTCCTGGAACGCCATTACAGATCCCCGCAGCAGCGGTAGATACTGCCAGACCAGGATTGTCAGTGCTGCCGGAAACAATATGATGTATGCCCATCTGTACTTTATCAGGCCCCATTTGCTGTTGCCTCCGCCTTTCCTCGACGACGGCGGTGTGAACAATATGAATATCTTCCTGAAGATCAATGCGAACGCAACGACAATCGCCAGCAGGGCAGCAACCGCGCAGATACGACGCTTCAGATTCTCCCTTGGAGTGATTTCCCCGATCATGATCTCGTTGGCGCGGGCGCACTGGTCCTTGAGAAGCCCATGTAGTACGTCCAGCCTCTCCTTCTCGTCGCCTGGAAGCTTGCCAGCCAGATACAGCTCCTCGGCCTTGACAATCGGAACTGTCAACATGTCATACGCGAAATTGCTGTTCCTGCCGTATGGCTCAGGACTGCCGGAGTCGAGGGCTATCTTGAAGATGTCCGACCATCCCTTCGGGCACATCCTTATGATTTCCGGATACCCGAACATGGTCAGATATTTCGGGTTGATGAACCGGCCCAGTCCTCCTTCAACCATGACCTTCGTGCGTATTGCCATCGCTTCCGGGGAGTTGGAGAACTTCAGGTATTCCCATGCGGCGTCACGGACGGACAGATCCCTGATTTCCGAAAAAAGCCCCAGCATCCTTGAGTTTATCTCTCCACCTCTTCTACCGGACGGCCCTTTTGGCAGAGGCGCCATCCCGATAATATCCGGATTTATGTTCGCAAATAACTTTTCATCGATGTATCCTTCCATCATGCCGATTTCATCGCGGTCCCATTTGCCATAGGCATCCGAACCGTCTGAGGCGCTCTTCGATGAATACCCGTGCCTTATCTTTCCTCCAGCATCCATCCATGTCTCATTGGAAATCCTGATGTAGAAATCAAGCGCAACCGCAGCCTCCCTGGAATCGAACACGCATTTCCATTTGTCGGTGCCCTCGTTGTATTCCATGATTTCACCTCCGGCCGCCCGAAGATAGCTGCACCAGTACCAGGATTCGGATTTCCCTTTCCCGAGAAGGAGTCCATATATTCCATTCGCGGGATCTGATATCTTTTTTGCGGCGACATACAAGTCTTTCCAGGTCCAGTTCTCATCGGGATACGGGATGTTCTTCGCATCAAAAAGAGTCTTTCGATAGAAAAGGACTTTCCCGAGGGCGCCTCCTATCGGCATCGCCCATATGTGCACTTGGCCGTCCGGCCCCTTCCTCTTTATCACCGGCCAGAGCTTTGGATACACCCTGAAGTCCGTCTCCTCCTTTGACATCTCGGAGAAGTATCCGTCCTCGGGCTTGTCCAGGGGATATAGGAAATTGTTCCTTATGTAGTTGTCGGATTTGCGGAAGTTTATATACAGGATGTCGGGGGACATTCCGCCGGCGATCGCAAGAAGATCCGTTTCGACTCCATCTAGATTGATTCCTGCCGAAGGATGCATCTGCAGCTCGACCTTGCTCCAGTCGTATCTGCCATATTTGCCGGGGTCAGCCAGATATTTCCTGCTGTATTTATCGGCGAAAAGCTTCGGGAAGTTTTCAATGAAGCGGCGGTAGCAGGCGTAGTCCGCACGGGATGCCGTATCAGTATTGCTAGGGTTGGGAAGTCTGGAAGAAACGACATGGATTACTGTCTTGCCATTCTTTTCTTCTACCCATCCTGATTGCACAAGAAAAGGAATAAGAAAACAGGAAAGACATAATACGGCAATTATATAGAACTTTCCATGGAGGATGAATTTATTTTCCGACATATACATCTTTTCCATATCTGTCATAATTATATACTACGAAAACACAAAGGTGGTCTGATAATATGTTCCATATCCTTATGGTTCATCCCAGTTGCTGACCACGAGAAAGACAACTATTTGCATAAATAATCATTCTGCAAACATTGTTCAGAACTTCACTAGACTTCCTACTGTTACAGGCATTCCAGTACTTAAAGATTTGTTTGCTGCTATTCCTGTCAGTATGGACATTGCGCCGTCAACATGAGAGGCAGCTCTGTTGAACGGATCTTTCTTCCTTTCGCCGAAGATGTCTTCAAGCATGACTCTGTCTCCTCCACCGTGTCCGCCCTTAGACTCAGGAATTTTAACGGAGTAAGGTTTGCCGAACATAGGATATACCATCAGTTTGTTTCCAACTACGGCCCCTTCTACGCTCCTGTCACCGCCTGCGTTCACATATGATGCCTCGATAACTTCAAGTTCCATCCTGCCCTTCGTACCGTTGAAGTTGACTCTGAACCCCTCCCAGGGCAGGTATGCATTGAGGGAGTATGTCATTATGGCCCTGCTGTTGTACCTGACCATCACTCCGATGGTGTCCTCGATGCTTATGCCGTCACCGAACACGCTCTGGTCGCGGAGATATCCATCCTCCTCCTCAGCGTCAAGATATCTGCCCTTGAGCCCGCCGCTGGAACCGAGATCGAGCGCGAAAGGATCGTTCTTGGCGTTCTTGCTGCCGGTAGACCTGTAATAGAACTTGGTCTCGCCCCTCTTTTCGGCATTCGCCTTTCCGTAGAACATCAGGTCGCCCATCGCAAATACCGTCTTCGGAGAACTTGCAAGCCAGAAGTTCACAAGATCGAAATGATGTGTCGACTTGTGCACGAGAAGCCCACCGCTGTTCTTCTTGTCGCGGTGCCAGCGCCTGAAATAGTCCGCGCCATGTTGCGTGTTGAGGAGCCACTCGAAATGCACGGAGTTAACATCGCCTATCGCCCCGTTCATCAGGACTTCGCGTGTCTTCGTGTTGTGCGGCGCATATCTGTAGTTGAATGTCACGCGCAGCTTCCTACCTGTCTTCTTGATGGTGTCGAGGATCTCCTGGCATTTCTCCTCGTCGATGGTCATCGGCTTCTCCGAGATCACATCACATCCTATCTCCATCGCACGCTTTATGTAGAGGTGGTGGGTCCTGTCGATACTCGTCACAATCACGCAGTCCGGTTTCTCCTTCTTGATCATCAGGTCGAATTCCGTATGCTTGTAGGTCCTGACAGGCTTAGCCTTGTATTTCTCCTTCATTTCGTTGTTCGCATAATCCATGCGCGTCTGGTTGATGTCGCAGAATGCCAGAAGTTCGCTGCTGTCCTTGAATGTTGTTGATATCGCCTCATAGAACATCGACGCCCTTCCCCCGGTACCAACCTGCACGTATCTCTTTTTTTTCATTGTTTCTCTCTTCTGATTATTTTGGTATCCTTTATTTCTGCCCATTTTCGAAATATTTGATTATGTCCCTTGGAAGCTGCGGTATCTTCTGGGCATTGCAGCCTGACCGCATTGACTTGTGTCCTAGCACTCCAACCGCAACAGCATTTCTTGCGGCTATAGGGGACGTATTTGTCTTTGCATCATCACGCAGGAATCTCATGAATTCCCGGACAATAGCGGGATCAGATCCTCCATGTGTTCCCTCTAGCGGCTTGAGTTTGTAGATAATGTCGGGAGCTTCCCTTCGACCACGCTGTGTCCACACATGGACTTCACAATGGCCTCCATCGCCGATATTTTCAACCCGTCCCCTGGTTCCTATGAACGTGTAGTTGCGTTCAGCATCCGGGGTGTAATGGCACTGCATGTAGCAGGCCTGGGAACCGTTGTCCAACTGCATCATTACCATATTATGGTCTTCTACATCCATGACAGGGGATAATCCTGTCTGTTCGAGCGGAGGCCAATGGGCATTACTCCATTTTACACTGACAGGAACATCTGGAGAACTGCGCTCGCATTTGTCATATACAGACAGCATGCCCATGCCTACGACAGTCTTCGTATAGCCACTCATCAGCCAGTGCATGACGTCTATGTCGTGGGCTCCCTTCTGCAAGAGCAGTCCGGTCGTGTTTTTCCGCTCCGAATGCCAGTCCTTGAAATACGCATCTCCGCCGTAGTTGATGAAATGGCGGCACCATCCGGCCTTTACTTCTCCGATAAGTCCGGAATCAATGACTTCCTTCATTTTCAGGACAACAGGGAAATGCCTCATGTTGTGCCCGAGGAACAGCTTCGAACCCGTCTTATATGCGGCCTTCAGCAGCCTGTCGCATCCCTCTATTGTTATCGCCATTGGTTTTTCCAGATAGACTGCCTTATTGGAAAGAAGAGCCGCAATCGCGTGTTCCTCATGGAGAAAGTCCGGAGAGGTTACAAAGACGGCGACAATTTCCTTGATGGCAAGAATATCCTTGTAATTTTTCGAAATGAACACATCGGCACCTGCAAAGTCCTTGAAACTTTTCATGTTTTCATCGTTTACATCAGCACCTGCAACTATCCTGTAACCCTCTTCAGGAAGATGGGCATATCTAGCTATCCCGCCACGTCCGCCAACACCTATGACACCGATTTTAATTGTCTTCATATCTCGTCCCCATTTTTTATGAAACATATTTTTCGGACCGTTGAGCATTGGGTTACATTACCAATCGTCATTTATTTTCAGATTTATATAATTGGAGATCCTTGTAGAGATGACTAAGATCAACAGATTCGGCTTTTTTAAAGAATTCCTGACGTGACAGATTCACACAGGAGGAACCTGCGTCCTGGCCGCTGGCCTTCTGGTATTCGGCAAAACGGTCTGGAACAAATTTTTGTTTATTGAAGGTGATGGCGCCGATACTCCATATGTTTTTATCGGACTTGAATGCGGCTTTCTCATCCACGTCAAACTTTTTGGTGGAAATGACTGAATCAATCAGGACACAGGAGGATGATTCCCCGATGGACCACTTCTGGTTCCATGAGAAGATTCCTTGCCCATCTAGCTTGGATTTTTCGATGGATACGCTTCCTTCGGAATCTGCTTCTCCAAGCAGGACAATGTTTTGCATATGAATATCAGCACCGTTCAAAGCTCTTAGAGAAATCCCCTTGGAGCCTTTAATTACGCAGTTAATCAGTTTATGTTCTGATTCGTCAACGACAAAGACTCCGTATGCCAGATTATCAATGAGTTGAACATTGGAACTGTCCGACTTACTTCGCCCGACGTGGCAAAAACCGGTCGCATTGCCGGCTGATGTCAGCCCCTTGACGATAATTTGGCAGTCATCGTGCGCGCTTATCCCGTCATCTCCACATTCAATCGCTTCAATGTTTTCAAAGAGAATGTTACGTGAATACCCATGTATGTTGAAGCCATCATTCCATACATGAGTCGCCCTGAGCTTGCGAATTACCAGGTTTTCACAGGATCCTCTGAAAGCCACACCGCAGTCCCTTACAGGAACCCTTACATCTTCCAGTTTCCTCTTTTCAGAGATTCGAATGTAGAATGCCTTTTCTGAATCGGCATAGCACCATTCATCCTCCTTAAGATCTTCAACGGCTTTGAATTTTGGCTGAGGCCCCTTGCTGATTCTATCCATCCTGACCATGTCGGTGCCGAAAAGAAAATAATATCGCATGATCATGCCGGCGACGCCATTGAATTTTAGCCTCTCTGGTAATTTTGTGGAACGAAAAATGCGGGGTTTTACTTCGATCCACTCCTCTGGCACAAGTGAATCGCTTCCGTCTATGCAGGCCCCATTGCCTTCAATAATGATCGGCTTTTCCGGAGTTCCTTTTTTATTGTTGAAAAGAAGCCTTTCCCTGTATGTCTGTTTAGAAGAAAGCACAATTCTATCCCCAGCCTGCGCTGCTGTGATTGCGGACTGTATGGTTCGATAGGCCCCTCCGTTCGGATCTATGATCATATCAGCCGCATGTAGATGTTCAATGACCAAATACATTGCTGCCGCTATGGACAGTATGAAAAACCTTGATTTTGTCATAAATACCTCCTTGGATTTCAATTTGTTATTCCCATTGCGCAGGCTCAAAAATATATGGCGAAGTTTTTATTTTGTAACGTCCTTGAAAGTCAAGGTTGCCATTGTCATACAAGCTTTCGTATTCTTCAGTCAAAAGCGGCTTCTGATGGAATTTATATCTTTCGAATATTCCACGTAATTTTGTTTCCATCTTATTGAGCCTGTCATAAGGGATAAGTTCCTGAGGTGGCAAATATGACCCGATGCAAGGGTATTTGCGATCAACGAGCCTCATGAATATCGCCATGGCCCTTCTCCTTTCAAGTTCATCCGGCCCGTCGATGAGAATGGCTCTATTCTTGATATCCAGGGTCACCAGCGCTGTCTTAACGTGCTCCTTGTTGCCATAGCCCAAGCAGATCTTCCAAATATCCTCAGCGGACATGTCGCTTCCAATTCCCTTCGCCTTCAAATTACCCTTGATATTGTCTTCATAGTCATAAGCGCCGACGAAGGTATCCAGCCATTTAGCTGTGCCGGCATCAAAACTGGTGGCCCTCTTGTCAATGATCATCTGGTACAAAACCTGGTTATTCCTATTATCTAGGAGATTCACCTTGCTCCAGCTCTCCGTAGAGAAAGTCAGAACCGAATTCCGGAGGCGAATTTCAATCCGGCATTTCCCTTTTGCCAAATTCAGCTTGATGGGATTCGAAGGTATTTCCGTGCCATCCACGGTGACTCTATCGATATGATAATCTCTTGGCACTTTGGGTGATAAAGTGAAACTGCAGCCTCTTGTCGACTCGAATATAAAATTGTTAACAACCTCAATCCCATCACCCTGGCTCAAGGTTTCAACTGTCGTGGGCGGCTCTCCGGTTATTGCGGCCAGAACCTTGAATCCTCTTATGTACCGCTTTCCAACGCCTATTTGTTTCAGAATCGTCTTTTCGTTGCTGATTTCCTGGCGGCAGGTGCTTCCGTAATAATCTCCGAAAAGGTACAACTCCCCGCCCAGAGATGGATTGTGAATCTCAACGTCCGTTTCCAGCTCAATCGGCTTATGATTGCCGACAGCAATCAAGGTGTTCGAACCGCTGCCGTAGCGCACGATGAATAAATCCGGTTTCACCCAGGCGGCCGGCACAATTTTATAGCCTGCCAGCTGACATTCCACCTGAAAAGGCCTGGTTTCATAATATCGCAATATGCCCGTTTCCGCGTAGTTATTTCCCAGCATCACGCCGTATTTCAGGCAGTTGAGAAAATACTGGTCATAGTAATACCGGTAATAATCTCTTAGCTCCATTTCGGATAATTTGTCGAAATCTGCAAGCTGCAGCGCGGCGATATCCTTGTAGCGCACCTTGCTGGAAAGCGTCTCATAAGGTTTCTCTCCGTTCAGAATTCTTCCCATTTCCCAGCGCCCATCCTGGCTGTAGCCATCATGGGCCCTTTCACATTCCACAGCGATTTTGTCAACAAGAGCGGCAATCAGGTAGTTCGTATAGCCCCCGTCAGAGCAGGTTCCGAGCCGTATGCTATCCGTGTGTTTTTTACTTTTAATGTGCTCGAACATCTGCGCAAAGCCGAAGGCATCAAGGAGATAAGCACCTTTGTCCTGGGCGAAAGCGCGTCCCTTGCTTTTCATGGCGATCGGATCAGTGTGCCTGACGGCATTGTTATATCCCAGGTCATTAATAAAACCGACATTTGATTTTCCCTTCTGTTCAACCAATTTATCAACCTGCCACATGACATTTTTGCCGATGGGAGTATTATAATTATTGATGCAATATGCCGACTGACGAGAATAATATTGACCATTCTGTAGCCTGTCACCCTCTTTGTCGAGACCTTCCGGATAGAGCTCTTCGCACATTATCGGATTCGGCCATTGCGGACACCAGTGCTGCGCAGGTCTGGTGTAAAAATTCTGGTAGGGAAGCGCATAGTATTCTTTTGAGCATTTCCTGAAATAATCCAAAGATTTCTTAAACAGGCTTTCAGCTATTCTTTTAGCATCCTTGTATTCGTCTCTGCTGTAATATTTGGGATTATTATAAAATTCTTGCTGCCCGTAATAGTCCCCTTTGAAACCATAGTCCGGCTGAAAGAGCCAGCCGTGTCCGCAGTAGCTCCTCCTGGCCGTGTCAGAGGTATACCAGAGTTGGGTTTGCCAGGACCAGTCCACTGTGGCAAAACCGATAGGCAGGTTGAAATGAACTGGAATGTCCCTGCGCATGGCATACAGATCGGGATAAGTTTCATAATACGCGGCCAGTGCGTTGCGGCAGCCGAAAGGCGACTTCCCCTCCTGTATGATAAAATTGAATTCCTGAGAATCGTTCGCATGCAGCACGTACCTGAATCCCTGTCTTAGCACTCCCCCTGTATCCAAGGGGAACCATTCGTTTATCAGGGAGCTCAGCCAGGTGTGCGGGTCAGTTGCCAGGCCGACATATCGGCCTGCAGCACTGACCGCACCATAGGGAAGGGCATAAACGATGTCATCCCTCCTGCGGGGAAGCCTGTTGTCCGTATGGGTTGAAGTCCCGTCAAAATATTCCTCGATACCAGGAAGCGGCAAGGGGAGTGAAAACAACAGCTCCACCCATTTTTCCGCAGCGCTTAAATTTGTTATAACTACCTTCCATTTTATTTTCCCATCTTCCTTGCTCAGCGTATTCAGCAAGATGAGATCCTTGGCATATTTTTGAGTAAAACTGACTTCCTTTTCGGTTATCTTCCAGCCATCGGCCGTTACTTCCCTGAAAAGCGGCGTTCTGTCCAGGCCTTCCCAGAGCAGGAGGCCGCCGGCCTCGTCTTTAACAACGGCTTTTCCGAAGTTTACTTCTTTAATAAACCCATCCTTTTTGTCGAATACAACGTCGAGTCCGGGAAGAAGTTTGTATAAAAGTTCGGATTCTTTTGCTGCATGGGACATTGATATTTGTCCGGCGAGGACAGGCTCAATTTCCCGGACAGGATATCGTGGCAGCTCTTTCTTCATTCCTTCAAACGCCCAATCCGGTCGCTTCCCCTGGTGCCAGCGCGGTTCAAAATTATCCGTGTAGCGCACTACGCCCGAAACAGCGAGCTCATCAATCAGAAGGGGCATTCTTCTTTCAGCCATCTTATCAGAGCCGATCACGAAAGGGGTCTTGTCGACTCTCCCTCTCACGATGCCATGACAGCCTTCCATATTAAATGAAAATACCATTCTGCCGTCCAGGTAAATGCAAAATTCGCCGGCTGACCATGTCTGTGTATAATAATGCCATTTGTTCAACTCAAGGGATTTCGGAAAGACAACAGTACCGCTGGCTATTTTATCCTTCAAGCAGGACCATTTGACTGCCATCTGGTCTGCTGATAAGCCGATCAGTGCCGGATGAAGACCATTGAAAACATCGATTAATCTTCCCATATCTTTATTTTGCAACATGAACCAGAACTCCAAAGTCCCTTGATATACGTTGAAATTTCCTAAGGGCCAGATGCCGAAATTCACATAATATGGCATTCCGGAATCGGACTCCGCCAGATAATTGTTGTGAAGCCCCAGCCTGCTTAAATCGAGACAATTACCGTAATACCCCGGAGCTGAGGCATAGCCGACGCCGATAAATTTATCATATCCATTGGCATAATCCGGAATATGTAAATCTTTAACCCGGTCAAAATGGGCTGACAGGAGAGTGTATTGATCAAGCGCTAACGGCCCTTGCCCTTCTCTCCAGGGATGGAGAGGCTTATCCGGATTGGCAGCATTATCCGCGGCATAACTTTCCTGAAAAACATGAAAAAGGAAACAATTTATAATCAGAAAACTGAATAGTGTTATTCTTCCTGACATTTTAAACCTCCATATATATGTTTTACAAGGAACACCCTCATCGATTCCAGGGATTGCCGGCCATTGTTATAAAGGCGATAAGTGTGAAATTGAAAATGGTAGGTTCTGCAAGGCTGAAAGATTCTGTTAACCTTCTCATTGATAGAAATCTCCTTCTAAATTTTGTTGTTGTGAGCCCTTATCTATCTGGACGCCAGTAGGTATTGCAGTTGTCAGTGGTCAACTGGAGGTTCCCATAGGCATTCTTTTCAATGCTTGCGTGCATGTCGGCAAACAGGATGTTCGCACCTCTGTTGTGGCGACTGTCAAGCCTGTAAATCAAATCTGTGCCATTGGGCCATTGGAAAAGACAGAAGCCCCTCGCTTCAGTGATGCTGGTGCTTACATTTATGCTGTCTCCGAAAAGGATTTTATTACCTGGATTGTGCGCTTGTGCGAGCTTGCAGATTAAGGAGTTGCCCTCTTGGCTGAAATAGGGATTCACCCCGTAGACCGTCCATTTCCACACCCAAGCACTTTCTGGCGTTGTTAAAAGCGTATCGCTGTATTTGTAATTTTCGGTTATTGGACATACGTATACGCTCAGACCTGTGCTATCTGTCATGTAAAGCCAACGTCCCCAATAGACATCGTTTAATATGAACGTGGAGGGAATATATCCGCCCGCATCCTCTGCATAGCAGGCCGATCTCAATCCAATCTGGCGAAGATTACTCAAGCAAACAGCCTGCTTGGCCATCTGTTTGGCGGTCGCAAGCGCCGGTAACAGGAGCGCGATGAGAATAGCGATGATCGCTATGACAATCATCAGCTCAATCAACGTGAACGGTTTCCTGCCTGCGGCGCGGCGTATTGCGCAAGCCCCCTGCTTCACGTGAAACAGATCTCGATCCATTGAGCATGAGTGAAATTGGATATCCATGTTTTCCTGTCCTGCCTTTTAAGATTGAAAAACAATCAATATCAAACGTTTTTGTATATTCATTGAAACGTTTCAATTTTATATTTTACAAGATATCCCATGCATGTCAAGCGAAATGCAAATAATTCTTTATTATTTTGCAATGAGTCAGCTTTCTATGGTCGGTTTTGGGACTTCTTCCCGAGCCACCGGGGAAAGATCCCGCGTTTTTGTAAAGACTGCCGTATTACGTTATTTTTTAAGAAACAAGAAGGGGGGGGGCGATACGATTTCATACCGCTATCTTGTGCCTGCCAACGCCTGTACGGATTTCGCCGGAGGCATTCACAGGAGCACATGATGCGTTCGGCTGCAGTATCGGATGCAGGAGCACAGGATTTTCAAGTATAGGACGCTTGTGTATCTGCCTCATTACCATGTCCACCGCCGCACGCGCCATAGCAACATGTGGAACGCCCACCGTAGTCAGGTTTGGGACTGTCTCCTGGGATATTGTTGAACCACTCCAGACTATCATGCTCAGTTCATCCGGCACCTTTACGTTAAGATCGGAGGCTGCCTTCAGTCCGCCGACACCGAACCAGTCGTTTTCATACAATATGGCAGTTGGAGGACGTGGCAGAGAGAGCAGTTTGCAGGTCCCTGCATATCCACCCTTAAAATTATGCTCTTCCACCGATGCTTCAAAGATCAGTTCGTTCTCGGTCTCCAATCCGAGCTGGCTCACCGCGTCCAGATATCCTTTCTTCTTCTGCATACTGGATTTTAAACTGAGAGATCCGTGGATAAGTCCTATGCGCGTATGCCTTAGGGCCGCAAGATGCCTCACCGTCATGAGAAAACCCTCCTCCCTGTCCGGCAGCACGTATGGGATATCCACTCCTTCCGGAGGCATCTGGGCGAGCATTGACATTGGCATGCCCTGCGCTTTCAGCGAACAGACAAAATTCCGCGGGATGTTCCCGAACAGTATGATCCCGCCTACCCTCTGCTCCGCAACGATCAGGGGCAGCTGTTCCTGATTGCTTCCAAACTCAAGAATCGCTTCCACCAGCAATGTCAATTTCTCCTCCGCAGTCGTCTGCAGGAGGGCTGCAAGCATCTCCCCGAAGAAGGACGGATCGATGTGAGGCATCCTTGCAGGTACGACAAGTCCTATCGAGTCGTTGCTGTCACCGCGCATAGCCCTTGCCTTGGCATTGGGCACATATCCCAGTTCGGCAACGGCCTTGAGAACCTTGTCACGGGTTTCACTCCGCAGCAACGCACTGCGGTTGAGCGCATATGACACTGTCGAAACACTCACTCCCGCCTGCTTGGCAACCTCGCGTATGGAAGCCCTTTTACACAGCTTGGCACCCGATTCCTTCTTTTTCTTTAGCTTCATATTTTTCCTTAGCTTAATGCATTTCTTAAATCTGCAATGCCTCTTTAGCATACCAAAGACTTAAGAATATTTTATCCATACGCGCAGCCATTTGACGTTAGGTTCTGACATGTTTAAGAGCCATTATATCATCATATATCTTTATTTCTCGTGGATATAATGAATACATTGAAACGTTATGAGTTTCTCCATTATATCGTTTCAATATGATATGTCATGAAGTTAAATTTGTCAATGCACGATATTTATTCTTATCTTGAAATTATAAGACCAAGGTAATTAATCATTAACCACGTCCCTCGGGCTGGTGCCGCAAAAATCGTCATTATATCGTTGCGTGTAATATAGGAGTCTCTATTTTAGACAGAGGGGCATGGAAAAGGATAGCCGAATGAATAAGTCGGAGTTGTCCGCTTGCAAGCGTATTCGTCACTTTCTCAACGAAGTCAACTTCTTAGGAAATAATCTTCCTTGCAGCGCAAACATCGGAATATTTTTCACGTTCTCCGAGCTCCCTGTTTTTCAAAACCTCTTTGATGTGGATTCGTCGGACTGTTTTTTTCAACATTTGACTATCGTTTTTTCAACAGAGATCTTGTTTTACATGCAAAGTAGCTGTAACAGGAAAATGATTCTATGGATATCCCAGATGAAGAAGGATATTATCTATTGCAGGTTTGCCGGCCATTTACTAATAGTCTCATAATAGTATGGACTGATTTTCAAAATTGCCAAGGTAGGGCGGTTTCTCCGAAACCGCCGATAAGAACGGACGGCTCGGAGAGCCATCCCTACCTTAAATTGGCAATTTTGAAAAACACCATAGCTCCAAATAATTATGAGACGATTAGTAACTGGACAATTTATTCACATATTTCTCATTCGGCGGAATTATTAGATGATAAGCAAATCCATCTATCAGCATTTGCTCGTTGAGCATGACAAAACGGCTATTCTTATCAAGGATGTAGACATAGGCAAGAACACGCCCGTATTTGTCGAACTTCTGAATGTCGTATTCAAGATAGACGTGTTCGTTATTATCGATAAGTTCCTTAAGATGGGCCTTGGACTTCTCACCAAGCGCAATGATTGTCTCCTGATCCTTTCCTTGTTGCTTCATCTGCAGCTCGAGACGCTTATTCGGCCTTGATTCCGGAGCATCAATTCCAATCATCCTGACAGATATCTCATTTCCTCCATCATCCTTGACCTTTATCGTATCCCCGTCGACAACCTTCACGAATTTTACTTTCTGAAGGTTTTTGACCTCTGCCTCGCGATTCCCTCCTGATAAGTTATTAGCGAGGATAAGTACCAGTAATACTATTGTCAGCCGGGCTAATTTCTTCATGTCTCTACTTCCTTATTTTCCCGCCATAAGCAAAGAAAGACAGGAAGAGCAGGACACTAAGGGGGGCTAAGTGCGCCGTACTCCTCCCGTCTTTAAAAATCTCTATATCGATTCGCCTCTGACTTTCACGAGGCTATTCGTCATTCCCTTGTTTTATTTGTACTGTCACCAGAAAATCAATTGTTAAGTTTTTGCACAGCAAAAAGTTGACAATTGTTATTCTTTTTCGTGTGGTTCGTGTGTTTAGTGGTCAACATTCTTCTGTGTATTCAGTGTGTTCTGTGGTCAGAATCCCCCGTGCTTTCCCAGTATCGCAAGAATCCCATCCTCCTCCGGCGGATTAAGTTCCACTATCCCAACATCATAATTCACATATCCTTTGACATTCTGGCGGTCCTTCACAAATTCCCAGCGGAGCTTCTTTGACAGGCTATTCTTGGGGGTTGCCAGCATGAAGCCCTGTCCGTTGCGAAATTCGCAGGAAAGGGGCGAGGATAAGCGCACTTGATTCCATTCCTTGTTCGTCTTCTCAAGCCAGCATGCTATGAATTCAGCGTCCTCATCAAGATGCAACACTCTTTCCTGGCGGTGATCCCAGATCGCCAGTCCATTTCCCTCAGTTCCGATAATCAGGTACTTATCCTTTACGATTGTGCCATTGGGGTATCGAAGGAATCCATTCATATAGCAGATCCTGTCCTCGGCCTCCTTGTAATACTGTTCGGATATCTTGTAGCTTCCTGTCAGGAATCCGACAAGATATTTTATCCCTCCCTTCCTGTTCATCTCCCAGGAGAAATAACAGGATATCAGGAAGACACATAACAGAATGAATTCGCTCCTCGAAGCAACCGGGATCCTGAAGTTCTTGCCCATGAGCACAAAATTCTTGTTATTCAGAGGTGAAAGCAACTGAACTCCGGAGATGTTGAAGCAGTCGAGGAGGCAATGTGCGACCGCTCCTATTCCAAACCACATCCCCGGAGTCCAGATGAACATGGACACAAGAATCACCGGCAACCATAACAGAACCGAATGGATCAGCTTCCTGTGTCCGAATCGATTGTATATCGGAATACTGATCGGCTTTAGGACTTTGCCCACAAACGATTGCGGATGATCAATATCAGGCATGACGGATCCAATAATGAAAAGTACCGTCTCAAATTCACTTGCCCCAACCACCTTGGCAATCGTAAACCCAAGCGCCGCATGCGTAGGTGCCATCATGGTATTTTCCCTCCAGGAAAAAGGTAGTCGTCAGATGTCAGGCAACAGTTGCCAGCTATATATCCAATTTCTTCACCGACGACCGAAGACCGGCAACTAAGGACCGTGCTCTCCTCTTCAAGCTCCAGACTTGCCACAAGCACATACTGTTTCTCCAGTGGGCTTATCCCATTCCGAATCCATCCAAGGTACCAATAAGCAGCCAGAAACGGCTCTATCTGTCTTTCCCGGACAATACACTCAAGGATCCTCTTGAAGGGCGCTATCTTCCCCTCGTATCTGGTTCCAAAGAAAAATATCAAGGCTTCCCTTATTCCCATCAATTCCTCATTCAAAGCCTTGAATTGTTCCTTTATTTTTTCTTCTCTCATATTCTTTCGTGTATTTCGAGTGTTTCGTGGTTAAATCTTACCTGCTTGCAAAAAACCTTATGAAAATCGCTATCCCCATTCCAATTCCCCCAATTAGATACAAATCTCCAGAACCCGACGCCTTTCCCGAATATCTCAGGCAAATCATGAATCCTACGATAAAAACGGCAAGAACAGGGAAAATATCAATTTCCTCGCCAATCACTTTCTCGTCGTCCTCGACGATCTCGCCACGACACATAGCCCATATACGCCCAGGAACACCTTTGCTGGAATCGACCAGAGACCTGAAATCAATCACAGCCCCTGTCGAGGCAATTGCGAGTTTCGCAACTTCCTCGGAATCCTCCATGTTCAGGCTCCTGACCTGGACACGCTTCATACCCCATATTATTGGCTTCAGCTCTTCGCGGATCTTTCCGTTCTTCCCCGCGAAATACATCTTCCATCCTGGAATCGTGTTCAGGAAATTCAGCATCTGAGGCTTTATGTTCTCGACATTGTCAATGAAAAGCGTTGCTTTCTTTCCCGCCGCCAGGATACTTTTCTCAAGAACCTGCACCGACATCCTTTCGGCATTCGGGAGACCTATGGCAGCTGCAATCTCCCTGATGCACTGGTGATATCTCCAGTTGCATGAGAAATACGCCTTTGACTGTTCCTCACAGTTCTCGTGGCACCATTTCAAAAGGACTGTCTTGCCGATTCCCGCCTGTCCCTCTATCAGGAACGGCTTCTCTTCCTTCAAACGTGGATAAAGCTCTTCTTTGATTAGTTTATCCCTGCCAATGATTACATTCTCAAAAGTCCGTTCTATGCTGTTCCTGCTCCTCGACTCCTTTGATCGCTTCGCATTCTCTTCAGCATCAATCTTCAAGTGGCAAGGCGCACACCAAGCCTTGAGATTTTCCAGTGAACAGTTTTCAGGATCATGGTCAAGGAGCGCAACAGTCAAGGTGTCCTTATGACTTTCAAACGGCTCATCAGGCCGTCTGCATTGCTTTCCGCAGTTCTCACACTTCCAATTGACAGCCTTCTTCTTTGCCAGGGCTATCTCACCCCAGTTTTGCGGATACCTCCTCCTGTTTTCCAGTTTATTCGTCATTTATCCTTCGGAGCGCTGGCCTTTGGCCGGCAATATGTTTTCCTCCTTTTTAAAAACATGCGAATTTCGCAGATATGGAAGGCACGGCCGCCATTTTCCCTCTTTCGTTTTGTCTGCCGTCTTCTCAGTATCTGCGAAATTCGCAAAATCCTCTCTCAAGTACCCCATAATCCCAAAATTGGATGTGGGCGGCGTAGCTGCAAGAAATCAAGGTGACGGTGTATTTTCATACTCCGAGCCGATGATGACGCAGCAGATATGCCGCCCCCGCCAATTCCCGCAGGGTTTTGAAAGCAATGATTTTTGATTTGATGAATTAACATATTTAAAAAAACTTCATTGCTTTCATATTTGGGATTAATGGGCAAAGTTTTTATAGAGCTCGAGCATCTCAATCCCCAGGTTTCCCTCCAGGAACCTGATGATCCGGTTGATTTCAGATATGGACTTCAAGATCTCCTGTTCTGTCCGGTAATAGGTATCAAGTTTTGCCGGACCTGTCTCCTCGATGACTTTCAACGTGACCATCCTTTTCTCCCTGAGCAGTTCAATGTTCCTCTGCAGATATTCAAGATCCCGGAGACAGTTGAACATCTTATCCAGGAAAAGCTGCTTCCTCGCCTGTGTCAGGCTGTATTTGTCAGGCTGATACAGGGGAATGGACAAAGAAGCTGCTATCGGAGGATACTTGCTTGTCGAACTCGTTCCGGTGTCAGCCTCAAACATCCCAAGTTCAAAGCGCGTTCCGACATTGAGGCTGATCGGCGGAATAATCCTGTTGAAAAGATAATCTTCCTTCTCCCTCACAATCCTCGTGATTTCCCCGATCATACGAGGATTGACAAAGCAAATGACTCGCAGTTTGAAACAATCCTTTTTGACATGAGTCATAGAATTTCCATTATCACACTTCAGCGTCTCGACCTCAAGCTGGTCCATCCTGCTTTCGATGTTGTCGTCAGTACGCTTCGAGTCATGCTCCCGGAAAATGGATGCGTCCATGTCCATATTCACATCCTGCCCGGCGTTCTCTTCAAGCTCCTTGATTTCATCTGCGAATTCAGCTTCGCTCCTAGGCTCCCCAATATTTTCAGCAAGTTCTTCATCCAAAAGCATATCCTCTGCGAAACTCGCAATTGCGAAGTTCGCAAAAAGGAAAACCAAGGCCAGCAATCTGATTCTCGGAAACTTGAAGTCATTTATCATTCACACCTCCTTGTTTAATCTGTTTCTGCGAAGTTCGCAGAATTCCCATTTTCCCATATGTCGACGACAGTCTCAGCCAGCCAGCACGGCAACTCGTCTATGTCTTCCGGATCTTTCTTGAGTTCGTTTCTGGTAAGCTCGCGAAAAACCTGATTGTACGCAGCCTCATTCTCGGATATGGATCTCAAGATCCCGTGAAGACATTCCTTGTCCGTGCCTTTCCTGAAGGCTTCGTGCCTTTTCTCAATCCTTTCCTCTTCCTGCCTCTTTTTCTCGTCATCGGCTTTCTTCTTTTCCTCGGCCTCCTTCTGCCTTTCGTGGTTTATCTTCTCGCGGAGATTCTTTGGATTGACAGGGCGGTAGTCGTTGAGAATGAATTTCGTGACATACGCCTTCACGTTATGCTTGATGACATGCTTGTCCAGATTGTCCTTGCAGTAGCAGAGGCAATCCTCGACGTACTTGTTATAATCCGTCCTATGCCGGATTTGGCGCAACAACTCATAGGCTTCGTTGCGCTTGAATCCAAAATCATTCACTAGTCGGGACGCATAGTCATTCCTAGAAATCTTGAGGCGGATTGTCGACGGCCTCGACTTGACGAGTTGGACATTCAGATCGGTTTTTGCAATTTTCTGGATTTCCGGATTGATGATACGCCTTACCAAATCGCATCTGCGCTTGGAGTTGCGTCCGACTATCATCTGGAACTTCCTGACATCATGCTCGATTGTTTCAGAGGGATATGCGGATTTCGCAAGAAGATAAAGCCTGACTCCTGGAAATGTGTTGAACATCCTGAGGTTCGAGAGCAGCACCTTGAAGAAGTTCGTCTTCTGCTGGGTAAACAAGCCCTTGATATCGTCGTTGAGGACAAGCTCAAAACGTCCTGTGTACCGTTCAGCGCTGGCCTTTCGGAGGATTGTGAAGCCCACCCAGCCCTTGTCAGTCTCAAGTTCGATCTTGCGGGTGAGAAGTGTCCGGGCAGTACGCTTGAACTCGACGTACGCGTTCTCAAGCGGGATCCCCCATTCAGATGCAAACTCCCAGGCGCTGATCTCGGCCTGGGTGTTGCTGTCTGAGATTTTTGTCAAAAACAGGAAAAACAGTCTCATTTCGTTGACTCCCATGTCCCACCTTGCCGTAGCAAAGGTGTTGGACAAAATTATTTCACGCTTCTTGGTTTCGGCCTCAAAAGTTAACATTTATGCGTATGATCCTAACATTTCAGCGCAGAATCCTAACAAACCTGCGCAAAATCCTAACAAAGTGGCGTAAAATCCTAACATTCCAGCGCAAAATCCTAACAAACCCGCGCATTTCATTTTTACATCATCCGTATTTGCAACAACTTACAGCTCCCCTAAGAGTTAAGAGTAAAGTGTTAAGAGTTAAGAGAACTATTAAGAGCAGTTCTTGTTGTTCTTTTTGCGCACACGTAAAAAAATTATTTTTCATACAAGCTTGGAGACCTTCCTTCGGCTATCTGGTTGATCGCCCTGTCGACATCAGCCGTCCGATACACGACGTTCTTCTCGCTTGTCGTGGAGACCTTGACGATGCCCTGTTCGCGCCATATCTGCAACTGATCCTTGCCGATCCCGAACAGGACGGTTACCTGCTTGCATCTTGCCCAAATAGGCTTCAAGTCTATGTTTTCAACCTTCTTCACTTTCCCCCAGTGATTTCATTTGATGAAATTCTCAAAATGAGCTTAAAAATTAATTTTTATCGCAGATTATGCAAGCATTGCATGATATATTTTTATAATTAGGCATTATTCGTTTTAATCCGCATTGGCTTTTTTTGAGTTGAGGTGTATGATAATTGGCAGACGCTTATGCAAAACGGAGTATCAAGCATTGACTAAGACAAATCCAATCCACTGGACAGAGGAACTGAGGACGACTCTCGAATCCGTCAAGGCCAGGCTGAAGACCAATAAGAGGATTTCCTCGGAGACCGGAGTCGACCAGTCGACAATCGGAAGACTTCTCGTGAAGAAGGAGGGCTGGGTTGAAGAGCATAATTTCAGGGGGCTGTGCAAGCTGCCTGAATTCGCGAAGCTTGACTCCGTCACGGTGCCGAACATTCCTGGATTGAATCTTTCCAAGGAGGCAATTGAAATCGGACAGATTTTTGATTCCCTTCCTGACAACTATCGGAAAGATATAAAAGATGCAGTTTCCGGAGTCCTCACAAACTACCACTTGAAGAACTATAAAAGGAACTGAAAACCCTACGGTCAAGCTTTGGTACATTGAGCCGCCTTTTTCGCAAAAATCCGTTGTTATTCGCATTTTCGAGAACATAAGCTATATTGTTAACAATAAGGCTAATATACTCTGTTTGAAGGCGTTGCGTGCTGAGGGCTTGGCCGAATCCCTCCCTCTCCGCCACACTTTGCTCCTCGTAGACTCGGCAGCTGCGTGTGGCAGGCCATCAGAATGAGGAAGCAAATGTGGTATGTATACATACTTGAAAGTTCTAAGGACAAAAAACATTATATAGGTTCAACAAACGACTTGAACCGCCGGCTTCTTGAACACAATGAAGGAAAAGTGGAAGCAACTTCCGTCCGACGACCACTAAGACTTGTGAGCTATATCGCAGTTGAAAATGAAGGGCAAGCCCGGTCACTTGAAAAATACTTGAAAACTGGTTCGGGATTTTCATTTATCAAGAAAAGAATCCTCCAGTCCCCGTAGTTACCTTTCGGTACGAAGGGGACCTCCCTCTCCGCCACTGTCCAAGGACAATCTGCCTGGCGATTCTCAACATGGTTTGAATCACAATTCCTATATTAAACCAATGGAAGGGATATCTATCTTTGCCCTTGAAAACATGTAATCCTTTAGGCTTTTATGGGGAAAGTGGCACGCCCGTAGGGATTTGAACCCCAAACCTTCTGGTCCGTAGCCAGACGCTCTATCCAATTGAGCTACGGGCGCGCAAAGAATGCGTGAATGGATGATTGGATGGGTGGATGAATGGGATAGAAATCTCCTCCCAACAATCCAATAATCCATCAATCCATTGCATTAGCAGCCCTATATAATAATTTTATAAAACACATCTTCAAGCGCCTGTTCAATAAAAATGGACATATCGGCTTGCTATTGCGGAGCTTAATGGTATAATACAGACCTTTTCGTCCCCGCAGATAGGGTCAAACCTACCGGGAATAATTTAACCAAGGCTGTCTTCGCTGTCGTGATGACATGCGCAAAGATGCCGTAATCTCGAAGGAGGCTGTAATGGCCAAGTTAACGATCAAAGACCTGATGGAAGCAGGTGTCCACTTCGGACACCAGACAAAGCGCTGGAACCCCAAGATGAAGGACTATGTCTACGGGGAAAAGAACGGAATCTACATAATCGACCTCACGAAGACAATGCGCCAGATCGCCGAGGCCAGCAATTTCCTCCAGAGAACGGTAATGAACGGCGGAAACATCCTTTTCGTCGGAACAAAGCGCCAGGCGCAGGAAGTCGTGAAGGAAGCCTCCATAAAAAGCAATATGTTCTATGTGACTGAACGCTGGCTCGGTGGGACACTTACCAACAACGCCACCATCCAGAAAAGCATACATAAAATGATCGAATCCGATGCGATCATCGCAAATCCTGAGGACTCCAAGCTCAAGAAAAAGGAGCTCTCATCACTTCAGAGGGATACAGCCAAACAGCATAAGAACCTCGACGGTATCGCCAAGATGAAGAAGATCCCTGCCGCTCTTGTCGTTGTAGACATCTGCAAGGAGGAGATCGCCGTCAGGGAAGCTACCAAGCTCAAGATACCGGTCGTCGCCATAGTTGATACCAATGCCGATATCGACCAAGTTGAGTTCCCCATTGTTGCAAATGACGATGCTGTAAGATCAATCAAGGTCATCATAGATGTTCTGGCAGAAAGCGTATGCTACGCCAATGAGATCTACCAGAGAGGTGCAGCTGAACGTCAAGCTGCAGAAGCAGCGCAAATGGCAGCAAAAGCCGCTGAACATAAGGATGAGCCCCAGCAGAAGAAGGGCGGACCTCGTAGAAGAAGCGGACAAGGCGGACCGAGAAGAGGCGGTGCACCCCGTCCCCATGCCCATGAGAGGAAAACCTCGGCAGCTCCTGCCCCCGCAAAGGAAGGCGAAGTGAAGAAGGCTGATGCCGTCGCATCTGCACCAGCAGCTGAAAAAACTGCAAAGGCCGAGAAACCGAAGGCCGCCAAAAAGCCTGAGGCCAAGAAGCAGGAAAAAACAGAAGAGAAGAAAACTGAATAAGATGGAGATTTGATTATTTATGGCTGAGATAAGTGCATTACAGGTCAAGGAACTCCGTGAGAAGACAGGTGCCGGCATGATGGATTGCCGCAAAGCCCTGATCGATGCGGATGGAAATATTGACAAGGCCGTGGAGATCCTGAGGAAGTCAGGGGCTGCAAAGGCCGAGAAGAAGGCAAGCAGGACCGTGAAGGAGGGAATCATTTCCTCCTGCATCAGCGGAAACAAGGGATGCCTTGTTGAAGTGCTCTGCGAGACCGACTTCGTGGCAAAGAATGAAAAATTCCGTGAGTTCGTGAAGGGCATCGCCAACAACACCATCAGCATCGACGGCGACGGTGACGTCCTAGCCAAGGTTGTTGAGAAGGAAAAGGAGTCCCTTACCCAGAATATCGCTGTTACTGGAGAGAATATGCAGATTCGCCGTGCAATCAAGTGGGATAGCAAGGGCGCATGCGCAATCTATCTCCACATGGGTGGAAAGATCGGTGTCATGATCGATGCCGAAGGAACGATTTCAAATCCTGCCGCCCTGAACGACATCTGCATGCACATAGCCGCCTTCAAGCCCCAGTACCTGAATCCCGAGAGCATTCCTGCCGATGTAATCGCAAAGGAAAAGGAGATCGCCGCGGCCCAGCTCGGAGACAAGCCCGCTGCAATGCTCGAGAAGATACTCACTGGCAAGATCAGCAAATGGTACACCGAGGTCTGCCTTACAAAGCAGCCCTGGCTCAGGGATGACAAGGTCTCTGTTGAGAAGGCCAACGCTGGCGTCGTAATCAAGAGGTTCCTCCGCTGGGAAGTCGGCGAGGAGATCTGATATACTGCGAATTTCGCAAATCCAAAAGCCCGCCATCCGGCGGGTTTTTTTTTGCTTGTAGTAGCGCAATTTATTGCGCGTTCTTAAGATAACGGCGAATAAATTCGCCTACTACGAACAAATTGCAATACTGAGAGACAGCCCTTAAGGGCTTGACTACAGGCATATTCCTTGGATAAATTTTCTAAAACAAAATAGAAATTCACGGATCATATATTACTTTAAACCGTTTTTTGTTCATAATTCAGACGGAGCAACAGGATTCCCAGGATATTCATAATCATATCCAGTAAATCCTGTTATCCTGTCAAATAATTTATATAAATCAAGGAGCCATAGCCATGTCATTTGAAAGAGGATCTTTTGCACTGACAATCTTCCGCCTTCCGGAAAAACTTCCCAACAACGCCATAGAACTTTTCGAGTCAAGGGCCGCAGGCAAGCTGGACAGCGTCAAGGACGAACTCGCAATCGGCTGGGTCGGGGGAAGGCACCTGCTCGAAACCAATATCAACGAGGAAACTGTGATCTGCGGCGGACATTTCTATCTGAACCTGCGTACCGCCCAGCGCAAGATCCCATCCTCTCTCCTCAACGCCGAGTGCCGCAAGGAGGAACTCACCTACATGCACATGAACAAGCTGCTCTTCGTTCCGAACAAGATCCGCAGGCAGATCAAGAAGGATGTCGAGGAAAAGCGCCTGATGAATATGCCCCCCATGATTTCCGGAATACCGTTTATAATCGACAAGTCCTCCAGCATGCTATACCTTGGAACATCATCTCCGAAGAAGATCGACACATTCCTGGCCTTCTTCCAGGACACCTTCAAGATGGAACCGAAGCAGATCAGTATTGACGACATGATGTTCAGGATGTTCAAGGATAAAATTGACGCCCTGAATCCTGTCAGGTTCTCTAAGAACTGCAAGGCTGAATCGAATCCCGGCCGAGATTTTATCACTTGGCTCTGGTTCTACAGCGAAGAGAAAGGCGGAAAGATCAGGACCAAGGATTTCGGAGAATTTGAACTGATGATCGAAGGCCCCATCACTTTCGCCCTCGCTGATGAGGCTGAAGGATCCGGCGAAACGGTCGTACGCAAGGGGAATCCTCTCAGGAGCGCTGAAGCAAAGGCCGCTCTCGACGTCGGCAAGAAGATCAAGAAGGCGAAATTCACTCTGGCACGCGACAAGGAGATCTGGACGGGCACGGTCGACGCCGACCTGCTGGCATTCAGCGGCATGAAGCTTCCTGAAGGCGAGAAACTCGATGATCCGGGCAGCGTCTTCGCCGAACGAGTCAACCTCCTCCACATATTCCAGAACGTAATCCAGGAATACTTCAGGCTCTTCGCCACATCCGCAGCAAGCGACAAGTGGTCGAAGGACGAAGCCGAGATCCTCAAATGGAGTGCGGAGAAGAAGGCGTATTGAGGAATGGGTGATTGGATTGTTGGATGATTGGATGGATGGACTATTGAGAGTATCGGCGTAAGGGGGAATCGCGATTAAAACCCGAATTCTGTAAATCCTGTTATCCTGTCAATATTTCTTCTGAACAAACAAGAGAACAGGCAAGATGCCTGTCCTACATTTTCAGGATGTCGGAGGCGATGGCTTCAGCCGTTAGTCCTAATCTTCTTCTGATCCCGGAGATGGTGCCATGCGGGACAATCTCATCACTCCATCCGTAATGTCTGATTCCTTTGTTCGAAACCTTTATCAATATCTCGTCGACAATGCCTCCCAGTCCGCCCTGTATCTGGCAGTCTTCGATCGTTACAACTGGCATCTCGGAGGCATGTTTGATGAGAAGTTCCGAGTCGAAGGGCTTCATGAATCTTGCGTCAATTACGAAAGCATTCCTTCCGGATCCGGCAAGGATATCAGCCACTTCCATGGCTGTTGAAAGCTCCCTTCCGGCAGTCCAAATAGCAATATCCTTCCCTTCCCTTGCAACTACAGCTTCGCCCCATGGGATATGTTCAACCGGCTTGGCGATTGGCTTCCTGACCGCGGATCCTCTCGGATACCTGATGATGACAGGTTCCTTCCTGTCATAAGCTGCAAAAAGCATGCTGCGGAGTTCGCTACCGTCGGAGGGACACAGTATCGAGATATTCGGCAGGTTCCTCAGGAATGAAAGGTCATATATGCCGTGGTGGGTCGCACCATCCTCGACAATTCCGCTGCGATCTTCGCAGATTATCACAGGTAGGTTCTGCAGGCATATGTCATGGAACACATAGTCGAGGGCCCGCTGAAGGAAGGTGGAATAGATCGCTATGACTGGGCGCAGCCCCTGGGTTGACATCCCTGCGGCAAAGACCACTGCATGCTCTTCTGCGATACCGACATCGAAGAACCTGTCTGGATATTTTTTCGAGAAGTCGAGAAGACCTGTCCCAGTCCTCATTCCGGCAGTAATTGCAACAACATCCTTGTTCTTTTCAGCAAGTTCGCAGATTGAAGTCCCAAATACTCCTGAGAAAGAAGGAGTGGAAGAACCATTCAGATCCTCGCCGGTCTCAGGATCAAAGCTTGCAAGACCATGGAACTTTTCTGGAGCCGCTTCAGCAGGCTTGTAACCTCGTCCTTTCTCTGTAATTACATGTACTATCACGGGTTTTTCGAATTCCCTCACTCCCTCAAAGGTCCTGGTCATCTCCTCGATATTATGCCCGTCAATAGGTCCAATATACCGAAAACCGAGTTCCTCGAAAAGCACACCGGGAACAAGTATGCTCTTGGTGGCCTCTTCAAATTTTCCGATGGCCTTGGTGATCGTAGAACCGACGCGCGGAATCTTTTCAACTAATGTCCTTGCGGCATTTTTCAGCTTATTGTAGCCTTTGCCTGTGATGATCCTGTTGAGATAACGGGACATTCCTCCGACGTTCTTCGATATCGACATCTTGTTGTCGTTGAGGATTATTATGAAATCCTTAGTGGTTTCAGCGACATGGTTGAGAGCTTCGAAGGAGATACCGCAGTTCAAGGATCCGTCACCTACCAGTGCAACGATTTTCTCCTTCCCTTTCCTTCTGTCCCTGGCAGCAGCCATACCTAGGGCAGCGGAAATCGCGGTACCAGCATGCCCTGCACCAAACACGTCATATTTGGATTCTTCTCGGGAAAGGAAACCGAGGCAGCCCTCGTCCTTGCGAAGGGTCTTGAAGAAGGTTTTCCTTCCAGTCAGAAGCTTGTGCACATACGCCTGATGCCCGATATCCCATACAATCTTGTCTTCAGGCATCCTATACGCGCAGTGAAGGGCAATGGTAAGTTCAACCACGCCCAAGTTCGGAGCGAGGTGTCCGCCATTCTTTGATATGACTTCTATCAGCTCCTCGCGTATTTCTTGGGCGAGTTGTTCCTTCGCTTCCGGAGGAAGCTTCCTGAGATCTTCAGGGCTTTCAATCTTGTCTAATATTTCTGTTTCCATGCTATTCCGGCAAAATTATCTTTCCATGGCAAAAAATAAATTTACATTGCATTGATGAACATTCAAATAAGCCATATAACACCATGCCCCTTTGACTTGGCATATTGCCATTTGAGATGTAGATTACATGACTTTCAAAACACAAAGAAATCCCCATGAAAATACAGAAGAAAGATGGAAAGACCCTGTTTGCGGTCATCGATCTCGGTTCCCATTCGGTAAGGATGGAGATCGTACAGATCTCGGCCGACGGGAAATGCGAGATCCTCGAGAATGTCTCGAACACAATTCCAATAGGGAGGGATGTTTTCACCAAGGGTAAAATCTCACCTGAAAGCACCTCTCTCGTTGCAAAGATCCTGGGCGACTACCAGAAGATCATGAAGGACTACGGCGTAGTATCCTTCAAGACTGTCGCAACAAGTGCGGTCAGGGAGGCGGAAAACAAGGACGTATTCATTGAAAGGATTGAAATCCTTTCCGGCATAAGGCTCGAGGTTCTCGAGGCTTCCGAGGAGATAAGGCTCATATATCTCGCCGTCAAGGACGCACTCGAGAAGAAATATCCGTTCTCCAAGCAGGATGCCGTGATATGCATGGTCGGCACGGGCTCAACGCACATCGTGCTCGTACAGGACGGAAAAGTGCGCAGTGCCGAATCGTTCAGGATCGGAACATTGCGCCTCTACGAGGAGCTCGGTCAGCCTATCGGCGGAAAGAAGATCAAGGACATAATCGACATATTCGTCGGCTGCGTGGTCGATGACATTTCCAAGAACTATCCAAAGAGCAAGAAGCCAAGCCTTTTTGTTGCGGTCGGCGCTCCTGTAAGGGCTCTTGTAAGCTCTTTCAACGCAGAGAAAGAGGAGCAGGAAATCCTCGCCCTGTCAAGGACATCGCTTAAGTCAATACATGGTTCTGTAGCCGGGGTGCCTTCGGAGAAGCTTGCTGAGACATACAAGCTGTCCGACCTGATGGCGCAGAGCCTTGAGCCGTGCTGTGACATCCTCGAACACTTCATATCAATAACAGAGGCACAGAAGCTCTATGTCCCCAAGATAAGCACCCGTGATGCCATAATCAACGAAATCTCCCGGGATTTCTCCGGACAGAAGGATCCGTTCATCCCGGACATTATAGCCTGCGCTGAGTTCATAGGGGAGAAATACCGCTATGACGCCGAACATGCCAGATGCGTGACCGACATTGCCCTTGCGATCTTCGATGCAATGCAGCCACTGCATGGGATAGGCGGAAATGGCAGGCTCCTCCTCGAAGTCGCGGGAATCCTGCACGACATAGGACAATACGTTAACAATCGTCAGCACCATAAACATTCCCTCTACCTCATAAGCAACAGCCAGATCGCAGGAATATCGCCCAAGGAGCTGAAACTCGTCGCTCTGATCGCACGTTACCATCGGCGTGGACTTCCGAAAGATTCCCATCCGGAATATGTGATTCAATCGGTTGAGGACAGGATGTTGGTCAGCAAACTCGCAGCAATCCTCAGGGTCGCAGACGCCCTTGATCGCTCACACAGGCACAAGATCAGGAACATAAAGGTTTCCTATGACAACGAAAAATTGACCATAAAAACCAACGCATCCTTCGATCTCGATCTGGAAAGAATGGAAATGAAGAACAAAGAGACTCTTTTCAGGGAGATTTTCGGCCTGAAGGTCGTGGTGGAGTAGGAAAAGAGGGTGAATGGATGATTGGATGCCCGGATGATTGGTTTAAGATGAAAAAGGATTTACTATGAAAATCATATTTTTCTCCAATAACTGGATCTTTACCCAACCATCCAACAATCCGTCAATCCAGTCATCCATGGAGCATAATGAAACTGACAAATGAACAACTTATAAGCCGGGATCTGAGCTGGCTTGACTTCAATTCCCGCGTCCTTGAAGAGGCTGAGGACAAGATAAATCCTGTGCTTGAACGCCTCAAGTTCGTTGCGATATTCGCAAACAATCTCGATGAGTTCTTCATGTTGCGCGTCGCCGGTCTCAGACAACTGAAGCCTGATACTGTCAGCTCAGATAGTGCTGGCATGTCCGCCAAGGAACAGCTCCTGGAGATCCGCAGGAAGGTGATCACCCTGCTAGAAAAGCAGTATTCACTGTTGAACAATGATATCCTGCCGGAACTTCAGAAGGCGAACACCATCATACTGAAATGGGCCGATCTCTCCGACGATGACAAAAAAATACTGAGCAGATATTTCCAGAACCAGATATTCCCGGCGTTAACTCCGATAGCGGTCGATTCGAGCCATCCTTTCCCGATAATAAACAGCGGCGCGATAGAACTGGCGGTAAGGCTCAAGGAGCCAGGTTCTAACAGGATAGTGCAGTCGTTCGTGGAAGTGCCGCAGGTGCTGCCACGCTTCATTCCTGTTGCAAGCGCCCAGCACAAGGATGCCAGGGCTTATATCCTGCTCGAAGATCTCATCATGGAGAACATCGGTCTCCTATTCGCTAAATGCGAAATTACGGAAGTCATGCAATTCAGGATAACAAGGGATATGGACTGGAGCGTGGATGAGGAAGGAATTTCCGATCTTCTTGTGCATATACAGGAAAAGCTGCTTCACCGGAAGAAGCGGAATATTGTCAGGATCGAACTTTTCCAGAAGAAGGAGAACGCATCTTTCGAGGAATGGCTGATGAAGAAACTGGAACTCGATGAGAACGCCAGATATTATGTTCCGAATATGCTGCATACAGCAAATTTCTTCGAGCTTGTTGCCAAGGAAAGCAGGGATGAAATCACCGAGAAGGAATGGCGTCCCCTTCCAGTTGGAGCAATTGATGAAAAGAAATCTGTCTTCGATTCTGTCAAGAAGGAGGGGCTCATTCCGATATTCCTCCCATTCCAGAAATTCGACCCGATAATACGCCTTCTTGAAGAGGCCGCCGAGGATCCATCTGTCCTGGCGATAAAGCAGACTCTCTACAGGGTAAGCGGAGATTCACCGATAGTAAGGGCTTTGCAGAAGGCTGCGGAGAATGGCAAGCAGGTAACCGTGATAGTCGAACTGAAGGCTCGTTTCGACGAGAACAATAATATTCTCCGCGCAAGAAAGCTTGAGGAATCAGGAGCCCATGTCATATATGGAGTTTCCGGACTCAAGATACACAGCAAGAGTCTTTTGATCATAAGGAAGGAGGAAGGGACAATCCGCAGATATCTCCATCTTTCCACAGGAAATTACAACGAGAAGACAGCAAGGATATACACTGACATTGGTGTCCTGACCACCGATCCCGAATTGTGCTCCGATATTTCCGCCCTCTTCAACGTCATGACCGGCTATGCTGCCGCTCCGGAACGCTGGAACAAGATAGCCGCGGCACCTTATGACCTCAAGGAGAAGTTCATATCGCTGATTGAGCGTGAAACAAGGCTGTCCGACAAGCACAATCCTGGACGTATCATCGCGAAGATGAATTCCCTTGTTGACATTTCGATAATCGAAAAGCTCTATGATGCTGCATATGCCGGTGTGAAGATCGACCTGATAGTCCGAGGAATCTGCTGCATGAAGCCTGGGATCAAGACGGATAACATAAATATTGTAAGTATCGTAGACAGGTTCCTGGAGCACAGCCGGATCTATTATTTCGGCAATGGTGGAAATCCCGAATATTATCTTTCAAGTGCGGACTGGATGCCAAGGAACCTCTACAAGCGGATAGAAGTAATGTTCCCTGTTGAAAATACAGGAACATGCAAGATTTTAAAGAAAATCCTTGATCTTGAACTCGCCGATTCGAGGAAGGGACGTGCATTGGGCAAGGACGGAACCTATTCCGCAACAGCACCGCTTGGAAACAAGAACATCGCTTCTCGCAGCCAGAAGAAAATATACGACTATTTCCTCCCTGAACAGAATACCTGAGGAACTCCTATTCCCTGTCCCAGTAGCAATCGTTGTCGGGTGTCCTTGTCCACGGACCTGTCAGCTTGTCGGCATTGTAGAACTCCGGACTCGCTCTTCCGAACGTACCATCGACATGGCCGTCTACCCAGGTAACAATGCAGACGAATTTGTGCCTGCCGTAGGGAAGAGGATTATAGTTCGTATCGCACCACGGGAAGACATGGTAGTATCCGAAATTCCTACCAATGTTCCACAAGGCTGATGACTCGACGGTGAGGATCGTCACTGCAGGTTTCCTGATCCTGTCTATCTTAGCCGGCTGGTCATATGTGTTATAAGGCGCACCCCAGACACTGACTATCCAGTCGACCTGGCCGTCGTTTCCAAGCTGATTCTGTCCTCCGAGCATCTTTGCGTTGTGACCGTAGCTGACCTGTCCGTATAGAAGTCGTTCACTCTGGGTTTTCAACGGGCTCTCCGTGTCCGAAGGGCAGAAGAAGAGATCCGAGGGCTTGTTATCCACAAGCAGATGATACCAGCCGCCAGTCAGGGTGTTCGGCCCGGGATCAAGCGCCCTGGACGGCATCAGGCTACCATAGTTATCATTGTAGACATAGGACAGTGTGCTGATCTGCTTGCAGTTGTTGATGCAGAATATCTTCCTTGCTGATTCCTTGGCATTTGCCAGGGCCGGTAAGAGCAATGCTGCGAGGATTGCGATTATCGCTATCACTACCAGCAATTCAATCAATGTAAATTCATTTTTCTTTGACATCACAGTTTTTATCCTTTATCAATATGGCTTTGAAAATTACTATTCTCTGTCATAATAGTTGTCGGCGGTAGTGCTGCCGTTCCTCTTCCATTGTCCTGGCAGCGGTCCTACCTGTCCTGTGACACCATAGAAGAAATCCTGCGGAGATGTACCTGGTGCAGTATCCACATGTCCATCTATCCATGTAATCACACATGAGCCCATGTGCCTTCCATATACGAGCGGATTTGCCCCGTCCACCCAGGCATAAACATGGTAATATCCCTTAAGGTTGCCACTGTTCCATACTGCGCAGTTTTCAAGGCAAAATATGGTCCGTGCGGGTTTCTGTATCTGGGCGAGGGTGGCGGCCCTGTTATACTTTTCATATCTGGACTGCGGATTCCACGTTCCGACCCAGGCCGTATCTCCACCTAACATACGCTGGTTGTAGCCATAGCTTACCTGTCCGTAAAGAAGCCGGTAATCGGTGGAAGAAGTATAGCCATCGCTTGGGCAGAAGAATGTTTCCGACCTGGGTCCGTCCATCAGCCTGTGGTACCATCCGTTAGTAAGGGTATTCGGACCAGGATTCAGGCTTTTTTTCTCCATCAGGGAATCATTGTTGTCGTCGCAGTACATTGTAACCATTGAACCTATCTGCTTGCAGTTGTTGATGCAGTAGGATTTCTTTGCGGCTTCCCTGGCCTGCTTTAGGGCTGGAAGAAGCAAAGCTGCGAGGATTGCGATGATCGCAATCACAACAAGTAGTTCAATGAGAGTGAATGTCAGCTTTCTTTTCATGACAGGATCCTCCGGCCCCAATTATACATAATTTCAATTAAAAAGTAAATACCCTGCACTAATTTATTCCCTGTCCCAGCAGTAGTCGGATGCTCCATCCCATGGATTTCCTATCATGCCGGCACTGTAAAGTTCTGAAGGGCTTCCACCATTTACCCCGTCGATATGGGCATCGGCCCAGACAATGATACAGCTCCTCCTATGCCTCATACCATACGCAAGGGGATTCCATCCGTCGGCCCACGGATACACATGGTAATATCCCTTGTAGTTCCCACCGTTTACACATGCTGCATTCTCGCAGACAAACACCGTCCTCTCAGGCTTCCTTATCTGATCAAGAGTTGCAGGAGAGGCATATTTCGCATAACGAGAGGACGGATTCCAGGTGTTGATCCAGCCTCCAAGATCACCTCCCATCATCCTCTGGTTATAGCCGTAGCTGATCCTGCCGTAGTTGATACGGTGGTCGGAAGTATAGCAGCTCTGATCATCGCTCGGACAGAAGAATGATTCCCTTGTACCTGTCTTGTTGTCAAGGAACAACTGATACCATCCATTGGTCAGGTCATTGGTGCCACCGTTAAGGCCTTTTGAAGGAGGAAGCGAGTTGTCATAGTCACCGGCATACATGTGGAACATGATTGCGATCTGCTTGCAGTTGTTCGTGCAGAATGCTTTCCTGGCGAACTCCTTTGCGTTCGCCAGCGCCGGCAGAAGCAGGGCCGCCAGGATTGCGATGATCGCAATTACCACCAACAGTTCGATCAATGTAAACATTACTCGAACTTGCCTTCGCTTCAGGCTAGTCAGCCTGTCAGCTACGGTTGGCGCAACCAGCAGTTCAATAAGCATGAACCTGATCATCTTCATGTTGATCATCTCCCCTGGTTCAACTTCCTTAAAAATATCCAGACCCTGTCAAATGTAAAGTACCATGACAACTATTCGAGCAGGATCAGGTCTCCGACCAGATCCAATTGTTTTGAATGCGCGCATCCGAACCAGCCCATGAAACTCGCCCTGCCCGGACCATCGTCCTCATTAATGATAGTGCAGAATCCGAGATCCTTGCCTGTTCCCGGCGTGAACGGCGCAAGCCTCAGCCATGGAATGGCGATCTCATAGGTCCTGCTTCCCGTACCATCGGTGGCTTTTGTTACTTTTATGACAATGTCCTTGACCTCTCCGGTCGGCGTAGAGGGAGATGCCGAATAATTGCACCACGCCTGCGGTCCTTTTGTCCCTTCAGCGAGCGAATATTCATATTTGCCGTTCTTCTCACTCGATTCCCTGGCTGAATCGACAAGTATCTGCAGCCCGTCCATGTTCCAGATGTCAACATCAGCTTTCGGATTGATATACTTGTCATCCTTCACGTCCATCCTCATGTAAAGGAAATTGTCATCCCATAGGAAGCGCAGTTTCCCGGAAAGGTCTTCTTGCCCGTTCCACTTCCTTTCCTTGTTGAGCATGAAATACTGGCGTTCCTCGTTGAGGTTCAGGACCGGTGCCCTCTGCCATTCCGCTTCATCTGCAGAAAGATCCATTTTGAGTGGCGCCTTCACCTTCTGGACTCCGACAAAACCCGAAATGAACCTTTCCTTCGAAACTGTCCTGCCCGAGGAATCTGTTGCCGACACCTTGGCAACATACAGGTTCAGCGGATTGAAATTGGAAACTGAAATTATGATTTCCTTCTCCGACTTGCCTTCAACGGCAACTTTGCCTTCGGCCTGACCTGAGATTTCAGCCACAAATGGTTTCGCTTCAGCCTTGTTGAACGTCCCTTTAGCCATCGCAACTTCTTCCGGTATCGAGATTGAATAGCTGACCTCGTCCTTCTCGGCGGAATTGTTCCTTAGGACGACCTTCACACCACCCTTTCCGTCCTTGAACGGCACAGGTACGACCCTCATTGAGATCTTTCCAGATATCGGCATCGGGAGAGCAAGCTCACCATTGTTGTTCTTCATGGCCAGCAGAAGCCTTCCAGCACGCGCCGCCGTTACCTCAGGCGGAGTGATGCCAAAGCTGATCTCCTTGCCGGAGACGCCAAGCTTTTTCACTTTCCAATTCGGAGGAGTGAGGATTGAAATGTCATCTGCGGAAATTCCTTCGACATTGAATGCAATCTTCGTTTCTCCGCCCTTAATCGCCGGATCAATCGAGCCAGAAACCGTAACCGCCGGCTTTTCAAGCTTCTCAGGAAGATTCATGTTCGCTGAATCAAAGAACAGCAGCAGAGGATCTTCGGAAACCGTCAGCGTAAGTCCTTTGCCCTGGGCATCAAGTTCAGCGGAACTTCCATCTATCCTGATCATTTTGACCTTACCAACGCCATTCATCGGGAAGAATGCGTCCTGACGCTCCTTTTCCTTATATAGGATCACAAGGCATTTGTTGTCCTTGTCACGGAAGAGGAAGGCCTCGCCCTCGTCGGGATACTTCATCCTTTGCACGAACTTCTTTATGCATATTCCATTTACCATGTTGTAGTAGGAAACCGCATCAAGTTTCGGCCTGTAGAGGCAGTATTTGCTGGAGAAGACGTCGAATGACTCTCCGTTGCTCCCGACGTTCTTCCCTTCGGGATCCGGATAAAGCAGGTCGAACCATGACATGTGGGCACCGCCGTTCGCGAAGAATACAGCGAACTTCCTTATCATGTCCCTCGTTATCGCTATGCGCGTCATCCCCTGGCTGTTCAGCCCGATCTCAGTCGTGCATATCGGTTTCTTGCCACCATACTTGGTGAAGAGTTCCCCATACTTCTTGAAGGCGCCTTCCGCACTCTTCGGATCCTCATAGCAGTGGAAATCATACATGTCCTGATATGCCTGGAATCCCTGCTTGAAATACTCCTCCGCCGGCCCGCAGGAAGTTCCAATCACGATTATGCTGGGATCTGCCGCCTTCACACCCTCGTAAACCGGTTTGTACGCCGCGATGTTTTCCTTCACCCTGTCAGGAGTGCATGGAGGTTCGTTCCCAAGCGAGACCATCAACGGGACATATCCCTTGTATTTGTTGATTATCGCCTTTGCACCTTCCCTGAATGCAGTCTCGTCGTAGTCCTTGTAATTACCATGGTGACCTTCCACGGCTCCTGACGGACATCCAAGTATGGCGCCCATGTCAAGTTCCTTGCATAGTTCGATTCCGGGGGCATGTGAATTATATGGAGGCTTTGCATCCCAGCCGCTCCAGAGGCAGCACCACCTGAGTCCCAGCCTGTCCGAGAGGATGAAATATTCCTTGATCCTGTCATCCCAGTCCCTCGAAGTGAAAGGGATTTCATGAGGTCTGTAGTTCTTCGTCACCGCCTTTGGCAATATCACGAATGCTGACACATCGTTGAACGGCTCTGTCGAGCCAAAAGTCGCCAAAGCATGCAGCTCATAGTATTTTCCCTGCTCGAACTTTATGCTGGAAAGGTCGAGGACACCGCTGTATTTCGTCTTGCCCTTCTCCCTCTTTCCTTTCTCCAGCTTCACCTTGATCGGTTCGGAATATTCCGCACCCCAGTAGTCGGTCACAGTGCATATGACATCCTTTGTCTCCGCCGGCCACGCCTTTGTGCACTCGACAGTTACATCGAAAGTGATTTTGTCCCCGGGGAAGAACATGTTGCCCATCGCCTTTGACGCGAACTTTACCGCCGAGAATATGGCATTCTGCTTCGGAGATGCTGAAACAAAAGATGCCGCCATCTCATCAATGCTGAACTTGCCGTAGGTCTTGTTCATCACTATCCTGAACCTTGCGGAATTCGCATTTTTCGGTATATCGACGACTTTCTTGAACTCCTTCCAGCCATTCTGTTTTGTTATCAGTAAGAATTCGTTTGTATCGATCACCTTGCCCGCTCCATCCAGGGATTCGAGATAGACCGTCCCGTTATAGGAGGAATCCGGAGAATACAGATCAGACTTGTACCAGAGGGCTACTTCCCAGAGGCCTTCCTTTGCAGGAAAAGCATCCATGACAAGCGATGTGGCATTGTCAACATCTTTTTCAGCACGTTCGAAAGCTATTGAATTGTTTCCTTTTGCAGCCTCCTTCGTCTCAAGCGAAACCTTTCCCTGGGTTTTCCAAGATTTCGGAAGTTCCTTCAATTCCTCGAAACTGCCGTTGAATGCAGAAGCCTGCGCCGCTCCCTTTACAACCGTGTCAGCAGTAATGTCCGCAACCAGCATTGCAGGCTTGGCATCGTTACCCTTCCCTATGATAATCGCAAGATACATCGCAGGTCCGTGCCATTTGCCATCGTTTGCCCCACCCCAGTGTTCCCCACCAGCAATCGCATCAGGTTTGATGATGATATCATGCCATTTGCCATCGTTCTGGATCTTGAATCCCGGACGCTGGTGGCATTGTCCGCTTGAATCGCCCAGCCTGATGGAAACACTCGTTACGTTGTCCGATTTCACCTTTGCCTTTATTGCGGAAAGATCCGCCGGCAGTTCCTTGAGATCCTTTTCAGCGGCAACGTATGCTCCGCCACCTGTGAAATCACCGGAAAGCTTTATTGCTGACTTTCCCTTTTCAAAGCCGTCTTTCACAAGCTCCATACCACCCTTAGCTCCGGGAAACTCCTGGCCAAGGCTGAAATTCCAGTCAAGTTCATCGTCGACAAACTCATCAAGCCTGACACTTTTCGTGAGCGTTACGGACTTCGCACCTGCGGAATCATCAGCTTTACCCCTCACCTTGAGGTCCTTGATCCACATGGTGGGCTTGAGCAGTTGCTTTTCACGATCGGGACCTATGATGAAGACTATGTATTTTGCAGGTCCGTGCCACTTGCCATCGTTAGCCCCACCCCAGTTCTCATATTTTGTCACCACTTCCGCTGCAGGAGAATTTCCCTTTTCCGCGAGATATGAGCCCATGTCGAAATTGAACTTCTGCCAGTCGGGACTGTTCTTGATCTTAACGTTGATCTGGTGACACTGGTTGGTGCTGTCTCCGATGCGCATAGTAAAACCGGAGGCGTTGGGATATTTGATTAGGCATGATATGGAAGTGATGTCGGTGTCCTCGAGTTGTGTCATTGCCTGCACATAGTTTCCACCCTTTGTGAAATCCCCTTCGAGCTTGAGTGCATCACCTTCAGCTGGATCGGTACTGAGTTTTCCTGTAGCGCCGGGAAACTCCTGTCCGTTATCGAAGCTCCATCCGTAGTTCTCAAGCGATTTGTCCGAAAGAAGCTCCATCGTCTTCTCTTCGGCAAAGCAGGCATAAACCGCAATGAATGAGACGACAGCCAGAAGGACCAATCCCAGTTTTCTCATAGTATCCCCTTTGAATTATTTTTTAATTTTCAAAATCAAACTCATGAACATCGAACATCCAACTTTGAACTTCCAACTTCGAACGAATTTAATTCCTTATCCGCCGTTCGATGTTGAAAGTTGAATGTTCAAAGTTCAGGTATTTCACTTTGCGTACGCCCTTACGTAATCAACTTCCATGACGGAGGGATTCGGTGTTTTGTCTATCGGCCAACCGCTCCCGAGCGCGAGGTTGAGCAGTATCATCAGCGGTTTGTTATGCTCTTTTGGTGTCTTGGTCTTCCACACCTCGATCCCGTCGAAATACATCGTAGTGAACTCAGGTTCGACCATGCATCCGTAGTTGTGGAATCCTTCACATGCCTCATTTGGCTTTGTAGTTATTGTCGAGCCATGCCCCCAATGCGGTTTCGGCTCCCAGACGTGCATTGTGGCCGTGTATGAGTTCGGCGCATGTCCGTAATACTCTATAATGTCTATTTCGATGGCCCCGGTCTCTCCGCCCTTTGGATTCTTTCTGTCAAAGCTCGAGCATAGCCAGAATGCCGGCCATACGCCAGGACCTTTCGGCATCTTTGCACGCATTTCAAAATATCCGTACTGCTGGGAAAATCCCTTGCCGCTTGGATCGTTCGAACAGAGGAGGGCCGATTTCCATGGTCTTTTCCACTGGTCCTTAGCCTTGTATGCATCATCCTTGCGGGCTTCAATGTAAAGGATACCGTTCTCAACCTTGCAAGAGAAGTCTTCTCCAGGATCAGTGAACCGCGCATCTCCAAAATCCCCGTTCCATGGAGTATGGCATATCCAGCGTGTGCCCGGTCCCCAAGCGGAAACATCGAGCGGCTTGTCAAACTCCTCGCTGAAAGTCATCTTGAATCCTTCAAGATTGAGCGTTGGCGCCTTATCGGTGTCCGCTTTCGGCCACGGTGCATTCTTATCCACGGTGAAAGTTCCCACCTCATAACCTCTTTCCCCCAGATCCTTTACCCCCTCCCCTGCCTTTAGTGAGATGCGCCCTTCCTTGTCATAAAGTCCCAAGACTATCCTGTATGTCCCATCTGCGAGATTCGCAGGCGCAATGATCTTGATCTCATAGCTCACGCCGCCGATCCAGCCTGGCGTACCGGTGCCTACAGGCGGATTATGATCCCACTGGAATACCATCTTGCCTGTGGAGTCCTTGAAATGTATGTAGACTGTATACCCCTTCTTCAGAGGTTTGACCGCCTGCCAGTTGAGGTTCAACTTGAATGCTGCTCCCGCAGGAATTGACGATGGAGCCACCTGCGCCGGAAGAGCCGTGGTAAGGTCGTTGTCTTCAGACTGCAACGGTTTCTCCTGCGCAATGCAGAAAGATGCTACAGCCAAAGTCATCACGGCAACTGCAATAAATTTCACTTTCATGTCCTTGTCCTCTGTCGATTACAAATTTCTAATTTCGAATTTCAAATTACAAGGAATATCCGGCAAGATGCCGGCGCTCCAAAATTACTTCTCCGATACCGGTAGATAGAATGCAAGTTCGCCATTCTTGTTCTTGAATGCTACCAGGATGTTGGCCTTTCTCGTTCCGGTGGCCGAAGGAGCGGTCACATTGAAGCTGATCTCCTTTCCGGAAAGTTCAGCCTTGCCAGCCGTCCATCCCATCGGAACCACAAGTGAAACATCATCTGCCTTGCTGCTTTCAGAGGTGAATGAAATCTTCTGCGATCCGCCTTTGACGACAGGATCAAATGTGTCATTCAGCTTCAACGCCGGAACACCAAGCTTGTCGGCCAGCTTGAGATCGGCTGAATCAAAGAAGAGGAGGATTGGATCTTCCGAAATAGTAAGGTTCAGTCCTTTACCCTGAGCATCAAGGTCGATGGAACTCCCGTCAATCCTGATGAGCTTAACCTGTTTTACATTCGGGAGCGGAAGGAAAGCGTCCATGCGGTCCTCCTCCTTCCACACTACCAAAAGGCATTTGTTGTCCTTGTCCCGGAAAAGCACTGCATCAGCACCGCGCTCATACTTTTTCTCCTGCACAAATTTCTTGATGCATATTCCATTCACCATGTTGTAATAGGAAATCGCATCCAGACGCGGACAGTATAAGCTGTACTTGCATTTGAATACATTCATCGATTCGCCGGTAGTACCGTCATTCTTGCCGTCGCCATCGGGATAAAGGATGTCGAACCATGACATGTTTCCGCCACCGCAGGCGAAGAAGATCGCGAACTTCTTGATCATGTCACGCGTGATCGCAAGTCTTGTCTGTCCGGCACTGTTCAACCCGATCTCCGTCGACCATATCGGCTTCTTCTGTCCGTACTTCTTGAAGAAACCATCATATTTCTTGAATGCCTCCCTGATGTTGTTAGGGGATTCGTAGAGATGGAAATCATATACATCCTGATAGGGCTGGAACCCCTGTTTGAAGAACTCCTCATCGAGTCCGCATGAAGTTCCGATCACGATTATATTTTTATCAATCTTCTTCACTTCCTCGTAAACGGCCTTGTAGGCAGGAATATCTTCCTTGACCCTGTCCGGCTGGCCATTCGGCTCATTTCCAAGGGTGATCATGATCGGAACATAGTCCTTGTACTTGTTTACAAGGTTCTTTGCTCCTTCCCTGAGGGCCGTCTCATTATATTCCTTGTAGTTACCATGGCGTCCTTCTATGGCGCTACAAGGAGTCCCGAGAACGGCTCCCATATCGAGCTCCTTGCATAATTCAATCGTGGGGGCAGATGGATTATAAGGAGGCTTCGCCTCCCAACCGCTCCAAATACCGCACCATCTCACGCCTATCCTGTCGGAAAGACGGAAATAGTCTGGAAGACGGTTGTCCCAGTTCCTTGAAGTGAACGGGATCTCAGCAGGCTTATAATTCTTGGTAACGGCCTTTGGCAGGATGACAAATGACGATCTTTCCTTTAAAGGCTCGGAATTCCCAAACAACGCTTCCACATAGATTTCGTGGAATTTCCCAATCTCAAACTTTTGTGCACTAAGATCAAGGACTCCCCTATACGTTCCTCCCGAACCTTCAAACTTCACTTTCACCGGTTCGATGATCTCCACGCCACAGTAGTCCCTTATAATAAAGTTCAGCTGCCTGTTGTCGGCAGGCCATTCCTTGTTGCATTCTATGGTGAGATCGAAGATGACCTTGTCCTCAGGAAAGAACATTCCTCCGAGCACCTTGGGCTTCATCTTGACGGCCTTGAAGATGCAGCCGATCTTCGGGGATGGGGAGACATACGTCGCCGCAAGTTCATCAATGTTGAACTTGCCATACGTCTTGCTTACCACGATCCTGTATCTTGCGGAAACCGTTCCATTCGAAAGATCGAGTTTCTTCTTGAACTCCTTCCAGTCGTTCTTTCCTTTGATAAGAGCGAACTCATAGGAGTCGATCACTCTTCCTCCCGCATCGAGCGATTCGACATATATCATACCGTTGTAGGAGTCATCAGGGGAATACAGGTCTGACTTGTAGGACACGCCAAACTCCCAGATACCTTCCTTGGCGGGGAACGCCTCCATCACAAGCGAGGTTGGATTGTCAATTTCCTTCTCAGGTCTTTCGAAGCCGATTGAGTTCTTACCCTTTGCGGCGTCCTTCGTGTCGATAGCAACCTTTCCCGCCGTCTTCCAGGTCTTGGGGATCTGGGTCAGCTTTTCGAAACTGCCGTCGAACTGATCAGCCGCAAATCCTGAAAATTGGATGAAGGTGGAGATCGCCACCAACAATGAAAACAGTCTTGTTTTCCGCATTTTCCCAATCCCTTCTTTGAGAATTTTTAAGAAACATCCCTTACGGGATTAACTACAAACATATTGCATTAGATCTTTTCAGTATACGTTTGTAGTCAAGCCCGTAAGGGCTGTGCATTTATTTCGTTATTTCGTGATGAGCTTGAAGTCCTTGATCCAGAGGGTCGGGGTCTTGTTCTGCTCTGTCTTTCCGACGAGGATGCTGATGAGTTTTGCAGGTCCGTGCCATTTGCCGTCGTTGGAACCGCCCCAGTTCTCATATTTCTTCACGATCTCGGCCGCAGGGGAATTGGCCTTCTCGGTCAGATATGATCCGAGGTCGAAGTTGACCTTCTGCCAGTCGGGGTTGTCCTTGATCTTGAAGTTGATCTGGTGGCACTGGTCCGAGCCGTCGACAACCCTTATTGTAAGGGACGTTGAGCCGGGATATTTCAGCAGAAATGATATTGAGTTGATCTCTTCGTTTAGCTTGATCTTCGTCTCGACATAATTTCCACCGCTGGTGAAGTTCCCTTCAAGCTTGAGCGCACCGTCGTCGATGCTGAGTTTTCCAGTGGCTCCTGGAAACTCCTGCCCGTTGTCGAAGGTCCATCCATAATTCTCAACGTTCTTGTCGGCCGTCAGGTTCTTCTCACCTGCATAGGCTATTCCGACCAACACCGCCACCGCCATCACGAGCATCAGACCAATCTTCTTCATCTTCCCTTCCTCCCCTTTTTAAAAAATTTCTCAGCAGACAAATTACCTTTTAAATACTATTATATAATTATTATATCTATTGTATCTTTTTTGTCAATCTGAAATTGCATATTATAATGTATCGATTTTAGTGGAACAAGTTCTTCTGTTTCCAAGGGGTCCAATGCTGCCGGAACACGGCAGAGTCGCAGTAAGTTCTACCACCCGTCGCCAATGCGTGGGATTTTCCTTCTGCTGCCTATACGCCAGCCGTAAAGGCCGTATATCATCGCCTGAAGCAACCCCCCAGCTCCTGTCAGCATCACAGCCGTATCATTTACCGGTGTCTCAAAAGGCACCAGAAATGGACCACGGACATATCTGCGGTAATCGGTGAAAAGCTGTTGCAGACCCTTTTGAACATCCCCGAGCCTGATCATGATCGCAGATTCAATCTGGCCTGTCATTAGAGGACCAGTCCCATTCCTGCCGCGGTAAAATTCCACGGTCGCACGGACGACTTCTTCAGGCATCTGGAGGAAATCCATATGGAAAGCAAGGATCGTGTCCGCCTGCTTGATAGGCTGATCAACATAGTCGGCGTGTTCCGGAATGACATTGTCCTTGCGCGGCGGTAAAATTACAAGTCCCCGTGAAATAGGATCCCAGAGCGGATTTGCCGGCTCTTCCATAAGCTTTGCGGCTTCGCCAGCAGTCTTCATGAGTGACCGCACCCCGGAATTGGTCAATACATTATCATTGGAAGTCGTACGGAATCTCTCAGCGACTGCTTCATCAGGCCCGACCACACCACGCAGATGCCAGGAACCGTCGGAATCCTTCTCACAGCGTGAAGCGAAAAAATCGGCTGCACCTTTGAGCAGAGGCCATGCCTGTTCACTTAAAACTTCCCTGTCCCCAGTAAGCTGGAAGACATCCCACGCCGCCAAAGGTATCCAGATGTTGAGATGTATTTCCGGCAGATATTCCTTCGGTGTCCTGTTTTCACCTTCCTCGTCGTGCAGCCACGGGAACCAGGCGCCATCATATTTCTGGCTGTGAGCAAATTCCCTCATTTTTGGAATGAGTCCGGCACGATATGAGACAATCCGTCGTGCAAACTGCGGCCACAGCGGCAGAAGTGCCCGTCCCAGCCACAGATCCGCGTCCCATAACTGGGCTCCATTCCAGTTGTTGCTTGAAATTCCAAGTGGTCCGAGCGGATAGGCCTTAGTATCCAGGCTGGCAAGCAAATAGTATTGATTTATTAGCACAAGTCGCTGATCTTCCTCATCAAGTTCATCGCAGAGCAGAGCATTTCGCCAGAGTTCCTTCCAGATCGCGCTGTTCTGCTCCCTGAGCGATTTCGGCCAGGTCTCTTCCATATCTTTCAGCGTTCTTTTTACGTCTTCACTGCAACCATCACCCTCAAGTCCGCCGTGCAGTGAGTGGAAGGCTGTAATATTTAAAGTGCCATTCTCTTTCCCGACCGTTATCTGGGCACTATGGGCAGCTATGACAAAGTCCATCTCCTGTCCGTCCGTTTTCCATGAAAATCCCTGCCCGACGTTACGTCCTCGCATCCGGGTCTTACCGCTGCCGAGGATCATATTCCCCTCCCGCGAATATCGCATAGGAAGATCCGCCGCAAGATGATCGGCCATGAGCCCGAAACTTGCCTTGATAGAACCATTGTCGGCTTTTACTTTCAACTCCCAGAGCGAACCATGCGCATGTGTTCGGGGAATAAGCATGATGCTTTCAATGAGCGCCTGTTTTCCTGGCGAATATTCCCAGGTGTCAACCAATCTTGACTCACCTATGCGCAGATCCAGCGAATGTGTGAATTCATGCCTGCCCTCATGTGGAGTATATTCAGTTCCATCGATTGAAAGTTTGAGCTGGTTCCATGTTGGCAGGGCATATTGGAAAGAGTCATAAACGAAGGAACTGAATGTCGGCAGCGGCCAATCCGGATCCCCCCAGTACATTTCCTGCCTCTGAGGAATATTCGCCGCCCCCTGCCACTTTGGCGCTTTTGGATCAGTACCAAGATTCAATATTCCGATACGTGTGCCCAAAGTGCCGTTGCCTATGTATGGTGCGGCAAATCCGGAAAGGCTCTTATTCTCAAAAATCCAATCACGATCGTTGTTCCATTCAAGGGACATAAGGATTTCCTTTCACAGATACAGGAAGCATGGATTATTTTTTTGCATCCGCGGCGCGCTGGATGTCTTCAGGATTTCCGCTGTAGACTCGGACGTAGTCGACATACATGTCCGCAATTCCTCCATAACGTGAAAGATCGACCGGCCATCCTCCGCCTGTAGCCAGGTTTATAAGGAAGAAGAACGGTGCCTTTTTCGACAGGTCCAACGTACTGTGCCGTCCAATCTCGATATCGTCGCAGTAGTATATCGTATCGGCCTCGGTCATCTTCACAGCATAGATATGCATGGACTGGTACCAGTTCGAAGGTATGCCAATGTTCTTCATCGATACCACCTGCGGGGCGTGATCCATCTGAGCACTGCCCTTTCCAGCGCGTATCTGCTTCATCGCATCCTTCTTCTTCTCTTGAGGCTGGTTCCAGGCGTGAGGGGTGACACAATATTTGTCCAATGCATTGGGAGATCCATTACCATCTCCACCGTATGCCTCAATGATGTCAATCTCATCGCAGGGTCCATCCAGCTTCTTGGTCTTGACCCATTCGGACATGTAGTCGCTGAGCAGCCAGAATGCCGGCCACGCTCCAGTGGCGTTGCTGCCGATGAAACGGCATTCGAAATAGCATGGCGCCTTTGCAGTAACGCCCGTGCCATCGTTCTTCATAGAGGAGATCAGACCTGAACTTTTCTTGCCATCATCAGCACGTATTCGCAGATAAGTGTCAACCTGCAGGAACGGATTGCCTGGTTCATTGAAACCCGTGAAGCGGTGCTCGCTGAAATCCTGGGAACCGTTCGGAGGCTTGTGGTCGTAGTATGTCGCTTTGGGATCGGTGCTGGATATTGACAGCGGTCCATTGAAATCATCGGCAAATATCAAGGTCATTCCTGCTGCAGCTGGTGGCGGATCCTTTGGCATACCCTCATTCCATGATACGCCTCCCTGGTTGTAGAGCTGCAGGCAGCACCTGTCCTCCTTGTCACCACCTGTCGCACTAATGATCACGCACAGCGGTCCATGCTGGAATTCGTCGGCAGGAAAATCTATCGATCCCTTGCCTTTCTCATCGAAGGTTATATTTCCAATTGTGGCATCACTCCCAAAGCCTTCACCTTTCTTCCAGCAGGTCACGGCCGCCTTGCTCAATCCCGGAGCAACAAGTTTTATTGTCGTCCTTCCCTTTATTTCTGATCCGTAGGCTGGAGACAAGACGCTGATCCTCCCCATATCCGGAGGAATGCCATCGAGCTTCTCCGGCATCGTATAAACTTCTGACGCACTTGCAAAGCCCCCCTCGCCTGCGGTGACGTCAAACTTCACAAAACGCGCCTGTACCGGTTCGAAATTTACATATTTCTTCCTGGTGTCAGATGGCCATGAGCCTCCTGTGACGACCTTGGTAAATTCCTTGCCATCCGTACTCACTGAAAGATCGAATCCTGTGACGGTGCCGTTGCCACCCTTTGGTCTTGGCTGGTAGACAAAGCTGGCCATCGGTTTCAATTTGCCATAGTCGATGGTGAACGATTGTGGCAGCTCAGCCTTGGGATTCCATGCGCTGTGCCAGAATGTAGCCGGATCTCCATCGACAGCCATCTCAGGCTCATTGTTCTGATCAGGCTGGAAGCTGCTGGCGATTACAGGAGGGCCTGCCTGAGGATCGATTGGCGCAGCATCAAGCTTGTCAGTCATAGTAAAGACTTCAGCCGCACTTGCAAGTCCTCCGACTCCGGATGTAACTTCAAACTTCATAAATCTCGCCTCCACTGGTCCAAAATTGATGAACTTCCTTTTTGCATCGGCCGGCCATGAAGCATCGGCTACAACCTTGCTGAAGGTATTGCCATCTGCACTTACGTAAATGTTGAATCCGGTTACAGTTCCATTACCGCCCTTTGGCCTAGGCTGATAGACCAGGCTTGCCATCGTTTTCACCTTACCATAATCGATCGTGAGCGATTGTGGAAGCGGAGCCATCGGGTTCCAGGCACTATGCCAGAAGGTCTTTCCTTTTCCATCGACGGCCATCTCAGGTTCATTGCCCTGGTTGGGCTGGAAACTGCTGGCCTTGACAGCAGTAGCCGGTTCCGGATCTGCAGCCTTCATTGAATTTCCACCCATCATCAATGCAGTCACACAGAAGAGTATAGGAGTCGCTTTTGCATGATTGCAGAAAATATTTTTGTGCATATTGGATAATCCTTGTTTTATTTCCAAATCAATAATTAAATCTTTTCATGTTCTTTGCGTAGAAATATTTCGCTTTCGTAGCAGTATCGTTATAAAGCTCTGAAGATGATAATATCGACGCATGTCCGTCGAAATATACGTGTACCGCCTTGTTCCTGTGCAGGAGATGAATCCTGCCGTTCCACGACGAATCGCCGTTGGCCCTGAAATTGCCGATCGGTGTGCAGTCGCCCCAGAAAGGCCCTCCGATGGAGCCGTGGTCGGAGGCCGAATCTGCAAGCATTATGATCCTCGCGGGTTCCGGCACTCTCGACAAGGTGTGGGTCATATAATAATAATCATAATGCTTCTCAGTGAGCTCGGTATAGTTCATGAAGTTCCAACCGTGGTTGTTCATCTCCCATGAGTCCGGACTATAGAGGGCATAACCATAGTTTTCGATGCTTTCATACTTCGAAAAAAACTCCAGATAATGCTTTGTGGAGGGACATCCAAAGACGTTTGGATTTGTGATATATTTCTCGGAACCTGTCCCGAGATCACGCCCTGCAATCAACTGGGGCCACAGGCTGATATGACCTCCATAACCGGGATTCCCGTTATATCCTGCAAAAAAGTTTGGATATCCACCTCCGGTCCAGTGGATGATCATCTCGCCATTGTAGTCGGATGCATAGCACTGAAACGCGGCACCACACTGCCTCTGGTTGCTGAAGCAGACGACCTGCCGCGCTGATTCCTTGGCATTCTGGAGCGCTGGAAGAAGAAGTGCGACCAGTATCGCGATGATCGCAATCACGACCAGCAGTTCGATTAAGGTGAAATGCGATGCTCGATACTGGATGCAGGTTACCGGATTGAATCTAATCCGATTGTCGGCCGTCAGCCGCCTGTCATCTGCATAAGGAATCCTGGATCCTGATTCGGCATTTCCAAAATCAAAAATTGAAAATTGAAAATTGAAAATATTTTTCATGACGCCTCCTTGACAGTTTTTTTCATCGATACTATGGCTGGACCGCTGGATTCCCTTATTATGATTTCCGGGACCGTGCTTATATGTTTTACCGGACTTTTGTCGCCTTCGAGTCTTCTTCTTATGGTCTGGAACGCGATCTCGGCCCATTTGTCAAGCCTCCGGTCCACCGTGGTAAGCGCAGGGGAGAAGAATGCCGACTCGGGGATGTTATCGCAGCCCACGATGCTCATGTCCGATGGTATACCGATCCTATTGTCCAGAAGTATCCTGATCACTCCCAGGGCGGGGCTGTCGCTAAGCACAAAGAGTCCTGTGAAATCCAGTTTGCCGGATTTAATTATCTCCTCGATCTTCGCATATGCCCTCGTGCTGGCGCTTTCACCAAAGGTGGTGTTGCAGTCAAATATCCTTATGTCTTCTATTCCGGAAAGTTTCGCCTGTTTCACAAAACCTGAGATCCTGTTCTGTATGACCGGTATCGACGGTTCGGGGTTAAGTATGGCTATCTTCCTGTGCCCTGAACTTATAAGGTGGTTCGCAGCAAGAGCACCGCAATATTCGTCATCTGACCCCACTGAATCGATGTTTATTATTTCAGTGTTGACCTCGAGAAAGACAACAGGAAACGGTAGAATCCTGACAAACATTATGTCTTCCTTGTCAACAGGCATCTTCTTCGGCAGTATGACGGCCGCATCGAAATCAGAGGCCCTTATGCAATCCCTGAGGACGGTATCCTGATGAACATATATGATCCTATGGTTGAATCCTACGCCTTCTGCGATTGCCTTGAGATTGTTTGCCAGCATGTGGAAATGCGAAGAGGGATAATCCGGAACTACGATCGCAACGTTCAACTTTTTCTTCTCGAGGACGGCTGACACGTCCTCACCGCCGGTTGTATACATCCCGTCACCAACAAAGGAGACTATGAGTTTCTCCTCCTTAAGAGTCCGCAGCACCCTGTCGACGATCCCCTGGCTCAGGGAATATTTCCTCATGATCTCCCTGACGGTGAGGATCCTGGTTCCGGACGGAAGCGAAACTATGCTGTCCTTCAGGGTCCTGTATAGATATTCTTCCTTCTTTGTCATAACTCCAGCCTCCGATCAATACAATGCAGGTTTATGAATTATATTATATTCATTGTATTCTTTATGTCAACAAGACAAAGCGAGATTTTTCAAAATTGATATATCATACTTATCAATAGACTGTTACGTATTATTTTCCGGACTGGGCCGCCAACTTTTCCGGCATCCGGCAAAAAGTTTTACTATTTATTCAGATACTTATTGATATTTAATGTATTAAATGTATTGTTTCATATCTGGCAGACATTTTATAGTTTTTTCATTTACCATATTCAAATAATCGTTCAATTGTGATATAATCTTCAAACGGAGAATGATGGGCCATGAAAAGAAATTTCACCCTTATCGAACTGTTGGTCGTTATTGCGATCATCGCAATACTCGCCGCCCTTCTGCTTCCGGCTTTGCAGGGAGCCAGGGAAAAGGCGAAGGAGGCCGTTTGCATAAACAACCAGAAGCAGTGCAACCTGGGCGTATTCAGCTACGCCGAGGACTACAACAACCAGCTGACCATCCTCTGGGTTGTCGGGGGGCACATCGATCTATGGAGCCAGTTCGTATCAGGGACTGGCAGGGCTTCTAATGGTTCAAGATACGTAGGCAATCCGGGAGTCTTCGGCTGTCCATGCAGCGAACATTACGAAGAGGTCTTTTCGAACTGGAACTTCGACAACCAGGCCTATGGGATGTACATGGATGATCAGAACATGGGATTCAGCAGTTATTACCCGTTCGATCCGGCACAACCATACGGTGATGGCTATTCACCGATTATGTTCAACAAGGTAAGAAATGCGGCCTCCCTGGTAATGCTCTCGGACTCGGCATCGAACCATGGTTCTTTCACCTGGCCCTATGACAGGCGAATGATCGCCAACTTCAGGGCAACCAACGGCTCGAACTGGAACGGACGCATCCGCCCTCTCCACAACAAGAGGAGCGCAGTTCACGTGTATTTCGACGGGCACGCTGAATCAAAAACTCCTCAGGAACTCTACAACGACACGGCAAACAAGATAAAATACTTCTTTGCTTATGACATGACGCCGTATAATTATTGAGAGAGGTGGGATATGACGGGCACCCACTTGAGCGTATCTTGTCATTTCTCTTTTCCTAAACTAGAAAGGTGGAATTATTTCACTCTTATCGAGCTGCTGGTGGTCATTGCGATCATCGCAATTCTCGTGGCCCTGCTTCTTCCCGCTCTGAAAGGGGCCAAGGAAAGGGCATATCTCGCCCTCTGCACAAGCAACCAGAAGCAGATAGGAACCGCCTTCAGCTGCTATGCTACAGATTTTACAGGATATGCACCGGGGGAAGAGAGTTACACCGACAGTCCTTATACAGGATATCCATGGTATTCATGGTACCGGGGAAACAGCAGTGTCTGCATGCAGTACCTTGCAACCTCAAGCAAAGACATAATTCACTGTCCCCTGAACAAAGGCAACAACCTCAACGGTGACAATGCCGGATATTATGGCGTATACATGAGCACCGACCTCTGGAATGGAACTCCGAACTACGACGCGAAATACATGTGGTATGCCCCATGGAGCGGAGGTTATTTCCGCTATTTCATGATGTATAAGATCCTTGATGCCAATAAATTCATAATGCTCACCGACACATCCTGTGCGACAAATCATTGGTGCGAACCGTATACCGAGGGAACTGACAAATTCTGCGCCAGGCAGTTCTGGGGCGGGGGCTCATGGAACTCCCAAAGCGTCTGGATGGCACATGGACAGGGTGCAAATGCCCTCTTCGGGGATGGGCACGTCGAACTCGCCACTTCCGATATACTGCTGGACGCCACCAACGACAAGAACCGTGGAAACAACATCAACACCCACGGCATCCACTGCTGGAAGACTAAGGGTGGGGCTGAAATCACCTGGTAGATTGCCAATGCAGATCATTTTCAAGACTGCCCTCCTCTATCAAAAGACTATTTATCCTTTTTCTTAAGGGCATCTCAATACATTTTCATAATCATATATAAATTGTATTGACATAATAACACCCAACCTCTCATTTCAAAAGAAGCACCCCCTCTATAATATAATTATATTACATTTACTATTAATATGTTATATTTATTTTATAACATTTTGTTATATTTATCTTGCATAATTTCTTCTTTTGTTATATAATGTATTGAAAAGAAGAAGATCCTTGGACTGGGAGAAGGCTCAATGAGACGCAGCAAATACATTGCAGTGGCGGAAAGATTGTCCAGAAGGATTCTTAACGGGGATTACCATATCCATGGAATTCCCGCCGAAAGGGATCTTGCCCTCGATGTCGGAGTGAGCCATATGACCGCGCGCAAGGCCCTGCTGAAGCTTCTAGACGACGGTCTCCTCTACAGATTGCCCAACGGACGACTTGACATCTGCGCGAATGGGCATTCCGACAGAATCGTACAGACTCAGATAGCCCTGCTGGCTCCAGCATGGGATTCCGGTGAGACAAATGACTGGAACATTGCCCTGTCAAAATTATCGAAGGAATATGACTTCTCCTCAAGAGTTGTCTATTACAACCATTCCGATGATCCCACAATAAAGAATACCATAGAAAATTTCGACTGCACCTTCCTCCTGCCCCCGGATCCTGACGATCTTCCGCTGCAACAGCTGAAAAAAACGGGAAAACCACTGTTCATACTCGACAGTGATTTTTCCGATTATGGTGTGCCTTCAGTATACCTTTTTCCACCGGTCTTCGTCAGAAAGATGCTTGACCATCTGATTTCCCTGAACCATAGCAGGATAGACTGCCTGAACGTCCAGCCGGGATTCAAGATAATCAACGAGAGGATTGAACAGTGGAAAAACTGGATCAGTGAGAAAGAAGTGGAGGGAAGACTCATCAATGAACCTGTTAAAAGCTTCACCGATCCCCTGCCCGCCGCCTACAGGCTCATCGACAGGATGATAAGAAAGGGGGATTTCACCAGCAAGGCCATCCTCTGCACCACAGCTCCCGCCGCTGTCGGGGTGATATGCGCCCTCCTCGACCACGGGATACGTCCCGGTCATGATGTAGCTGTCTGCACTTCCGATTCAGGCGGTTCATGCGAATATTGCAATCCAAGCATCACGTCGATGGAAACCATCGATGCGGTACCATATCTCGAGGTATGCCTCAAATGGTTGAGCTCAAAGAAACGCAAATGGTCCGGTTCCCTGCTGATCCAGCCGGAAAACATCGAGGTCGTTATCCGTCAATCCACTGTTCCAAGCGCAGGCAGAAAACTGCAGCAGCATGGAAAGGAGGCGGGATGAATTTTATCTATACAAGGAGATGCAGGATACTGGATTCGGGATGCCGGATTAAACATCCAGGATCAAGCATCCAGGATCAAGCATCGTTTTTCACACTGATTGAATTATTGGTCGTTATTGCAATCATCGCCATACTGATCGCAATACTTCTGCCGGCACTACAGGCAGCAAAGGAGCAGGCTAACATGATACTCTGCATGAGTAACCAGAAGCAGGTTGGGCTTGCATTTACATGCTATTCCTCGGACTTCAACGGTTGGACCGTCGGCTCGAACATCTGGATAGGACCCAACTGGGGAGATTTCAAAAGATGGTATGAGATGATGCAGGGAGCGGACTCGCTGAATTACATCTCCTCAAGCAAGGCCGACGTCCGTTTCTGTCCCAAGAACAACCAGGGCCCGTACGCAGGAGGAGCCTATGGCATTTATGACGGCGACAGTAGCTGGGCAAATCCTGCCTACCAAGATCTCAAATATCTAGTATACAACCATGACTATTCCTGGTACTACAACTTTCCGAAGATTAAGCAACCTGACAACTATTTCTGGGGTGGCTGCACTTCAGCTGCGGGAATATGGAGGAAGGAATTTTACACAGGCTGCCACGGCTTCCGTCCCGCCATGTTCTGGTCCGGAGGTTCATGGGACCAGCAGGGGCTCTGGATGGCGCATGGCGGGGTGAACGGCGTGTTCGTAGACGGGCATGCGCAGATATGCAAGGATTCAGATCTGCTGAATGTACACAACCACCGCAGGATTACGGATCCAGGCTCTGGAATCAACGGTGGAATAAGAGCTTGGAAGCTAAAGAACGGCACGGCGGTGACAATTCCATGAAAAATAAAATTGCCAATTTGAAAGAAAACGATCCTGGATTCAGGATTCCATTTGCCGACGACAGACGACTGACGACTGACGACCTGACTAGATTCAATCCGGCATCCAGCATCCGGCATCTAGCATCGTATTTCACGCTGATTGAACTTTTAGTCGTAATCGCGATCATTGCAATCCTCGCTGCGCTGCTATTGCCGGCATTACAGTCCGCGAAGGATAAGGCGAAGGCTGCTCTGTGCCTCAACAACATGAAGCAGTCTTCTCTGGCGCTCTTCGGCTATGCAATGGACAATGCCGATACTGCAAACGTGAAATATTTCATCGGAGGCACTGACTATTTCTGGCCAAGCTTCCTCACAGGCACTTCCTCAAATCCCAGTGGTGAGAAATACACCACTCCCCAGTCGATGTCATGCCCCGCCAACAAGAACTACGATGATGATGTCACCTGGAATTGGAACAGCGGGGCCTCCGGACAGGTTGGACATGCCAAATGTGGAACCCGCGGAGGAAACGGTGGATTTGGAATCTTCTATCCTGAATACAACACCGGCACCGAACTTAACACGGCTGACTTCAGAAAATGGTGGAAATCAGAATCGCGCACTGACTGCGGAAACTGGAACCGGCAATATATTGTCACTAAAAATATCGGATATCCATCTGGCTCCATGCTCTTCGCCGACACCGCCAGTTTGACAGCTGGCTCCGGCTACGGTCACAGTCTGGCTTATTTCCAGGCGATAGAATGGTCCAGATGGAGCACAGGCATCTACCTCCTTCACTCCGGCAAGACAGGAGTCGCATTCCTCGACGGACACGCAGAGGACATGAACCAATATGAGATGCGGAACGACACGAAGACTGCCTGCAAGCGGTTTATTCTGAAAGATTATTCACAGATTATTCTTCCATAAGGAGGGGACAAGTTGAAATTGGAAACACCAAAGAGATGCATGATGCTGGATTCAGGATTCCAGATTCCATATGCCGACGACAGACGACTGACGACCGACGACCGTATTAAATTCAATCAAGCATCCGGCATCCATCATCGAGTATCGCGTTTTACCTTGATCGAGTTGCTCGTCGTAATTGCCATCATCGCGATCCTGGTGGCGCTGCTCCTGCCCGCACTGCATCTGGCGAAGGAATCGGCAAAGCTTGTCACCTGTATGAGCAACAAGAAGCAGGTCGGAGTCTGCTTCGGACTTTACGCCACCGACTATGAGATGGTCATACCAAACAACAGCTATACCACTAATAGCGGATGGAAGAACTATCGCTGGAGATATTTCCACTGGAAGGCCGGATACATGGACAATCTCTGGATCACGATATGCCCGAAATACAGGATGTCATACCAGAGGAACAATCTTGCCGATATCAATGGCGAACGCGGATATGACGGAATGTATGCCTTCTCCATCGACAAGTTTGCGATGAAGGAGGCTGACGCCACGATCCGGGAATCATGGGACGGCGGTTACTTCTCCGGCACAAGGCTGGCAACACTGTACAGGCCTGAAGCGATGATGGGCGTATGCTGTCTGTCCTCTGAGAAAAACAATTACGGACCCTATCAGCAGTGCGGCGGTGCTGGATTCGGAATACACGACTATACCTATGGAGGAGGAGCAGCCACATACCCGTGGCTGGCGCATATCAACAAGGCGGCATGCGTTTTCTTTGATGGACACGCTGAATCACTTGACATGCACCGCATGACGAACGAGGTCGCGAACGGAACCACAAAGACCGGTTCAGCCAACGGCATACGCCATTTCCTATACAATGACGAAACTCTCTCCCCGGACTATTATCCGTAGGATAGGCAAGATGCCTTTGGTGCATTCTTTAAGGAAACCCCTAAGATTTTCTCGCACAGAGTCGAAAATCCCGGCCCCGACGGGCGTCGGGACCACTAAGCCACAAAGATTCTAACCACTAATCTTCACTTATCTATCACTAATAATATCTTGCCGTGAGATTGCCTTTACCCAAAAGGAAATCTCACGGCAAATGATTTTATCTTTATTTCCCATTAGTGTAAGATTAGTGGTGAAGATTCTTGCCTCATGCGCTTAGCTTATCCAGCGGACTTTCCACCACCGCGAGCTTCTTCTGCGCCACATGCGTGTAGATCATCGTCGTCTCCATGCTCTTATGCCCCAGCAGTTCCTGTATCACCTTGATGTCGGTGCCGTCCTCGAGCAGGTGTGTCGCATAGCTGTGCCGAAATGAATGACATGTCCCGTGCTTGTTCACCCCGGCCTTCTCGATCGCCACTTTCACTATCTTCTGAAATGCCCTGTCAAGCAGATGGTGCCTCATCACCCTCCCTGAACGTGGATCCACGGAAGGCTTTGCCATAGGGAAGAACCACTGCCAGCCGAATTCACTTGACGCGTTAGGATATTTCCGGTCAAGTGCTTCCGGCATGTGTACTTGCCCGTAGCCCTGAGATATGTCTTTCCTGTGAAGCTCCTTCAATCTCTCAAGATGTTTCTTCAAATCATTCCTCAGTGATACCGGCATCGGAACCATCCGGTCCTTGTCACCCTTAGCCGCCCTGACATGGACAAGATTTCTTTCCAGATCAATGCTGTTCACTCTCAACCGCATGCACTCGTTCAGTCTGAGCCCGCAGCCATACATCAGCTTGACCATGAGCGCCGCCGTCCCATCGAGATGTGATATTATTCTTGCGACTTCCGCAACGCTGAACACCACCGGCAGCCTGAACGGCCTCTTCGCTCTGACATTGTCACGCATCTCCCCCATTTCCCTGTTAAGCACATACCTGAAAAGGAATAGTATGGAGTTGAATGCCTGATTCTGGGTTGAAGCTGAAACTCTCATTTTCACTGCAAGATTTGTCAAATAGTTCCTTACATCATCGTCGGTAACCGAGTATGCGTCCCCTTTTCTCAGATACTTCTTAAACCTCTCTATCCATTCAACATACGTCTGCTCGGTCCTGTAGGAGTAATGCCGCAACCTCAGACTTTCCCTCATTCTCAAGATGGCATCATCCCATGAAAGCTCCAGTTGTAACTCTTTCCCATCCTCCTTCGCAGGCACCTGAGGCCTTAAATTCAGATTAAGAAAATTTGTTACATATATCCTTACTGCATTCTCTGCCTGCCTGACCTGCCAGTCGGCATATCTCTTATCCTGAAGCATGGCATTGCTGAAACTTACAATGCTATCCCTGGTTATCGCCTCGTCCCTGTAGCCTATTCCATGAAGATATTTGTCCACCCAGTTGGAATAGTACTTAATCTTATCCTCTTGGACAAGGTTCCTACTTTTAAGGAATTTCTCAAATTCCATCAGTTTTGCACCCTGAATATCCATATCTCCCCCTTGCTTTTCCAGCCTCATGTTGTATTTTATATATTAAGGATTCCAAGATATGCGTACTTTCGCATATACATGGAAAATCCCCCGTAAAGCGTCCTTGTACTGCCTTATCTTAGGCTATTTTATATTAGATAACGCAGTTTTGCAAGATTTATTGTGGATTTATTGACTTTTTTGCATCAAAGTTTAAGCGGTTTCCCGAAAAAGCGTCGCAACGCCTAATTATAGTTGGGCATCAGACAAGGAATGATATGGATAAAATGGAATTTAGCGCAGTCATGATTCATGAAAGTAGCATGACTATATTCCTAAGGTTTGCAGAATGGTTTATAGTTCTCGTCTTCCTTATATTATTTATCGTAAATATTGGAATTTTGATAAGAAGACAAATTAACAAACCAACAGAAATATTTCTTTGTCGGACAAGGTTGATTTCCTGGCTATTGCTCCTAATAATGACGGCATTATGGATTTTTGAGTTTACAAGAACAACCCAATATCAACTCTTAGACATTGCAACTTTATTCAGGAATCAAGCTTCAAAAGCTATTGAAGCAGGCATGTATCATACAGCAACAATCCCAATGATAGTATCTGGATATCTACTCTTTGGAGTAATTCTTCAAAGTATTGTTGAGTTTATTTTCCAATATCGCTTAAGACATAATAGAAATATGAAGCCCAACAATACAGATTCTCCCAACGGCGGGACGCCGTAAGAGATCATTGGGACGTTGGAATATAAATAATGAAAACATTCAATCTATTATTTTTATTTGCCATCATTCCACTTGGATTATTTGGACAAATTGATAAATATAATAAACACCCTCTTGATAACCCTTTAGTAGGCTTTGATCAAGACAAGCTTTTAGCAGTAGATGCTCTAAAAAGATATGTAATAAAGGAGTACGGTGAAGATGTATATAAAAACATCCACTCATATGGGTTTAGTGGGTTAAGAGATGGATATTGGCTTAGCTTCCAATCTACTGACAAAGACGGCAGGGAAGTAAATTTACATTTTTGGATTCTCAAAGTTAATAATAAATATGAAGTATTTGAAAAACTCTCCTCTCGAATTTCACATCATGAAGTTTTCTCAGAAATGGGGGAAGTATTTTTAAAATATTATTTTGTAAATAGTCTAAAAAAAGAGTTTGATTGTTATCAAGTTTCAACGACACCTGTCGATTACTTTAATGCAGCAAAGAAAGGGGAAACTGTAAAATTCTCTTATTGCTACAATAAAAAAGCAAATATCCCTGAAGATGGTGACAAAAAGACATATGATTATGCTGATGTGTATTTTAAATTCTCTAATTCTTCTTGGAAAATTGTAAAAGTTGATATTCAAAAAGATTTTGTTTCCGAATCAGGGAGAATTACCACGGAATTATTGGGGCGTATTTCATCCGATACAATAAAAGAAATCGTGAAAAGCATTAGCAAAGATGAAAAATACAATAAAACAATAACATTCCAACTAGATTAGGTTCTGGCAACTTCGCTGCGCTCGTTGCCAGACCATTGAACGTTATACTTTAAAATATTTAATGAACAATAAAGAAAAAGAAATAATAAAAGTAATAGCTGCTGTGCTATTCTTTATTTTTTTAATTTTAGCCTGTGCATTAATCCCAACTAAAGGCGGAGGACATGATTGCAGTAATTTCGGCTATTTCGCTGCTTTTATGGTAATCGTATGTATCGGAGCATGGTTTATAAAATGATTTTCTGAATTTATATTTTTGTTTTCATGGAATTGAGAATTTAAAAATATAATAACAGTATAACTAAATGGCATGTAGCGAACGGCGAGTACGCCGTCGCAGATGCCCGGGCGTTCTTCAACAACAATTGAAATTAAAATTAGCTGTGGTATCATATGAAAAATGGAGGTATCCAATGACATCTTTAACCATGACTAATAAGATTTACGAACAGGCACTCGATCTGCCCACAGACGATCGCATGGTTCTTATAGACAAGCTCCTTCATAGTGCAAACTTGCCAACGCAGCTGGAGATTGACAAGTTATGGGCAGAAGAAGTTGAAAGAAGAAGCAAAGACATTGAATCCGGCAAGGCTAAACTAATTCCTGGAGAAGAGGTATTCAGAAAAATTCGGAAAAGGTTTGGCAAATGAAGTTCAGTTTTCATGAACTTGCTGAAACCGAACTCATGTCGGCAATAGAATATTATGAAAGTTGCCAAAGCGGACTTGGGTTTTGCTTCTCCGAAGAAGTATACGCTACGATTGATCGAGTCTGCCAATTTCCCTTGGCATGGGAGTCTATCGACTCCAAAACACGACGTTGCCTTACCAGTCGCTTCCCTTATGGAATTCTTTATCGCATCTCTGGAAAAGAAATAAGGATCATGGCGATAATGAACCTGCATAGAAAACCCGGATACTGGAAAAGCAGAAAGTAAATCCGCAGAAACATTTACATTCAGCTAATCCTCTTTCGGAGAGGATAGCTGATATAAGGGCGTTGGACTAATAATATATATAATCTATTGACAATATATACAAATATGGTATAATATTTATACTATGAACTTTGAATTTGATCCTAAGAAGAGCGAATCAAACAAATTAAAGCATGGAATCGATTTCGTTGAGTCTCAGGCTTTATGGGACGATCCGGATTTAATTGAGATTCCTGCAAAGACAGTAGACGAGCCGCGATATATGGTGATCGGAAGAATCGGCGATAAATGCTGGTCAGGAATCATAACGTTCCGAGATGAAAACATTAGAATTATATCGGTAAGAAGGGCCAGAACAGAGGAGGTTGAAATTTATGAAAGCTAAAGATTTGGACAAATTATTTGATGACGGCAAGGATATCACCAAACATCTTGATATATCCAAGGCCAGAAGACCTGAACAGGACCAGAAGAGAGTGAATGTTGATTTCCCTGTCTGGATGATTCATTCTCTCGACAGAGAAGCAAAACGTATTGGCGTTCCCAGGCAGTCCATAATCAAACTATGGGTTGCGGAAAAGCTTGAAGAAGCGGCAAGCCAGTAATATCCAGATTCTAACAATACACATTGACCGAACCGGAAGAACTCCGGTTCGGTCATCTTTTAGCGTTAAGAATCAATGAAATGATTGATCTGGATTTTAATGTTTTCTGATGAGCAAGGCGAATCTTTGGAGTGCGGCAGCCCTCTGCCGCTTTGGATTCTGAATTGAAATAGAAGCGGGAATAAATGCAAAGCGGCACCCGACTTCGCCCAGAGGCTACGACGGGGCAGGCAGGGGTGTCGCAGTCCAAAGTCAGGCCAAAGCGCCTGACATGAAAATAATACAAGATAAAACTTTAACCATTTCCATTCAGCTAATCCTCCTGCGGAGGTCGGCTGATAGATAAGCGTTAGCCTTGCATTTTCTTTTGAAGCGCCGGCAACACGGCATGATCATTCTAGCGTGCAACTCCGGCAGCAACATCAAAATGATACTCCTCACAGTAAGATACGCGGTGTCTCTGCTTCATTGTCAGTGAGCTATCTCCGAAAGCATCTCTTTCCAGCCGGTCTCCTCAGAATCCTGAAGAATGTCATCATATTTCCCGGTCGCTCGGATTCCCGTCATTTCTTCCTACCCTTGGCGGACTGGGAGACCTGGGCCGTAGACTCGCGCTTGATCAGTTCCGGAACGATGTTGATATGCTTGGCGTCAGATTTGTCGCCATTGAAGCGGCTCTTGATTATCTCGAACGCATGAACCGCCCATTTGTCGATGTTCTTGTCTATCGTCGTCAACGGCGGTGAGAAGAATGAGGACTCCGGAATGTTGTCGCAGCCGATTATGCTGAACTGCGACGGAACTTCAATCCCTTTTTCCCTGAGAAGCTTCTTTACACCGAGAGCCGACCCGTCGCTGGTTATGAAAAGCCCCGTGAAATCAAGCTTCTTATCCTCGGTAAGCTCCTTCATCTTGTTGTACGCCATGACAGACGAATTCATTCCGAATTTCGTTCCGCAGTCAATCAGCAGGGCGTCAGCACCGGAAAGCCTTGCCTGTTTCAGGAAGCCTGATATGCGGCTTTGAGAAGTCGAAGTCGCAGGCTCGGGATTCATCACGGCAATCCTCCTGTGCCCAAGGCCGATCAGATGGTTCGCCGCTATAGCCCCGCAGTACTCGTCGTCCGTCCCCACGGAGTCGATATTGATGACTTCAGTGTTAAGCTCCAGGACCACGACAGGCACGGAAAGGGACTTTATGAATATTATGTCCTGCTTGTCGATAGGCATCTTCTTCGGAAGAATTACCGCCGCATCGAAACTCAAGGACTTGAGACATTCCCTCAGCCCGGCATCCTCATGCACATATGCTATCCTGCAGGTATAATCCTCCTTCTCAGCCTGTTTCCTCATGCGCTCAGTGACCATTGCGGTGTGGGATGAAGGATAATCCGGAACGGCGATAACGATCTTCTTCCTCTTCTCCATGGTTATCACGTCCTCGCCACCGGTAGTATACATTCCGTCCCCGACGAACGAGACTATCAGCTTCTCCTCCCTCAGCTTCCTGAGCACGCGATCGATTATGCACTGGCTGATCGAATATTTCCTCATCATCTCGCGGACTGTAAGTATCTTCGTCCTCGGGGGGAGCGAGCTCACAAGCTCCTTCAATTCCTTGTAGAGATATTTTTCCTTCTTGGTCATGTGGATTCTCCTGTCGCAGTTATTTTTTGCGGATGATTGGATGTTTGGATTGATGGGTGAATGGGTCCAATTTACTTTTTCTTATTTATGAATCTTACCCAACCATCCAGTCATCCATTAATCCAGCCATCCAAACAAGTTCTGATTTCAAACAGACTCACTTTAGGGAACCTCTAAAAATTCACATTTGACGCGTTGCGGAAGATTTTTGAAAGCGCA
>CAZRKP010000008.1:0-150175 GCA_964600895.1 uncultured Victivallis sp.
GTTTCACGCGCACTCAAGAACGATCCGCTCATAAAGCTCGCAACAAGGGTCCGGATCAAGGAGCTTGCGGAAAAACTCAACTATCGCCCTTCCTCCATTGCGTCCAGCCTGGCAAAGGGCCGTAGCGGCAGGATCGGGGTTCTTCTGCCACATATCAACAACACCTTCTATTTCATATTGAACGCCACCCTGCTCGAGCAGGCAAGGAACCATGGCTATGAGATAGTCACGGGATACCTCGAGAAAAATGTCGATCAAGTGCTGAATTCCTTCCTGAACATGCACCTCGACGGGATAATAATGGAAATACGCGATTGGACAGAGAATGCCGAAAGAATTGCGAAAATCGCAACCAGACCCGGCGCAAAGCCCATAGTACTGCGCCGCAAGGTAGCTGAGGATTATCCGCTTGATGCCATCTATCCCGACTTTGAAGAAGCCACCAAGACAGCAACAGAATATCTTATCGGCCTTGGACACAGGAACATCGCATATCTGGGAGGTGCGGAAGAAGAACGTGGCAGGAGTTTCATGAAGACAGCAAAGAAGTATCAATCGGATGGGGTCAAGGCATCATGTGTCTCTTCTGATCCAAATCCACAGGCGACTTATCTCGCTTCGCTTCCTGTCCTATCCGCCAAAAACCGGCCCACAGGAATGATCGCGATGAACGACTACGGCGCGCAGGGTGTGCTCAGGGCCGCAGGTGAACTGAAGATCAAGATTCCGGATGAGTTCTCCCTGGTCGGATTCGACGACATCGAAGCATCATCCTACGGATATGTGCCTTTGACAACAATGCATCATCCCATCGACAAGCTCGGAGCCCGTCTGCTTGAACTGATGATTGCAAGGATAAACGGCGACAAGTCTCCTCCAAAACATGAGGCCATGTCGTTCACCCTCGTCGAAAGAGCCTCTTCGGGACCGTTGAAGAAATAAACAGGCGTACCGGTCTCCAGACCGGCTTTTATGTCGACCTAAAGGTCGGCAATCAATAATAGACAAGGAAAGGAAAAATGTCCAGTTTGAAATTTATGCACGGCACGGCAGGAAATTTTACAGTCTCCTGCAGTGCGTTCCGCTTGGAAACTGAAATCAAAGTTCCAGTCATTTCCCCGGATTCCAGGGAAAAACTGATATTCTCAAGGAGATCATCCAAAGCAGGCACCGTCGGTGGAATCAAAGGAAAGATCACCAGTAGCATTGCAAAGACCGGCAGATATTCACTCGAACGCCAATGTTTTATTTCCAGCGACAGGAAACTTTTTGCGACCAGATTGGCGATAATCAACACTGGAAAGGAGCCATTCAGGCTTTCTTCCCTGTCTCCTGTCCTTGTAAAAGGAAATAATTTGAAAATTGCCGGGGCCGGTATAGATAAATGGCGCATCCTGAGAATGTCGCGCCACAAGAACGACGTGCCCGGGGTCTATCGTCCTTCGGTGATCGACTGGGATTTTGTTGATGCCGAATTCTCTAGTGCTGGTGTGAAGGCCGGCATGGGAGTCGCCGATGCAGGCAAGAAGAGCAACAACGAGCTCAGAATTATTTCCGAACCTCTCATATCCATCAGGAAATCCAGAGCAGCTGATCACGGCATGTTCATCGCCATCCTAGGCCAGACCAGGCACCTTTCGAGCATCGCTGTGAAAACTACCGAATGCAGAAAGAAGCTTGATGAGCTAGAAGCCATCTGCGAATTCGACAACATTCTCGTTGAAAAAGGAGACCGGCGTGAGACACACTGGGTGATGATCAGACATGTCGACGATGATATGTCGACAATGAAATCCTTTGCGGAAATGCTCGCAGCGGAAATGAAGTTCAGTCCGGAGGAGAAGAAGAAACCCAATTTCTTCTGCAGCTGGCAGTTCTACGGCGAAGACCTTCGCGAAAAGGATGTTTTGGAGAACCTGAAGGTCCTGAAGAAGGAAAAGATCCCCATCGACGCATTCCTCCTCGACAACGGATGGATGGACAACTGGGGATCTTATGAGACGAATTTCAAACGGTTCCCTCATGGGATGAAATTTATTGCTAAAAAGATCAGGGCTGCGGGATTTGAGGCCGGAATATGGACATGCCCCTTCGTGGTTGAGGAGAATTCACCGGTGGTAAAGAAGATGCCAGGACTCTTTGCCAAGGACTCGAAAGGGAACCTGTTCCCTTTCGCTTGCGGACGCAAGGCATATGTCGTCGACCCGACTTCCCCTTATGCGGAGAAGTATCTCACTGGTCTCTACAAAAAACTTGTCAGTTGGGGATTCACTTACCATAAACTTGATTTTCTCAGGGCATTGATTGTCGAGGCTGATAAGAAGAGCGACATCGTGTTCCATGATCCCAAATGCACCAGGGCCGAAGCTTACAGGCGTGGAATGACCATCATCAGGAAGGCTCTCAAGGGATGTTACCTGATAGCCTGCGGTGGAATCTACGAGGGATCAATCGGGCTATGCGACGCCAACAGGGCCGGTGCCGATGTCTATGGCGGCTGGTTCGCCCCTGAAAAGGATCCTGAAAAACGCAAGGACGAGTTCAGGGTCAAGCTTACAAGCCACCTGAGAAGGATCAAACAGAACGTCTTCAGAAACTACATGAACAGGTTCTGGCACACCGATCCGGATGCTCTTATGCTCAGGAGAAGGACGGAACCGTTCCGTGGAGATATGCTCCACTATAAGCTTTCTGAAGGTCACTTCACAGATGAAGAGGCTTTTACATGCGTAGTCAACCATTATCTCGGTGGTGGCCTGACATGCTTCTCCGACAGGATGGAGGAGCTTCCAAAGGATAGGCTGGCTTTGCTCCGACATGTCTCCCCTCAGATCGCACCTCCGGCAAAGGTGATTGACGTCGACTCCAGTGAATGCCCGACCGTGTTTTACACAGAACTGGCGCCCGATTGCAGGACCCTCGGTACAATTCGCACGATTGCCGTTGGCAACTGGACAGATACCGTTGTTAAAAGGAAAATTTCCCTAAAGGACATTCCTCTCGGGGGCAAGAAGACATTTGCGCTCTATGAATTTAGGACAAAGGAATTCCTCGGTCTCAGAAAATCCACGGAATCCTTTGAGATAAAAGTTCCTGCCCATGGCATGCGTTTGATTAGGTTATCGGAATATTCAAAAAAACCAGTCATTCTCGGGACCGATATGCATCTTTCAGGAGGAGGATGTGAACTGGCGGACTTGAAGATTGGAAAGGAATCCATTGGAGGAAGGACTGTTTCACGCTGGAACTATCCTATCATCATTAAGGCGTTGTTCACAGTTAAAGGAAAATTAAAAGTTTCCGAAATAACAGTTAAGCCAGGTCACAGTTTCAAGATTACTTCAAATTGAAATCATGAGAAAAGAAAATGAAGAAAAACAGCTTAGATAACATTCTTTCATTAATTTCTTCAATGCCTCTGGAAAGGAAAATCGGTCAGATGTGCAGCCCGATCCTGCAGTCCAGTGAGATTCCAGAATACATTAGGCGTTTTGTAGAGGAGTTCGGTGTCGGAGTGATCCGTTATTGCATCAATGCCGAATATGACAACGCCAGCCGTGTGGTCGGAAAACCTAACCGATATCTGTCACCATCGGAAAATACTGAACTCATCAACAATCTCCAGAAGCTCGCTTGCTCAAAAAAAGGAATTCCTCTGATTTTCAGTATTGACCAGGAAGGCGGTACCAGGAACGATTTGAACAGATATGGTGCACTGGTTTATGGGAGCCATATGGCATTCGGAGCCGCCGATGATACGGCTCTCACCAAGGAGGTCGCATATCAGTCCGGGCTCCAGATGAAGTCCCTTGGCATAAATCTCGTCCAGGCACCTATCACAGATGTGATTTCCTTCGCCGGAAGGACAACCATAAAGGCTGCTTCATTCGGAGAAGATCCGAAACTTGTCACTCGGCATGCTTTGGCGATGATGGAAGGTTATCAGAAGGCCGGGATCGCCGTCATGATCAAACATTTTCCAGGATATGGGGCAACCGCTGTAGATGCGCACAAGGGGATGGCGAGAGTCACAAAATCCAAGGACGAACTTGATTCCCATGACAATATCCCTCTTAGGACTCTCCTTGAAAAAGGTGCGGATGGAGTGATGACCGGACACGTCGTAATTGAAAGCTTGGATCCGCGCGGACTACCGGCAACTCTTTCACAGAAGATTATCGAAGGGCTTCTGCGCAACGAGTGGAAATTTGAGGGAATCGTGGAGTCAGATGCACTCCGTATGAAGGCGATTCAGGAAAAGTTCGGAACTGCAAAGGCTGCTGTCATGTCAATACAGGCCGGTTGTGACGTCATCCTGCTGAGAGGACCGGAACAGCATTTCTTTGAGGGTTATGAAGCAGTTCTTGAAGCTGCCCGAAAAGGAGAGATAAGTAAGGAACGGATCGACAAGTCACTTGAAAGAATTCTCCGGCTCAAGATGAAACTCGGTTTGTTTGAGAGTCATTTATCCGACGGCAAAAAGGCTGAAGAGGCTTTCAAGAGCAAGGAAGCGCGGAAAGCCGCAATTGAACTTGCATCCAACTCCGTAACATTGATCCGTGACTCAGCAAATCTTCTTCCCTTAGCCGCAAAAGGAAAGAGTGTCGCAGTAATTTCCCCTGAACCTTCGAAGATAGCAGGCGCAATGGATCCTGTGCAGTCCTCAGACATGCTTGCAAACGCCGTAAAAAAGATCCATCATGACGTAAAAGATTATCTAATACCGCAAGACATGACAGAAGAAACTTATGAAAGAGCTCTTGATACTGCAAAATCCGCAGATATGATCATCCTCGGCACTGCCAACGCAATTAATTCGAAGGAACAGGTAAAACTTGCGAGGGCAATAATTTCACTCGGGAAACCGACCGTGTTGATCGCCCTTGAATCGCCTTATGATGCGCTTGAGATTCCGGAAGCGAAAACGGCTCTCTGTACGATGGGCTTTTCCGCAGACGCGATGTCGGTCGCGGCTGAATGCATCTTCGGCCTATGCAAGGCAACAGGAAAACTGCCGGTTAAAATATAGAATCTTTGTAAAGGGCAATTATGAATGGTCTATCTATCGGAAAATGTCTTGCTGCAGGAATGGTCGGCATAGGACCGATGATGCTTTCTTCAATTCAAGCTGTTGAAGCCCAGCATCCGAACATCATCTACATCATGAGCGATGATCATGCCTTGCAGGCGATCGGAGCATACGATGGATGGGCTGCAAAGGTATCGCCGACACCGAACATCGACAGGATCGCCAAGGAAGGGGCCATATTCAAAAACAATTTCTGTGCCAATTCAATATGTGGTCCAAGCAGGGCTTGCGTCATCACAGGCAAGCAAAGTCACATGAACGGCATGCTGGACAACCACAGCAAGTTCGATGGTTCACAGGTCACTGCCCCTAAACTCCTGCAGAAGTCAGGATATTCAACAGCGATCTTTGGAAAGTGGCACCTTGTAAGCAATCCTACCGGCTTCGACGAGTGGATGGTCCTGCCGGGACAGGGTGACTACTATAATCCTGATTATCTGACACCTGAAGGGAAAAAGCGTCTTGAAGGATATGTGCCCGAAGTCACGACAGATCTTGTGATCGACTATCTGAAACGCCAGAAATCTGATGAGAAACCTTTCTTCCTGATGTGCCATTACAAGGCTCCGCACCGCAACTGGATGCCAGGTCCGAAATATCTGAATTATCTGGACGGGGTCGAAATCCCTGAACCCTCCAATCTTTTCGACGATTATGCAAACCGTGCAAAACCGGCATCACAACAGGACATGAGCATAGAAAGGACAATGAACATCGCAAGCGATCTTAAGCTTGCAGACTACTCAAAGGGACCACCTGCATGGTTTGAAAGGATGAATCCTGAACAGAAGAAGCTCTGGACCGAGAAGTATGTCCCGGTAAGGATTGAATTTGAAAAGAAGAACCTTTCCGGAAAAGAACTGACCAAATACAAGTTCCAGCGCTACATGGAGGACTACCTGAGATGCGTCAAGGCCGTGGATGACAATGTCGGACGCATCCTGGAATACCTGGACAAGTCAGGATTGGCCGCCAATACGATCGTCATTTATTCGTCCGACCAGGGTTTCTACCTAGGTGAGCATGGATGGTTTGACAAGCGATGGATGTATGAGGAATCTTTCAGGATGCCTTTGCTCATGAGATGGCCTGGAAAAATAAAACCTGGCACTGAAATCTCGGCATTGACCCAAAACATTGACTTTGCCCCTACATTCCTGGATGCCTCCGGAGCTCCTCCCTGCAATGAAATGCAGGGCATGAGCCTGCTTCCGCTGCTTGATGGAAAAACACCGGACAACTGGCGAAAATCCCTATACTACCACTACTATGAGTTTCCGAAACCGCACAACGTCCCGCCTCACTACGGCGTAAGGACTGATAAATACAAGCTGATCCACTATTACAAGACTGATGAGTGGGAAATGTTCGACATGGAAAAAGATCCTCATGAAATGCGCAGCATCTATTCTGATCCCTCGTATTCTGAAATACGCAAGGAGCTCGAATCAGAACTTGTAAGGCTTCAGAAATATTACCAGGTACCTGAAGACCTGAGATGGAAAAAATAGCCTAGGGCGGCAAAGGCTTTCTTTAGTATCCTATTTATACCATGCCTTCGGAAGGATATCCTTTTCCTCGTCGAGAAGTTCCTTCATGATCTTCTTGCCGTCCTCGATGTTGTTGATGATAGGATCTGTCATCATCGCCCTCATCAGGATTCCGCGGTCGCATGTCACTGCGGCCTCTGCCGTGAGTTCATGCGTGTCCAACACCTGCTGCTGGAGTCCGAGGAGTCCGCGCGGCATAGGGCTCGCGGGAAGCGGACGCGGTCCGTTCATGTCGAGATCCGAGAGAAGTTCGAGGAAGGCGTCGTTTGCCATGTTTGGTACGGCTCCGCGGTTGGCAGAATTTATGTAGAAGGTCTTTCTCAGTCCGCCCCACATCGATTCGATGATGTCGGTCGCATGGTCCCCCTTCCCTTTAGTCAGGAACTCCTTGATGCTTTTCTTCCCGCTGGCGAACTCCTCGTTCTCCTTCCATCTCGCCTTCATGTCCTTGTCCCTGTTTTCAGCATCGAAGACCATCAGTTTCTCCGGGAAAGGCGAGTTCACGCCGTACCCCTGGAAGAACGGGACATATTCCTTTGTATGTGCGGTACAGCACGGATATGCTCCGAAGATGTCCATCAGCTGAAGTGAATATGCGGCATTGAACTTTGCCTTCGCATAGGCATTGGCGTTCTGCTCGTTGTCGTCTATTTCCTTCTTCGCCATTTCTGCCAGATTCTTCCTCCAAATTGGAAGATAATCCTTGCCCTTATATGCAAACTTCGGCAGCCAGGTAAAATGGTTGACCCCTTCAATATGCAATTCGAGAGAACGTTCCATCTCAGGAGGAATTCTTGTGGCGTCCTGAGAAAGAAGCCCGACTGTCTTGAGCATGCGCACGCGCTGGTATGGCTCATGAAGCCCGTCGCAAATTGCAAAGCTCCTGATCTGCGGTGCATAACGCATCAGGGCAATTCCGAGTACGGTTGTCGGGTTCACGAAATTGATCGTCCAAGATTCAGGTGCGAATTTCGCAATATCCTTTGCCATTTCGAGGGCACGGGGTATCTCGCGTAGGGCACGGAAAATTCCTCCAGGACCTATTGTGTCTCCCGAGCACATCCTTACACCGTATTTCTCGGATATCCGGCAGTCGACTCCCCGGTAATATGCGTTCCTCTCGCTGAATGTAAGGACCACGAAATCCGCGTCCTTGAGGACTTCCCTGCGGTCAGTCGAACCAATCAGTTTCACCGGAGCCTTTGTTGCGGCGATGGCCTTGCGCCCCAGTCTCATCATAGTGTCCAGCACATGCGGCTTGGTATCGACAAGGGCGAGTGTACCTTGCCTGAGGATCTTGCTGTTGACCATGTTCCATATCACTGGTCTTCCGAAAAAATGGCTTCCTGCTCCGATTACGACGATCTTTGGTGATTTCATAATTCTCCTTTAATTCAACCACAGAGGACTCAGAGTATGCTTTTTCTCTGTGAACTCAAAACCAATATAAATTCTTTTCTTTAGTTTTTCCGAGAACACAGAGATTATTCTCAGTGTACTCCGTGGTTGATATTCCTTGTTTTTTCTGACATCGAATATATTGTACTTTATAACCCATTACAATTGGATTTTGTGCGCATAGACATGGATAATATTTGCAATATATCAACTTCAGACTCTGCTCCTCCGTTCCAGGTAAGGACATCCGGGATGGTCAGGAACATGCCTTACCATTCGACACCGGGGACGAAGGCTGGAGACATCATGCTGACCGTTTTCCTCGGTGGACAGGGCTTCTATCATCATTCAGGAAAAATACAGAAGATCCGACGCGGCATGGTCGGTATCGTCGGGCCGGACAATTCCGGACTACTGATTGCTGATCCAAAAAATCCATATGTTCACCTATATTGCAGGTTCAGGGGTTCGTATGCCGTCCATCTCGCAGGAAAGATCATGAAAGTGAAGAAGTCTCGTTTTTTTGAACATGCTAAGTTCGAGGAGATTGCTGAAATCCTGAAGAAAATGGGGCATAAGAACCTTTCAGAGCTTCCATCGGAGATGGGAAAACGCGAACTCCTGCTTGCCGAAGCACTGTTGTCATTAGCGGGAAATTTGGAAGAAACAGTCCAGAAAAAGATTTCCGCTTCCACCCTTAGGCATTATCTCGACGAAAGCATATCGCAGCCAACGGATCTGGCAGTAATGGCCGAATACTTTTCTGTCTCCAAAGCTACTTTGTGCCGGCAATCGCAGAAGTGCCTAGGGAGTACAATCCAAAGATATCATGTCAGGATCAAGATGGATTGGGCGAAGGAACTGCTGAACCTGAAGCTATTCCCTATCAAGGATGTCGCTCGAAAACTCGGCTACGCCGACCCTCTGTATTTCAACCGCGTCTTTAAAAACTATTCCGGTATGAGCCCAGGTTCATGGGTGAAAAAGAATTCCGGAAAATAATCATTTTCTTCATCACTTGAAGATCAGGTAGGCGGCGGCGAGGATCGCAAAGACTTTCACGAGCATGGAGAAGGTATTGTTCTTTATGTACTTTACCGTCTTCACCCCGACGAAGGAACCAATCACAAGGGCAGGAATCATTTCCGCGTTGAAGACAAGCGTCTCCTTCGTTATGAACCCCAGATCCCAGCTGAACAGGACCTTGCTTGTGTTTAGGATAAAAAATATCCATGCCGTAGTTCCTATGAAATTCTCCTTCGGTAGGCTCAAGGACAGGAGATATATGGCAAAAACCGGACCTGCAGCATTGGCTGTCATCGTCGTTATTCCGCCTGTCACCCCGATGATTGCCGCAAACCACCAGGTATGGGGTACCTTCTGGGTCTTTTCGTCATTCGTCCTGTTGAACCATTCCCCTATGATGAGCATAACAATGACGACCACTCCGATATATTTCTTGAAATCTGCCTGGCTTATATCCGAATATTTCATGAACGCCCATCCTGCCGCAATACCGACAAACGCCCATGGCAGTGCCCTCAGTATGTGCTTCCATTGTGCATGCTGGCGGTAGAAGTAGACTCCTATGATATCGCCCATTATGAGCATGGGCAACAGGATGCCAGTTGATTCCTTGGGCGGGAAAATGCATGCCATCAGCGGTATGGCAAGGATACCGGCTCCGCTTATCCCGCTCTTGGAGAATCCTATGAAGAATGCAGATACGAAAGCAAGTATCCAGAACATAGTCGGACTGTCAATATTGGAAAATGCCGGCATTGCTTTATATCAGTATCTTATTATTTTTTGGAAATCCCCTCTGCCGGGCGGCCTCATAGAGCAGAATGGTGGTTGCGGTGGAAACATTCAGCGAGTCTGCAAGACCGAGCATGGGAATTCGTACGCCCATGTCGGAATTCTTCATCCAAAATTCGCTGAGCCCGTATTGTTCAGCGCCGACGATTATCGCAATTCCTGATTTCATGTCGATATCAGTGTAATTCTTGTCCGTATGCGGTGTTGCCGCCAAAGCTTTTATCCCATTCTTCTTCAGCCAGCTCGCCGCATCTTCTGAAGAAGTCTCCGCCAGCGGGACGGAAAACAGTGTGCCGGTGCTTGCAGTAATCACATTTGGATTGTAGATGTCAGTACATTTGTCGCAGACTATAATGCCACTGGCTCCAGCGGCATCGGCGGATCTAAGTATTGCACCGAGATTACCGGGCTTCTCAATTCTTTCCGCTACAAGATAGAGTCCGTTCTTAACGGCAGGCAGATCTTCAAGTTTGTGCTCCCTGATTTCAGCTATGGCAATCAGGCCTTCCGGACGGTCCCGGTATGCGAGTTTCGCAAAAACACGATCTGTGGTTTCTGTAACTGTTGTCCCGGATTCAGCAAGTTTCGCAAGAAGCGAGTTCTCGTTCTCGCCAAGGAACAATGATGGACAGTAGAAGCACTCTTCAATCTTCATCCGGCACTGGTGCGCACGGGTGATAGCACGGTATCCTTCAAGCAATGTGCGCTTTTCCTCGTCCCTGGAACGCCGGTTCCAAAGCTTCGCAGCATATTTGATTCGTTCGTTCTGTAGGCTTGTTATTAACATATTCGTCGGTCATCAGTTGTTAGTCGTCGGTTAAAATCTCGATTTAAATCGCTGAAACTCCGATACGCCGATTCTCAGGTTCGTTTTTCAGTCGTCCCCGAATCTCCTCTGCCCACCATTCCCATTACCGTTGTCGGACCATCTTTTCTTGGCCGCAGGGGGTGTCTGGTCTGCCTTGAAGTGAAGGGAATTCTCACCGAGAAGGTTCCTGACCTCGTTCATGAAATCATGGTTCACCTTTACATTGAACTTCCTTGAGCTCTCGACAAATGCTATCTCTCCGGAGGCGCAAGATATGCAGAATATGGTCCTGCTCTCACCAGGATACTTCTTGCAGATCCTGTTGACCTCATCAAGCTTGTCCCTGCCGGTGCTCGCTTCATAGATACGGATATGTACCTCCTTGGTGAACTTCTCCTGGACGGACTTTATCGGATACATATTGCTGACTATTATCTTGGATTTCCTGGCATCGCCCTCACCACTCACATCCACATGCCCTTCGATGAAGACCAACTCTCCTTCCTTCAGGATGTTCTTGTCCAGCTTCTCATAAGAATCCGACCAGACTATGCACTCAATCGCACCATCAAGATCTTCGACCTGGAGGAATGCAAACTGCTTATTCTTCTTTGACACCTTTACGGAAATGGAATTGATGATACCTCCAATCCTTACTCCCGAGTCCATGGAGAGTTCGCCTATCCTAGATATGGATGAAGTCGAATAGGTCTTGATTATCTTCTCGTATTCCCCGAGAGGATGACCTGTAACATAGAAACCCAGCAGTTCCTTTTCGTCCTTCAGCATCTCCTGCTCATGGTATTCAGGAATGTCCGGCACTGGAACATTCGTCATTTCATTCTTTTCATCGCCTGAGAATACATCAAATAAAGATCCCTGCCCGCTTCTGGTGTCGTCAGCCCTCTTTATCGCCAGGGCCATTGCCGGTTCGAACATCTTGACAAGCTGGGATCGCTTGAGCCCGAAACCGCCGAATGCACCGGCCCTTGCGAGGTTCTCAAGCATCCTCATATTGACTGAGTTCCCAATGCGTTCGCAGAAGTCAATCAGATCCTTGAACACCCCGTCCTTCTTCCTCGAGTCAATGATCGATTGCGCCGCCACGGTGCCAACCCCCTTTATTGCGGCAAGCCCGAACCTTATCCCGCTGCCATCGACTGTGAAGCTGGCATCACTCCTGTTGACGTCCGGAGGCATCACGGGGATTTCCATCTCCTTGCACTCCTGTATGAAGAAAGCGACCTTTTCAGAATTGTCTATGACATTGGAAAGGACTGCCGCCATGAACTCAACAGGATAATTAGCCTTGAGGTAGGCCGTCCTGTAGGCTATGAATCCATAAGCCGCACTGTGAGACTTGTTGAACCCGTATCCTGCGAACTTCGCTATCTTCTCCCATATCTGGTCGGCCCTTTCCTGTGATATCTTGTTTGCACCGCACCCCTGGACAAACTTCTCATGCTGCGCCGCAAGTTCCTTCACCTTTTTCTTTCCTATAGCCCTCCTGAGGATGTCCGCCTGTCCAAGCGAGAATCCCGCGACTTCCTGCACGACCTGCATCACCTGCTCCTGATAGAGCATGATTCCGTATGTCTCCTTGAGTATCTTCTCCATTGCGGGATGGTCGTATTCAATCTTCATCTGGCCTGTCTTCCTAGCAATGAATTCCGGAATGAACTGCATTGGTCCCGGACGATAAAGCGCAATGAGTGCTATGATATCCTCGATCTTGTCCACGCCAAACTTCTTGCAGAGGTCCTGCATGCCGGTAGATTCAAGTTGGAACACTGCAATCGTGTCACCCCTGTTCAGAAGCTCGAAAGCTTTCTTGTCGTCAAGCGGTATCTTCTCTATGTCAATGTCGATACCTTTCTCCCTGATCCTCTTCACAGTATCTTCGATTATGGTGAGAGTGCTAAGCCCCAGAAAGTCCATCTTGAGAAGCCCAAGGGCTTCGCAGTATTCAGCAGCATATTGAGTAATAACCTCGTCCTTCCCTCCAACTGCAAGAGGAACAAGGTTGCTTAGGGGCTGATCGCCGATTATGACGCCTGCCGCATGAATCGTCATGTTCCTGATCAGATCCTCAAGCGGTCTTGCGTAATCTATCACTTCACGGACCCATTGTTCCTTTTCCATGAAATCCCTGAGCTCCTTGCCCTGCTCTATGGCGGACTCCAAGGTGATCTTTGTGTCCTCTCCCTCGCCTTCCACCACTTTTTTCTCAGGAATGAGCTTGGTCAGCTGGTTTCCCTCTGCAAACGTCCGTCCTATGACTCTTGCTATGTCCTTCACTACCGCCTTGGGCTTGAGCGTTCCATATGTCCCAAGCTGGGCGACGCTGTCCTTACCGTATTTCCTCCGGACATAGTCAATGACCTCGTATCTGCGAAGTTCGCAGAAGTCAATATCAAAATCAGGAGGACTGACACGTTCAGGATTAAGGAATCTTTCAAACAGAAGTTTGTACCTGAGGGGATCGACGTCGGTGATCTTGCTAAGGAATGCTACAAGGCTCCCTGCTCCGCTGCCTCGTCCCGGTCCGACGGGAATGCTGTTGTCACGGGCATACTTTATGAAGTCCCATACAACCAGGAAATAACTGGAATAGTTGGAATTGTCTATGACATTCAACTCGTAGTCCATTCGTTCGACAATCCTTTTCTGTTCCTCATCCAGCCTTGCTTCGTCTGTTGCATCGAAGCCATATCTTTCCTTTATACCCTCGACACATATCTTTCTAAGCACCTGCTTCTGGGTCTCCCCTGCTCCGACCTGATATACGGGATAATGATTGATCTTGGTGATGCTGAAGAGAGGAATGTTCACATTGCATCTTTCGGCCACTTCAAGTGTGTTCCTTAGGGCCTCGGGGTGTTCAGGAAAGACGGCAGCCATCTCGTCACCGGTCTTGAAATAGAACTCATCCCCATGCAGCTTCATCCTTCTTTCATCATTGATGGTGGTATGAGTCTGGATGCAGAGCATCAGTTCATGCGATTTCGCGTGCTCCTTCTTCAGATAATGGACGTCGTTCGTAGCGACCAGCGGTATACCGAACTCCTGACTGAGCAGCACAAGGCCTTTGTTCACCTCGGTCTGTTCAGGTATCCCATGTTCCATCATTTCGAGATAGAAATTGCCTTTGCCGAAAAGGTCGAGGTATTCGGACAGGATCCTCTTGGCATCCTTCAGCTTTCCGTTCTTTATCGCACAGGCGATCTCCCCCTTTAGGCAAGCACTCATGCCGATGAGCCCCTTGGTGTGTGCTGCTAGGATCTTCTTGTCGATCCTCGGATTGTAGTAGAAACCTTCCAGCACCGATGCGGTAGCAAGCTTGCACAGGTTCTGGTATCCTGTGAAATCCTCGGCAAGAAGGATAAGATGGTATCCGCGGATGTCCTCGTTCAGGTTGTCCTTGTCAGCCATCGTCGTCGGCGAGACATATGTCTCAACGCCTATGATTGGCTTCACATTGCTGGCATTCATCTCCATGTAGGCTTCAAGGGCCCCGCCCATGTATCCGTGGTCGGTGACTGCTACCGCCCTCATGCCGTGCTGGGTAGCAAGTTTCGCAAGACCGGATATGGAACATGCGCCATCAAGCACGCTGTAGTCCGAATGCACATGTAGATGTACGAATTCCGTTGGCATATTATGTAAATCTTCCAAAACGGTTAAAGAAATATTTCCATTATCAAATTGGACATGGAATTTATGAACTATTCCTTTTCAAGACATCAAATTCAAACAGATTTGGCGAAGCAACCGGAAGATTTTCCATAAGTGCTTGAATGCACGCTTAAAAATATTTTATTCGCCGTTTTTAAAATCGGAATCTGGAACTAGGGTACGTGCACCATGGAAAACAAACCTTCAAAATGGCATGAGCTCGGACCGTTCACTGTTTTCGACGTGGAGACCACTGGGATGTCTCCTGTTGACGACAGGATCGTAGAGATAGCGGCGATCAGGGTGGATCTCGACGGAGTCCATTCCAGGTTCCATTCCCTCGTAAACCCCGGAGTTGAAATCCCAGAGAGCGTAATAAGGATCCATAGGATCACGAATGAGATGGTCGAAACGGCGCCTTCGTTCCCGGAAGTGGGGAGGGAATTCACTTCGTTCGCGGAGAAAAGCGTTCTTATCGCTCATAATGGCCGGTTTGACCTCGGCTTCCTGCAGGAGAGCCTTTACCGGGCAGGTATTCAGCCATGGAATGGCAAGACGATGGATTCGATTACGATAATAAAACATGCCTATCCAGGCCTCTCCAGCTACAGCCTGCAGTTCCTGCAGAGGCACTTCAGCCTGGGAACAGGCGACGGACAGGCCCACCGGGCATTCACTGACGTTGAATGGACTTTGGAAATATTTGGAATGTCCATGCAGAAATTACTCAATGCCGACAAACACTAAATCATTTGTTTTTCAATTAAAAATAGCATATATTGTTTGTTTATCGGGAAAGAAGACATGAGGAAAATTTTAAAAACATTTTTGATCTCATCCCTGATCCTTGCGGCTGGGATGAACGTATTCTGCCAGGAAACGGGAAAAAAAGACTCTGAGAAGGAAAAAAAGAAAACTACTTCCATACGTTTCCATTCCGGAACCATCCTTGCCGCAGAACTGATGCCTGAAGGATTCTTCAATCCGGTCGTCCTAAATGTCAGCAGCTTCGAACCCCCGTCCAGAATAACAACAGATGTGGCGTTCGCCACCATAACAGTCAAACTTGATCCAAACAGGAGCCTAAGCGTCTACGATTATTCCCTTATGAACAAAAAAAAGGATGAATTCAAATGCATGGGGATAAGCGATGGTGACGGCCGGTATGACGCCCAAAAGTGGGAATTCACCACAGGTTCGAAGTCTGATAAGCTGTATACCTTGCTTTTCAAGGTCCAGCTCCCAAGCTTCAACGAGAAAAACGAGTATGTCCTACACTTCAACTTGAACAAGGCCAAGTCGGAAGACGTGCTAGTACCCTTCGTAAGGATAACAAGGAATTTCACTCCTGCCAGCAAGGTTCCTGCGGAAGGGATAATAGGGATCGATCCGGAACCGCCACCAGCTCCGGAACCTCCCAAGCCAGCAGAACCTGAAGTCGCCAAGGAGGAACCGAAGAAGGAAGAGAAAAAAGAAGAAAAGAAAGAGGAGAAGAAGTCTGCGGAAGCTGCCAAGAAGGAAGAACCGGCAAAGGATACTCTTGCTGTAAACGTCCCCGATTCAAAAAAGTATACTCTCATCTATGATCTTGATCTTGTCAAAAGTGAAGGCTCGGTCAAGTATCAGGTCGATGATCATAAGAAATATAATAAGAAACTTAGCCGTATTGCCTATTATGTGGAGCTAAAGACCGAGACCGGCGACCTTCAATGGGTCTTCGTATCTATGAATCCCTTTACCGACGACCTTTCCAAGATCGGGGTTCCTACATATGAGTCGAAAGCCAAATTCCAGCAGCTCGTTGATAAAATGACTGTCATTTCAAAAGTAAAAGGTCTCACCAACGGCAAGGATCTCAAGGGCAACATTGAATTCTGGCCTAACAACTATAGGGAAAAGAACGCAAAGGCCGTGCCGAATGCTTATGACGGCGAATACGATGCTGGGGACGAGATGTATGAACCTGAAAAAGGCTATGGCTCAATGCAGATACACAACTACAACGACAGGGAAACCATTTTTGCTTTCAACCACTGGACTGAAGGAAACAATGCTGACCTTGGCATTGGAAACAGCCCTGAAAAAGGCAAACCGGATTGGACTTTCGCAAAGAACGCCGGCACATATACTGTAAAACGCATCAGGGTCCTAGCGACCTTCAAATAACCTAGGGCGGAGCCCCTCAACTAAAAAGAATTCAGGAGACAGTAGTCAGAATAAATGTGAAAAAGAATCCGGAGAATTCATTCTGAATCCTGACTCCTGTATTCTGACTTCCTGATTTATATGAGGTTTTATCATGTTTGAAGTGGACATCAGAAGGGATTTTTCCGCCGCTCACAGGCTTAAGGGCTACAAGGGAAACTGCGCTTCCCTGCACGGCCATAACTGGTCTGTCACAGTAACCGTCAAATCCGAAAAACTCGACAAGATCGGCATTGCCGTAGATTTCAGAAAGCTCAAAACCGAGCTCGATGCCGTTCTGGAAAAGTTGGACCATTCAAATCTCAATGACCTGAACATAATCTGCTCCCCGAATCCCACTAGTGAATGCATTGCAAAATTCATCTATGACAGGCTTTCTGCAAAAATCAACGACAGCCGCGTGAAGGTGGCAAAGGTCAGGGTGTCCGAGTCTAAGGATACCGGAGCCAGCTACTATGAGACATGAGGGCATGATACGGATGGATGGATTGCTGGATGAATGGATGATTGGGGCAAAAACAGTGGAAAATTCAAAACTCAAAATCTTTTTATTGGAATTCACAACTTTAGCGTGGCATTATTTCAAAGTTTTTCGTTTCCTTGTGTTTGGCACCCAGTCATCCAACCATCCATTAATCCAATCATCCAAGGGCTTTTCATGAAACTTAAAATCGTCGAGACTTTCACGAGCATCCAGGGTGAATCCACCCATGCCGGAAAACTCTGCTTCTTCATCAGGCTATCAGGTTGCAATCTCAACTGTTCATATTGTGACACCAAATATGCCCGAAATCCTGATCTTGGCACAGATATATCAATCCTCAAGCTTGTCAGCCTCGCAAAAAAAGAGGGCGTACCGATAGTTGAGATCACCGGCGGTGAACCCCTCCTCCAGCATCAGGTTTCAATCCTCTGCGAGCAGCTGCAGGAGGCCGGATTCATAGTCATGGTGGAAACCAATGGAAGCCAGCCTATAGACATGCTTCCGGATGGAGTAATAAGGATCGTAGATTGCAAATGCCCTTCCAGCGGAGAATCCGACAAGATGTTGATTTCCAACTTCGATAAATTGAAACCCTACGACGAAGTGAAATTCGTCATCTCCGATGAGAAGGATTTCAATTTTGCAATGGACAAGATGAATAAATACCAGATCACTAAAAAGACGAGAAATATTCTTTTTGCTCCAGTCTTCGGAAAGATCACACCTGCAGATCTCGCAAAGCTCATGATCAAGAACAAATCTCCCTCCCGTCTCCAGCTCCAGATCCATAAGTATATCTGGCATCCGGAAACAAAAGGCGTCTGATTTCTATTTCCTAGAAGATTATCTGGCGACGGAGCTGGTTGAGGGCGGATGAAACTGCCCTCCTGCGTACCATGTCACGAGTACCGGGGAACTTATACTGCTCAACAACAGTTTTTCCTTTATATTTTGTAGCTATGAAGACAAGTCCAACCGGTTTTTCGGTTGTTCCCCCTCCGGGACCTGCAATACCGGTGACAGCAATGCCGGCACCAGCCTTGAATTTTCTACAGACACCTTCGACCAGCTCCTTTGCGCATTTGTCGCTTACCGCACCATATTTTTCAAGTGTTGCCTTCTTGACGCCAAGGATTTTCCTCTTCCAGTCATTGCTGTAGACCACGGCGGAACCCATCAGGATATCTGAAGAACCGGCAACATCGGTTATAGCCGATGCTATCATTCCACCGGTACATGACTCAGCAATACCAAGCATGATTTTTCTTTTTCGCAAAAGGGTGATTATTTCTTCCGCAACAGTTTTTGCATCGCCGGAAAGAAGGAAATCCCCGAGTTTCCTTTTGATCTGGCACATGTTCTTTGATACAAGTGCCTTGTCCCTGCCGCTGAGAAACACCTTTATTGATTCTGGAGAGGCACAGTACGCTATTGAAAGCCCTTTGGCGGAAGCTGCAATTGGCGCAGCTTTCTGCTCGACGCAGGATTCAGGAATTCCTGAAAGATAGATTATTTCGGTATAAAGTTTTTCCTTTGAGATTGATCTCAGATATGGGATCACATGGTCCATGAGCATCGGATACATCTCATGGGGTGGACCTGGAAGCATAATTATCGTCTTTTTCAGCTTCTTGCTTTCAATGATAAGTCCAGGCGCAGTACCTGTCTTGTTCTCAATTACCTTAGCCCCGTCCGGAACAAGCGCTTGGTTAAGGACACTTTCCGGCATCTTCCCGAACCGTCTGGCCATCCAGAAGGATCTGATCCTGTCTGAGATCCTCGCATCCTCGTGGAGCTCCAGTCTGAAATATTCGGCAACTGTGGTCTTCGTCACATCATCCGATGTCGGACCAAGTCCACCTGTAGATATTATCAGATCGGATCTCTTGAATAGAACGTCCAGCCCATCCTTGATTTCCAAAGCTGTATCCTTGATTGCCATTTCAATCACTGGGAAAATAGCCACTGCACCAAGTTCCTGTCCGATCCTCGCAAGATTTGTATTCACCGTTGAACCACGGAGGAGTTCATCGCCAATGCTTAGTATTGATATTTTCATATTTTTTCGCTCCGAAAATTCTTCAATTCCAGAACGGAGGCTTCTCAAGCTTGAACTTCTTCATCGATTTCTCATCATAGAACACTTTCATGAGGAAAAGCCCTTGGGCTGGAGCTGTATCGTAGGCTGAAGTCCTTTTCCTGCTCTCAAGTATCTCTTTGACTTCAGCAGGCTTAACTTTCCCTGTACCGACAAATGCCAGAGTTCCCATAAGACTTCGTATCATCTTGTAGAGAAATCCATCACCGACAAAAGTCATGCATACCAGATCCCCGAATTCATGAATGTCTATCCTGTAAATCGTCCTCACTGCATCATCAATCTCCTTCCTGTCAACGGTAAACGATGAAAAGTCATGTTCTCCGCACAGGCAGTCCGTAGCCTTGTGAAGTTCATGGAGAGCCGTAAATTCGGGAATGTTCCAACTCCATCTGTCGGTAAACGGGTTTGGGATCCCCCTGTTGATAACATAGGTATAAGCCTTGCCAACTGCCGAGAATCTTGCATGGAATTCCCCATCGACCTCCTTGACCTCCCTGATCCTTATGGTCTGCGGAAGCATTCTGTTCAAGGCCTTGTAAAGCTTCCAGTCCTGCACGATCGGGCGTCCAGGCGCAGAAAACGTGACTGTCTGACCAAGTGCATGTACTCCGGCATCCGTTCTTCCGCTCGAATCTGTGCGGATGATCTGGTTTGCATAAATAATCGCCAGTTTTTCCTCAAGCACCTGTTGGATGGTCAAACCGTTCGGCTGTATCTGCCATCCGGCATAGTCTGTGCCGTCATAGGCAAGTTCCATGAACCAATGTATATCTTTGAGGGGATCGGCCATTTTCAGGCTGCACCGGTTTCATTAGTATATACAAGATGCCCACAGTTGTCGCAATAGACCTGGAGTTCCTTCTTGACGGAAATGATCGTCTGGGGCGTAAGCTTGAGGTTGCAGTTCCCACAGATTCCCTGATGGACTTCTGCCAGCGGAGTTCCGGTCTTTTTACTGAGGAGTCTTGCATACACCGAAAGGAGTTCAGGAGCAACTTTCTGGGATACTTCTCCTCTCATGGCATTCTGCTTCTCAATCTCAGCCTTGAGCTTTCCTTCAAGTTCCTTGAGCTCGTTCTTCTCGTCGCTGACCGACTTCTCCCTGTCCTTGTAGATCTTTTCCTCGGATTTGAATACGTTTTTCGCGGCCTCGAGCTTTTCCATCAGGACAAGTTCCTCCGTCTCGATCCCGCTGATCTTGTTCTTGACACCCTCGATCTCATTCATCATTGCACGGTATTCATCGTTCTTCTTGATCATCGCCGACTGGGTCTGGTACTTCTTGATCAGCTCGTTCTGTTCCTTGATCTCGGACTCCTTTTTCTTTATCTCCAGTTCAATTGCCAGGACAGCTTCCTTGGCCTGGGCAACCTTGGTCTTCTCATTTTCAAATTCCTTTTCAATCTTGGATATCTCATCGGGAATTATTGTCAGCCTTGTCTTAAGCCCGCGCATCCTCAGATCAACTTCCTGCAATGCCAGCAAATCGGTAATCCATTGTTTCATTATATCAACTCCTTTTGTTTTTAATCGGAATATTCACCACAGAGGGCTCAGAGTAAATATATATTAAATTGAAAACATCTTTTCTCTGTGTCCTCTAAACAACTAATCTCTTTAAGCCATCTTTAAGCCTTTGAACATTAAAATTTATCAGCAATCCAACTTTCTTGTCCGCAGCATTTAAATATGTTAGTACCTGTGCTTCAAAAATCTTGTTCATGTTCTCAACGGCTTTTAATTCTAATACCACAGATTTATCAATTAAAAAATCTATCCTGTGAATTCCTATTTCTTTTCCCTTATACTTTAAATTTATCTGTTTTTGCCGTTCATATGCAATTTTTCTTAAATCAAACTCATATGCCAAAGCTTCCTCATATACGCTTTCAAGAAGACCTGGCCCTAAGGTTGAATGGACTTCTATTGCCGACGATATAATTTTTTTCAGTTATGTCCTTTAACGGATATTTTTCATTCTATGAGTTCACGGAGCAATATTTCCCATTTAATAATAAATTATTTTCCTCTGCGCTCTCTGTGGTTGCATCCCAAAAAAAAACGGGCCGAAGCCCGTTTAGAAAAATTTCATCTGCCTGTCATCGGCAGGCTTCCGGTTTTTGAATTCCGGAAGACTCTCGATGCCAAGCCGCTTGAGAGTCTTCGGCGTCACCACGCGACCCTGCGGTGTACGCTGTATATATCCCTCCTGGATCAGGAAGGGCTCATAGACCTCTTCGATCGTGCCCTCCTCCTCACCGACCGCAACAGCTAAATTCTTTATTCCGACCGGACGTCCCCCAAACTTATGGACCAGAGCCTCAAGGATCCTGTTGTCCATCTCATCGAGTCCATCCTTGTCTATGTCGAACATTTCCAGTGCCGCAGACGCCACTTCCTTGTCGATTTTGTTGTTTGCTTTGACCTGTGCATAATCCCTGGACCACGAGAGCAGATGGTTTGCTATCCTGGGGGTACCACGGCTTCTTCGGGCAATCTCCATCGCGCCCTCCTCGTCTATCTTGATCTTGAGTATCTTGGCCGACCTATTGATGATCTTCTTCAGATCCTCCGGGATATAATAGTCAAGTCTGCAGGAAAGAGCAAATCGTGACCTCAATGGCGATGAAAGGAGCCCCGACCTGGTCGTCGCTCCGATGAGCGCGAATTGCTGGAGATTCAGCCTGATAGCCCTTGCTCCAACACCTTGGTCAAGCATTATGTCTATATAAAAATCTTCCATGGCGCTATATAGGAACTCCTCTACAACCGTGTTTAGCCTGTGGATTTCATCTATGAAAAGGATGTCCCCTTTCTCCAATGAGCTGAGAAGGCCTGCAAGATCACCCGGTTTTTCGATCACTGGACCGCTGGAAGTCTTTATCTTCGAACCTTTTTCGTTGGCAATTATATGGGCCAAGGTCGTTTTGCCCAGTCCGGGCGGACCGCTGAGAAGAATATGCCCTATTGGATCTTCTCTTTTCTTGGCGGCATCTATGAAGAGCTGGAGCCGTTCCTTTACTTTGATCTGTCCGGGGAACGAATTGAATGAGGATGGCCGAAGGCTGTTGTCGAACTCCGTATCCTTCTTGTTCAAGGAGGAAGTTATGAACCGCTCTTTTTCTATTTCCTTGTCCATCTATCCTGATTTCCAGTTTCGCTATTGTCCCATTTGTAAAAACTGCAACGGAAATTATCGTATCGGTTTCCGCGTTCCGAAAAAGGATTTTCCGATGCACCTGAGTAAGATAAGCATATTTAACATATTTTAAAGAAAGGTTTTGAAAAATGAGCGATTACAGATTGGAAAAGCTTGCATCTGATACCATAAGAGTCCTGTCGGCAGAAGGAGTTCAGAAGGCCAAATCAGGTCATCCTGGCATGCCCATGGGATGTGCGGATTTCGCATTCATGCTGTGGTACAAATATATGAAACACAATCCGAAAAATCCCAAATGGCTTGGACGCGACCGTTTTGTATTGTCAGCCGGACACGGTTCCCCCCTGATCTATTCCCTCCTTCATCTTTTCGGATACAACATGCCGATGGAAGAACTGCAGAAGTTCCGTCAGTGGGAAAGCAAAACCCCCGGACATCCTGAATTTGGACATACTGAAGGTATAGAGGTTACCACCGGTCCGCTGGGCAGTGGTTTCGCAACCGGAGTCGGAATGGCGATGGCTGCAAAGAATTTTGCTGCCAGGACTGGTCTTGACAAGACGAACCTGATGAACAACAAGATCTACATACTTTCCAGTGACGGCTGCATGATGGAAGGGACCACTCACGAGGCCGCTTCGCTTGCCGGACATCTGAAATTGGACAATATCATCTGCCTGTACGATGACAATTCTATTACCATCGAAGGTTCCACTTCCCTTGCCTTCTTGGAAAATGTCGGCATGCGTTATGAGGCCTATGGATGGCGTGTAGTGAAAATAGACAATGCAAATGATCTGGCAAAGGTCGACAAAGGATTGTCCGAAGCTTTGAAAAGCGATGGAAGACCTACTCTTGTCATCTGCAAGACGGTCATAGGTTTCGGTTCACCGAACAAAGCCGGCAAACACTCGTGCCATGGCGAGGCTTTGGGGGAAGAGGAAGTTGCGGCGACAAAGGCAAACCTTGGATTCGCCAACAATCCTCCATTCACTGTTCCTGCGGAAGTTAAGGATTTCCTAGGGAAACGCTGCAATGAGCTTGTAGCGGAATCTGCAAAATGGGACAAGGAATTCCAGTCATTTGTTGAGAAAAATGCCGAATCTGCAAAACTCATATCCAGCCTCCTGAACAAGACAGTTCCTGAAAACATCCTCCAGGAACTTATAAAGGCTGCTCCTGTCGACAAGCCAGCGGCAACAAGGGCCTCTGGAGGAGCCATTCTCAACAAGGCTGCAGATCTCATTCCAGCGCTCATGGGAGGGGCTGCAGATCTAACTCCTTCGACAAAAACCAACATCAAGAACACTACAAGCTTTACAGCCACCGACAGGGCGGGAAGAAACTTTCATTTCGGAGTCCGTGAACTTGGAATGGGATTTTTTGCCAATGGCATGGCCCTATATGGCGCTTCAATCCCTTATTCAGCTACATTCTTTGTGTTCTCAGACTATATGAAGCCGGCGCTGCGTCTTGCGGCAATCCAGAATCTCCATGAGATCTATGTGTTCACGCATGACTCCTTCTATGTCGGAGAAGACGGTCCCACTCATGAGCCGATCGAGCATATGGCCATGCTTAGGACAATTCCCGGGATGACTGTTCTAAGACCTGCAGAAGCAAATGAAGTTGCACATGCCTGGAATGCCGCACTCAAAGCAAAGGGCCCGGTTGCCATCCTGCTTACACGTCAGGATCTTGAACCTCTTCCTGCGGATCTTGCAAAGAAGATAGATGTCTCAAAGGGAGCATATGTGCTTAGCGAAGATACCGGTTTCGATATGATCATGATAGCCACTGGATCGGAAGTAAACCTCGCTTTGAAAGCAGCGGATATTCTGAGGAAGGAAGGAAGGAAAATAAGAGTAGTTTCCATGCCCTGCATCGAATTTTTCAATTCTCAGGACAAAAACTACAGGGAGTCAGTGATTCCTTCATCATGCAGGAAGAGAATCACGATCGAGGCGGGATCAACTTTTGGATGGAAGGCATTCGCCGGAGACGAAGGCCTTTGCATAGGGCTGGATCATTTCGGAGCGTCAGCACCTTACAAGGTGCTTGCGGACAAGTTCGGATTCACCCCGGAGAAGGTTGTGGCGAAGATCAAAGGTCACTATAAGATATAATCAGCGACCGGTAATACATCTTGTCAGATATGCCATTTCCGGCAGAAGCGGAACAGAAGAGTACTTTTTGGCTATTTCCAGGGTCTCTCGTCTGGCTATATCTCTGCTGCTGTTCGCCGTACCTCCCAGCTCCATGTTCACAAGAGGTTTGCGAACTTCGCAGAATTTTATACCTTTGGAAAAGCATCTGTAGAGGAATTCATAATCTGCGGAAATTTTATATTTCTGATCAAAATTCCCAACTTTGTCATAGATACTCTTCCTGACAAAACAAGATGGATGGGCTAACGGCATCATAACTGGAAACATCCAAAGCGGTCTGCAAGTCCTGATATATTTTTCATTTCCCCTATGAAATATGATCGGACCATAGATTATCTCAGCATCTGGATTCCTGGAAAAAGACTCTATAATTTCTGATACTGAATCTGTCTCATACCAGTCGTCGCTGTTTAATATGAATACCAAATCAGATTTTATTTCTTTGAGTCCGAGATTCCAGGCTCCAGTAATACCCGTTTTTTCCTTCTGCGCAATTACTTTGAAGACAGTACTGCTGTTTTTAAATTGGATTTCTTTTTCTGAAATTATCCTAAGGGTATCATCAGAAGAACCACCGTCTACAAATATGTATTCAGAGGGTTCAATGCCCCGATGCATGACCGAATCAATAGATCTGGATATGGTCCTTGCTGAGTTCAGGCAGGCTGTGATTACGGAATAGGTCAAAGGATATCCTTTAATGGATGACTTGGGTCAGTATGATTTGATGACTTATTTCTATTACAAAAATTCAAGTATATTTTCCCCGCCAACGAATATATGGCTACGCTCGCAAAGATCAGTAGGACCGGCTCAACGGTCCATCTGTGCCGCATTTCCATGAAATTAAGGGTATGGACTCCCCAAATATCAAATACCAGAAGAAACAGAAAAACCATCTCCATGCAAAAGAGTTTCAATTTCCAACAGATCCATAATCCTGCACCTGTAAAGACAAGCAATATTAAATAAAGGATCATATATGCAATGAGGAATGACTTTGGATAAAAAAGCCCGGTCTGTGGATTGAACCACCAGAAATAAACGCCTTTTTTAAAAATACCTTTTATGAAATCGCCCGGATTATCCTGTACATATCTAAGTGAATATTTCCTGAATATCTCATCGTCCTTGATCTCGGAATCTGACTCATCTATCTCCTTCTGCATCTCAGGGGGCTTGTGCGAAAGCACTGTTGTACCATCAGGTCTGTAATGACTTCCAGTAGCTTCAAGATTGTTGCCCACCCAGAATTGCTCCCACTTTGTCGACTGGGAATAGATCACTTTGCCTAAAACCATATAGTTCCTGATTGTCCAAGGAACGTTTATAGCGATGGCAATGATGAAGGCAATAGAGACCTTGAGAAGGCGTCCCTTGAAAGATTTTCTGTCAGGAAAAGGATAAGCAAGACACAGGATAAGCCCCATTATAAGGAATGGCAGGATGGTTCCTCTCGTAAGTATCCCAATACCTCCTGTGATGCCGATTAGGATGTAATATTTCCATTGATGATCCCTAAGCGCCATGCAAAATAGAAGGACACATGCATAGAATAAAGGCAGATATAGGTTGAAGTTATGAATGTTTGCAACGCTGTAATAAAGGATTCCTGGATGTAGCACGGCCATGACACCAGCAATGAATGCAATCATGTGGTTCTTAAAAATGATCCAGGATATTTGATATATGATAATTGCTAAAAATGTCATTGTAACAAACTGGAAGAATAACATAAAAAGCGGATTTACACCAAATGCCTTGTAGACAGTGTAAATGATAAAGGAATATCCCGGAGCTATTATTGCCTTGTAAACACCGTATTCCCGGAAATTCATGGAGAACTCGTTCTTTTCAATCATGTTCTTAGCAAGTATCTCATATTCCCATTCCTGTGGATGGAACTTGTGTCCAACTATATAACCTGCGGCAATCCTTAGGACTACCGACAAAAGGATTATCAGAATTATATGGATCCGGATGTTATCTTTAAAGCTCTTCATCGAGAAAAGATCTTGTTGATCAGCACCGAAGTTCCTGTTACCATATTGAGTTTCATGCGGTTCCAGGATTTCAATCTCAATATTTCCTTCAGAATCTTCGAAGGTCTCATATAGAACCGCCTGTATGCCTTTTGCTGCCACTCAAGCAGTTCATCCTGGGATACTGTCGGTAGTTTATGTACCGGCTTGGTATGGATTCCATAATGTATGTAGTTTTCATCTATGATAAGTCCGTCCGCCTTCAGTTGTTCATATACGGCACTTTTTGGATACGGCTTGAGAATATGGAACTTGGCGATGTCCGGATCCAATTTTATGGAGAAATCTATGGTTTCCTTCATAGTCCCGGCATCCTCTCCGGGAAGTCCGAGCAGGAAAAACCCCCATGTCTCCAGTTTCAATTCCTTTGCAAGCTTGAAGGCGGTTTCTATCTGTTCAAGCTTGATGCCCTTCTGTATACCATCCAGTATCCTCTGATTCCCAGATTCTACACCTATTGCGATGCTGTAAGTGCCAATATCCTTTAACGCCTGCAGGATTTCCCGGTTGATGAAATCCGCACGTATCCCGTTCGGGAATGAGAACAGCACCTTTATCTTCCTCTGGATGATCCCCTCTCTGAATTTGAATACCCGGTTGCGGTTGGTAATGAAATTGTCATCCCATACATGGATTTCCTTCGCTCCGTAATCTTTAACAAGAAGTTCTATCTCATCCAAAATGTTTTCCGCGCTTCTGTTCCTAAATCTCTTTCCATGCATGAATTTAGCGGTACAGAACGTACAGTTACCAGGACATCCGCGGCTTGTTATTATTGGAAATGCAGGAAATCTCAATGCATCCGGATAAGTATATCTCTGGTTCCTGAAAAGATGCCTTGCCGGAAATGGCAATGCGTCTAAGTCCTGTATCGGTTCCCTACCCTCATTCCTGATTATTTTCCCATCCTTCTTGAAAACAAGCCCCTTTACGCCAGAAAGATCCATCCTGCCCTCTATAGCTTCAAGAAGTTCGATAATTGTTTTTTCTCCCTCCCCGAACACCACGATATCAACAAATTCATTTCCGGCACATTCTTCAGGCATCAATGTGGCGTGCATGCCCCCTATTACTGTAAGTGCTTTTGTGTGGATCTTTACAAGTTCAGCAATGCAAAGCGCAGCACCGATCACCGGGGTTGTAGCCGTGATGCCGGCAATATCAGGCTTTTCACGCTCAAATATGTCAATTAGCTTTTCTTTATCCAGCTGTTCAGCATCGATGTCTATTATTCTGACGGAATGTTTCCCGGCTTCAAGGACAGCGGCAATATATGCCAGTCCAAGATGGGGATGATCCGGTGGAGTCAGTTTGCCATATACTTCTCCATGGGATGGATTTATAAGGAATATCTTCATTATTTTCTAAAGCCCTTAAATAATTTCTATCAATTTACCGATGATTCCGTATAATGCCTGAATACAACAATGTTCTCCCCAGGGGAATGATATTGACATATCTTTCTGTAGGAATATTTCTCAGGACTTTCGATGAATTTTACAAGGATATCCTTGTTTTTATTCCAGAATATCGAATTCATTATTATATCATCTACTATGAAATAATCGTATCTGCCTGCAATGAGATCTTCAATCTTGACAGACCCTAGAGGAATCGACTCATATTCACTCTTAAAAATATAAACTCCTAATGAAGCATGTCCAGCAAGTATTGGCCTGCTTGGTTTTCCATCCCTTAAATTTTCCCTGATCTGTTCTACAATGGACTTATTATCATATCTGATGCCTGTGAAGGTAGGTTGCGATACCAATATGATGGCCATAAACAAGAGAACATATATTGGTTTCCTCCATCTCGGAAGTTTTTCAAAAAAGATTAACATGCACCAGCTAATCCAGAGGAACAATAACGGCACAAAAGGAAGCCAATATCTCTGTTGGGGAAACATTATAACGAGAGGAACTATTCCTGCCAATGACATCATGAACGGTAGTATGTATTTGCAGTTCGTAGTACTTGAGGCATATGCAAATCCAGATTGGATAACAGTAGATATCTGGCTTTTCAACATTTCATGAGTCTTGGATATAATTCTTCTACCTCTGTCCTTCATCCAAAGAAGAAAACCCGAAATACATAACAGGAACAGTAGAGTAGTTTCAAGATAACTGGCAATATCTGCTCTCAATCCAAATCTTAAATAAGGTCTGTGATCAAACATTGTTGGAATAAAAAGCACCGAGTTTACAAAAAGGTTTATTGAATAGAATTTGATAATTTCACGCGGATTGTTCCTGACAGCTTCAGCAAAAGTTCTGGGACTGTCAAATACCTCATCTATTAGACCTTTGAACTCTTCAGTTGTGGAAAGACTGAATTCAGGATTCATTTTATTATACATGTATGCGTACATCTGTCCAAGGGCCAGATAAAGATGTGAATGTACATTCTCCTCGGATTTGACCTTTGTTATTATAAATGAAAAAAGGACTGCAATAGCCAGCACATATGTCGTTACTTTCCTGATTTCATTCTTCCTATCCTTATACAGCCTGTAGAAATAGGCAATACCAAGGAGAAGAGAAATATAAAATACCGCCATGTATTCCGTTCTGATGAAACCAGCCCAAATACAAGCAATAAGAAACACTAAATATTTATTGATACTGAATTTATATGAGATAACTACCAGGGGTAAGAAAATAAGAATGAATGCGAAGATATTTATATTCCCGTATTGGGCTGAGGTCGTGTGTAGAAGCGATCCCGTCCAAATTAGGCAGACCAGCAGCACACCAGGCCTGAACCTTTCAAACCGTTTGAATGAACAGATGAATAGATAGAGCAATACTACTGATATAGCTGAAAGCATGAACCTGAAAACCAAATGGACCTTTACCGGATCATCGGATACATATCTTGCAAGGAAAGAATATGAAAGTATGTATGGATCAATTGTACTTTCCTTGCCCGCTAAGACAAGATAGGCCTTGTGAATGTTATCAGATTCATCGCCAAATGGAACACTCGCATGCCCGAACATCCCGTAGAAAATGCAAAGAAATCCAACAAGAAGCAGAACAAAGAAAAATAACTTGGAGTATCTATTGATCCATTTTTCAAACATGATGGAATCCATTTAGGTGGACATAGCAGTCTTTTTCAATGCAGCATCTATCGCTTCTTTCCATTTTGAAGCACTAGATTCACGGTTGAGATTTTCTACCTGTTTATATCCTTCCCGTATCATTTTCTCCCTCAACTTTCCATCTGACCATAGCATCCATATCTTTTCCGCCATATCTTTGATGTCCAAAGGATCAAATAAAAGACCGGCATTTCCAACTTGCCTGGGAATCTCAGCAAGGTTAACAGTTGCAACTGGAACACCGAGAGCCATGGCCTCCAACGGAGGAATCGTGGTAGGGACCTGAAGGGCCGGGCTTACAAGACCGACTGATTTCTTGTATAGGGCGACAGTAGTCCTGTTGTCAGTATACCCAAGATATGTTATTTGAGATTCCAAATCAAGCTTTTTTGCAAGAACTGCAAGCTCTCTATGAACTCTCTCGTAAATTGGATTCCCTTTAGAATTTCCAACAAGTACAAGATTTACCTTATCACCGTGAATTTCCCTTATATTCTGTAGCGCTTTGAAAAGTCTGAAATGATTTTTCTGATACCAGAACTGGGCAGGATAAAAAATGTACCTGTCAGGAAGCTTCAGATTAGTAACAAGATTTGACGCCTCCTCATGAGTCATATCCTTTAGTTCATATATATAATCAGGGGGGATATATGGAATTACAAAGGTCTTGCTGCGAGGAACTTTTGAATATTTTTCCAGGTCTCCGACCGTTGTTTCAGAATCGGCTACTACAAGCACCGCCTTTTTGCCGAAATATCTGAATATGACATCTCTGGCAACTTTGGTTTTCAAGGAGTATTCTGGAAAATCCGGAAAATATTTGTCGTTATGGTCGGGAAGTGAGGTAATGAACGGGATATCAAGTGGAATAGAGAAGAATAGAGGGGTGGGAATTATTAGCAGATCTACAGATGCTTTTCGTACGACCTGATCAATGTTTCCGATAAGACCTGGTCTAAATCCCAAATATAGTGATAGCAGATGTATAATCTTCCTTGGACCGGAAGGATTGCATGGAGGAATCTTTTCATAGGAAATTCCAACTTCAGACTCTGCCTGACATGAAAAATCAGGCTTGTCATCCTCATATATTATACAGACATCAAATGCCTTGGAAATTCCTATCAGACAGTCGGCTATTCCTCTGGCATACTGGTAAACTCCTCCCTTTTTAGAAGATGGGAATAGTATGCCTATGCGTTTTTTCATACAACAGGGATCTTTTACGGAATATCAACCTTTGTAAGATCTTGCAGATTTGAGATCTGCATCAACCATTATTCCAACAAGATCCTTGAATTTCACCTTTGGATTGAATCCGAATTTATTTCTTGCTTTACCTATGTCTCCTACAAGCTTTCCTGTCTTTGTAGGCCTCATGAACTTTTGATTTATTTCAAGATGCTTGTTTGGATCCAAGTTTACCCGTCCAAAGGCTTCTTCAAGCCATTCCCTGACCGTATGCGTTTCCCCGGTCGCAATTATGAAATCATCTGCTTTGTCCTGTTGGAGAATTGCATGTGCTGTTTCCATGTATTCCCTTGCATATCCCCAGTCTATCTCAGCACTCATATCCCCTAGGGATATCTTTTCTTGAAGTCCTGAAGCTATCATTGCCGCAGCCTTGGTTATCTTCCTCGTGACATATTCCTCAGTCCTACGGGGTGATTCATGGTTGTAAAGGATGCCATTTGAGGCGAACATTCCATAGGCCTCCCTGTAATGCTTCACCTGCATGAAGGCAAACGCCTTGGCAATCGCATATGGACTTTTTGGATTGAACCTGGTGTTCTCATTCTGTGGAATCTCTTCAGGATCTCCGAACATATTGGATGTGCAGGGCTGGAAATATCTTATCTTCGGATTGATCTGCCGGATTATTTCAAGTATCCTGCCGACAGCACTTCCTGTTATGTCATAGGAATATGCCGGCATCGCAAAGCTCCAACTGACATGATCCTGATCCGCCTCATTGTATATCTCATCCGGCTCTACAGAAGATATGATCCTATAAAGCGAAGTAACATCAGCCAAATCTCCCCTTTCGACGAAAAACTTGTTCTCAAATATCTTTTCATCCCTTATGAGATGATCAATGTTCCTGGTGTTACCAGTTGCTGAACGACGGACCATTCCGTGCACTTGATATCCTCTCTCAAGGAGTATTTCAGCTAGATACGAACCATCCTGGCCTGTAACTCCAAGAATCAGTGCTTTCTTGATTTTTGCCATATTCCTCTTCCTTCGCTAAAATTTCTTATTTTAAAATCACCAGGCAATTTCCCTATTTTCCATCCGGAACTCTGCTTGTCCAATAAAACTTCACCTTTATCAGCCCTGCATAGGAAAACTATGCTCAAAGCATGATATCCCCCAAGTATCTCGCCAAAACTGGATTTCCTGAATACGCATTCATAATATCCTATCGGCATGATTCCCTTGATATCAAGCCCCGTCTCTTCCTTAACTTTTCTTCTGGCTGCCTCTTCGGCTGTTTCTCCCTTGTGGAGCCTTCCTCCTGGAACCCACCATTTATCCTTTTTAGGTTCATTTTTCCTTTTAACAAGTAGATATCCTCCATCGATCTTAATGGCAATATCAACGCATAATATCGGAAGATGTTTCAAGATATCCCGGTATTTATGCTCAGGGATTATCATTTTTCCCTACTATCCTGAATTCCGGGAGAGGTACTATGAATTTTCCGCCTTTTTCAAGCCATCCCTTCTCCTTTGAATGGAAACTCTTGAAGAAAGCCCAGGGAAGCACAAGGAAATAATCCGCTTTTTTCCTGGCTTCCTCCTCGGAAACAATGGGTATCAGCGAACCAACCGTGTATTTACCCCACTTTTCAGAACTCTTTTCTGCAGCACCAGATATTAAAGTACTGTCAAGGCCATAATATTGCAGTATGGTATTGCCCTTCGTCGAAGCCCCATATACATATACTTTCTTTCCTGAAGAGACAACTTCCTTGATGAACTTAACGCATTTATCCCTGTTACTTATGATCCTTTTCTCGAAATCCTTATAGTCTTTCAGTGTAAACTTCTCTGGAAAACCAACGCTTCCCTTCCTGAAATGTTTGGCAAATATCCTATAACTGCCACCATTAATGCTGTTCTCCTCAACCTTGAAGATTTCTAGTCCGTTGGTCTCAAAAAGGTACTTCAAGGATTCATAGGAATAATATTCCAGATGCTCATGGCAGATGTTACCAAGGTCATTTTTCTCAAGCATCGGCCTTAAGCACATCAACTGTGCTATGAAGATTCCATCCTTTTCAAGAGCTTTGACCGAATCGCTTATGAACTGGTTAGGATCCTCCATGTCATAGAACATTCCGACTGCCGTAATCACCTTTGCTTTTTTTTCTCCAAAAAGCTTCTTCCAGTTGTCATAGTTCCAAAAATCATGTATGACATGTTGAGTAACTTTCTTAAGCTCTTTAGCAAGATTGTCGGCGGGTTCGCATCCGACACGGATAAGATTCTTTGGATAAAAATCTAGCATGGTGCCATCGTTTGCACCGATATCCAAAACAATGTCATTTGCTTCCAAATTGGCCATGGAAGATGCAACTTCCGTTATTTCCTTGAGATCGTTGATGATGACTGTGTTCAGCCCGGATCTGTACCAGTAGTGCCTGGAATACATAAGTTCCTGTGGCGCTGTATCCCTGAGCTGGAGAAGGGTGCATCTTTCACAAAGCACAAGCTCGAGAGGGGCCTTGACAACCTTTTCTCGTGGATTGTTGACAAAAGTTGAAACACAAAGATCCCCCAGTGAAAGTATGCTTTTCAGCTTCCCGCATTTGCATACCCGGCATTTCTTTATTGTCGTATAAGATTTTGTCATCAATTCGTTCCTTTTAGTTTCAGGATCTTTATTAGGGATTTTGCTGTCCTTTCAATTTGCTCATCATTGATCGCGAGACCGCTGGGGATATAGAAGCCCCTTCTGGCTATATTTTCAGAAACTGGATAACTTTCGTTTTTGAAAAGTCCGGCTTCACGCAGAACGGGTTGCTCATGCATCGGCCAGAAGAATGGTCTTGTCCCAATTCCTTCTCCTGCTAACTGTTCCATTGCCTTCTTTGCATCAAATGGAATGTTCTCCTTTAAGACTATTCCAAACACCCAGTAGATGTTTTCCGCATATTCTGCAGCCTTAAGAGGAATTTGAATGCCTTTGACATCCTTTAGGAGTTCATTGTATTTTCTGCCAATCTCACGTTTCTTTTTAATATGAAATTCCAATTTCTCAAGTTGAGCCATCCCTAATGCGGCCTGCATATTGGTCATCCTTAGGTTCCAACCAAGCTCCTTATGGACAAAACGCTGTCCAGGTATAAAGCAAAGATCTCGAAGACTCCGGGCCTTTTCCGCTATTTCCTGAGAGTCTGTCAAGATCATTCCTCCCTCTCCGGTAGTAATATGTTTGTTCGGATAAAAACTGAACACGCTCACGTCTCCCATTGAACCGCATTGCCTGTCCTTATATGTCTGACCAATCGCTTCTGCCGCATCTTCAATAACCTTTAGCTTATGATTTCGGGCTAATTTTAAGAGCGGTTCCATATCAACAGGAAGACCATATATGTGAACAGCCATTATCGCCTTGGTTTTCCTTGTTATCTTCTGTTCTATCTTTGAAACATCCATGTTCCAGGTGTCGGGACAGCTGTCAACCAATACGGGGATGGCACCGTTCCTGACAACTGCGGCTGCACAGGATATTATCGTAAACGATGGCAGTATGACCTCGTCACCATCGCCTATGCCCAAGGCCCTGACAGCAGCCTCGAGCGCGGCAGTTCCGTTTGTAACTGCAATGCCATGTTTTCTTCCTGTCTTTGTAGCAAACGATTCCTCGAATTTTCTGACAAACGGCCCCTCCGAGGAGATCCATCCGGTATCGATGCATTCCTGCAGATATTTCTTTTCGTTGCCATCTAGCAACGGCTGGTTTACTGGAATGAAATCATACATAATTTATTGTTAATTTGTTAAATTGTTTATATGTTAATTCATATATCTTGCATTATTTGAAATTAAATGATTTACTTTGCTGATATTTCCTTAAAGCATTTATTTTATTAGATATCTTTTCAACTTCACCTCGTAATGATGTTAATTCAATTTTATGGATGTATCCTAACTCGGATGCAATTATCAATTGACAAAGACATTCCGTCAATGATGCGTATGCTATTTGAGAAAAATGAGATTGCTCTTTCGTTGATTTCCGTGCAGTACCTTCTGCCAAGTTGGAACATATAGAGACTGCAGCCCTGCGGATTTGAGAAGATAAACCAAATTCTTCATTTCTGGGAAAGGATTTCGTAATTTCATAAATATTTACTGTAAATTGCTTTGCATCATTCCATAAATCTAAGTTCTCAAATGAAAACCTATACCCCATTTAGCACCTCTTTTATATTTTAACGACTCATCAATTCAACAATTAAACAATACTAGAACTTCTCCTTGTCTTTTCCTTCGCAATATGGTCCTTGTTTTATCTCGATCATTTCCGTATCTTCAAGCATTTCAAATCCATGTCCTCCTGATGCGAGGAGAATGACATCCCCTGAGCTTATTATCTTATTCCCGACGCATTTTCTGCTATCGTCATAAAAGTTGACCTTGACCTTCCCTTTTCTTATTATAAGTACTTCCTGCGTGCCATGTATCTCCCTTTTGAACATGTTATGAGCATGCGCAGTTATATTATGTCCCTGCTCATGCTTCATGAACGCCATCTGCATGGAAAAATCCTGAGGTGTAATGAATTTTATGCCATTCTCTGAATGATCAGCATAAATTATTACGGCGAGAATCTTGCCGTTATTTGTTACTTCTTCAATCATGTCTGATAAGACGGGCTAACTTTCTCTTTAATCTGTTAAAAAAAGATGGACGTGGAATATTTCGAAGGAAACTCCTGAATTTCTCCCGAGCTTCCATATCCTGCACAATGGGGATGTTTCGTAACTCCGGCATCTTGCAGTCCAATCCAACATCAAAGTATTCAGTAGAATCATTATGTGTCCCGGTAGAGTCCAATCCTATGTTTTTGACCAGTGACTTCCCTGGATAAAGAGTCAATTTATCATTTAAAAATGCTGATGCATGCCATCGTATGGCCCAGGAATTATTTTTGCCTCTTATTTGGTCCTTGAGCATTCTGGTATAAGGATAAGCCCCATCATAATCAAACACGCGCCCAAGATCCTTCTTATCAAGTTCCTGCAAAAGCCTAATTCCATCCGATTCAAAAAGGGACCATCCTCTTTTCCATGTCGCCCAACCCCAGCAGTCAGCACCTCTGATAAAGAATGTACCTGGAAGTTCGTCAATTGGAAAAACATATCCATGTACGCATATCACCCTGTCGTCAGTCTCGTATTTGTCCAAAGCATCATTCATGTATCTAAGAAAGCATGGCGACGTAACCATGTCATCCTCAAGGACAATTATCCTTCCGTATTGGTTCACCACTTCCGTTACACCGGAGATTATCGAATTCGCCAGTCCGAGATTCTTCTCCCTCTCAACTATCCTGACAGACTTGAATCCATTTATTGTCTTTATGTATTCTCTTACTTCTTTAATTCGATCGTCAGTCGTCGGTCGTCGGTCGTCTGCATTTATAATTATTCCTTCTGGGTTCTGACTTCTGACTCCTGTTTTCTCTCCGTCGCTGAAAACAATCAGATCACTTTCATCTGCCAGCTCATTTTTCTGCAGTGACTCAACAGTCTGCCTGGTATGCCAAGGCCGATTGTAGACAAACAATGTTATAGGTGATAGAACCATTTAAGTCAAATCAACATATCGTCCCGTTATTCTCTTCAGGACATTCTTTACGCCCAAATATAAACCGTAGACTCCATATATGGGGCCATATCTGAACACCAATGGAAATACTGATATTGCAGGTCTTATTTTTCTCCTGCTCAACATCGAAATAATGCTAAAAACAAGAAATGCTATGTGCCGGCTCTTATGAAGTTTGCTCAAATATACAGGATAATCCTTCCTTTTTCCGTTTTTTAGAATATCATTCAGCCATGTGAAAATCTTTTGAAGATAGACATCGCTTTCATATTCTTTCAGGGCACGTTCATAAGCCTTGCTGGCCATCTCATCACGTTCACTGTCATTTTCCAGGTAATATCTGACTTTTTCAAGCAGTTCCTCCTTTGAATAAAATATTCCAATCTCCTTTTGAGGTTCAAACATCTTGACAAGAGGAGGAGAATATTCGGAGAGGACAAATGATTTTGTCAAAGCTACCTCTATAGCTTTTCCCTTATGCTGCTGTATTCTTTGGATCATAGGATCAATCCTTCTGAGCCAATTCATCTGGACCATTCCCGTTAAATTCAGATTTATCTTAGAACGCTGGAATGTCCTTACCATGTTCTCCAGGCTCAAGAAGCCTCCTTTGGCGTCAGGACCATAAATTTCAACATCTATGCCATTTTTGATAAGATAATCAAGATATCCCTGCCGGGTACTTTTTGAAACTGAACCGACAAATGACACGTCGATGTCTTTCTTTACCGACGGATCAGGAAAATATGTTTCCTTGCTGTATGAGCACAAATACAATATGGCTGGGATATCAAGCTGCTCATAATACGATACGCTGTAGCGGCAGGTGGTGACTACGGCATCTGCAACTTGAGCAATATATTTGCTATGTATGTGAAAATATGTTTCCTCGTCAAAAAGCCAGAATACAAGATATGCCTTCTCCTTTATGCTCCTCAGAAAACCGGGTGTCAATTCAAAATTGTTGTGGAACATGAAAATAATGACCATGTCGATGTTATTTTCATGAATGGTTTTTCTAATATTATTTTCCAAACCATTTTCTCCGTTCTCCGAAAAATACCTGGCATAATTAAGCACTATTGTATTGTCGAAATATCCGCGGAATTTCTCGAAATGGAACTCGTAGTATGGTTGTTCCACGTGCTTGAGTATGAGGCAGTTCATCCGGATATGCTCTTTTTGCTGATGTATTTCAAATCCAAGTTGGGTGTTTCAGTCTCCAAGGAGCTTTCTTTTCAGTCTGATTCTTGTTATTTCAACCATATAGTCATGGGCCTCCTGTCCAAATTTACCTCTTATCAGCTCAAGATACTTCGAATTTGTAAAATATTTCATGAAGGCTTCATCCCTGAATTTTAGGACTTCTTTGGCAGACAGATGCTTTGTAGGAAGCGGAAGCGTATCATAGCTGTGCTGGGAATATCCCTGCCAGTTCCCAGGCAGTTCCCATCCTTCCTTTATCGCCTTTTCATACAACCGGGTTCCGGGATATGCCATGGTGCAGTAGAGGTTGGCCATTTCTGCATTTATCTCAATTGCCTGATCCAGTGTCTCCTGCATGCTTTCAATGGTGTCGTCAGGAAGGCCGAACATGTAATTTGCCACGATGTTTATGTCGAAGGATCTGACTTTCTTCACCAAGCCCTCAACGTTGTCCACATTGATTTTCTTGTTAACTCCCTTTCTTACGTCTTTGTTTGCGGATTCGATGCCGAGTACTAACCAGTTGATCCCGGCTTTCTTCATTTTCTCAAGATTCTCCAGTTTGATGCTGTCAACTCTTGCCCATGCCCATATATTCAGGTCATATCCCCTTTCTATGATCATATCAACAATTTTCATGTAATGGGATTCCTTGAACACAAACAGCTCATCAGAAATCTTTATGTTTCTTACACCATACTTGTTTACAAGGAGTCCTATCTCATCGATAACTCTTTCCGGACTCCTGTATCTGATACCAGGCTTTCCGAATAACGTGTTTATGCAGCAGAACGAACAATTGAAGGCACATCCCAGGCTTGTATACAGCGAGACATACGGGCTCCTTTTGGTTATGCTGTCAAAGCTATGCCAGAAATGGGAACGGTATTTCGGCATAGGAAGAAGATCCCAGGCGGCTGTCGGAAGCATTTCATCCAGATTGTCCGCAAGGGGAGCCCTCGGATTGTTCTTTATGGCGCCGTTTTCCCTATACCAGAGTCCTTCAACTTTGGAGAAAACATCCGATTTGGCTTTCAGAGTCTCCAGCAGTTTTCTTATTGTAATAGGCCCTTCACCTTCTATGACAAAATCAATTTCCTCCTCCTTCATCGTTCTCTCCGGAAGAGCGGTGGGATGAATGCCGCTCAAAGCTATCCTGCAGGAAGAACTTCCCCTTATGGCCCTGCATATCCTTCCAGAAACATCCATGTTCAAAGTAGAGGACGCAGGAGTTGAACCATGGGCTATTATTATAGATATCATTGCTTTCAGATCGCAAACCCTGGATGCCGTCTCCTCAGGAGTGATGTTATCAGCGTCTGAATCTATGACAGCAATCCTGTACCCATTGTTTCTCAGGAAGGCAGCTGTAACTGCAACCCAGTACGGAGGTTCTATTGCTGCATACTCCTTGCCCAAGTTTTGAAATACCTGTTTTCTGTCACCTGGGTTGATTAATACTGCATCAAACTCATATCCCATGTTATTTTCTCCTTATTTTCTTGTTTTTACCAGCTCCCCCATCCAATCCAGCAAGATATGCATGAAATAAAGCAATATGAGAGGAGACAAAAATCTTTTCTTTAAGTACAAGCCTGTCAAAATCGTCGAAAGATACAAGTTCTACACCTTCAACCTCATTGTCATGTTCAATCCTGTCATTAAACTCCCTCATGGAAAGGTCTATTTGGAAGGAGCTGATGAACTGGGGCATTCTGCTGGGCATGGGATTTAGCTTCGGAAGTGGTTTCAATCTCGCGCTGTCTTCAACTGAAATCCCTGTTTCTTCACGCAGTTCCCTGAGAGCGCATTCCTCAAGGCTTTCCCCGTCGAATGCGTTGCCGGCAGGTAACTCAAGATTGACATCTTTTATAACTGGACGCTTGGCACGGATCATCAATACTTGTTCTCTTTCGACTATTGGAAGTACAATCACCTGGGGTTCGGGAAATTCTATGCTGTAGTAGTCATTCCGGAGGTGAATTGAAAGGTATTGATTTCTATACAGTTCCATATGTAATTATATGATATTCTCCATCACTCGATGCCATGCCTGGTATTCTTTAAAAAATTTAACTATGAGTTCTTTCTCTTCCCTGTGCTTTCTCAGGATCTTCTCCTTGTTCGGCATATGAGCATGCCTTGAGTCCATATTCCCAGGGGTATCATCCAAAAATCCCGCCTTAATTTTCTGCAGGCTCTTCCCTATCAGTTCGCCCATACATCCCATGTATGACTTTTCCATGAGTTTTATTCCCCTCAGCAGCGACACAAATGCATCTGTCGCCCTATTATGCAGCTCCTCAAGCAGATAATCCTCTCGCAGATCATGCGTGTTCCTATACTGAACTACCAGAGGTTGTCCAAATGCAACGACATCCCCCATCCTTTCACTTATCTTCTCAACCACGTAAGACGTCCAGATATCGGCATTTCTCAGTACTGCTGGCGGTTTGAAGTATATTGGAACCACTTCCCTGGAAATTGCAGTGTTCTGATCGTTGAACGGACACCATGTGCCCGGATGAAGAGCAAAAGACGGATCATGCTTCGAATCGATTGCAACTACCTCTATTGGGTGGAACAGACGGCTTACCGCATCCACATCAGGATCTCCAAGTACCAGTCCGCCATTTACGGCAATCTTCACTTTGTCATTCTTAATAGTGCTTTTGTTTTTGATGAATCTCTTAGACCAAGGAAAACCTCGTGGATAAAATGGAACTTTCTCCTTTTCAATCATCGTCTCACAGATGTTATACCATCCCGTATCAGATCTTATGACAGGAATCTCTATCATCTTTCCTACTATCCCATGGAATCCTATGAAATCATGCCTTGTTGCATAGTTGTCATCATCGACCATTATCACCCTTTCGGCCCCATCAAGATATGAGAGCACAGTCCCTATCATTTTTCTGGCGTTATTGTTCAATGGAATGATGTCGAGAAGCTCCTTATGTTCCCTTAGTGCTTTTACCTGATCCTCTATGTCAAGGCACAATATTTTGACTCCGTATTTCCGACCCACTTTTTCACAGTAGGATTTTGCCCCTCTGGGGCTTTTGACATCATTTATCACATATATTGTAAAATCCTTCCTGGCGTGGTCAGCGGCATTTTTACATATAGTGTCAAGGAATTCCGGAATATTTATGGTTGATGTTACAATTCCTGTTTTGTTCATTATGGTTCTCCTTTTGGAAAGTTAAATGAAATTCACCTGATAATCCTTAGTGAATTTGCCATCAAGTATGATATTTTCGAAGACTGAGCACATTTTCCATTTGGAACATCCAAGGCATTTCTGTGGATTTATCTTCTTTATAAGATCCTTATGCTTCTTTGATCCCCATATCGATGGCAATTCCTTCCACCCATTCCTTGTATAATCGTCCGTCAAAACATATACATTCCTCGCATCACAGCACAGATGGAACTTATGATCAGCCCCAAATACTCCCTCAAGAGGCGTTACCAGGCATTTCTCGAACTTATACAGCTTCGGAAAGTCAGAAGGAAAGGCGTCGTGCAGTATGTAATCACAACCAAGGCTCCTCGCCAGATCTGGAAGCTTTTCCGCATCGTCATAGTTATCATGCTTCTTAAGCACCTTGAAATCTTTTCCGTTTAACCTGCGGATATCCGGATAAAATTTTTCCTTGTCCGGATGTATTGAACTCGACCATCTACAGTATTTAATTGATATGTCAAGATCAGGATATTTTGTCCGAATCTTCCTTATATTGTCAATTATCCCATGAAAATTCCTTTCCGGGGACTTCTTAAGCAGCGACCAGGTTTTTGCCGTTGTTGCATCAAGACTGATACCCAGCCATGTCAGCTTATTGATATTCCTTATTCTGTCGATGAGAACTCCATTGGTCGTCATGCCCATGTCAATGCCATTGTCATACCCGCTGTGCAGCAGGACATCGATATGTGGATTCAGCACAGGTTCCGAAAGCCCTGCTATCTTCCATGCCTTGATCCCCCATGATCTGCTGAATGGACCTAGCTTCTTCATGGTTTCTACCGGCATGACAGCTCTCTTGACACACCTGCGTGATACTGCCTGACTGCACCACACGCAGTCCAAGTTGCATGGACCTTCATATACATCAATATCTACCATCAGCGGGGGTAGGAATTTCCCTTCAATTATTCCCTTCACCCTTTCATAGTGCCTAAGCAGCTTGACTTTTGGATCCAGATCCGTCTGCATGTCAGAAAGCCTCTTCTTTAACTATCTGCTCATCTCTGTAATAATCCTCATACAGCTTCCAGAAACTTTTTTCCTTTTCCCTATCATTGAATATCAGAAGCTTGGATAATGTATGTTTTCTTGCCTTTGAAAACCCGTAACAGGCTGCCGTAGAAAAAAAATAAATATCCTCATATCTGAGCATTACCAACTCAGCAGGTATATGGCTTGGCAGGATTTTAATCTCATTCTCGAAAGATGATCCTGAAAACGAGTTGCCATCATAAGAGATATGTGGCTTAAGATTGATTTCCTTGTTGACAGAATCTTTAAAATATTTGATCAGCTTCTGCCGTGTTGCCGCCACATCGACTCCAGGAATATCCTGTATAGGGCCATCGACTATGAGAACAGCATTTTCTGCTTTTTGAGTTGAGATTTCAAATTTCAATGCAATTTGATCCCATTGCATCAATTTAATCTTTTCTCCAGAAGGATATTTCTCAAGCCCGAAATGTTTCCATTGCCTGCATTCATATCTTGCTATTTTTTGTCCGCAGCAAAGACCAAGAATTTTATTATATGTTTTTTGGAGAATTGATTTTTCTTCAATCTTTTTCTCCAAGAACTTACCTCCAGATCCGTCTATAAAATGGAAGCATGCACCATAACTCTGAAGATTTTTAAAAACTGCAAAGAAATGTATGTTGTTCCCCTTGCTGAAGAAATAGGCATCTGTAGGCCGAATCCTTGACAATGCCGAGGAAAACCTGTTCCTCCAATATAGGAGCAATAATGGAAGCATGAAAAACCTGTAACATGGTATTCTCGGAATGACAAACCTATCTTGTTCTGGCAATATTTCATCAATGAATTTATCCAGATGTGGGTTGCCGCTTGTAACAATAATATTCTTTTCCTTCGGATCTATGATCGACAGGAAATACTGGATACCGTGGAAATTCTCGACAAAGTAGACTTTGTTCATAAGTTCTTAGCTAATCTCGCTCCGCGTGGAAATCCCTGCCATTCCGGCGAACGCCTTGCATTTTTGGAGTAGTTCATCATATCTGCCTTCGGCAATCAGTTTCCCTTTCTCAAGAAAGAAAATTTTGTCGCAGTGCTGAACCGTAGTGAGTCTGTGGGCAATTATAATAATTGTCTTTTTCCCTCCAAGATTCTTAATGGCTTCCATGAACGCCCTCTCGGTCTCATTATCCAAGGATGAAGTTGCCTCATCCATAACGATTACCTCTGGATCATTATACAAGGCTCTTGCGATTCCAATCCTCTGCCTTTCACCTCCAGAGATACGGACTCCCCTTTCCCCAATTTCCGTATCAATACCCTTCTGCAGTCCTGAAATGAAATTTTCAAGCTGTGCAAGCCTTATAGCGTTTTGTATCTTTTTTTCGTCAATTTCCGCGTCACAAACACCGAATGCAATATTGCGGCGTATGGTGTCGTCAGTGAGATATATGTTCTGCGGGATATATCCTATCTGCCTTTGCCAGGATATCATTCCAGAAGCAATGTCAAGTCCATCCACCTCTACTTTTCCAGATACGGGGGACAGGAGACCGGTTATTATGTCCACCACAGTCGTCTTTCCCGCTCCAGTCGGGCCGACAAACGCCACTGAGTTTTTAATTTTAATTTTAAGGTTTACATCTGATATTTTAAAATCTAAGTTATCCTCATAATTGAAACATATACTTTTTAATTCAATATTATCTTTAAATCTTATTTCGGAACCTTCTTCTATTTCTTTAGTGCCAAAAGCACTAAGTTTCCCGGCCGTCCGCAAGTCCTCAAGCAAGACATCTAATGCTGGAGTATATATCCTCATGGTGCTCATTGAAGCACTGATCCTTCCAAAAGAAGGCATGATTCTTATTGCTGCGACAGCAAAAAGCGACATCTTAATGAGAAAAATCTGCGGATCGTTGCCATAGTTCAGGAAATAAAGCATAATCCCAACTATCAGGACAACCGTTATCGTTTCTATATATAGCCTTGGCGTCTGAAGAACTACCCTCTCCTTATGATCCACATTTAATGTTTGGCTTAAGTGTTTAACGTATTCACCAATGAAATATTTCTCCTTATGAAGAATCTTGGTTTCCTTTATTCCGCCTAGACCCTGGTTTATTTGCTGTATTGTCTTAGTCCTATGGTAGTTCCTTGTTTCTCCCCATTTCTTGAGCTTAATTCTTGTCAGGACATAGAATATTCCGACCATCACAATGAATGAAATCGCAATAAATGCAGTTGATGCGATATCAATCCATGCCAGGGCAATAATGATTGTAACAGTTACAGCAACCTCAGTAAAAATCGTAAGCGATGGGAACATAAGTCCGTTTATGACGGCTCCGATACATTCCATGTGCTGCTGTAAGGAGGCTGTGTTCTTCCGTAGATGGAAAGAGTATGGACTGTTCAGGAAAGAACTGTAAAGCTCGTCTGCAATACATAAATATTTTTTATTAAGAAATCTGCTTTGAATCCATGTCACAGAAAAGAGGAAAAGGTTCTTGAGAAGCATGATACTCAGGAATATCAATGAAAGAACGACTATGAAATCAGCATTGCTCGCAGGATTTATAAGCTTTTTCATCCATAGCAACAGTGAGTTCTTCTCTATTATTTCAGGCTTCGTCAGGAGGGTAATTATTGGAATTAGCGCCCCTATGCCGAGAACTTCAAGAAAACTCCCTAAGATATTCAGCGCCAGTATGGCACAAAGATATGCCTTTTCCCTCTGATTATACAATACGCTTAATTTTCTTGCAACTTCAATCACTCGGTAAATTCCTCTATAAATCTTGATATCCTGGTAAATTCCTCGAAATCTTTATTCTGTGGCTCCTCAAATGGATTCTTTGGCTGTGACATAAGCTTATCAATTTTAAAACCATAATCCATCCTGCCAAACAGTCCTTGCTTTAATCTCAATGAGATCCCTAGGAGTCCAATTTTCTTTAGGATATCTTTAATTCTTGACAATCCCTTAAGCCTATTGAGATCTAAACCTTCTTTCTGTAGATATCCCTGAATCGCCTTATCAATAACATCTTCTGCTTCTTGCGTACTTATCTCCTCAACTTTTTTTATCTCTGCAGAGAGATAGTCCTTGAATATCTTATATTTTTCATCAAAGGTACCATTCATTATGAAATTGTAGAGGTTATGTGGATTATTGCTAGGATGGGCATTCCGTGCCATATATAAATCATCTGTAATCTTAAATTTCCCTCGTATCACTGCCAGGGAGGCAACAATATATTCGCCCATTAGATAATCAGAGGTATTCTCCAAAGCTCCCTGCAGCAGTTCTCTCATCAGTTCTTTTCTATGTACTGCATAGAATGTGCTGGCCTTGAAGGATGACAAGAGGCCAATCAATCTTTTAGAAGCCGTATCTTCATCTATTGATGTCCCTTCCCAATCAGTTAACCGCCATTCATATTTTGGACTTTTCTCTGATTTCTTGAAAAAACATACTTGTCTGCCGATCGCCATTGAATAGTCTGGATTATCAATCAGGAATTTGGTGGCACTAAAGACTCCTTTTGGTATGATAAAATCGTCATCAGCGCAAAACGCCATATATTCAGTATCTACGTATTCAACTGCAAGTATGAGCTTTTCATAATATCCCAATTCTGGACAATGAATATACCTAATCCTGTTATCTTCTAAATTATATGGATATTTACTCTTAGAGGAATCAACTATGATTATCTTATTGAAATATTGTGTTAAATATAATGAAGATCTCTTTACATTAAATCTTCTTTCGTTGTATGTAGGTACAACTATTGTAACAGGTAAATTTTCCATTGTCAGATATGACGGACAAGATGTAATAGCTAGAAGAGCTTTCTCAATATTTCATCGGGATCTATGACAAATTCATCGGAATTAGGCCTCAATGATTCTACTGAATATTTTCTGGAAATGTAAATATGCTTTATCTGCCCTGCCTGCGCCAACGTATTATAAAGCAAGTCTTTTGCAGGTGAACTTGCGCTTCTGCCATCGTCAATTACAATCATCCTTTTGCTGGAATTGACATCAAGTATGATATTTGTCCAATCAGCTAGATTTAAGTTGTTTACACTGTATAGAGATGTCCGAATACCCTTTTCCAGCAGATTGTTATGAAGTGAAAATCCTTGCGGCAAAGAGAAATTGAAACATATGATCGCAGCATCGCCACCTGACCTATATTTGAAGAAACCAGAATTGTTCCCTGACTGAATATCGTTCCCTAGATCCAAGATTTCCTGCTTGAATAGCCGGCTGCTGATGGCTATGATCCTGAATCCTGGCTTAAAAAGATGTTTATTTATTATTTCCTCCGCATCCTGTTTGTTAGTGATTGTAAAACCATCGATTCTTCCTAACGAACAGAAATCAGCCAGCTGGTTGCAGCTCGCCATCATTCCTTCCCAACCGGAATCGATAATCACCGGCATCACAGTAAATGAAGCCTTTGGTTCCTCAGTTCGGATGAAATTATATGTGTTTACAAAATGATCCAATCCAAGTACTATGAAATCAAGCTGCTTTACAAAGAAAACTGATGATGTCCCCCCCAGCATAAGGCCGAGACCGAAACCCATCTGGGCATTCTCGACATTAGGAGTGTTAATGACCAAGTTCGTCTTCTTGACATTAAGATCTCTTGTAAATCCGGAAATACATGAGCCAGCATCTATATTTTGTCCGAATAGGACAATCCTGTCCTGCTTGGATATCTGCGATCTGAGCAGACTATTTATATATGTTATATAATTCATTATAGCAATATCTCCTTTAGTTCAGAGAATACTCTTTTTGCAAGGTTTTCAATATATTCTTCGCCAACTAGCTGAGAGATCACATATGCAGGATCCCTGACCGATTTCTCTATTATCGGTATTGACTTGTAATCAATTGTGGGAGCTGGTCCAGCATGGTAGTTTATATATTTCCCTTCAGGAAACTTTTCCGACTTCTGTCTCCAATCACCTAAGGTCGAGAGTTTTACCTCGATACAAACTGGATTTCTTTCCTTGATAACCCTTTCCCTATTTTCTTTCAACTGATCAATATAGTGAAATATGTCATTCCCTTTCAGAAGCGTATAACCAACTCCTAAGGAACCTGTGAATTTTTCTATATTTATCTCGCATCTTCTTTCTTCTGTTCTCGTTGCCAAGGACCAGTCGTTGTTCTCAATTATGATGATCGAAGGCAGTTTTAAGCTTTTCATCATTTCCAATGATTCATAAAATGCCCCTTCCTCCATCGCCCCGTCGCCCGATACGACATAAGTGACCGATTCACCGGGCTTGTTAATCGACATCGACAGAGAAAGGCCTGCGGCAACGCTCAAGTTGTTTCCGAGGATATTGGAAGTATATACAATTCCCTTTGCCGAATTTGACAGATTCATGGAACCATGTCTGCCTCCATCCAATCCTACATCCTTCAGAAGATACTCATCAAGTATCCCCCTGGGTGAATCTGCAAAAGCGAGGTTGTAATGGACATTCCTATGACTGCATACAAGCTTGTCGTCAGCCTTGAAGGCCTCATGCAACGCTACAGCTATGGCCTCATGGCCTAAAGCAAGATGAATAGGGATTTTAAATTCATTCTTCTTATATTTCTCGTTGATGATTATCTGAGATATTCGAATCCTCAGCATTTCGACAATAACTTTTTCTCTTGTATCCATCTTGAATTTTACCTCATTTGATCTGACAAAGGATGAGTTTCCAAACCAACCCCTTCAAATGAAATTTATTAGAGTTTTCAAGCCCGTTTCCAAATTTATTTCTGGCTTCCATTTGAGAAGCCTTTTCGCCTTTTCATTTGAAACTTGCCTTATACTCGGATTGCCTGGATTAGTCTCAATTATCCTTGGATTCCTTTTGAGTATCTTTTTCCCTGCCACAATTATCTCGTTAAGTGAAATAGGCTTGTCTCCCTGAACGTTGATTATGCTCAGACCTGAAAGCCCTATTGATGAAATGATTCCCGATGCAATATCTGAAACATGTATGAAACATCTCGCCGTTTTTAAGGATCCTATGCTGATCTCTTCCTTGTTCTTTACAGAACTGAACACCGATTCGACAGCTGACCAGTTGCTACTTCTTGGACCATATATTATACCGAACCTGAGAATTGTTGCGTGACAGAATCCATGTTGGCACGTCTGCCGGATATTTGCTTCGCTGACAAGCTTTGAGAGCGCATATTCGGAAGTGATGGAGGAAATATCTATTGGCGTTTCTTCGTTCTTGATCTCATTCTCCGCAAAAGCCCCATATACCCACTCCGTTGAGGCGAATATGAACTGATTCACTTTCCTTTTCCTTGAAGCATCAATGAGATTCAGCGTCCCCTGCACATTGACACGGAAACATTCATAAGCGTTATCCTTGCAGTCCGAATCCCTTGAAATCGCCGCCAAATGCACCAAGGCATCGGCCTTTTCAGGTATCAGATCTGAAATATCTTTTGATGTTATGTCTCCTGTAAGATATTCTCCTTCCCTTGGTACCGCCAAATCTACTCCTGCATATTCAATTTGCCGTTCTTTGCACTTGCTTATCAGTTCCTTACCTACAAAACTGCATGCGCCTGTTATGAATATTGACATTTATATCACCTCATCCATTTATAAATCTGATAACCTCATGATCTTTGTATCAGATAACCTTTTATCAAAAGCAAGACTTAACATGATTTCATCCTCGCTCTCATATGTTGAAATCAATATGATATCTGGAATATCCTTTCCCAAGTTTGAAACTCTATATTTTCCCCTAAGTATCCTTGTCGGTTCTTCCGGACAGGAGGGGATTAATGCTTTGAACTTGATATCTTCCGGAGCAAGTATGTATTTGAATAGATCCACTGTGTGCTTACCCGCGCCATAGATGAATATGCTTTTTTTCAACCTATGCCATTTTGAACAGGCCACGGCAAGTTTCTTCTGCAATCTGACAATCTTAAGCTGGTTCTGCTCTATCCTAAGCCTTTTTACAAGGTTTGCTCCCTGATCCATGCCATATTTGCGGATCACAACTTCTACGGGAGAATCCGGATATTTTTCCAACTCCTTCAATGAACGAATCTGACCTATCAAGTCTTTCCTTGACGGTTCAGCAGACTTGGTTTCTGCCGAAAAGCGCGCCTTGCTTTCAGTAAAGGTGTACTTGTCCGGGAAACGCTGCGGAATCCTCTTCTCCATCTTTCCTGAAGCAATTACAAGTTCCCGAAGCATTTTCATGTATTCCGGATATGAGTCAATCAGTCCATCTGGAATCTTCCCGGCCTTTGCCATATGGATGCATTTGAACGCATATTCATACTGATTGAATACCAATGATATGAAAGCCAGCTTCATGCACGCTATCTGCCGTTTATCCCTTGGCCATCCCATCAGGCTTTCAACCTTACGGAGGAAAAGAACATCCCCTACTGTTTGAAAACCTTCTCCCCTGAATCCAATTGGCATGAGATACGGTGAATATTCAGCTGGCTTCCGGGTAAATTTCACAAACTCATAATCTTTTTTCAGGAGATATTCGGAAATCTTCCCGAAAAGCTTCTGTCCTATATAAAGCTGCCTGAATTCACTTTCGCACAATATTGCAAGCACATGACTCCCAAGTGTCTTTTCTGCTCCCTTCAAGATATCGTATTCGACTCCTTGGGCATCAAGAGAAAGTATATCAGGAGGAGGAGCTTTCTTCAGCCGCATAAGTTGATCAAGGGTAACAGTGCTGATACTGCGACGTTCTACAGTTTTAAGAGTTTCACCTGCTATATAGTCATAATTGTCCCTGCGGAAGTAGAAGTACCAATCAGCATAATCAGGATTGAGCTTAAGCAGTGAACTTGAATAAGGATCATAATTGATGTTGAATACTGCTTTTTTCCGATTTGATCCATCCAAGCAGTATGGCAGGACAATCAGCCTGGATGGAAGTTGCTTGTTTTCTTTTGCGATTTGCTCAACACAGTCGGAGTCGGCATCATATATTACATTTATAAAATCCTTTTCAAATCTAGGCATAACTGGAAAAGCCCTGTTGCCCGCACGTCCTCCTACATGATGAGAGCAGATAAGCATTTCTGGAATAGCGTATTCCTTATTCCTTTTCAAGATTTTCAATCCCCGCCTGCAACAGTAATTGTTTCCCCTGTAATATAAGATGCTCCAGAAGAGGCAAGGAAAATCACCGCGGCTGCAACTTCCTCCGGAGTTCCTGAACGTCCAAGAAGGACAAGCTTCTTCCTTTGAATATAATTTTTCTCCTTATATCCCTTTATCCTATGCCTCATGCCCGTTGAGATCAATCCGCACCTTACAGTGTTCACAAGTATTCCATATGGTGCCCCTGCCCTGGCAAATCCACAGGTCATCGTCTCCAGTGCTCCCTTGGATGAAGCATAATGCAAGCCTTTTCTTCCACCGCCGTATTTTACCGATATCGAGCCGATATTTATGATCCTTCCTCCTCCTCGGGATTTCATTTCATTAAAAGCCTTCCCTGAAAGATAGAACGGAGCCTTTACATTTAAGTTGAACGTCCTGTCCCAATCCTTTTCATCAAGACTGGTGAAATCATCATATGAAAACGCCGCACCGGCGCAATTAATAAGGATATCAATGCCTCCCGCCTTCGCTACGAATAAATCAATCAGGGAATTTCTGAAAGTTCTTTCAAGCAGGTCTCCACACAAAATGCAGCCGTTGGAACCACTCTTTTTGACTTCTTTCAACAGAGAGGAGGTCTCCTTCAGATGGTTATTGCAATGCAGCCCCAGATAACATCCTTCTAATGCAAAAGCTCGGGCTATGGCACTTCCTATTCCCCCGCTTGCACCAGTAATGAGAATTTTTCTTTTCAATTTCTTACTCATTTCATTTGCCCCCTCTAATTCTTGCGTTTCAAATATCCTTTCGGATTTGAAGTCACTGGCAGTCGGTTGAAATTCGCATCTGCCTCCCAGTCCTGATGTTCATCAAGGAATTCATTGATCGCCCTGAGAGGATTATCCTCTTTCCATTCCTTCTTTCCTGAAGGAATATCCCAGACAAGGCCTTGTGCACCATCCATAGCCACAAGATAACTGTCATTGGACACAATACCATGATAGAGTTCCAGTTCCTTCTTCACGTGGGCGTATGAATGGTTGGAATCCAGAACCACAAGGACTTTCTCCCCTTTCTTTATGAGAGATAGGACCTTATTGAATACGGCTGTATCGACGGAACTTCCTTCTATAAGCTGTATCCTCTTTGACATCGGATGACTCTTTATGGCCACCTTGTTATACTGCCTTATCTCGACATCGACACCGATAATCCTGCCCTTCCCGATTATTTCAAGTATAGAGGCATAGAACACCGCTGATCCACCGTGCGCGACACCAGCTTCCACTATGACATCAGGCCTCACCTTCCATAAGAGTTCCTGCATCATGAGTATATCTTCCGGAAACTGAATTATAGGTATCCCAAGCCAAGTAGGTTCATACATAACTTTCTGCTGGCAAGCAGCCTTTATCCATATTTCAGCAAGCGTCTTGAATCCATCTTTGCCATATACATCTATTTCCTTGGAATAATTATCCGTTTCAATCTTTATTTTCATATTTTCCTCTCATCTTTTAATTGACAGGTCAGGAAATTCAATCCGTTCCCTTCTGAAATAGTCTAGAAAGATGCCAGAAAGGCTCCTTTTAGATTCTAAATAGCATTCTTTAGCCTTTTTCCAGTCCCCCTTACTTTCATATATCTTTCCTAAGGCGAAATATGCGGCAGAATGATTTGGAGCTAGCTTAAGCACATTCTTGATATCTGATGTTGCTATATCAATTTTGTAGTCAATCCCTATGTTAGGATTGTTAATGAAATTCTGATCCAAATTCGCATAATAGCTTTCCTTCTCAACGAATTCAGGCTTTAGATACTTCGGCCTCAATATATAATTCCTGAAGCTTAGCTTTTCATAATTATCTTCAATATTCGGGGGGAGCATTCTTTTCAGTTTTGCTTCCTCATATAGTTCGCTGCCCGGGAATGGAGTTACGCAGGAATAAAGCGTCCAGTCGCTTTTCAGTTCCTTCCCCATCTTGACTGTCATCATGAACTGTTCCTCGGTCTCTTCCGGAAAACCAAGCATGAACAAGCTCATCAGGTAAGCCTTCTTGTTCTCCTTGATAAGTTGAACAACCTTATATACCTCTTCCAGTTTCAATGGCTTATTTATCTTCCTCAATGTCTCTTCGCAGCCTGATTCAATTGCTATGTTAAAGACAAGGCAGCCGCTTTCGAGCATGAGCCCTATAATCTCCTTGTCCAACCCGCGAACACTAAGTCCTCCTGTAGTCCACCGTATATTCAGCTTTCTTTTAATGAGCCCGTTGAGCAGCTCTTTGGCAAAGCTCCTCTTGATTATCAGATTATCGTCATTGAAGGCAAAATAGTCTATTCCATTCTCCTTATGCAGGTATTCAATTTCATCCAGTACGTTCTGGCTGTTCCTGGTCCTCAGACCACATCCCCAAATCTTTCTGTCAATGCAGAAGGAACAGTTGAATACGCATCCCCTTGTAGCTGTAATTGTCGTTATTTTCAGCTCCTTGCCCTCATACTCTTCGAATTTCTGTATGAAATGTCTCCCGTAATGGTAATAGTCGGACAGCTTAAAGTCGCTCCGGTCCGGTATTGGAACATCATCAAAGGTCTTTACATCATTCACACCTTTCCTGAGAATTATTCTTCCATGCCTTCTGTATCCGAAGGAGCTTATATATTTAAGGTCATATCTTCCATTCAGATGCTCCAGAATGTCGAGGAAGCTCCTTTCCCCTTCTCCCAACACCACAAAGTCTATGTTCGGATCAGCAAGAGCAGCTCTTGGGGAACCAGTAGGATAGGATCCGCCAAGAACTATCCTCACATCAGGATTTTCTCTCTTTATCCTTTTCGAAAGTCCATGCACGATCCTGGATATATAGTGGAAAAGACAGGATATGCCAACGACATCCGGCTTGAATTCCGACATCTCCCTTAGGAGATCATCCTCGGCGTCCTCATAATTGCCATATAATCCTTCCGTAATTCCCTTTATCGCCCGAATGTGGGCATCGAAGATCCTGACTTCATATCCGAACTTGCGTATGTATGCGGAGATATAACCGAGTCCCAGCGGAGGCTCAGCGAGATGCCCCTTGTTCCTGACGGAATCCGGATCATATCCCCTTGTGGTTGTCTGGAAAGGATTGACCAGCGCGATCCTATGTACCTTGTCCTTTGTCAATTTTGTAAATTTCTTTTTGCTGCTTCGCTATATAGGACTGTGCAGTCTTTGCAAGGCATCAGGGTGTTCTTCCTGCCTTTAACATGCAATTCCCTGATCTTTTTGAACTTGACCGAGTTGAATATCTCCAGCGGATGAACCTCGAAGGCATTGCCGAAATCATGCTCTGCCGAAAGCTCGTCCTCACTGCATAACGGAACTGTTCCATCTGCAAGTATCGTGATTATGTCGAAAGCATGATGGCAGGGAGCTCTTTCTATCTCCTTATTCCTTCCATTGATTTCCACAAGCATTTCATCCTTGTTCTGAACCAATCCGCCCCACGAATGCATATTATAACTTGTAATAAAATCCTTTTTCCCCGGTTTTATATGCTGGCTCCAGTAATTAAGATATTCCTCCCATTCGTCTTTATTGCTCTTCTGCCTTATGAACCTTATTATGAACCTCGTATTATAATTCCTCTTATCCCTGAGTCCTATTATCTCATGTATGTTATTCACTACTCGTTCATAACTTACTCCACGCCGTATTTTCTCATGCGTTTCCGGCCTAATGCCATCAAGACTGAATATCACTGTCTCAATCCCTGTATCAAGAAGAGCCTTGCTCTTGTCCTTGTCCATCAGATCAGCATTTGTTGAGATTGCCAGGTTCCTGAATCCTCTGTCCCTCATATATTTGATTCTCTTGAAGATATGAGGCTCCAAGAGCGGTTCTCCGAGCCCGAAGAGGTCGCACATTTGAAAATAACTGCAAAATGGAGATAGATCGTCAACAACCTTCTTGAATTTCTCAAGAGACATTATGCCCTTTTTCCTGCGTGTCTTGTGGTTTATGACGCACATGGGGCAGCTCGCATTGCAGCCGAATATAGTCTCAATGGTCAATCTCTTTGGGCAAATGTCTTCACCATTCCAGACTGCCGGTTTCTCAATTATCCTTCTATTCTCCTCTATCGACAGAATCTTAAGCATCTATAATCTTTAATTCCTTCTCGCTGTATAGGATTGTGCACTTGCTGCATATCGGCAGCGCATTCTTTTCCTTATTTGCATGTATCTCCCTGATCCTCTTGAAGCGGAGATTGTTGAAAATATCGATCGGAGCTGTTTCATTCACATCACCCATCTTATAATCCGCATTTGGAGAATCTTCACAGCATAAGGGAACAATTCCATTGCTGAGAACTATCAGCCTGTCGAACACTTGATGGCATGGCATTTCCTCAATTTGCCTGTCCAGCCTTCCCTTCATGAGCCTCTTTTTGTCAAACATAAGCCCTCCCATCGTATTCAGGTTGTACAATATCAACCTGTCACCGAGGTCCAGACTCAGCTGCTGGCTCCAGAATCTCCTGAAATCATCCCATTCTCCGATATTATTAGTCTGCTTTATGAACCTTATTATAATTCTTGTCCTCTTCCGGCCCTTGTTCCTTTTTTTGATGAAACTCAGGCAATTGTCCCTTACTCTTTCAAAAACCACCCCTTTCCGTATTTCCTCATGTGTTTCTTTCTTTACTCCGTCGATGCTGAAAATGACAGCCTCAATACCGGTATCCAGGAGCTGTTCCTGCTTGTCTTCATCCAGGAGATCGGCGTTTGTAGATATAGAAAGGTTCCTGAATCCTTTTTTGTGAACATACTTTATTCTTTGAAAAATGAGTGCGTCTAGCAACGGCTCTCCCATGGCAAACAAGTCTACCTTGTCAATCCTGTCGGAAAGATGCGACAACGAATCAAAGACATATTGGAACATGTCCTGCGTCATAATTCCTTTTTTCCTGACTCCTTGACGGCTAAGTGCACACATGGTGCATTTTGCGTTGCAACCATAGACTGTTTCAACCTGGAGTCTTTTGGGTATTAGGATATTCTTATCAGGCATTTTTCTGGTATATCCTTCTGGACTGGGGAACTCTATCGTAATATTTCTTCCCAAGCTTTGACTGATATTTCTCCGATACCGGGAAAACGATATCCCTATGGGCGAGATCCAGCATTTCTTTGAACCAATGAATAAGGACATCATCAGGAAGTTTTGTCATATTCAGATACAGTTCCCAATACAAGTTTCCTACATTCCTTATATAATCCCATTCATCCTTGATTAAACCCATTTTAATCGCCTGATGATAGATAACTGTTTTAGGAAGAGGGGTCAGATAATGCATATTCACCCTTTTTTCAAGACGGAAATCCTTCATGAATTCAATCATCTTCCGGTAATAATCTTCTGTCTCCCACGGAAAACCTATTATAAGATTCGTCGAAAGCGGAATCCCGATCCTATCAACCATCCTGATCTTCTTTTTGATGTCATCAAGCTTTATTTCCTTGTTGATACGGTCCAGAATCTCCTGGGTGACGCCTTCAATCCCAGTGCTTATGCATATGAGACCATTGTCCATGGCAACTTTGCATATTTCCTCTTCGATGGCATCCATCCTTGCCTGGATGACAAACTTGAAATCCATTCGTCTTTGCTGCTTCCTGCGTATGAAATCCCTGAACCATTCATTCAGGCCGAAGACATTGTCGTCCACGAAATAGAACTTGCCGAGGCCATGCCTGTCCATTATGTAGGCCATCTCGTCCAATACTGCATCCGGTGATCTGACAGAGAAGCCGTGCCCTAGCATCTTGTAGCAGAAGGTGCAGCTTCCAACGCAGCCCCTGGCCGCCATTATCTCCCAAGACTGATTGCATTCCTTTAGATATCCAATATAGAAATCCATATCAAACTGTCCCAGATCCAAGTTGGATTCAGGTCCCAATGACATGATCTTCTTATGCGAAGATCCATGGAACTTCCCGTCCTTTATATAATAGAGGCCGGGGATGTTTTCAGGATAGCGTCCCCCCTCATCAAGGAACCTGACCAGTGCCGGGAAGGTATATTCTCCTTCTCCCGCGACAATGTAGTCGCATATACAATTTTCCAGGATGACCTTTGGCGCAGATGTCGGCAACGCACCTCCGTAGACAATTATGTTATCGGGATTCTTCTTCCGTATGATCTTCGCAGCTTCCTCAGTTGCGTTTATATGGTCGTTTCCTATTATAATACCAAACCCATAAATGGCCTTTTCGCTTGAAATCTGGCTTCTGAGATATTCATCCCTTTTGTCAACATCTACAGGAATGAGATCTATCAAGCGGGGGCTGATGCCCTGTGTCTTCAGGGCGTTGATGAGAACGCTGAATCCAATGTTCAGCTGTATCTGGTTCCCATTTCTTGACACATTTACTAGTATTACTTCCATAGATTTCTACGGCCTACAATTGATTTTCCGTAAGCTATATCACCATCAGAGACTTTTGTATTTTGATTTGAATTCTGAGAATGAGGCGAATGACTTATGGGTGTCTGATATAGTTACGGATCTACTGTCAAGCGGCCAGTCAATCTTCAGATCGGGATCATCCCATCTGATCCCGATCGCATGTTCGGCTGAATAATAGCCTTCTGCATTTAGGACCAGGCAGCAATCGTCGCTCAAGGAAAGGCAACCATGGGCAAATCCGGAATCAACATATAGCCCGTTAACTTTTTCCGGGGTGAGGACAGCCGACTCCCATTTCCCAAAAGTCGAACTGTTCTTGCGAAGATCTACGGCAACCCAGAACACCTTTCCCTTGACAATTGATATGAGCTTCTTCTCCTTGAATGGCTCCCTCTGGGAATACAGACCTCTAACCGTCATTTTCCTAGCGGTATATGATATGCTTTGCTCCGTCCAAATCACATTCATTCCATGCTTGTCAAACTCCTTCTTTTCGTAAATCCTGCCCAGATATCCCCTGTTATCCGAAAATGGAGTTGAAATGACCTCATATATACCTTCCAGTTTTTTCTTATTTATAGCTAATCCCATTTGAATCTCCTATGTTAATATGTCCGCTTCACAGTCCATATATTCAACTTCGTTGCTATTTTTGCATCGAAGATGCTTTTGCAGATTTGACGAAGTCAAAGATGCATCGACTGGTCGCAGTCGCTTACGTAGATTATCTTGCTTCCCTGGGGCTCGAACGAGAATGGAACTTCCTTCAGCTCCTTGAGTGACTTTTTGACCTCCTGCTGTTTTTCCCTTTCACAATAGAACAGAAGGAATCCCCCTCCTCCGGCTCCAAGCAGCTTACCGCCCTTTGCTCCGGCTTTCAACGCCTTTTCATAATGCTTGTCTATTTCAGATGTGCTTATTCCAGATGCAAGATTCCTCTTCAGGGACCATCCTTTGTCCAATATCCCTCCGACCATTTCAAATTTGTTCTCAATTATGCACTGATGCATTTCTTTTGACAAAGAATGTATCTTGTCAAGATATTCCCTGTTCATCTTAGTTTTTGCCTTCTGCTCGGAAAGTATTGTCGAGGAAACCCTGGTAATGCCGGTATAAAAGAGCATCAACCGCTCTTTCAAGCTGCGTTTTGTTTCCTCCCTGCATATTATCGGATCAACAAAGACTGTATCATCCCTGTTGAATTTAATGTGCTGCAATCCGCCATAGGCGGCAATGTACTGGTCCTGTTTTCCTATCGGATTCTTCAATTTCCCAATCTCGATTTCGCATGCCTCCCTGGCAAGCCTGTCAGCGGAAACATGTTCCCCCTTGTAGGCATGAAGAGCATTCAGGACGCCGACAGCCAGACTGCTTGATGATCCTAATCCTATTCCAGCTGTTCCAAGTGGAATGTCGCCCATATATACTACCTCAATTCCCTTGCTGATCTTAAGGAGCTTCAAGGCCTCTCTTATTATATTATGCTGGATCTTGTCAACACTGTCAGCAATTTCCGTCGAAGAATAACTTACCCTTATCAGATCATCGAATTTCCTGTTGACAGTTATATAAATATATTTATTGATCGCCGTGCTTACGACTTCTCCTCCGGCTTCCATATAATAATCAGAGAAATCAGTTCCTCCGCCGGCAAAGCTTATCCTCATTGGAGTCCTTGAAATAATCATCTGTGATTTCCTCCTGCCTTGTAATATGCTATTGTCTCAGAGATTCCCTTGTCCAGGGAGTATTTTGGACTCCAACCCAGTTTATCCTGTATTAATTGGGTATTCGCCCAGAAATCTTCATTTTCAATGCATTCTGGCGGTGTCCATTGCTTAAAGATGGACTGGCACCCCATTTTTTCAGCAGTAATCCTGGCAATTTCATAAGCAGGAACCGACTTACCAGAACCTACGTTATATATTATGTCTTCGGAATTTTTATCCAGGGCAAGAACAATTGCTTTGGCAGCATCCTTCACATAAACATAATCATTCCTGTTTCCGGGATGCCTTATTTCAGGCATTCTCCCTTCTGAAAAGCTCTTTATCATGGACGGAATCAATGATTTCTCCTTCTGGCCCGGTCCATAGACGTAGAAAATTCTCATCCATTTGAAATCAATATTTGATTCCTTGCATCTTACCTTGAAATATCCATTGATGGAATTCTTGGCCCAGGAAAAATATGAGTCCGGATAATGCGCATCTGTCTCTCTGCACTCCCCCTTTCTCCTTCCATATTCCCAGCAACTTCCTATACCTACAATCTTCCTGCATGAAGTGACATCTGATACGTATTTGATGGCTGTTGCTGCCAGATCAATATTCTTTTTTGACATCTCATATCCATAGTCCGGAATCCCCTGCCAGGCAAGATGTATCATCGCATCGGGATTGAATCGCCTGATCTTGCCAGGATTTCCACTGCAATCCAGAATGTCCCCGAAAATCCAACTGGCCTTCTTGAATCCTGATGATGTCTCTCTCTCGCAGAGGGCAGAAGCCAGAACCTCATGTCCAGAGGATAGGAGCAGGTCCATGACATGCCTTCCTATGAAACCATCGGCACCGGTGATAAATACACGCATCCCTACAGGCTCTCCTCTCTGAAATCGGGAAAGTTCTTGTCTTTGTCAGAAATTACAGCAGGATTTTCAGGCCATTTGAAATTGAAAAGCGGATCATTATAACGGAAGCCGCAGTAGGATTCCGGCGCATAGAATTCAGACATGTAATAAAGAACTGCCGTATCATCCTTCATGGTCAGGAATGCATTCGCACAGCCGCTGGGAATATATAACGACAAGTGGCGTGATTCATCAAGAGTAAAAGTTTGCCATTTCATGAAGGTCTTTGATTCTTTCCTGATATCCACGACAATATCATAAATTTCACCCTTTATACAGGAAATAGTCTTGCATTCGGAATCCGGAGGTCTCTGATAATGAAATCCTCTCAGTGTTCCCCTCTTAATATTGTAGGAGATATTTGTCTGGCATATTTTGGGATTGATACCGGCATCCTGATACTCTTTCGCGCAGAAATGCCTCTCAAGCTTCCCTCTATGATCAGAAAAAGGCTCATGTTCGATCAGGAAGACGCCTGGGATTTTTTGTTCTCTAAAATTCATTTTTGAAGTTAGAAGTTGAAAGTTAGAAGTTAAAAGTTGAAAGTTGAAATCGTTAAGTCATAAGTTAAAAGATTGAAGTTGAAAGTTAAATTTCTTTAACTGATAAACATATCAAGAATTTGAACGACCTGTTTTTGCGCAGGACGTAAATATTGCAGTCAATTCGATCGCTTCATTCAACAACTCTATTACTGCATCTTTTTTCATAAGATTACCTTCGATTATTAATTCAAGCCAGAATGCACTTTCATCCGCTTCTTCAAGCACAATTCCTATTTTTGAATTAAATTCGGCTTTTGACCTGCCCCTGCAAGCGGATCTGTAATTTGCCCCTACGGAAGTTCCACTTCTTATGAGTTGCTGCCCAATTGTTCTACCTACTAAAGTTTTAGGCAAGGCATCCACTAATTTCATTATTCTCAAAGCAAATCTCTTTGTCCTATCTTTCAGTTCTAAACTCATCCATTCCCCCATTTTTGACTTCTACACTTTCAACTTTTTATTTACATCTTCGACTTTTGTCGTTTACTTCTTACATTTTACTTTCGCCTTTTGCCGTCTATTCCTATCTTTATACTTCTAATTTTTCACTTTTAACTTTTGACTTTCACAATTCTCACCTTTCCTGGAAACGGAATAACAACCTGTCCAGAAAATCCATATTTGTCTTTTATTTCCTTCAAGATTTCATCCCTGAAGTTCCATGCCAGCAGGAGGACAGAGCTTGGTTTCAATCCAAACGCCTCATCTGGGGAAACAATCCGTATGTCCGTTCCAGGAGTGAATTTATTATGTTTCATCTGGCTTTTATCAGCGATGCATTCAAGAATACTGTTGTCTATCCCACAGAAGTTAAGCAAAGTCGAACTCCTTGCCGACGCTCCATATCCTATAATTTTTGCAGGTATTGACCTAATAGCATTGACCAATGCTTTCTTGTGCCTTATGCTTCGTCTGGCAAAATCCTTCCAGACCTTGACTGTGTTAAGTCCTGTCCTTGCCTCATTTTCAATTACCCGCTTGAAAGAAGGAGTCTGAATTTTCTTTTTATTCGAGAAATATGCTACAAGCGAACCTCCGCTTATTGGACTTTCGGTTACATCGAAACATGTGAGGCCGTGATCCCGGAACATCCTGCATAGGCTTGTCAGCGATAGATAAAGATTGTGCTCATGATATATGGAATCATAATGAAGCTCCCTGTGGATTTTTCCGGCATAATGGAATTCTATCGCGCCTAGTGCATTTTCATCCATGCACCTCCTCATGCCCTCGAGCACATCATGCGCATCCTCCACGTGCGGTACAACATTCCTCGCGAAAATGCAGTCTGCATGTCCGAACGAGGAAACTATCTTGTCGGCGACAGCTGTACCGAAAAACTCCGGAATGGTATCAATACCAGCCTTGTTTGCGAGCTTCGCAATATTCCCAGCCGGATCCACTCCCAGGATCTCATGCCCCATCTCCTTGAAAGGCCTGAGGAAAGTTCCATCGTTGCTCGCAATCTCTATGACTTTAAACCTTCCTTCTGTTGGCATCCTTTCAAGTATCCTGTCACAGAACAACTGGCTGTATTTCCTTGTCGTTTCAGCTGTTCCCGTAACCCAGACGTAATGCCTGAAGAGATATTCAGGACTTACAGATACCGACAGCTGTACTGATCCGCATGAGCTGCAGCAAAACAATTGCAACGGTATCTTGGGCAGAGGCGTTTCCAGATCACCCCTGAGAGAATTAGCCGGTGGCTGATCTCCAAGATCCAATATCAAGACCAGATCCTCATTCCCGCATATCCTACAGGATTTTACTGCCTTGAATAGCTTCTTATCCATTTATCCTGTAAAACCGCCTGTCCAATATTTTCTTATCAACTAGATACTTCAACTGGGCAAGCCGGTTTATCTTCCTGCCTTTGAAATCTTCTTCTGTAAGCCTTATCTCCCTGAAGAAATCAACGAGTTCCCTGCCTCCTTTGTCTAAGTTCCATTCTGGTCTGTAATAATCCTTCATCTGGTCAAGTATTTTTTTAAAGCTCACCTTATATGTCCTGGAATCAGTGTGTTCGTTAGTGAAAACAAGTTCTGATCCCGGAACTGCCCTTGATGCAGCCTCTGCCAGTTCCCTGACCGTAAAGTTCCCATCAGGAATACCTACATTGAATGACTGACCTGAAACCAATTCACTTGGCGCTTCAAGCATTGCCAGGAAGGCACTGCAGACGTCCTGCACATGAACTACAGGACGCCATGGGGTACCATCACTTTTGACTACAATCTTCCCGGTAGTAAATGCACATGCAACGAAATTGTTGTAGACTATATCGCATCTGAGCTTGGGGCTTTTCCCGAAAACTGTTGAGGGCCTGAGGCATGTGACTGTAAATTTATTGTCGGAAAGGATCCTTATCTTCTGCTCAGCCTCCCACTTTGTCCTTGCGTATGCGGTCACTGGGTTCTTCCTGCTTTCCTCCTCATCCAGTTCTTCGTCTGTATCAGAGACTCCATACATGCTCTGCGAAGATGCGTATACGAATCTTCTGATGGAAACCTTCTTTGCCATTTCAGCAATCGAGACAGTGGCCCTGTAGTTTATTGTGTCAGTCAAGGATGGATCAAATTCGCCCAGAGGGTCATTAGATAGTGCAGCCAAATGAATTACATGGTCATAACCTTCCAAGTCCACTTGGCCCAAGGCTCTTATATCCTTTATGACCTGTTCATCAGCAGGCATGTATGACTCTACCGCAAATCCCTCATAGAAATCAGCATCAATCCCTTTTACATAATATCCTTTGGCCTTTAGGACATGAGTAAGAACTGTCCCTATATACCCCCTGTTACCGGTTATAAGTACTTTTCCCATAAAATAATTATCGTTTCAACAAATCAACACATCTTTATCTTATCGAAAATTCTTTTCATTATCATATGCCCTACGATCTGCTGGCAGTCTTCGGCAATCTGCATGTCATTTATCTTGAAATGGATTGGCACATCAAGCAACCGTTTCGCCCTGCCTCCGGAATATCCCAGGATACCAAATGTCTTCATGCCGATCTTTCTGCCTTTTTCAATCGCTTTCAGAATGTTCCTTGAATTACCGCTGCCGGAAAAGACGATCAGCAGATCACCTTTTCCAGCCATTACAGACAACTGATATGAAAACACCTCATCGTAGGAGATGTCATTGGATATGCAGGTCATAACTGATGCATTGCTGGAAAGAGATACCGCGTTTACACCATTGCCATTTCCAGGCGAAGCCCCGTATAAAAGATCGTTTGCAAGATGGTTTGCGTTTGATGCGCTTCCACCGTTTCCACAGAGGAACACCCTTTTCTTTCTTTTCCAGCAGAGAACAATATCATTGACCAAGATATCAACATTTGTCCAGTCATATTCTTTCAACAAATCTGAAAGCCTGCTGGCATATTCTTCATAATATTTCATTTTTCACCCATTTATTTTTTCAAAATCACTTTCTTGACAAGGTCCAGCAGGGAATTATTGCTGTCAACGAGCAATGTCCTGCAGCCGGCCGCCTCACCTGCCTGTACATCTCTTTCATCATCTCCAATGAAATATGTTTTCGATAGATCAATATGAAAATCCCTTTGTGCCTGGAAGAGCATGCCCGGCTTGGGTTTTCTGCATTCGCATCCGTCATTCCAGCCATGCGGGCAGTAATAAATCCTGTCTATCCCTCCTCCTTCTTTCTGCAACTCGGAAACCATGTTGCCATGAATGTCATGCAGATCCTTTTCAGTCATCGCACCCCTGGCAATACCAGCCTGATTGGAGACAATAATCACGGTATATCCATTGCTTTTGAGGAGACTTATCGCCTCAACGGCGCCAGGAAGCCATTTCCAGTCGTCCCATTTGCAGACATACCTTGCCTTCTCGGCCTTCTTATTTATGACACCGTCCCTGTCAAGTATGATGTTTTTTTTAAATGAAAGGAATTCATTTGTAAGAGCAAGTCTTTCATGTGAGCTGACACTGTAATATCTATGTCTCGTATTATACGCAAGCAGTTTATGTTCTAAGGCAAGCTTCGGATAAAGTTCTCTTTCGAAATGAATATTCCCCTTTGGAAGCAGTGACAGACATTTTTTCTTCATTATCAGAAATCCGATGTCAACACCCTTCAAGCCTGATGCTTTTCTTTCCTTGTCATATGTTTTCACATATCCCTGATCATCGACAATCATGTTGTCCTTGGTATACTTATCATCATTCGCATAGACTGTCACCATGGCATCGCAGGAATTGGCTTCAAAATGAGAGTTCATCTTCCTGAGATCCATCGGCCAGTAGTTGTCGCAATACATGAGAAGGAATTTATCATCAATTTCCTGTGCAGCATTAAGAACGCGTGTCCCAGTATCATCGTCGATTCCACCTATTGAATACTTTATTTCCAATCCCCATCTGCTGCCATTCCCGCAGTAGTCCATGATCTTTTCAGGAAGGTACCCGAGAAGCATCAGGACACTCTTTACATCATTTTCCTTGAGCATCTGTAGGAGATAAGAAATGAAAGGCTTTCCATGGAACTCAATCATCGGCTTGGGGATATCCTTGGTTATTGGAAAAAGTCTTGATCCCTTACCACCAGCAAGAATGACTGCCTGTTTAGGATCATGCCTATCCATGAATCCCATTCTCAATTGCTGAATAGATTCTTGACACATTCCTATAGTGTTCTTTGATGTCAATGAAATTAGTATGGTCGAATCTTTCCAGAAAGTATTTCGTCTGTAGATATAGTCCCGGATTGAAGTCTGTGTCAAGATTGTAGTCGACATCGGCAGAATCTATTACCACCGACTTCTGCTTTTGGATTTGGAGTTTTTCCAAGGGCTTGAATATGAGCCTATGATTCTTTGTCATTATTTCCACTCCCCAACGCCCGGGAGCATCCCAGTTGGCGCAATATGAGAATAATGCACCAGTTTCTGAAACCCCTGACCCCGCATATATAGTTCCTGAAGGATGCCAGTTACATCCTCCAGCCTTGAAAGAAGACATTTTCCCAGGATGGCCTCCCAAGAAGAACGCCAGATCGACCACATGACTTGAATTTGCCAAGAACCAGTTTGCTTTAGTTTGTATGCTTATATGTGTGGCTGTAAGAATCACATGAGGCCATTCCGTGAACTCGAAATGAAATGACAGAACGCCACCATCTGCCTTTATCATTTCCTGTGCCTTCAAAGTCGAGGCATAGAAGCGCCTGTTGTATGCTACAATGACCTTTGCATCTTTTTCATCAGCCTTACTGCAGACCATTCCAACTTCTTCAACATTCAATCCTGCAGGCTTCTCAAGAAGAATATTTTTCACGCCGTAATCCAGCAGTTGAATCGTTGCCTTGGCAAGATCCTCAACACTGACTGCAACAATCGCATATTCGATTTCAGGACGTTTTTCCTTTAACCAGTTGGTGGCTCCTCCGGGGACAGCTTTGACTCCGGTCTTTTCGAAATACTCAGCACAGCCTTTCTCGCCTCTACCAACAATTGTAAGTTCATTGCAATTAAGAGCTTTGAGGACTTTAGTATATTCACGTCCCATTTCGCCGACACCGAGAACCAGGATTTTCTTGTCTTTTACGTTATCGGACATCTTTTAAGGCCAGTCCTTTGCGAATATATGTCGGTTATTTTCCGTACAAAAGGAACATGTATATTCATTGACTCAGAATAAGAAGGCAATAGACATTGACTTTTCTGGATTATGTTCTGCGCAATATTTCCTGACGTCTCGCTAATATATGGAATCCTTGTATGTGTAATCTTTGAAGACTGATCTTGACTTGATTTAACTGTAATTTCACCGCTCCATCCTGATAATTCCTGTTTGTTATCACCATTTTTAATAGTTACAGTATGTGAAACAGTCTTCGAGTCAGCACAGTTCATTTCTAATACGCCGATTGAATTTCTGATCCTTATACTACCCGATATCTCTTGAAAACCTTTTCGCTTCGATTCGAAAAAACGCACTTCCATTTTATCGATCTCGTATTCTTTTTTCCCAGTAATGTAGACAAAAAGATCAATAAAATGAATTGCGACACACCCCATTTCCCATCCTTTTCCTTCAATATTGAGTTCAAGTCCTTTTTGAGGATCAATGCCTCTCTTAAGTATTCTAAAGACATCTGTAGCTCTTAAGTTACAGTTGACCCAAGCTGGAATATTTTTTTCGCATAGCATTTTGGATATTGTATAATAATCGTCCTCTTTGTCGAAAAGAAGTTTTTCTAGAAGAAAAGCAGAGACGTCTTTTTCTGTTAATATTTCCTTTATTGCCATCGCCCTGACATCACTGTTGGTAGCAACTATTGCAAGATCAATATTGTTGGCGATCTCTTCTATTATCCTGTGAACTTTTACAAGGATTTTATTTCCTGATCGTGATATCCCCTCAAATTTTGACAGGCATGCTTCCAAAGCAGATGGAGATGGATCGACAATATCCACCATGACAGGAAATTCAAGACTTACAAGGCCTTGAAGGTGCCTGCAGCCAATGTTTCCGGCACCTATGATTGCAATGTTATACACAATATCACCAACTACTTATAATAATGAAGCAAGAACGCTAAAAGATTTAGATTTTGCCCACTTATTGGACGAAGACTATTTCTTCTGTCATTGAATTGATCTATGAAAATATTCATTTTCTTCAAATCGAAACGGGAAGGATCAAACACTTTTTCAGCCTTCTGTTTTAAGATCTTCGCATTGAATGTACTTTTAATAAGTGAAGAATCACAAAGGAAATCGTCAAACCAGGACACACTCGGTATTGTTTCTGATATATAAGAATGGCCTGGCTCCGATATTATGTGGAGTGGATATTTGTAATATTTCTTCCTGATGAGCTGCTTTAAAGGATATTTAACCTCATTGTAGTCCAGGCTTCTACCCCAGCTTTCCGGCGCCATCGCCATAAACGACATCAATTCACTGTCAATGAATGGGAGACGTGCATTCTGCAAAGACCTTGTTATTTTCGTTATTTGATGGCTTTGCAGATGGAAGTTCAAGTAAAGACTAAACAAGAAATGGTAATAAATGTTGTTCGGCTTGAAATCGCGAATGACGTCTTTAAAATACTCGCTGAAAAGCTGCTGTTTTGCATCCTTTAAAGCACCTTTGCTAATGAACGGAAGATTGTCGACATCGGCAAATGGTATCCGTGACTCTGAAAATACGAATGAGAAAAGATAATTGAATATCTTGTTTGTTTCATTTCCGCCAGCGGCATATTTGACACCCCGATAATTGTTCTTAAACAACTGGTAGACAATGTCACTTTCATAAGTCCCATCCAAGACTTTTTGATAAAATGTAGGAGAATACAAGAATGTTTTCATCTTGTCAGCATACTGTCTGAAGTCGTAGCTTTCATGCTGGAAAGATATGTATTGCGAAAATCCGAAGTTGTGAGTGGAATCACATGCTTCACCGTTGAAAACAACAACGTCGGAACCGTATTTTTCCTTGATCTTGCTGGCAAAGAGAAACTGGTTAACATCTCTAGTGAAGAGATGATCATACATTGATTTGCCGTAAATTTCATTTGCCCACAGATCACGCAGCTTAGGACTTGAGGAGTCGGACTTGATCACATCAAGCTTAACTCCAAAGAATTTTGCAATCCTCTTGCACTTGTCGATCTCTATGCGATTATAGGTTCTTCCATCACTTAATACCATTTCATATATGGCAGGTCTGACTTTGTCTCTGCCAAAATGCTTGCAAAGAACTGCTAAAAGAAATGTTGAGTCCCATCCACCAGACAATTGCACAACATTGAATTTATTGGATGCCCTCGAAAGTATAGCGTTCTCCAATACATCCTTATATGATTTTATCTTTCCCACATCATAATCGCAAATAGAAAGAGTTTTCTGAGTAATTGTTGCTAGATTCATTGAATTATTTTCAATACAAAGGATCTGCCTATTGGAAAGCCTTTTGACATTTTGGAATATTGTACTTCTTTTCGGCGGATATAGCATAAGCAATATGTTGACAAGCGCAAAGGAATCCATTTCTGAATTTTCAATCGGGAGAGATTTCATGTTGTTTGAAACATGAACATGTTTTCCAATCTGGCAATAGTATAAGTCTATAGTAGACATTCTGTCAGCAAATGCATAGAATTTCTTTGCGACACTATCTGTTATGAAGCATACAAACGAACCCTCAACATTTCTTATTATCTCTTCCGGTGAACTGTAAACCTTTGCTAGTTCGGAAATACATTTTACCTTGTCGCGAGAAAAATGTTTGTCTTTACCATAATAATACAGACTGCCAGCCAAATATAACGTCCTGTTATTTCCCAGATTCACCTTATATAAGGATGAAGTATTGTCAGTATCAATAGAGATTTCGAACGGATTTAAAGATATTCTAGCCTTCATGTTTTGCTCCCTTGCTATGAGATTAAGTATGATCTACGTTGTTTGTTGTAGGATCTACCCCCGCATAGTCGAGTTTAAGTAATTTCTCGACTAAAACCAGATCTTTCATCTCGTCAATGTCTATTGAATCTACTTCATTCATTATAATCGTCTCTATTTTCCCTCCTATTCTGTTTTTATGCTTTATAAGGTAATCGCTTCTTGTTATATACAGTGCCCCATTTTCCCTGTATTTCTTTTGCATATTATGGCTGAAAGGTCTTGTTTTGTAATCCAGAAGATATTGGCCGTTATCAAAGTGACCAGACAAATAATAATGAGGTATTTCACATATACTTAGTAATGTGTCCGCATTTGTTTTTAATACGATCTCAATACCTTTATCGACCAATGCGTTGCTTCGTAACGGGCTTGTTGGCTGGAGAAGAACAAGATACTCAGGATAATTTCCAGTTGCATGTAGCTTGTTTAAAACATCTATCATAACAAGTTCCGTAGATGAGTTGCCGTCTGACAATGAAGAATCTCTATGAAATACTTCTGCACCTAAGGATTCAGAAATCCTGGCTATCTCATCGCTGTCTGTGGAGACAATTGTCCTGTGTATTCTTTTGGATCGCAGCGAGGATTCAATCGAATATGCAATCAAAGGTTTACCATTTAGTAACGTTATATTCTTATGGGGGATTCTGACAGAACCTCCTCGTGCAGGTATAATTGAAACTATTTGAGGATCATTTTTCATAAACTGTCTACCATGCTGTCAGCCCACCGTCAACAAAAATCAACTGTCCTGTAACGTATGATGAAGCCTCAGACGCGAGAAATATTGTCGGACCTACCAACTCATCGGGCGTAGCCATGCGTTTTAAAGGAACCCTATTGGAATATTTATCCCTGAATGTTGAGTCATGGTTATTGAATACTCCTCCAGGACATATGGCGTTAACTCTAATATTTGAACAGGCGGCTTCACAAGCTAGATATTTGGTAAAAGAATGAATGCCTCCTTTGATCATAGAATAGGCAGGGGAGCTATAGATATCCGTCCCAGTGTAAATTCTGAAATCTGGTGACAATTCTCCATATATCGAACCAAAATTGATTATATTCCCATGGCCTTGTTTTTTCATGTAGGAAAGAGCTGTTTTACAACAAGAATAAAAACCCAAAAGATGTTCTAAGGTCTCTTTTTGTATTAAGACATCAGGAATAGACTCAATCGGACCGTTGATTCCAGTCTTAGGCCAAGCACAATTTATCCAGACATCAATTCTCTTATTATCTTTATCAATACGGTTGATAAAGGCCTTAATTGATTTCATAGATCTGATATCAATTTTATACCATGTAACATTATCTTGCTCTTTTTCTATTTGGTGCCTAGATCCAACATAAACAATAGCTCCTGCACTCGCCAATCCTTTAGACAAAGAACTTCCAATAAGTCCAGTTCCGCCAACAAGAGCTATTACCTTGTTTTTGATGCTGAATAAATTTTTCATATAAATTCTCCAACTAACTTCATATCACACTGTTCTGTACATTTAAGGCACCTGGTTAGTTTAAAATGATCTTCCCTAAACTTACGATAATTATCACCATTCCATATGTCAGTCAAAGTATCTTTCCTGGCATCTCCGAGAATAATCTCGTTGTTAAAGTCCTCCATGCACATGGCAACTTCTGCGTTGGATTTAATAGTCATTGACATCCATGGATGCTGGCATATTTCCGACCAATGAATTGATTTTGTACCATGCTTTTTGCCCTCATACCACTGCTGATCCTGGCTCTTTAGATAAAGATAAACGTCTTTTCCCGCAAAAGCTTCTTTTAATCTCTCATAATCTTCCATCTGTTTTTCACGCCTCAGGTCCAGCATTGTTATCACTATTACCGTCTTCAGACCATACTTTTTCTTCAGTTCCAAGAGCTTTAATATACTATCATAGCTCTTGGAGAAGTTGGACAGATCTCCTCTTATCTTCTTGTGCTCAACATCGTCAACTGCCTCAATTGAATATTTTATATAGTCAAGCCCATTCTCAAAAAGTTCCATGTTCCTCTCTATATTAATATTGGTTGGATTACAGCTGAAATATGTCAAAAGCCCGCGATTTTTAAGTATCTTGACCCTTTCAATTATTTTAGGATCAAGAAGTGGATCTCCGTATCCATGCAACTGTATTACTTTTGGGATTATATACAGGAAGAAATTGTTTTCGTTGATCTCGTTCTCGGTTATTCCATATTCATTTTCAACAAACTGATTCCACTTGCCCCAATCTTCAGAGGAGAAAGGTATAAGCTGTTCTGCAATTTTCTCGAATGTTTCCTGATCTAGCGTCTCTACCTTCCTTGTCATCATGGTGGTTCTGGGACACATCCTGCATTTCATATTACAGGCATTTGTTGTCTCAATATTGTAGACAACGGGTTTTTTATTGCGGACTTGTTCGAACTTGTCCTTTAAAACCTCCTTATCAAATTTTTCACCTGCAAGGATCTTCTTTTTAAGATCGTGAATCCCCATGAAGAAATTAATGTCGATCATAAAATACCAGTATTTTCTATTCCCCTCTAAGCTTTTTTCTCGGTTCAAGTTCAGAAGGAAATACTTGTTTTATATCATTTCCCATAACTTTACCTATATCCCTTATTCGTCTATATAGAAAATCCATTGCATGGATTTCAATACTAGATGAATGATCAGAGCCCCACATCTTATGGTCAAGAGTTATATGCCTTTCTATCAATTTTGCGCCAATTGATGCAGCAATAACAGTGGGTTCCAGCTCATATTCATGCCCACTGTAGCCAATTATGCATTTATATCGATCTTTCAATGTTTTAATTATATTAAGATTCAAGTCCTCCAATGGGGCGGGATAGGCGGAATTTGTATGCATCAGGATGTAATTGCCCTTTGAGTGCTTATCCAGGATCTCCACGGCTTTGTCAACTTCCTCGATGGTGCTCATGCCTGTAGAAAGAATAACCGGCTTGCCGGATTTTGCAGTTTCTGCAAGGAGTTCATCTTCAGTCAGTTTTGCGGAAGGTATTTTTATGAAAGGAACATCGTATTTCATTAAGAACTCAAGGCTTGGAAGATCCCATACCGAAGCGCTCCAGAGGATAGGCTTTTCACTGCAATATCTGTCGATGTAGTCGTATTCTGCTTTCCCAAACTCGATTTTGTTTCTGTAATCAAGGTAAGATATTCTGCCCCAAGGAGTATCCCTCATGACATTCTTCTGCGCTTCAGGAACACAAATTTCAGGAGTCCTCTTCTGGAATTTAACACAATGCCATCCACAGACAAAAGCTCCATCAATCAGCTTTTTAGCAATCTGCATGTCTCCATTGTGGTTTATGCCTATTTCGGCAATCATGAAAACGGGATGGGCATCACCAACAAGATGATTCCCAATTTTTATCTCTTTGTTAGCCATATATATCTTTTTCTCCTTTCAGTCGAAAAATCTATATGTGCACCTTTGGTGCTATTTTCCTGCAGCGTAGCTGCTCATGCAGATTTGCCATCCTGGCAAAGATGCATTGCCAGTTCACGGACCACACCCTCTCCACCGCACGCATCTGTAATGAGCTTGGCGATCTTTTTGACCTCTGGATAAGCGTCGGCGGAGCACACTGGCAGACCAACAGATTCCATCACTTCAACATCGTTCAGGTCATTGCCAACAAAACAGGCCTGCTTCATGTCAAACCCATTATCTTTACAGTATTTTTTCAATGCTTCTTTTTTATTCTTGATGCCAAACAGGACAGGCATCTGCAACTTGTCCGCCCTGGCTTTTACAACACGGTTTGTCTCTGTGGAAAGTATAAGGAGGCTGAATCCCTTCTTGCGCAGGATATCAGCGCCAATTCCATCTGACCTGTTACAGAAAACTGCTTCCTTGCCATCTTCAAATACAAGTACACGGTTATCAGTCATTACTCCATCGAAATCAAAGACAATCAGTTTGCAGCTGCGCAGAGAACGTATGGCAGATGGCAGAGAACAGACCTTGGAAGAGCTTTTTTTATTCATTTATGTTAGGTGTTAGGTGTTAGGTAAAATTAAGATCAGGACAGACTTAAGAACGTCGAATATTTTAACCACTTATCTGCATACAAAGAATTCTTTTGCTTTTTTATATGAATCCGGAGTGCCTATGTCTATGAAATCAGCTTCGACCGGGTATCCATGGAGGTCTCCTGATTTCGCAAGGGACGGAAATACTTCCTTTTCGATTGAACAAGGGGCGGAGATACTGAGACGTTTAACTGAAGAACTGTTGAGGTGTTGAGATGATGAATTGTTGAATCGTTGAATCGTTGAAAGAGAGAGGATATAGATGCCGGCATTTATAAGTCCTGGTTTTGAAGAAACTTCCTTCTCCCTGAATGAAAGTATATGCCCTTTGGCATCTACTTCTACCTGCCCGTACCTTGAAGCGTTATTAACCCTTGTAAGAAGGATTCCGGCCTTTATCCGATTATTCAATCCCCAGTCCATGAATTTAGACAGAGGAGTGCTTATGTATGAGTCTCCGTTCATTGCGATTATGTTTTCCACTTGAATCAGTTCCGAAGCTTTTGCGATGGCTCCAAAAGTACCAAGTGGATGATTTTCAACTGAATAGGAGACTTTCATGCTCTTATAGGTAGCCCCAATCGTCTTTTCCACCATCTCGGCTTTGTAGCCTGTGCATAGGACTACGCTTTTGAATCCTGATTCAATTAACTGGTCAAGCAGATATGTTATGAATGGCCGGCCAACTATTTCAGCCAAGACTTTCGGACGATCGCCAACAACTGACTTGAGCCTTGTCCCTTTGCCTCCGGCAAGAATAACAGGTGTAACTTTACTGCTGTACGAATTCATCAATCTTTTTTAGTACCGTTTTCTCGTCAATACCATAGAATTTTCTGATTTCCTTCCGCCCACCGTATTTATAGCAATATTTTTTCTTCATGGGAATGCCTATCCTCATGACAGGAGCCTTCATGCCGCAATCGCAGATTATCTCGCAGATCATGCTTCCGAACCCGCCTGCAAGAAAATGTTCTTCCAATGTCACTATCTTTTTCGCCTTTGAAATCTTTGATGACAGCAAATGCGGATCTGCAGGAATTGAATAAATATCAATGACTCCGGCATTGATCTTCTTTTTAGAAAGTTCCTTTGAAACTGAAAGTGCAGTATGAACCATTGAACCAGTGGCGAGGATCACAAGATCTGAGCCTTCGGCAAGTTGCGCCATGCCATCGTCGAACTTCTGCCCCTTGGAATATATGTCATCCTGCGGCAAACGATCGAGCCTGACATAGTTCGTATGAGGCATGGAGCACGACATTTCCGCAACCGAAGCAGCCATGATATTGTCTGAAATGCTGTTTACCACGATATTCGGCATGGCCTTCATTATGGCGATGTCCTCGATTATGTGATGGGTCGGTCCGGAATCTTCATACCCGAAACCTGCGCCTACGCCGACAATTGTTATAGGTATGTCCATTATTGCATTGTTCACCCTTACCTGCTCGAGACAGCGCAGGGTAATGAACGGGGCTATCGCATATACGAACGGCCTTTTGCCTTCCATCGCCAGACCTGAGGCGATCAAGATGGCATTCTGCTCCGCTATGCCGACGTTGATGAACTGGGCAGGCAGATTTTTCCTGAACTTGTCAAGGGATGGAGCTCCCATATCGGCCGTCACGACAACCAGTTCTTTGTTATTGGCCGCCAGTTCGTATATCCTGTTCCAAAAAGCGTCCCTCTGTGTCATTTTTCCCATTTTCTTATATCCTTTCTGATGCAGTTTCCGCACTTAAGGCAGTTTAGTTTTCCAAGCCTCTCTTCAGCCATTATGGCTTCATCTCCCTTTGGAGCCGCACCGTGCCACAGGGGTATATTTGAAATCGTATCTATCCCCTTTCCTTTTACAGTATCTGCAATTACTGCAAGAGGCTTCACAGATCTTCTCGACCGGATATTCTCCAGGGCTGCGAATATCGCAGCGAAATCATTGCCGTCTATTCTCTTCACTTCCCATCCGAAACTTTCCCATTTCCTGTCCATCGGCTCGAGGGCGACCAGATCCTCGGTGAAGTCCGTCACGCAGAGATAGTTCCTGTCCACAAAGACCACCAGGTTGTTGAGCTCGTTGTGGCTTGCGAACATCGCAGTCTCCCATATGGACCCCTCATAGCATTCACCGTCGCCAAGAATCGCAAAAGTCAGGAAAAGCTCCCTGTTCATCTTGGCCGCCAGCGCTAATCCCGCAGCTATACCGAAGCCCTGCCCTAGCGAACCACATGTGATCTCTACGCCCGGTACGCTCTTCTGGAGGTGAACACCGAACTTTCCTTCCTTCTGTGCGAAGTTTTCAAGATCCTTTCTGGGAAAATATCCACAGTCGGCAAGAACAGCATAGAGAGCCGGACTTGCCTGCCCTTTGCTCAGGATCAGCCTGTCCCTCAGCTTCCAACCTGGCTCTTCCGGACTGTGATTCATAATCCCGCCATGGTAAAGGGCAACCAGTATCTCAATGCATGACAGGGAGGACGTCACATGTCCGGTCCCCGCCTTCACGCACATTTTAAGCATATCATGCCGTATATGATATGCCTTCCGCTGGAGCTCCAAATATGAACTCTGATTCATTTTCAATCCTCTCCGTCTTTTATATTTGAGAACTAGACATTTGAATACTTGCTATTATTCAGGATCGTATAGGCCTTTACGAGCTCTTTTATCCCGTCGTCCAGGGAATACTTAGGCATGTATCCTGTCTTCTCCATCTTTTCGTTCGAGACGACATAGTCGCGCTTGTCAGGATCCTTCCCAAAGGGAGCCTCCATATAGACAAATTCGCTGACGTGGATCTTAATCTTCTCGCAGAGCTCTATTTTAGAGATATTTGCATCTGAAAGTCCAACATTGTAGGCCTGTCCCTTCATACGGTCGAAGTTTTCGATGGAATGCATGAATGCCATGGCGACATCCCTGATATGGATATAGTTCCTCTTGAAATGACCTTCGAAGACGACTATGAACCTGTCCTTCATGGCCCTGTATGTGAAATCATTCACCAGAAGATCCATTCTCATCCTCGGACTTGCGCCAAACACCGTCGCCAGCCTCAGACTTATACTGTTCTCCCTGCCGAGGGCGATCTGCTCCGCCTCGACCTTGACCTTGCCATACAGGGATATGGGCCTGAGAGGCGATTCTTCGGTGCAGAATTTGCCCTTCTCGCCTATCCCGTAACCGCTGTTGGTTATTGGAATAATAATCCTTTGATCCTTAGACAATGAGTTGCATAGGGTCTTTATGGCATCACGATTGACAGTTACAGCACCTATCGTGTCTCGGTCGCATAACGGTGCACCTACAAGAGCTGCAAGGGGTATGATGCAGTCAATGTCACGAGTCAGCTTGCTTATCAGGGAAACATCCCTTGCATCTCCCCTGACGACATTGAATTTATCGAGATGGCAGCAGTCCATAAGTGAGTTCTGCCCGTACATGAAATTGTCCAGGACTGTCACTTCATGCCCGGCTTTCAACAGTTCCGGCACAAGTACAGAACCCAGATATCCAGCTCCGCCTGTGACTAAAATCTTCATATTTTTTCTCTCACTCCATTAAATATCTTGCATAATTCAATTATCCTGCGCTTCTCCAGATCAGGATAATTTCCTATGTAGTAACCGTAAAAATGGACATGTTCAATTTCAGGATAATTCTTGTATTCACCCATTTTGACATGTCCCTTCAGGTAAGGCTGCCTCAGCTGGTTGCCTCCTCCGGAACTTCCCCTTCTGAACTCGATACCAGCTTTCCTCATCGTCTCCTCAAGCCTGTCACGAAACTCAGGATCTCCCTTTTTCATAATTAAGTTGAAGGCATAGTTGCAGCTGCCTTCAAGGTCGAAATCAGTCATGTATTTTGATGAGTCTAGGTTGCCAAGGAAGATCCTGAAGTTCCTGCGCCTCTTCTCGTTGTTCACATCCAAACGCTTGAGCTGGCTCCGTCCAAGAACAGCTCCTATTTCCGTGTTCCTAACGTTGTAGGCAGGGAAGGCGAAAATGAAATCGGGACTGAGACAGGGATTTTTCCTTGCATATTCTTCCTTAATCCTGGTTGATGTTGATTCTCTTACCATGCCGTGGGACCGGAACATCCTTATCATCTCATAGATTTCAGGATTGTTCGTGCAGACCATTCCACCTTCGACAGTACTCATGTGGTGCGCAAAGTAGAATGAGAAATTCGACATCAGCCCGAACGAACCCAGCTTTCTTCCTTTGAATGTCGCCCCGTGTGACTCGCAGACATCCTCGATGAGCGGGATATTCCTTGACTTGAGCTCCCTAATCAGATTTGAGTTCAGTCCGTTGAATCCCTGAACATGGGTTAGGAAGACTGCTTTTGTCCTCTTGTTAAGCTTCCTGATAACTTGATCCCCTTCCATCGCCAGGTTCCTTGGATTAATGTCAACAAACACCGGCTTGAATCCGTTCTGAATCACAGAGGCAATATCCGATACCCAGGTCAATGTTGGAACAATTATTTCGCCCAAACCGTAAATCTGCTTAAGAGCTGCAATACTTATCAGATTTGCAGATGCTCCGGAATTGACATACACGCTATATCTGACACCCAGCCATTTTGACCATTCCTCTTCAAATTTCCTTACATTCTCAGACTGGGTTAGCCTAGGCATGCCCCTCAGGAATTTTACAACGGCATCTATATCCTGCCTGGTGATATTATTCACCATCAGGGGCCAGTTGAGTTTTTTCATATCATGTTTCATGGTTGATAAACCAATATCTTTGATCCGTCGAAGTCGAACTTGAACGGCACATGCAGATACCTTGAAAGTTCCTTCTTGAGCTTCTCCTGCTTTTCCGGACAGGCATACAGGAGCATGAATCCTCCTCCTCCGGCACCAAGTAGTTTTCCTCCCATTGCACCGGCCTTTAGAGCTTTTTCATATAGCTCATCGGTGCCATTGTTGCTTATCTGGGAAGAAAGGGTCTTCTTCAATTTCCACGTATGGTTGAGCATTTCACCAAATTCATCGATATCCTTCCTGTCATTTACAAGAATCTCAAAGGCTTTGTCAACCAGTTCCTTCATCTTGTCCAATGTGTTGGAATTTTTATCTGTGTTCTTGATCTGTTCACCGGCAATTTCAGATGCAATCCTTGATGTTCCGGTATAAAACAGCATCAGTCTCTGTTCGAAAATCCTTATCCTTTCCGGATCTGTAACGACAGGATTAACTTCAATGACGCCGTTCTGCTTGAACTCAATCATATCCAATCCTCCATAGGCAGCAAAAGCTTGGTCCTGTGAACCGACATTCTCGCGTATAAGTTCCTGCTCGATGAAAATAGCCTCCTTCAACAGTTGTTCATTGGAGATTATCTTCCCTTCGAGAGCCATCATGCTCTTCAGGAGCCCCACTGTAAATGCAGAACTTGAACCCATCCCGCTCCTGGCAGGTATATCTCCATCATGATGGATTGAAACCCCATATCCGATCTTCATATGTTTCAGCGTCTCCCTTACGGAAGGATGCTTAATTTCATCTAGACTGCTGACATTTTCCTGCGCTGAATATACGATCCGGTGCTTATGAGGGAAGAACGGCGGTAGTTTCCTTACGTTCAGATAGCAGTATTTGTCTATGGCGGCACCAAGGACCTTACCACCATGCTTCAGATAATAGGATGGATAGTCTGTTCCTCCACCGAAGAATGAAATCCTATGAGGAGTCCGTGATATAATCATTTTATGTGTGAAAAGTTAAAGGTGAAAAGTTAATTAGCTGATAGTTTTAAGTTTCAAGTGCTAAGTTTTAAGATAAACAGATAAAATGTGAAGGGTGAACAAAACTAATTTCATGTTATTACGCTGATCCAATATCCTTTATCATTTCACGCTTCACTTTTCGCCATCCTATATTCCCTTATCATCTGTCTAATTCCTACATCAAGTGTTGTTTTAGGCTTAAATCCGAACTTCTTCATCTTAGACACATTAAGGCATTTGCGAGGCATGCCATCCGGCATTGAAGAATCCCATTTTATCTTTCCTTTATAATCCGCTGCCTTGGCGACTTTCTCTGCAAGTTCCCTGATTGTCACATCTTTTCCAGTCCCAATATTTATAATTCCAGGATCATTCCTTTTTTGCATGAGAATTACAGTCGCCCTGGCGAAGTCATCGACGTTCATAAACTCCCGTTTCACTTTGCCAGTGCCCCAGAGCTTAACTTCAGTTTTCCCTTCTTTAACAGCATCAACGAACCTTTTGACCAGAGATGAGAGCACATGGGCTTTTTCCAAGTCAAAATGGTCATTTTTACCGTAGAGGTTGCAGGGCATTATTGAAATAGTGTTTATACCGTATTGTTTCGCATAGTAATATGCCAGCTTATATCCTGCGAGTTTCGCAACGGCATATCCTTCGTTAGTGGGCTCAAAGGGACCTGTCAAAAGATACTCCTCCTTCATAGGCTGGGGACATTCACGAGGATAAATGCAGGAACTCCCGAGGAAGCACAGCTTCTTAACTTTATTCAGATATGACTGATGGATCACGTTTGCAGACATCATAAGGTTGTCGTATAGGAATTCCGCAGGATGTTCATTGTTCACCTTGATTCCACCTACTCTGCCAGCCGCAAAGAATACATACTCCGGCTTTTCCTTGTGAAAAAAGGATGCCACCTTCTGCGAATTTCGGAGATCAAGCTGGCGGCTTGTCCTAACTATGAGATTTATGAATCCAAGTTCCTCTAGCCGGCGACATATCGCAGAACCTGCCATGCCGTTGTGACCGGCTATGTAGATTTTAGAATTTTTATTCATTTTTGTTTCCAGTGAAGTGTGAAAGGTGAAACGTGAGGAATTTCATATCATTCATATTGAATTCATAAGATTTATTCGACATTAACCTTTAACCATTCACTTTTCACAGATTAGTCTTTTATATCTTTGAGGATCTTTTCTTTTTTCGCCAGTTCCAGATCTGCTTCGATCATCATCTTAACCAACTGTTTGAAACTGACCTTGGGTTTCCATTTGAGTTTTTTCCTGGCTTTGGTGCTGTCACCAAGAAGAAGATCAACCTCTGCCGGTCTGAAGTATTTTGGATCTATTTTGACGTATTTCTTCCAGTCCAGATCAAGAAGTCCGAAGGCTTCATCTAAGAATTCTCTTATTGAATGTGTTTCTCCAGTGGCAATAACGTAATCATCCGGTTTGTCAGCCTGTAACATAAGCCACATTGCTTCCACAAAATCTCCGGCATATCCCCAGTCGCGTTTTGCATCAAGATTTCCGAGATAGAGCTTGTTCAGGAGCCCAAGCTTGATTCGAGTAGCAGCCCGGGTAATTTTTCTTGTGACAAAGGTTTCACCGCGGCGTGGAGATTCATGGTTGAACAGTATTCCGTTGCACGCGAAAATGTTGTAGCTTTCCCTGTAGTTGACAGTAAGCCAATGCCCGAAAACTTTGGCGCATCCATAAGGACTTCTTGGATAAAATGGAGTCTTTTCTGTCTGGGGGATTTCAAGTACCTTGCCGAACATCTCACTGCTTCCAGCCTGATAGAAACGGGCCTTGCTACCGGTTCTTCGAATTGCCTCAAGTATTCTAAGATTTCCCATGCCAGTCACTTCACCGGTATATTCCGGGATATCAAATGATACACGAACATGGCTTTGTGCACCAAGATTATAGATCTCATCGGGATTCACAGAATGAAGGATTTCCGCAAGACTGCTGGAATCATTTAAATCCCCATAAAGAAGCTTAAGTTTCGGTTTTTCGTGCGGATCCCTATATAGGTGATCTATTCTTTCGGTGTTGAAAGAAGAAGATCTGCGAATTATACCATGGACTTCATATCCTTTTTTGAGAAGAAATTCTGTGAGATATGAACCATCCTGTCCGGTAATGCCTGTAATAAGTGCTTTTTTCATATTCTCTGATTATCCTTTAACTTATCTACTACGAATATTTTCGCGCAGCGACGCAGAGGCGCGGAGAAATGCATTAAAAATCCAATCTTGTCACCCAATTTTTGCTATGAGTCTTATTGTCCATAGGAGAATCAAAATCACAGCAAAGTCTGTTATTAGTTCCTTTTTGCTGACTATCATTGTATATCAGAATCCATTTTAATTTAGTTCACAAACTCCGCGCCTCTGCGTCGCTGCGCGAAAAAACTATTGACTGCTGATTATTGACCTCTGATTACTGTCTTCTTTCCTCTTTACTCCCAGTTGATCATAATATCTTTCTGAAAAAACCCAGACCATCTTGTCATTTTTCATCATTCCATTGGGAAGATAGTCTGCCCTCATCGGAAGAGTCTTATCATAAATGCAAATGACAAGAGCATCTGAGGCCGAGGATGATGCAAGTTCAAAAGGCTGTACTTTTAGGCCTAGGAATTCATCCTTTTCCTCTCCATAAACTTCCTTCAGTTCAAGGCCCCACTCTTTCACTCCCAGATAAGCTATTTCCGCAAGTTCGCCATCACCGAGAAATGCGACTGTTTTTTTTCCGGATTCAGCTATATCCCTGCATACCCTTGAGCTTTCGCGTCTTGCTTCATGGTAGAACTGCATGGAAAAATCTATGAATTCGTAGGTAAGACGGGCTTTTTCGGCGATACCGCTAGGTGTCAGAAAATAATCCCATCGTCTTGAATGAAGTTTTTTGACGTGTAGAAGTCCTCGGTCGACCATTTTTCCAAGGAGTGCATGTGCAAGCTTGACGCTGCAACCGAGTTTGGATGCAGCCATGCGGTTGTTCAACCGAGGGGAAGTCTCGACATGCTTGAGAATCTCAAGCTCAAGAAGTTCGTTTTTTTCGATTGAAGCCATTTTAGTATATTTTTCTCGCGCAGCGACGCAGAGGCGCAGTGATTTTATTATAATCCATTAACAGTTCGGGTAATTCCATCCTTCATATAGGCTTCCCCGAAATTGAGCAAATATCCTAATTTATGCCCTGTTAATTTAAGATATGTTTGAATTTGTTTCTTATGTGCTGGAGAAACTGTTTCTACAGATTTTAACTCAACAATAACTTTATCCTCAACTATCAAATCAGATCTGAAACCTTCATCAAATTTCATACCATCAAATTCAATAGGAATTGGTACTTGTCTTGTAACCTTCAATCCCCTTCTTTCAATCTCTTTTGCCAAGATTGCTTCATAGACTGATTCCAATAATCCAGGACCAAGCTGTTTATGTATAAAAACTGCAGCATCCAAAATGATTGTACCTATTTCATTTTCTGTCATAAATAATCTTTCGAGCGTGGCGACGCTGAGATGCAGCGTTATAAAGCAGAATATTTGCTGTGAGTTTTATTCTCCACTGGAGAATTAAAAATCACAGCAAAGTTCATTTTCGTTTTCAGAATTACTTCCCTCTTCATAACCTTTCCAATCTCTGCGCCTCTGCGTCGCTGCGCGAAAAATCTTTATTATAAGGAATCCGTGCTCCGCCCCGTCACTTATGCATATCCTTTAGTAACGTTACCTATAGAAACGATACCATATAACCTATTGAAAGTCAAGGTAGAAATCTATTTTTCAGCAAGATTTATTGAAGCCTAAAAAGTCATTTATGATAGTCTTTTCCGACCATATATTTTTCGAGGAAGCAATATAAGATTATGAAGAAATATCTCGACCCCATTTCTTTGAGCTTGAGCTTGGAAATACCGGCCTTGCGGTTTTCCCAACTTATTGGAATAATCTCAAACTTATAACCTCTGATATATGATTTCAGTGGAAGTTCCACGGTTAGATTGAAATGAGGGGAGAGAAAAGGCCTGCATCCATCAATCACTTCACGCCTATAACACTTGAAGGCGTTCGTCGTATCATTCAATCCATGTCGAAACATAATGCGTATCAACCAGTTGACAAAGCGGTTCAGCAGATATTTATGTTTTGGATAATCCACTACACGAGAACCTTTTATGAATCTTGAGCCAAATACGCATTCCGCTCCTTCCTCCACCTTTTTGAAATACTTGCAAAGATCTTCAGGGCTGTCACTTGCATCAGCCATGAAGATGGCAACTGCATTGCCCTTGTATTCATCAAGTCCTGCCCTTACTGCCATCCCGAAACCGGCTTTTTCTTTGTTTCTTACCCATCTGATTCTCTTATCTTTCCCAGAAAATTCTTCCAGGATCCTCTCCGTACCATCACTGCAATGATCAGCGACAACAACAAGCTCAAAGTCGAATTTCTCATCATGCAACTTTTGAACAAGCTTGTCCAAGGTGTCCTTTATGACACCTTCTTCATTGTGAGCAGGAATAACTACAGAAAATTTCATAAGAATGTAAGCCTCTGGATTACTGGATGGTTGGATGGTTGGATGGTTGCAAAAGAAGAAGATAATAACAATATGAACCATGCAATGCCCAATATTTTCATATATTCATTCCTTTTCATACCCAGTCATCCATTCATCCTATCATCCAAGGAGTTGCCTGGCTTCCTTATTATCATTCAGCCACTTATATATGTCCTCAATAATCGCTTTAACAGGTTTTTCAGCTTCCCAGCCACAGAAAGAGGTTATTTTGCTGGTATCGCTAATGTAAACAGGTATGTCGGCATACCTTGTCTTAGGATCAATTCCAATTTCCACTTTGTTCCCTGTGATCTCCCTGCAGATCTTGGTTAGTTCAATGAGAGAAACACTTATCTTCCTGCCTCCGCCAACATTCCAAACACCTTTTGAGTATTTCGCAGGATCTTTGAGCTGCAGAATGAGAAGACGAATTAGGTCATCTATATGCATCATGTCGCGGACCTGTTTGCCTGTGCCACCAAATCCTATGTATTTCAAGGGCTTGCCAAACATATGTGATGCCAGCCAGAAAACAGCTATCCCCTGATCTACCTTTCCAAACTGCCAGGGTCCTGCTATCACTCCACACCGGTTTATGACTATCGGAAGTGAAAATGCCTGTCTGTATTCCTCCAACATGATCTCGGCGGCATATTTCGTAGCTCCATATATAGATCTTGCACCTTCCATTGGAAATTCCTCTGACACTCCTTTTGAGGAGAGCCCTGACACTTTCTGCTCATCCGATAATTCAAATCTCGAATCTTTTTCCATGAGTTTGCAGCTTGTCAGTGGCTCAATTGGATAAACACGGCTTGTTGAAAGAAAAATCATTCCCGCATTGTTCTTCCTGCACAATTCAGCACAGTTGATCGCTCCATAGAGATTTGTCTGCACAAGATAGTCAGTATCGCCATCTTTGCCTGCAAGAACAGAGGGCTCTGCAGAACATTCAATCAGAAAATCTATCTTGCCGGCCACAGCAAGATCCTGCGGATTTCTCACATCACCTTTGATGAACTTGATTCCATGCTGCTCAAGCCTGGGGACATTAAGGGCTGATCCCTTGCGGTATAGGTTGTCGAGAACAATTATTTCTGTTCCAGAAAGATGCTGTTTCAATGCGACAGCAACATTCGAACCGACAAATCCAGCTCCACCTGTAATGAGGATTTTCTTTAGATGCATGAGAAAGGAACTCCTATCAGATTTTCATCATAAAGCCTGCTTTTCTCATCGTTATTTATGACTATTCCATATTGACAGCCTCTTTCAGAGATAAAATCCTTTATGGGGCGGAGTTCCCTGGAGTCCACAGTCTGACCATATTTTATTTCTATGGGAACAACTCCAAATCTACCTTCAATTACAAGATCAATTTCGGCTCCGGCCGACGTCCTGTAATAAGAGCATGAGCATTCCTCTCCGATGACATTGAAACCTCTTATGATTTCCTCAATTACCATGCCTTCCCAGAGATGGCCTGCTTTCGGATGTGACAGAAGATGCTTTGTATCCCTGATATGGAGAAGGTGGTTCAGAAGTCCGGAATCCCTCATATATCCTTTCGGGTGTTTCACAATTCTCTTCATTGCATTCTTCTCGTAGGATGGAATATGCCTCCATAAGAAAGAACCATGTGCGATCTCAAAATATTCTCTCGCAGTCGGAACCGAAATCCCCAATGTCCGTGCAACTTCGGAATAATTTATGATAGTTCCTGAGAGATCACTCAGTATTCCAAGGAAAATCTGATATTTTTCCTTGTTGAGGTTTGGAAAAAGTCTCAAGATGTCCCTGTTCAGATATGACTGGATGTAATTCTCCATCCAGATATTTTGAAATCTCAAATTATCCTTGATCCAAGGCTCAGGATATCCTCCTCTGAACCAATAATCATGGACTTCGTCCAATTTGGAAGCGACAGGAATATTTCCAAGAAGTTCAACAACGTCTTTCCATTCGCTTATTATCCTAAAAAATTCTGATTGAGGAAGATCCAACGCTTCAGTTATGAGAAAAGGGGATATTTCCATGAAACCAACGCGACCGGCAAGAGATTCAGATATGGATTTTACCAGGTCAGGAGAACTTGATCCAGTAATGACAAATCTTCCTTTTTTCTCCCTGTTGCAGTCAATTGCCACCCTCAGAGCGGGAAATATATCCGGTAGAAACTGGGCTTCATCAATTGCAACATGGGAAGGATTTATCCTGAAAAAGAGATCAGGGTCCTGGGATATTATCGTATAGTCGCTTCTTTTTTCAACGTCAAATATTTTCCAGTCGGCAGGAAGGCCTTTCAAAAGCGTTGTCTTACCGCTCTGTCTTGGTCCTAAAACAACTACACAAGGGAAATAATCAAGATATTCATTCAATAACTGCGTGTAATGCCTTTTCATACCTTGTAATATTAAACCTCTCCTTTAAATATGCAAGGTCTGGCGGACTGAATTTTGATTTATTTGGAGATTAAATCCTCTTGCATGATCTGGCATGACAGGATCTACTCCGCTTCTTCAGGGATTTTTTTAGGACAGGTTTCCCTTATCGATGCAGTCTGATTGCCCATGCTTCCTGGATTTGAAGGTAATATACCCCAGATATGCGAGCATGAAAACACCGGATATTATCATTATGACGCGTCCAGTATTGATACAATCGGTGAGCTTGCATATCAATCCTGCCATGACCATGACCACGATCAATCCGAAACTCTTTTGTGCAGTATCTGCCATTCCTGCCTTGAGGACGATTGAATGCATCTTCGCTCCGAGAGAAAAACCAAGTATGCTTCCTACTGTCAGGAGAGCACCAACCACCAGCATCATATTCATCTGTTCACCACTGCCGCCAAAAAGATACGGAATACTACCGCCTATTGCCGTTACCAGTATAGCGAGCCTGGCTATCTCCCCAGTCTGCTTTTCGGGAACAAAAAGGACACTTGTCATCAATGGACGTGTCAAGGTTCCTCCTCCGATTCCAAGGAATCCTGATATGAGTCCTGTTATGAATCCTCCGCCAAGTGTCAGTGGAATCTTGTCCTGTGGCACACCAGCGTTAGCTGTATGATGTTCATGCTTCTCCTGCTTCTTCTTCAAAATGTCATATAGGACCCAGGCGAGGAGGATCAGGAATACAGACTGATGGACCTTCTGGCTTCCAAAAATCCTATGTACTACTTTTCCAAGCGGATCACCAAGGACTCCGCCGACAGTACAAGCAAGACAAAGGGGGATGGCAACTGTCCTTCCCCATCCTCCTTTTTTCCAGCCGATATCAGGAAATTGTCTCAGCACGGTGGGGAAAGTCGACGGGATCATCTGGAGAAGGCACGCACCGACGGCAATCCTGACATCAACCCCAGTAAGGAACAGACAAGGAAGAATAAACCAGCCGCCACCCAATCCCCAGAAACCTCCAGAGACAGAAGCGACAAAACCAATGACAACAATCAAAGCTGAAAATAAGGGATCCACTGTGTTAAGCTCCAAATTTCAGAATCCAAAATCCAAACAAGCTCCAAAATTTAACCTTCAAATTCCAAACAAAAATATATTAAATAAGTAAATTCCCTATGCTTAGTGAAATTTGTTTGAATTTTTCTTATCTATTCATTGTTTGGAGCTTGGATTTTGGAATTTGGATTTTTTTGAAACATGCCTCCTGTCCATTCATCCTCGGAAGCTGTGAAAATTTCTTTGAATCCAATCTCTCCGAACGCCCTGCGAACTTCGCAATAATCCGTTGAAAGTATACCTGCAAGCACTAGATATCCATCCGGTTTCACCAGTGAATCAAGTTTTTTCCTGTTTTTGATTAGCACATCGGAAATGATATTTGCGATTACGACATTGAAATTACCTGCAGATCTGAATTTAGAGAGTTCCTTCTCTGAAACCTTGGCCTTGCTGACAGGAATCCGATTGATTCCGAAATTTTCGAGGGCGATCACCACGGATTCGGCGTCAAAGTCGAATGCGACAACGCCCTTAAATCCAAGCTTGACTGCTCCAATGCTCAAGATGCCGGATCCGCAACCTGCATCGAGGACGTTCATCTTTGAAACATCTTCAGATTTTGCAATGCGGTCAAGCATCTTCAAGCAGAATCTTGTGGTCGCATGTTTTCCAGTACCAAAACTCATGCCAGGATCTATTTCTATTACGACCTCCCCTTTCTTCGGAGTATATTTTAGCCAGGAAGGCCTTATGACGACGCGTCTTGTGACGTGCTGTACCTTGAAATGCTTCTTCCACGCCTCAGCCCAGTCCTCTTTTTTGAGAACCTCCAGCTTCGGCTTTGAAATTTTAACCCCTTTCTTCCCAAGTGCCTTGCTTATGAGGTTTATCACCAGCGCAGTTTCTACGGCGGATTTTGGGTCGTCTGTATAAAAGATATGTTCTATGCACTTCCTTTCGACATCGAGCCAGGTGCTGAACTTCAGTTCTGACTCGATAAAGGCCTTTTCCGCAATATCAGAATCACCAGAGAGCAGAAGAACTTTCAGACAGTATAATTTTTCCTTCAAAATAAGTCCCTTGTTACTTTTAAAATTAATCCCCAAAATGTATTTTGTTTTTACATATATTACAAATTCTGTGTCGTCTGTGTGTTCTATGGTTCATAATCTTGGTTGAAAATTGGCAATCGAAAATCAAAAATCAAAAATGTCCTCTCCCTGGCTCTGGGTACCAAGCCTATACTATGCCGAAGGAATACCATATGTCATCGTGATGACGGTATCCGTCATCATGTACAAGAACCTTGGAATATCCAACGCCGACATAGCCTTCTACACAAGCTGGCTTTACCTTCCATGGGTAATAAAACCCCTCTGGAGTCCAATCGTTGAGATATTCAGGACAAGGAGGTTCTGGATATGGACCATGCAGTTCATCGTAGCGGCTGCATTTGCTTCGGTAGCCCTTACTGTTCCCGCACCTGATTTCTTTAAAATAACTCTTGCCATATTCTGGCTCATGGCCTTCAGCTCCGCCACCCATGACATCGCTGCCGACGGCTTCTACATAATGGGATTGGACACTCATGACCAGTCATGGTTTGTCGGAATAAGGAATACCTTCTACAGGCTGGCAAACATCACCGGACAAGGCTTGCTTGTCATCCTAGTCGGCAGACTTGTCAAGTTCACAGAAAACATGCAATATGCATGGTCAGTGGTTTTTGGACTGCTTGCAGTACTTTTTGCGATATTCGCGGCATATCACCTGTTCATTCTTCCAAAACCGGAATCGGACATTCCCACGAAAATCACCGGAGGATTCAAGGAGTTCATCCAGGATTCCATAAAAGTCTTTGCAGATTTCTTCAGGAAAAAAGAGGTATTGTCAGCCATTGCCTTCATCCTGCTGTACCGCCTTGGTGAATCACAGCTCCTTAAACTGGCAACTCCTTTCATGCTCGACAAGAGAGCTGGCGGGGGGCTTGCCCTTGACAATGAAAGCATTGGCTTCATCTATGGCACAATAGGAGTAGCCATGCTCCTAATAGGAGGAATTCTCGGCGGATTCACGATTGCCAAGTTCGGGCTTAAAAGCTGCATCTGGTGGATGGCGCTTGCCATCAATTTGCCTGATCTTGTCTATGTCTATATGGCTTATTTCACGCCGGATAGCCTTACGTTGATAACATCCTTTGTTGCATTCGAACAGTTTGGATATGGATTCGGTTTTTCGGCATATATGCTCTTCATGGTCTACTTTGCCGAAGACAGCCAATACAAGACAGCCCATTACGCAATAATGACAGGATTTATGGCTCTCGGAATGATGTTACCAGGCATGTTCAGCGGAAAAATTCAGGAATCCCTAGGATATCCTCTCTTTTTCATATGGGTGTGTATCTGCACAATTCCTGGATTTCTAAGTCTCCTGCTGCTGAAAATCGATCCGGAGTTCGGGAAGAAGAAAAAATAAAATTCTACATATGGAAATTTTATTTCTTCTGGAGAGACTTCACCTGAAGGACACCCTTTGCGAACTTCGCATCCAGAAGGGTTCCCTCTGGCACATCGGGCGAAGCCACGACCTTTCCATCTTCGCTGAAGGTCATTATCACGTAACCTCTATCGAGCACAGCATCAGGATTTAGGTTCTTCAGCCTACTTTTCAGCTCTGATGCCCTTGCTTTCATTCTTTCAGTGAAAAATGTGATTGAACTCTCCATTCGTCTGGATATCTCATCTATCTTCTGCTGCTTTTCCCGGACCATATAGAGCGGTTCCTTGAAGACATGGCTCTGCGCGGCCTTCTGGAACCGGTTTTTCAACCTTTCGAGATAGATCTCAAATGATCCAATGAGTCGGCGGCGATATTCATCTATTGCTCCAAGAAACTCCTCCTGTCTTCCTACAACAAGTTCCGCCGCGGCTGATGGCGTTGGGACACGGAGATCCGATACAAAATCACAGATGGTGAAGTCAATCTCATGCCCTACGGCGCTGATCACCGGAATCTCACTTGCGGCGATCTGCCTTGCCAGGACCTCCTCATTGAACGGCCAGAGATCCTCAAGGCTTCCTCCTCCTCGTGTAATGATTATCACGTCAACCTTGCATTTTTCATTGAAGAACTTGATTCCGGCCGCAAGTTCCTTCTCGGCACCTTTCCCTTGTACCGGCGATGGATAGATCTTGATGTTCATATTTGGAAAACGCCTGCTGATGATTTGGAGTATGTCGCGGATCGCGGCACCGTCAGGCGAAGTTACAATTCCAATTTTTCCGGGCAGAAGGGGGATTGGCTTCTTCCTCTCCTCCTCGAAGAGACCTTCCTCCGCCAGCTTTTTCTTCATCTCCTCGAACCGCCGGTGCAGGTCCCCTACTCCTTTTACGCGGACCGACTTGACAAGGAACTGATATTCACCGCGTACTTCATAGACCGAAAGTCTGCCGAATGCCTCGATCTGGGCTCCGACGTCAAGATTCATTTTCTTCGCTACATCGGCACCTCCAAAATATGCGGCCCTTATCTGGGATTTCTGGTCCTTGAGCGTAAGATAGACATGCCCAGACCGGTGCAGGCTGATGGTTCCAATCTCTCCCTCAAGCCAGAAAGGCATGAATCCGCCTTCCAGAACCTCGCGGACCGCCGAATTGACCTCCGAAACCGACCAGATCTTCTCCTCTTGCATCAGAATAATCCTTCCAGATGAAGCAATTTTATCGCATGTACTGAAGTGTAATACATGAAATTAGTCGTAATCAAGGTGAGCAGTTCCCCAAACACAAAAATATATCTACTGGAGGCAAATATGACTACCATCATAACAATAAATATAGTGTTCCTGACATTCTGATCGAGCCTATGTATCTGCGGAAAAAAATAAGCAAGTATCTCATAACCGTCAAGTGGTGGTATTGGTAACATATTGAGACAGAAAAGGATGACATTCAAGGTTCCACCCCACCGGAAAAGATCCCATGCTCCTGAAACCACATCCTTTGACATGCTTCCGCTCTTCAACGCCACAATCACAATCCCAATGCAGAATGCCAGAAATAGCATCAGATTTGTAAACGGACCTGCAAATGAAACAAGCGCTGGACTATATCTATGCCTCATTCTTGAATGGTCGACTGGAACGGCTCCAAACGCAACTCCAATTATGGACACAAGGAAAAGCGAGAACATACCCATCTGCTTGAGGGGATTCAATGTTAGATGTCCCTGGTCGGCAGCGGTGCTGTCTCCTTGCCACAGCGCCACCCTCGCATGCATGTATTCATGGCAGCATATGGAGAATATCACGACCAGGATGATCATGAAATATTCATTTGGATCCCTGAAAAACAGATCTATCATGTTGAACCTTCAGTCCTTCACTTCCCAATATTGGTATGCCGGAGTTTCATATGGATGCGCCTTTTTAAGGGCATTAATGACCTTTTTCATATATTTCGATTCGCAGACAAGTTCGACCTTGTATTCAACAACCTTCTCGATCTTTCCTTTCTTGCCTATGAAAGGATTGCTCCCTTTACATGGACGGAACTGACCTTTTCCCTTTGTCTCCCAGCAACAGCAGTCATAATTGCCTATTCTTCCAGCACCCGCTGCGAAAATCGCAGTTTTCACCTTCTCAAGGTGTTTTTCGGGCACATAAAATTCAAGCTTATATAATTTAGCCATGTTATTTATCATCAGGTTGGGTTTTCACCTATTATAGCCTGCTTTTTCAGCCACAGGAACTCGGCATCGCCAAATTTACGTTTCTTCAAAATCGTCCATCTCTTATTCCCGAAGAGAATATTATTGATCTCGTCGGCCCTGCTGTCCTCCGGTAATTCCCAGATAATGACCGCTTTTCCAGCCCATTCTGCGAACTTCGCATCCGACAGGAGGCTCGAAAGCATGTCCTTTGTAATATCATATGGCGGATCGGCAAGAATGATGTCTACCTGCGGCAGTCTCGAATAACCGTAAAGAACGTCTGAACAAACGACTTTCATTTCAGTTCTGACCCCGGCCTTTGCGACTTTCGCAATGTTCTCTGATATTATCCTGCAGTTGTGCTGGTCGGATTCAAGAAAGAACACCTTCTCCGCACCACGACTGGCCGCCTCAAGGCCAAGTCCACCACTCCCAGCGAAGAAATCGGCGACTGAACATCCTGACAAGTCACCGAGACTGTCGAAAAGGGATTTTCTCGATCTTCCGACCGTAGGCCTGACCGCAAATCCTTTCGGAACCGACAGTTGTATCCCCGAAGCTATGCCACCTATAATTCTCATAAATTTTTCTCCGAAAAATTTATACCACCAATAATTCGATGTTCAATGTTCGATGTTCGATGTTGAATGTTCAATTTCTTTAATAAGTTCTCCTGCCTTCTCCACATTCCCGATGGAATTATAGCAACTAACCATGACTTTGATCATGTTCTTATATCCTTCTGGCGATCCGAAATACTCCGAACCCATAGACGGTTTAATCTCTTCAAAAATTGCAATGGCAGCTTTTTTGTCGCCTAACCCATACAGGGCTACTGCTTTTGTGTATTTCGCCTTTAGGATGATCTTGTCATAACCTTTCTTTGTTTCAAGGCCTTTCTCCCGGTTGATGATCCTGTCTGAAACCTTTATCGCATCTTCATAATTTCTCCTGGAAAGCTCCATATCACCGAGAGCTCCGAGTGCAATATAGCTTGGTGGCTCATACGCACACGCATATCTAAGCAAGGAATAATAATCCTTCCAGGCATTAGAATAAAGGAGATTTATCGCTGCTAAGCATATTATGTAAAAGCAACCTGATACGGCAAATGCCTTGAACTTAAGGGTCTGTTTCCGAGATTTATCCTCCATTGATGAGCCATTGTAATTCTTGGCGAGAATAAGTCCAAAAGCTATCCAAATAAAGGCTGAAGGGATGTAGCTGTACCTGTCGGCATAGTCGATGGCCCCCAGCGGGAGAAAGCCGGCCACCGGAGCAATTGAAATCACAAAACAGAATAAAACCGGCAGTATCTTGGATTTGAAGAAATCTCCGTCCACTTTGAAAAACACATATCCCAGGAAGAAGAACACCATATACCATGCCAACATCCTCGTTATCTCGGTTGCCGACAGCAGCACTCTGGGATAAATCGGCGAAAGTTCACTCGAGAAGAATGTCGTACGGACATACCAGACCATGTTATGTATAAGAACGTAGGTCTGGCGGGGGATTGAAATCCCCTCCCTGTTGATGTCCTGTGACAGTATAGTTATTGGAATAAACACTACGAAGACCAGCAGGAACGGCCATATTTTCTTTAGCCAAGCCCTGGGATTGAATCCGCCATTTTCAAAATATTCGCAGGCCAGCAGTACGAACGGCAGGCTTATTGCCATTGACTTGGAAAGCATTGCTGCGATGAAAAGGGCGAAAGATATGATCTTGTTCCTTCCTCCCAGCCAGAAGAAGACGCTCCATAAGTAGAAGGCAGCACACATCACATCCTTTCTCTCGGATATCCACACTACCGATTCAACCCTCTGCGGATGTATCGAGAAGATCAGGGCAAGGGCGAAAGCGAGTTTCACGTCTATCTTGAAGTATCTCATCATGCTGAAGACGGCAAGTACGGCAAGTATATGCCAGAAGACATTTTGAATGTGATATCCCAGGCCATTCAATCCCCAGACAGCATAATCAATCATATATGAATACATTGTCAGAGGCAGATAACATCCTTCGCATGAGTGCGTGAGCCAGTATATGAGATTTGTAATTGAAAACTGGAGCTTTTCAACGTTGCCAGAGACGTAAATATGGTCGTCCCATCCTTCAAGGAGAGGAAATTTCATGGAACTGGAATAGACAGCTGCAGTCAGGATGACTAGAAGGAAATGAGGAAGATATTTCCATTTAACGGTCTGGTTCATTCAGTTTTTTCCTGAAGGCAGTTCCTGAGTCCGGACGGAAATCTTTTTGCCCCTCCAAGTCCAATCTTTGAGAAGAAGAATTCCAGGGAGGTTTTAAGGCATCCCAGTCCATATACGGTACTTCGCGTGAAATTTATGCTGGATGCCTCCGGAAAATACTTGGTGGGACAGCTTATCTCAGCGACCTTGCAGCCAGTCCAGACAATCTGTGCAAGCATCTGGTTGTCGAACACGAAATCATCGCTGTTCACATCAAGAGGCAACTTCATCAGAAGATCCTTGGAGAAGGCTCTGTAGCCGGTATGGTATTCTGAAAGCTTCGCCCCGAGGAAAAAATTCTCAACAAGCGTCAGGAACCTGTTACTAATGTATTTGTAAACAGGCATTCCTCCCTTGAGCGAATAGCCTCCGAGAATCCTGGAGCCCAGAACGCAATGATATAGTCCGTTTCCAATGAGGGATGCCATCGCCGGGATGAGCTTGGGGGTATACTGGTAGTCGGGATGAACCATTATGACAATGTCCGCTCCCTCCTCCAAGGCAAGACGATAGCAGATCTTCTGGTTGCCGCCATATCCAAGGTTCTTCTCGTTCCTGAACACTCTCATGTTCTTGAGCTTCCCAGCGACTTCAGCCGTCTTGTCGGCACTTGCATCATCGACCAGGACCACAAAATCAACACATCCCTGCGCCATCACCTCGTCATATGTGGCCATAAGGGTCTTTTCGGCATTGTATGCCGGCATCACAACAACTATTTTTTTCCCATTGATCATATTTTTATAACTTACAGATTCAATTGATTTTAACAAATAAAAAGACCTGCAAAAGATATTCCTTTGCAGGCCTTCTATTATCCTGGGAAATTTGTTATCTTGTCAATTGAATCCCGGCTGGTTGGTCGCGGATTCAATGAACGCCAGGATATTCTCTAGAGGAACGTCTCCCTCGACTGCGTGGGCTGGAGAGAAAATATATCCTCCCCTGAGTCCCTTCTTGAGTAGCTTTTCACTGTCCGCCTTGACGTCCTGCACCGTTCCCTTGGGTAGTGTCTGCTGAGTTGAAAGTCCTCCATGGAACGCAAGTTTCCCATGATATTTGTCCATAAGCGCAAAAACATCCATCACTTCCGGCTGGAACGGGTTAAAACAGTTGAGTCCGATATCTATAAGCTCATCGAAAAGTTCATCGACATCTCCGCAGGAATGGATGAAAACCTTCTTGCCAGCCCCTCGGACTTCCCCATACATTCTCACGAGTTGGGGCTTGATGAACTGCCTCCAGAGTTCAGGCCCCATCTGGAGCCCGATTTGCTGGCCCCAGTCATCCCCGAAATAGACGGCATCCACATCCAGTTTCACAGCCCTTTTTACAAGTTCGATGTTGAAGTCGGCTATGCGCCGAAGGAATTCTTCTACGAAGTCAGGATGTTCGATGAAGTCCATCATCAGGTTTTCCATGCCTCGAAGAGTCCAGGCACGTTCATATAGGGAGAATCCTATGCTATAGACGCGGTATCTTCCCTGAGCCTTTTCGCTCTTCAAGCTGTCGTTTCCAGCCCAGAACACAGGATTGTCCGGATCCGGGAACGAGTATCCCTTCAAGGTAGGCTCAGGAATCACGCATCCCCTCACTATTCCAATGTCCTTGTCAACGCTCTTATCCCATACTACGCCGAAAATATCCTTGACGCAGTCATTTCCAATGTTCGTGAAGAATCCGTTACCTCCTCCGATACCGTAAAGATGCGGATGTAGGAACTGGTCCAGATCCTTTGTCCCGTAATGCTTAAAAAGCATCTCCGCTGGCTCATGAGTGAACCCAAAGCTCCATGGAGTGTAAGGTACGCTCTTGCCTTCAATGGCAAGCTTGACTACTTCCCTCTTAGATATTTTCTTCATGGCATCTCCTTATTAATATTTTCTTTTATCTTGTCCCAAGATATGATGTCAAACATTAATTTGGAATGGATATACCTGTAAGAGGCATGGACTTTTATGCAACTTAGTGCAATATTATGTCCATGGCAAGGAAAACTCAAAGCCTGAATGTGCTGCTCAACGAGAACGTCCAGACCGCGCTGGACAATTTTTCCGGCTGTTTCGGCGCCCGAATTGCGTATTTCGCAACCGACATGCACGAGATCAAGGTCGGACAGAAGAAACAGATGTGCAGATACTGCTCCATGATTCGTTCAAAGCTATACGGGAGCGGACGATGCCTGGAACAAGATCGGAGAAAGCTCAAGGAGGCTTCTGAAAGAAGGACTTTGGTCTCATACACCTGCCATGGCGGACTTGTCGAGATCATTTTCCCTGTCTATATCGACAATGTCCCTGCAGGATTTGTGATGGCAGGACAGTTCAGGACAGCTTCAACACCTCCGAAAAGCATCATAGACGACTGGAAAGGAAAATTTGGAAATGATTCCGAATTAATGTTGGCTTTTTCCGATGTACCTGAAATCTCCACTTCCAAACTGCCAAGTTTGCTCGGACTCTTTTCAATGCTTGTCCGTTCAATCGCAAAGGAAGGAATAGCATCCATACAAGGGGATACCGTGGTTGAAAAGATACTCCACAGAATCAGATGCAATCTTGAGAACCCTCCTACTCTTTCCGAAGCAGCAGGGCTTGTCGGACGCAGCAAGTCGTCTATTTCCCATATCTTCCAGGCAAAGCTCGGGAAATCCTTCAAGTCATGCGTGATAGATCTGCGTCTTGATCGTGCTGAGGAGATCCTGAGGAACAGCCCAGGAATGACAGTAAAGGAGGTGGCTTCGAAGGTCGGATTCGATGATGAATTCTATTTCTCTCGGATATTCAAAAAATACAGGGGATCGCCGCCGTCAAAGATGATAAAACAGGACCATCCACAATCATAAGATATCTTCACATAAATCATGGACCGCTTGGTTTAAGACGAATATCATCCAAATGTTCTTTTGCCCAGCCAATGACTACTTTTGCAGCATTTAGCTTGAGTTTTGGTGGATAGTCCTTAATATGGTCTCCATAACGTAGTTCGTTAGGATACTTTGATGCACCGATTTCCTCGCCAGTAAGGATTTTTCCTACCGTTGCATCAGAATAACGAGCGTCAACTAATCTGGCTCGCAGTCTTGTCGCTGGAACCCACGAATGTGAATTTGCTTTAAATTCATCCTGAATTTGACATTTACCGAGATCTGTCAGCAGACCTCTAAGGCTATGCCCACGCGCCTTTATTTCTTTAACTGATATTCCTGCCTTTTCAAGCAAAGCCTTGAGGGCAATTTCCGATGCAAGCGAACTGAGATAAAGAACCGCACGAATTGCATCAACATCGTTAGCACATTTCACAGCTACGACTTCAGCAGCATCAATCAGTTTCTCGCTGAAACCAATATTGTATTCTGCCATTTCATTCTCCTTTTTCTCCAAACCTTCTGGGCGATCGTCATCGCAACAAGGTTGTGTCAAACCGGATTAACTGGCTTAATTATTTTTTCACCTCGACTTTTTTTTCCTTCTTAAATCTGAATCCCATTTGCGCAATCTCAAGCTCAGGATTGAACATGCCATATGCATAAACTTTGTTTTCTCTGAGACAGAAGAAGATGTGATACTTCTTAAAAGATAAAATTCTCTCTAAATCATCTTCAGATACTGACACATTAGAAGGCTGGCCAAATTTTTCAGTAATGTCTTTATAACTTTTAATTACACCAATATTTTTGTCAATGCACCATGACTTGAAATATATTATTGCCCAAACGTTATTGTCATCAAAGAAAACGACTAAATCTTCAAACTCATACTCCCAAACATTATCTTCATCATTAGCTTTTGTGGGTTTCCCCTTTATAAACTTCACATCGCTTTTTGTTGCTGAAATAGGAATTTCACAGAATTCCATTAGAATTTTCTGTTGTTCACGTAAATTTTCATATTTTACTTTCTGTTTTTCATCTAATTTCATAATAATAAAAATACTAATGCCAAAGAGGGATGTCAGCACGACGAGAATTGTAAGAAACCAAAAGACAATTTTCTTCCTATTCCATCTCCTCTTTATTTCGACTTGAGTCGCCTTAACCGACTCTGAAGTCTGAATATGTTGATCTTTTACTATTTCCTGAATCTTTTCCCCTTCGCTACTATTTTTAGTTTTTTCTCCAAGTCCTGTTCCCTTCTTTACAGACTCCTCATTTAATAATGACTCCTCTTGAGAAGAAAAATGTTTCTTTGCCTTGATAAAAAGACTTGCAATCCACAATGGAATTGATAAAATCAAAAACCCAAAAACAGAAATCATCAGAATGGTTTTTGCCGGATTTGGAATTAAGGAAATACAGAAACCTAAGAGTAATATGAGAATAAATGATCCAGTCCCCATAGGACCAATACGCGAATTTGAGATTCGTTTTATTGCGTACCACATCGAGGCAATACAAATAAGACATACGGCGCAATTTGCCAACCAACCTCCAATGAAATAAGTCAAACTTGAAGAATTCATTGCCGCCCCTCCTTATCTTTTCCAACTTTAAATGGCGATTCCATTGAATTCCAATCCACAACTCTTAATGGTTATCATCTATTTGCTCTTGAGAATTTCTTGTTATTCCCGTTTCTCCACCTGCAATTCCATGGAATTGCATAAGTATCTTCTGAAACCTTATATGCGTGATCTGTACAGCATATTATTGCACCAGTTGCGATGTTCGCATTTGGATATGTATCTCTAAAAGCAGCAATTCCCCTTATGTCATTTTTTTTGGGCTGTGTTGTCATCTTTATTTCCATGGGATATAGGATGCCGTCCCTCTCCAGTATGAGATCCACCTCCCCACCTCCATGAGAACGCCAATGATAAAGGTTTGGAGGAACTGACATGAGTGAACACTGTTTTTTAACTTCATTTACCACCCAGGTCTCAAAAAGCGCTCCGGAAAGAGGGCTCCCGGCAAGGGCAGAAGGAGAACTGATGGTCTGGGCAGAACAGGCTAGTCCGGTATCTCCAAAATATCCCTTTGGCTTTCCGCTTATCCTTTTGATGGCGTTACCGTGGTAAGGGGGAACTTCCGTCCACTGATATGTTCCTCTCATGATGTCGAGCCAGGCATGCGCAGTCCTCTGCGCCAGACCAATATCCCTTCCAAGCTGGGAATAATTCACCTCCTGTGCCGTCAATGCTGCCGAAATGCTGAAAAACCTTCCGAACTGCTGATGATCATGTATGTTGGAAAGCAATCGTATATCTCTTTCAATATATGTCTGCTGATATGATTTATGGTAATATCGGAGGTTTTCAATCTTTGTCTCCATTGCGTCTGGCAATGATCCTCGGAATATCTGCTCATAAATCCCAATTCCATTTCCAAAGATATTTGATCCCGCCTGCTCAACCATTTCCTGCTGGTCATGCATCCATCTTTCTATCCAAGGTTCCATTGTCAATGTGCAACCTGACAGTTCCGCCGCATTAAAACCTGACAGTTCCAGAAGTATTGCGCGTCCGGCAAGACTTTCGGAAATATTCTTGAGAACCTGCCACTGCTGACTGCCTGTCAGGATAAATCTGCCAGGATGCCTGTCCTTGTCAACCCTCCTCTTGATCGCCGCAACAAGTTCAGGAGCATATTGTACTTCATCAAGTATCAACGGCTCCTTATGATTGTTCAGGAAAAGATCCGGATCCTTTCTCGCATTTTCAATGTCGGTTGTCGGATCAAAGACTACATAGTCCCCCTTATCAGCAAACAAATGCTTTAGCAAGGTCGTCTTACCAACTTGCCGTGCTCCTGTAATAATAATCACAGGAAATTCTTTGAATAATCCTAAGATGCGGTCAGATATTTGACGATGTATGTATTTCATATGAAACCCTTATTATGCTTGATAATTGATACTGCTAGTATTAAATTTCAAGCATAATTGGGTATTTTTAGTAATAATTCAATGAATATTAAGCTGATTTTGACATTCTTAAATTCATTTCAGCAAGATTGACAGCACGGAAAAGTCCTTATCCCCCATCCCTTTACTCATCCCTTCATCATAGATCTTCTTTGTCTCCCTGAGCTGAGGGAGGCGGAGATTTCCGGCGTCTTCAAGGGCAAGCCGCAGATCCTTGTCCATGTGTTTCAGTGAGAACTGCGGGGAAAAATCCTTTTTTTTCAGTTTTTCCTCCTTGAGATCACTTAATCCGGAACGCGATGCATTCAGATGCAGGGCTTCGAAATATATCTCGTCGGAAATTCCTTGTTTTCTTGCAAAGCTCAGGCTCTCGCTCAGTCCTTCAAATACCATGGCGATGTTCATGTTCATTGCAAGCTTCAATGCGCTCGCGGTTCCGAGAGATCCGATATGGAGCCGACTGCTGGAAAGACGTTCAAGTACGGGATTCGCAAGTTCGATGTCTGATTTTTCGCCTCCGAGATAGAATACCGTCTTGCGCTGTTCCGCCGCAGGCTTACTACCTGTGAACGGGGATTCAACGAACCTTGCCCCTGTCTTCATGACCTGACTGGCAAACTCCAAAGTCCATTTCGTGGAAATCGTGCTGCTTTGGATGATTGTCTGCCCTTTCTCCAGGATTGGCAGGATGACATCAAGCACCTGCTGGACCGCCGGTGGATCCGCAACAACAATGAAAATCAATTCAGAACCTATTACAGCTTTAGCCAGATCAGGTTCGAATCCAGGAAAATCCTTCGGTGTCCGGTTCCAGGACTTGACATTAAATCCATCCTTCTGGAGATTCCTCGCCCAGATCTCCCCGATGATTCCCAAACCTATCATTGTAATGTTCATGTTTTCTCTTAGTCCTTCACTGCAGTTATTTTTTTGAACACATCCCTGAAAATCGGATCTCGCTGGATTCTTGTAATGATGCGCATCGGATGTCTTCCTTTGGATGGGCCCCAGGTCACATCATCGTTCAATGTTGGGGTGGGTACAAGCTTTGATGGCAGCCATTTCGGTTCGATTAACCAGCTGGTGGCGGAGATGTCCCAGATGACCTTCGACCAGGCATACGGGTCACTTTTCCCGACATAACCTGCCACGATGTCGGCAAGATAGGTACCAATCGCGTTTTTACCTTTGAGATACTGGTTTAGCTCCACCACGGTCGTGTTCAGGTGTGAAGCCACATTGCAACATGGTATCTGGACAAATGGAACTCCTGAATCCAAAATGACCCTGGCGGCATCCGGATCCTGTTTCAGGTTGAATTCACGGGTATCGTCCTGACCGTGGTCATGTCCACCCAACCAGACGACGACAATGCGTTCAATTATCGAAGGATCCATCTGTATGGCAGAAGCGATATTTGTAATGGCTGCGATGGCTACGACATAGAGAGGGCGTTTATCCTTCGATTTTGCACGTTTTATCAGGTCTCGGGCTGCCTCGCTTTCGACAGGCTTCTGATCAGGCTTCATCCATTTTTCCGAACCCTTGTAAACCGGACAATATTTGGATTTTCCAAGTTTTCCGAGGACGCGCTGGATCTCGTCGTAGCTGCGCTGCATGCCATCTGCCGGACCGCTGGACCGTGAATTATGGAACGGTGCGGCATATACTGCCTCAAGCTCGAGCCGGTCCGGAGAGAGAACCGCCTGACACAAGGCAAACTGGTCATCGACCTCGTTATATGTGTCTGTATCAAGGATCATCCTCAGTTTTCCGGGACCTGGAATTGACAGACGTTCGGAACGAAGTTTTTCGGACAGTTTAGGATAGTTCATATTAATCCTTTTTTAATTGTTAATTTGTATGTCAGCGTTTTTCCAAAGGCCATGTTGGCTTGTCCTGATCTATGATCCAAAGGTCATAAACATCACAAGGTTCGTCCCCCCATGCCCATGGAAGATAACCCCATGAATTCGAGTAGAATCCAGCACCAAGTTCCTTACACATAATCCTACCTCCTGCTGTCTTATCCGTCAACTGCTCAATCCATGATCGTCTTGGATATAGGTCGATAGCATAGCCATATGCCCTTTTGCTGGATACAAGCAAATCTCCACGAACGGGAAATGGGGGTACTGCAGAAAGTGGTTGTGCCCCCGCCTTTTCCGCATACCAATGGAAGCCCCAATGTCCCGCATACCAGACATGTTTCCCTGAAGATACATTAGGAGCAATCAGTTCTTTGGCAGCCTGCCTCCCCAAACCTGCCAAGTTTGCATCCGCATGGATGATGGCAATTCCCAGCAGTATTGACAAAACCACTGTCAATCCCATTCCTATAATCTGGATTTTTGTAGTTCGATCATCTAACATGCTGGCAATTATAACAGCCACTGCCGGAGCAGAAATTAAAAGGTATTTCCCAGGCATATGCAGATAAACGCATATCGGCAAGGGCAGCAGAATCATCAATGAAAGCAGAAACTGGACACCGTCATGTTTTTTCCAGGCATCGCTCGCTACGTGCCAGACCGCGACTGCCCCAAGACCGGCAATAGGAGAAATAATCGCAGGCCAGAAGCCGCGGAAAGCAGCAAACACGACCGGTATGACTGACAGTGTAAGAACAACAAACAGCAGCCAATGACGGATCATTTGTCTTGGACGCATCAGGATAAGCGGGATTGCCAAGGGTAAGAGCAGCACCCAGTGCACAGCATAGGAGACTAGGTTCGGAAGAACATATTCCAATGAACTCATCAGTTTCGCCGAAAGAGCCAGATCAGCATGACCTCCTTTAGGATCCTTTGTCAGCAGTATAATCACTCCACAAAGAGCCATCGCTGCCAAGATTGGGGCCAACAGCTTCCAGTTTATCTTGCGCCAGGAGCCCAAACTGAAAATATCTTCCACGGCAAAGCATGCAGCCAGAGGGAAGAGAAGGATGAGATGCAGTCGGGCAAGAGGAGCAAATCCAAGAAAAATTACCGCCAATAAGGCCTGATGCCAGCATCTATCCTTTTTCCAGGCTAAGAACCTTTCCAAACCGGCTATTCCAAGGGCCATGGCTGGAATGTCCGGCATTGCAGTAGCCGCCATTCCTAAGACTACTGGCATCGAAGACAAGAGAAGTCCTGACAGCATCGCCTGTTTTTCACTTAGCCCAATTCTCAGACCGAGGGAGACGGTTGCAACAATTGCAATCGCAAGCATTAACAGCTGTATTGCATGGGCTATCCATTCATGTCCGCCTGCGGCAACACACGGAAACAAGAGCCATGCCATGACCGGTCCGTTGGGCATGATATGCGACATTCGCACAGGAATCGGCAACTCGCTCCAAACAACCATGCAAGCGGATGGATGCAGAGGATCTTCAGCAAGGTGCTTCGCTTGCAGAAGGAACAGGGTGTCATCAATTGTGAAAGCCTTATCGAGAAAAGGCAGGAGTAAGAACAGTGATAACAGCAGAGCTGGCAAAGAGCAATTGAACAGCTTCCATCCAAATGATATCATTTTTGGGGAGTTGACCAATATTTATTAACCAATTTATTGCCTGCAAGATAATCTCAGAAGGTCGTAATTTCAAAACTTATCTAAAGAGTATATATAAATTTGGATATGTCTTCTCTCTGAAATTCGTTTAGAGTTTTTAAAAATCTTCCGCAACGCGCCTATTATGAATTTTAAGATGCACATGTAATTCCCGAAACTGTTCCGAGTCCCGCACTTTGAATATATTGAGATATTTCCAATGTTTTTACTGCATCCCATGGTTCACATCTTGTTAATTATAAACATTATTTGACTTCAAGTTCAAAGGGCACCCCTTGAATATAATATTTATTATCTGCAATCATCTTGATGCGAATATTATGCTTACCCCTTAAGAAGGTCGTTGCTGGAATCAAAGAAATAAATTTACCTTCATTGATGTTTACTGGTATGTCAATCTTTCCATCTATATCAATAAATGCTGTATCTGCCGGTTTCCTTGTCTGCGGTTGATAAGCATGCCCGATGATTCTATACATTGTCTCCTGAAGAACCGAATCTTTAATTTCAACTATCTCCTCCAATCTGATATTTTCATCGGTCACAATCGGTTTCTGAATTAGCCCATCCTTATTCAAGATGTTCTTATATTGGAGATTGACGCCAGATTGTCGCTTCCAAATGATCTTTAATTCGCGGTTGTAACAAATTGAACCCGGACCGATTATTGCCACCATGTCAATCCTGTTAGCACATTGTCCTTCGAATAGGCTTGACATTTCAGTGGCGTTTCGCGGAATACATGAAATCAGGACGTCATTCTTCATAGTCCCTGGCATAATCCTAAAAACGTCAGGCTTGCCATCCTCATATACCACATAAATGTATGTCGGCCCTATTCTAAATAATTTCTTCATTATTCTTCCATAGATATTCAACCTCATTTCAATCTCAGCATAAACTGGTCCTGTGCTTTCTGGCAGCTCGATCCACTCTCCAAGGCTTTCTTTTGTGGTACATATATTCTCATATTCATTTTGTAACGGTGTTTTTCTTTTCTCGAGGAGAAAGATATTTCGTGCCCCATTCAATCTGCATAACTTATAATTGGCCAATATCGTATTCCATGTTGCAGGATAATCGACAATCTGGTTACGGTAATCAATATCCTGAAATTCAGCTATTATGAACTCGGGCGAGGAACTGTCCTTGAAATGACTAGCACTTACCTTATCCAATACTGCACTCGTGGCATAAGTCAGCTGGAGGATTGGGTTAGGAGTCCACCTTAGACCATTTGTAGGACAGTAATTGATTTCCCACGGGACAATGTCAACAAAGGCGTTCTTGTTTTTTTTAATCATGTCTATCCATTCGACCGGAAGCGCATCAGAGAATAAATTTACGGTTCCCTGCTTGTCGAGAAGCAATTTTGTTAATTTGAGATTTAAAACGGACCAAATGCCGTCGTACGACCTTTTACCGCAAAGATAGTCGCAAATGCCATTCGGAAAACCTAAAGCATACGAGATGAATATTATCAGGGACAAGATTAGTATCACAAGGAAATTCACCGACGTCAGCAGCAACTCCCTTCTTGTTGCCGCAATGAGAGGAAAGATGCTTGCGATTGAAACAACAGATGTTGCAAAAAAAAGTACGTGTGCATCTTGACGAACAAATCCCTGCTTAAATGCAAGGAATACCAAGACCAGACAGGCAAGCGATATCCATAGGAGTCTTCTGCTCCTTCCTCTTAGAAGCCATAGGAAGAGGAAAAAAACAATTATGATGCAAATGGCAGGAATCAGCTCCATCCTGTTTCCGATCAGTGACATCCCCTCACTGAATTCTGATGCCAGCTCAAGTGAATTGACAACGAACAAATACAGGTTTTCAAATCTTTTCAAGAAGACGAGAGTGATGACTGAGACCGTCACAGCATACGCAGAGAACGCAATAACAAGAATTCTCAGATATCGCCTGCTGTCTGATAGGCAGGCAAAGGTCATTACCAATATATAGAAGACGGGCGAGAAAAATCCAACATTAAATTTGATGAACAGGAGCATGCCCATCAGAATCCCGCTCATGACAGCAGATGGTACAGCGGTTCTCCGGCCATAGATCGAGAGGGCTGCAAGAAGCACCACCAGCACAAGCAAACGGGTAGAAAGGCAGTTCTGCTCATACAAAGTCAAGAAACAAGAGACTGCATAAGCCAAAGCTGAAAAAACAAACTTCATGCTGAAAATTCCTTTGTTCTTCATATAGAAAATAATTATCGAAAAACAGAACATTGCATGGATCATAATCACAAAAATTGCACTTTGAATTAAGTTTGACCCAATGTTCAAAGGCCTGATCAGATAACCTAGAGGTCCATAATTGAAGTTAACATCTTTCCCAAAAGCATAATTTGTATGGGGAAGATAATTTATGGCATATCGATAGGAATTGTCCAATCCTCGCCCAATCGGTTCAAATGGGAACGGAGGAAATGTTATAAACAGGAAATATGCTAATGCCAATATTGGCAGCATCTTTTTCTTAATAAAGCCTTTCCATGCTGGTTTGATTTTCAGCTCCGCGGATTTCGCGCAGAATGGTAATATTTGAAGGAGTCTTATCCCTTGAGATCTTATATACGTCATATGGTCAGATTTTCTAGATATTCCAGCCTGGTCGGAAATTTTATTGTTCATATCAATAATTTACTATGGCATGAAATATTGTTCAAGGAACGCAAACACCAGTAGTACTGAAGAATGATTTAGTCTGTTCCGCTAGTCTTTTGTTTTTTCCTATATATAAAGAAACATGCGTCATAATTTAAGTAGTCCCTACCAGGGATGAAGTTGATAGCTTTCAATTTTTCAGAAGCATCATAAGTTCTGACAAGTATATAATTCTCTGCGACGTAGGAATTCATTTCCATCTTTGCCGCCTCCCATGGCCGCAACACCATCCAAGTCGGACGCAACTTTGCAATATGCTCTGGAGCACTATAATTCTCGCTCAAAAGCTTGACAACTTCTGGAGATACGAGACCTGGCCAGTCGAACATCTTTAGATCGCTGAAATATCCTATGTAGCCTAGGCATTCGAGATAAACACTGTCTTTAGGCTTTGAATTCTCTTTCAACCATTCGCCTATTTGTTTTCTCATGCCCATTTCGATTTCACGTTCATGTATTCTCATCTGGATTGAAGTGAAAACAAGGAGAATCAACAGGATGACGCAGAAGCCTCCAAGAAAATAGGTACAAATCTTTTCAGTCCCGATATTCCAGGGGAGTTTTCGGGAAAGATGCATGCAGAAGGATACAATCGCAAGAATAGCAAAGAGATCAAGAGGAGGATAATACCAAAGGTAAGTATGCCTCATATATGAGAAATAAATGCACAGAACAAAGAAAGTCAGTGAAAATGCTTTTCCGCTTTTATCTTTAAATCCAGGGATTAGCCAGTATATCAAGGACAGAAAGGTGGAAGCATAACAAAAAACAGGAAGAACAACAGGCCAATATGTCTCTTCAGATGAGAACGAGATATTGCCCACAGGTGCAAAAACCTTGAGTATTGCAGGAATAAAGTTCGATATCATCCTTGGGATAGCGTTCTCATTCAGAAAGAGCCCTTTTGCGACTATAGTGTGAGGGACAGGAGAACCATAATAATACCAGGCCCACAAGAACCATGGCAGATATAAGACGGTAGTTATAAGCCCAGCCTTCAGTGAGGAAACAACAATCGCCCTTCTAGGACTCGTCCCAAAAATGAAATGAACCGTCATGATAACAGCGATATATATGCAGGAATCCGGCCTTGTCCACATCAAGCCTGCCCAAGCCACGCCTATATGAATATAATTCCTAGCAATATTGTCATAAGTGAGATATATGGTCCAGGCCATGAAGAACAGCATGATACCTGTTTCCATTCCATTGACAGAATACATGACGGCCTTGCATTCTAGGACGTACATCAATCCGACGAACAATGCGGGTATATGGGAATCCTTGAACAGTTTCTCCATTGTCCTCATCACAAAGTATGCACCAAGAACAAAACATGGGATACAGAAGAGTATTCTGAAAAGCCAGAGAGCTGCCTCATAGGATTTCATACCAGAAATATAATAACAGAATGCAGGGAGAAGTGTTCCGAGGGGAGATGTGAAGCCATGGACTTTTTCCCCTATATGATATACCATGCCATTGCCTTCACATAGATTCTTACTGAATTTAAAAGTTATGAAATAGTCCTCCCATATGTGGTTGGTGTATAACGAATACAACAATGGAATCATTGCAGCCAGAAAAAGGATGACTGTCTTGTAGTTGAAAGCAAATTTAATTTTCATATTTTCAGAAGATAATAAAGCGCTTGTAAAAAATCAAGGTATTTATGGTAATATGCCTATAAACTACTTAATTATTTCCTTGCACGTGGCATGAAATAAATGGAGTTATCTTTTCTTTAAGTATACCTTTCTGGGAATTTTTGCTTTATATTTTTCCTCTTCCTATCCATAGAACTTCGTCAGACAAGCTTCCTCATAAAATACCATAAGTTAGACGAAGACAAGTAGATATATAAAGAGCATCGCCCAAACTTAAGACTAAGAACCGATACATATATCGGGTTACGGATCTTTTTGGCTTGAAGAAGAATGTTTCCCGAGCCCCTGTGGACTCGGGATCTTCTACTTCTCTTCGGCGTATCGCACTGGATACGCCTTCTCACAGAAATTCCGTATGAGCTTGCAAAAATCTTCCACCTACGGCGGCGAACCGATTGTAAATTTTTAGGGGGCTCTTTATTGCCTGCAAGATAATCACAGAAAGTCCTAATTTCAAAACTTATCTTGATTCATGGAGCTTCCCAGCTTATTATTCAGCCTATACAATGGAGATTTTACCATGAAAATAAGAATTGCTGTCTTCTTTGGGACCTTGATCCTGTTGTCCCTTTTTACATCGTGCATGACAGAGGACGAATATTCTCAGACTAGAATTCCTGAGTTGAAAAGCCCTGCCGTGCTTGAAGAAGCCGCTGTAAAAACTGCAAAGACATTTGACAAGCTTATCATCCAGATGCGTACTGCCAGCATGAGGATTTCCGTACTCCACAAGGTAAAGGACAAGGAAGGCATAAGGGAGACAGTAGCGGATATCGCAAGATCCAATCCGCAGGTGCTTGATTTCAGCCTCATAGGCATTGACGGAAAAATGATCATCGTGGAACCGGAGGCTTACCACAAGTTCGAAGGTTCGGATGTCTCGTCACAGGAACAGGTCAAGCGTGCGCTTTCAGGAAAGTCTGTCATCAGCAAGATGTTCCTTTCAGTCGAGGGGGTGCAGTCCCTTGATCTCGAGATCCCCGTATTGAACGAGAAGAACGAAGTGATCGGTACCCTGAGCGCACTTATCTGTCCTGGAAAATTTTTCGGAGACATAATCAGTCCAATGATAAAGGACTCTAACGTGGAAATCTGGATGATGGACATGGATGGAAGGATCCTATACGACGTCGACAAGGAGGAGATTGGACTCAACCTCTTCTCGGATAATCTTTACCAGCCATATAAATCGCTGCTGGAAGCCGGACGCAGAATGATCTCCGGCAAGGAAAAAGGTCATATAAGCTATGATTTCCTCGAGACTGGATTGAAAAAGCCGGTTACAAAAAGTGCTTTCTGGCGAAAAATGGACGTCCTTGGTGAGAAATGGGTGGTGGTGGCGACCGTCCCGGTGGAATCACGTTAACTTCGGCAGATATGCTTCAATAGGGGATTTTTCCATGAAAATTCTTTTCATTGGCGGTACGGGAATTATCAGTTCGGCGTGCTCAGAGCTTGCTATAAGGCGTGGAATGGAGCTGCATATCCTGAACAGGGGACTTTCAAAAAAGCTTGAGGCTCCTAAGAAGGCGGTGATATTCCATGCCGACATCAGGAAGGAGCCTGAAAAAGTACTTGAATACGCCAGGAATAATTTGTTTGACGCCGTTGTGGACTGGGTCGCTTTCACAGAAAAGGATATTGAGCAGGATATTAAAATATTCTTCGGCAGGACAAAGCAGTTCGTGTTCATAAGTTCCGCCACGGTCTATGAGAAACCTCCCAGCAACTACCTGATAACCGAGGATACTCCTCTTGCCAATCCATTCTCGGAGTATGCCAGGAACAAGATTGCATGTGAAAAAAGGCTGTTGCGGGAATACCGGAGAAAAAATTTTCCGGTGACAATAGTCCGTCCGTCCCTCACCTACGGGCTTTCCCAGATACCACTTTGCATTGGAAGCTGGAGTTATCCTTATACCGTGATCAATAGGATGAAAAAAGGTAATCCTGTTATTGTCCCCGGCGATGGCACATCCCTTTGGACAGTCACCTGGAATGCGGATTTCGCAAAAGGACTGGTCGGACTCCTGGGATGCAAAAAGGCCGTCGGAGAGGCCTTCCATATCACTTCGGATGAAGTCCTCAGCTGGAACCAGATATATCTTCAGGCAGGCAAGGCTGCGGGAGTGGTTCCTGAGCTCATGCATATTCCTTCAGACCTGCTGTCGACCCACATCCCGAGACTCGAGGGAAGTCTTATCGGTGACAAGGTAAACAGCGTCGTATTCGACAATTCCAAGATCAAAAAACTTGTTCCTTCCTTCAAGTGCGAGGTGAAATGGGCCGAAGGTGTCAGGAGGGCTGTCAGATGGCATGAGGCTGATCCCGTTCGCTGTGCAATCGACAAGGAAACCGACAGGCTTCACGACAGGATAATATCCTCGTATCTCCGGGCCTTCCCGAAAAAATGAACTTATTTCATTATCTGCTGTCTAAATCATAAAAGCCCGTTATATTTAATGGCTTGAAAATTCTTTAACCTATAAACGACAGCAGGTGTTTATGAAAAAGTCACTATGTTCCCTACTGGTATTTACTCTTCTCTTCTCAATCTGCGGCTGCACCAAGGCCGAAGAGAAAAAACCTACTACGGCAAAGGATGCAAGTGGTCTTCCTGAAGGTTTCTTCAAGATCGACGACAAGGACTCCACCGCTACTGCTAAAAAAAGCACTGGTGCGGATCCTCTCGCTTTCCTGCCTGAGACGGTCGCAACCATAGGCACCGATAAGATAACCAGCGCCGACATCAGGACTGAACTGAAGCCGATGCTCTCAATGATGCAGGACAGCGGGCAGATGGACAAGATCCCGCCTGAAATCTGGAAGAAGCAGGTTTCTGCGATGGTCAACGACATTATAGCCGAAAAGCTCCTCAGCAAGGTTGCAGAAGCAAATGGCTACAAGCCGGATACTGCCAAGGCAGATGAACAATTCAAGAAAATGCTCTCACAGATGCCTGAAGGACAAGGAGAAGCAGAGCTAGCAAAGCAGGGAATCTCCCCTGAGGTAGCAAAGGCGAAAATCGCCTCGATCCTCGCAATACAGAAATGGATTGAGGAAAAGGTAAAGCCCAGCGTAAATGTGTCCGAGGCGGATGCTGAAAAATTCTACAACGATAACAAGGAGCGATTCAAGAAGCCTGAGACAGTCCGTGCATCTCACATCCTGATAAGGCCGGAATCCCCGGATCCTGAAAAAGTCAAGACAATGACCGATGAGGAGAAGAAGAAATCCTTCGACGAATCCAAGAAAAAGGCCGAACAGAAGGCGCAGGAACTGCTTGCCCAGCTGAAGAAGGGCGATGATTTTGCGAAACTCGCAACCGAGAACAGCGCGTGTCCGAGCAAAAAGGAAGGCGGAGACCTCGGTACTTTCGGCAGAGGAGAGATGGCTCCTGAATTTGAAAAAGCCGCTTTCTCCCTGAAACCCGGCGAACTCAGCGACATCGTCGAGACCAGGTTTGGCTATCACATAATCAAGCTGGCTGAAAAGAACGAAGCATCGGTAGTTCCCTTTGCAGACGTCAAGAACTTCATAATGGAAAACCTCAAGAAGCAGAAGATCGGAGAGGCTATCCAGGGCATCATAGAGGCTGAGAAGAAAAACCAGAAGGTCGAGGTATTTCTCAAGTAAATTTTTCCAAACGGACAAATTTATTACATCGCCTCTGGAACATCGATAGTAAGGGTCCTGAGCCCATCGGCAAGGATATCCCTGGTCCTGAAGCACAAAGCAATCCTTGTCTTCTTCAGGGATTCGCTTTCTGCGTTAAGGACAGAATGCTCCCTGTAGAACCGGTTGAAGGACTTTGCCAGATCCAGGAGGTATTCGGAAACCACTGAGCAGTCCATCTTCTCCGCGGCCGCTTTGAGTGTCTCAGGATATTGCGAAATCCGCACCGAAAGCTCCTTTTCCTCACGGGAAGATGCCAGCATCCAGTCAACATCGGCTCCCAAGTTGAGTCCTGCATCCTTCGCCTTCCTTTCAATTGAATTTATCCTGGCGCAGGCATACTGCACGTATGGACCGGTATCCCCCTCGAACTTAATCGACGCCTGCGGATCGAACATTATGGTCGTCTTCGGATTGAATTTGAGCAGGTTGAACTTTATTGCTCCGATACCGATTATTTCCGAACGTTTGTCTATGTCTTCAGGAACCTTTCCCTCCCCCGCTCTTTCCAAGGCTGCGGACTTTGCAAGAGAGACCATCTCATCGAAAAGGTCGTCAGCATCGACAACGGTCCCTTCTCGGCTCTTCATCTTTCCGGTAGGCAGATTGACCATCCCGTATGACAGATGAAAAAGGTTTGCCGCCCAGGGGTATCCCATCTTTTTCAGGATCGCGAAAAGCATCTTGAAATGGTGTATCTGTTCATCTCCTACAACCCATATCTGGGTGTCGGGCTTGTAATCGCGGTATTTAAGAAGCGTCGTACCAAGATCCTGCGTCATATATACACTTGTACCGTCGGACCTCAGGAGCACTTTCTTTCCGAGTTTCACGTCTTCAAGATCGATGAAAATGGCACCGTCATCCCTTTTCCCAAAAGTCCCTTTCCTGAGGCCTTCTTCAACAAGATCCTTGCCGAGGAGATATGTCTGGCTTTCAAGATATGTGTGCTCAAACTCGACACCCATCCGTTTGTAGGTCTGCGCAAAACCGTCAAACACCCAGCCATTCATCTTTTTCCACAGGGCGACCACTTCCGCATCGTTGGCCTCCCACTTCTGCAGCATTTCCTGGGCGGCGGCACCGATCTCCGTCTGGAGGAAGAGTTCGTCCTCAGTCCTGTCCTTGAGATCCGGATTCTTCTCCTTGAGCTCCTTCATCTGTTTCCTGAACTCCTCGTCGAATTTCACGTAGAAGTCTCCGACAAGATGGTCACCCTTCTTACCGGTGCTTTCCGGAGTACATCCGTTCCCAAAACGCTGGTATGCGATCATGGACTTGCAGATGTGTATCCCGCGGTCGTTCACAAGATTGATCCTTACGACGTCGTGACCCACCCTCTTCATCAGCGATGCGAGGGACATGCCGATGGTGTTGTTGCGGACATGGCCGAGATGCTGGGGCTTGTTCGTGTTCGGCGCAGAGAATTCGACGAGTATCTTTTTCCTCTTACCGTCATCAACAATGCATGATCCCAGAACCTCGTTGAACTTTCCAACAGTATCCCTGTGCAGGGCGGCACCTTTCAATGTGACATTCACAAAAGCCTTTATCTTTTCGGCCTTTTCGACATCTGGATGCCCGGAAAGGAATTCAGCGGACTTCTGTGCAATCTCATCGGGGCTTTTCCTGAACACCTTGGCGAACCTGAAACAGTTCACAGTTATGTCCCCCGTCATTTCAGGAGGGCAGATGTCGGGGATTATCTCAATTTCTGCGGTTTTCGCGTCGGGATATGTACTTGCGAGCTCAGCTTTAAGATCTTCAAGGCATTTGTAGTTCATAAGTTCTTTCACATTGTATGGATTTGATCCTGCGTGTCCATCATAACCCAAATGTCGATGACGGTTTATCCTGCCGGCTTTCCTTAAACCCGGACCAGAAGGATTACACCGACCAGAAGGATCAATGTTTCTGCGGCAGTGCCCGAAAGCCCGATAAGCTTTCCAGTGACTCCACCGAACTTTGTCTCGCAGTAGATCTTGAACTTGTCGGAGAAATAGTAGGCGAGTATGATCACTATGACTATCGCAGGGGAGAAACTCCAGCCCACGATCAGAGATATCACACCTGCAAAGAGCCATGCCAGCCTTTCGGCCCGCATCTCCGCATCAAAGAATGGCTGCGAGGTCCGCAGATCGTTTGCTGTCGCCATCTTAGCTATGACAGCATATGACACAGCCATCGTCACGATCAGCCACGGGGTACGGTCATAGTACACGAGAAGCGCCACACAGGCTATCTTCAGGAGGAAGACCGCGAAGAAGAACATGAGTCCGATGCTGGTCTTGCACAGGGAAGGCTCCTTTTCCACAGCCGCAAGAAGCTCAAGGTCCTTGAGTCCCATGATCCTTGCCTCAAAGAAGGTGATAAGCGCATTGAAGTTCTTGCCCAGGGTTGCAATTTCAAGGCATATAACTATTAGGATGGCGGAAACCGCCGCCGCCGATGGAGGTGCCTGGAACTTGTCCAGAAGCCAGATTATGCAGTATGCACCGTAACCGAGCAGGGCTCCGACGATCGGGAAGCACGCGAGGGTCCGGAGTGAGTCCCCCTTCGGCTCGTCATCGTCATACCAAAGACCTATGTTCGGAAATGGAATCTCGAGAAGGAGGTTCCACGCCGACACAAATGCTCCAAGCCAGGTTCTTTCCATAATAAATTTTCGTGTTATAAAATTTCATTAATTTACTGTAGGGACTGGATTTTGCAATGAAAATTCACCCTTTGGCTTTTTGAATTTAGGGAAAACATGATATAGAATAAAACGAATCACTAAATTGGGCGGTCCTCCTTGAGCACAAAAGCAGCAGAAGTGACGGAGTTCTACAAGCAGCTTTCGCTCCTCGTCAAGTCTAACCTTCCCCTACCCCAGGGTCTTTATCAACTCGCTTCTAATTTCAGGCGCAGGGATTTCAAGAAGGTGCTTCTCAGCATATCTGAGGACACATCAAAGGGCAGGACCTTGTCGGGTGCTATGGCACAGTTCCCGAAGTATTTCAATCCTCTTCACATCAAGATGATAGAATGCGGCGAAAAAAATGGCACTCTCTCCGAAATTCTTTCCGAGATCGCCTATGTCTCCCGCATAAACCAGCAGATCATCTCAAATGCAAAGGCCTCTCTTTTCTACCCAGCATTCATCCTGATTTTCACTGCAACGCTAATGGTGCTGATCCTACGATTCGTGATACCTGAATTCGATCGTATCTTCGCAGATCTCTTTGAAGGGGAGAGACTTCCGCCAATTACCCAGTTCCTCATCATCATATCAGACATTGTCTGCCACAACTTCATCTTCATATGTGCCATAATGGGTGCAGTGATAATTGTAATCCTGTGGCTTTTCTCCGGAACTTTGAGTTCGCAGAATGTCCTTCTCAGGTTCATATGCCAGTTTCCGTTCACCAGAAGAGCTTTCATGAACCTGAACAACGCCAAGTTCTGCTTCATCTGGGCGGTATTCATGAAAAACAAGATGGACAACGCCCTCTGTTTTGAAACCATAGCCGAAATATACGAGGATCTGGAGTTCAAGTCATCACTGGAATACATCTCCCGGAATCTCAAAGAAGGAAAATCTCTTGTGGAGGAATTGAAGAAGGATGATTCCATTCCTCCCCTCATATCTCTTGCGGTAGAACATGTCCCGGAGGAGAATCTCCAGAAGGAACTTCTTGTGATGTCGGAAATGTTCAGGGAGAACGCAACTGTCGAACTCAGGAAATCCGAGATGCTGTTCGAGATATTCCTTATCTTCATAATTTTCCTGGTCGTAGGCTCAATGGTTCTGGCCTTGTTCCTTCCACTCATATCCATTTATCACCATCTTGGAGGATGATATGAAAAGCCAGCCTTCACTTATAAACTACGATCTCCAATATTCCTCAAGGTTTACGATGCCCCAGAATGAATATGTGCTGGCCAACACTCTTTCTTGGGCTGCAAGGAACAACATACCGTATCACGAAGCGCTCAAGGCACTGCTAACACCCAAGGAGAACCTGTCCAGCAAATTATTTGGGGAATTCATACAGATCGGCACCCATTTCATATATACCCTGATTGGTGTCACAGTCTTCATGTTTTTTATGTTCTTCATCATGAATAAATCCTCAATGTCCTCCCAGTCGAACGAATTCACAGGCCTTATCGCCGTAGTTGTTCTTTTCTCTATCATCATAATGACCTTCAGGTACATTGCGGAAAACAGGAAGAACAAATGGCAGAGGAGCCTCAAGCTTGCAATTGACGATCTTGCATCGGGACAGGAGCCATGCCTGGTGATTAAAAGCAGGTTCAAGGGACTTATCTCCGAATATTTCATGACCTCTTTGTCCGACGCCAGGAACTTCTCCCATCCCGAGACCATGTTCACCTGCATGGCGAGATCTCTCAGGTTCACGGCAGAAACCCGCAGTGAGTTCAAAAGTTACCTGACATATCCCTTCATCCAGCTGACCATTGTATCAGCCCTCTGCATGAGCGTGTTTTTCTTCATATTCCCGAGATTCACCAGAATCTGCGATGATATCAGCTATGGCACTTTAAAATCCCCAATTCTGGATATGATCATTGGCATCTTCGGCAATTCATGGAGTCCGATGGAAGGCTACATAAGCATAATTTCACTTCCCTTTTGCATTGTCGAACGGCTTGGTTTCCTAGGACTTGTAATAGCCATAATACTTTCATGCCTGATGAACGGGATATTCCTGCTGATAATCCTTTTCCTGATCATAAAATTCATAAGGTTTGTCTTCAAAAATTCTGAAACTATATTGATATATCTTCCTTTCATCGGCTACCAGCTGAAGAAATCCGCGCTTCTGGAGTTCTCCTCCCTGATGTATGCAAACCTGAGCACCGGAAAAAGCGTGGAGGAATCTGCGGACTCCTGCTATGAAACCTGTTCAATCCCATGGCTGAAAAGACGCATTGGGAAATTCAAGGATTCTGTGAGATCCGGTGGGAACTGGGTGGAATGCTGGGAGGAAATAAAGCTTGGAAATTCCCTGCACAAATGGCTTGTCAGGAATTCCGCAGACCGCGAAGATCCGGCGGAAGGTTTCAAGACCATGTCTGAAATGCTCTTCCTCGACATCAAACATTCGACCAGATATTACGGGCAGACTGCTGAAATAATCCTAATTTTGTTGAACTGCTCGTTCATATTTCTTTTCATATATGGATTTTTCTCGGCATTGTGCGGCATTATCTATTATGCGTCCTACTATTGAGGTGCACCTATGAAATCTGACAAGAAGAACAACGAAGTTCCGGCTTATGTTGACAAGATCCTGCTGGAAGCCCTGGGAAAGAAGGCCAGCGATGTCTACTGGCTCCCGAAGAAGGATTCCTATAACATCAGGTTCAGGATCGACGGTGTCCAGGTGGACATCTGTTCCATCGGTCGTGAGTTCGGGGACCAGTGTGTAAACAGGATCAAAGTCCTTTCCGGACTCCTCACCTACCGCACGAAGATAGCTCAGGACGGAGTGATCCGCGGGGTTGCGAATTTCGCAGAAGCGGAACTGCGCGTGGCTGCGATGCCGACGATCCATGGCGAACGTCTTACCATCAGGATCCTCGGTAGGAAGAACGATCCCCTCTACCTTGAGGAACTCGGACTCCAGAAGGAGGCTGAATCCGCGATCCGTGATATGCTGAAACGCCCGGACGGGCTTATAATACTGACCGGTCCAACCGGTTGCGGCAAGACGACTACGATTTACGCGATGATCCGTGAACTTCTGCGGAATTCGCAGGATCCGGCGTCGATAATAACAGTGGAGGATCCTGTCGAGTGCGACATCGACGGAATTTCACAGATATCTTTGACACGCAGCGGGGACGACTGGGGATATCCCGAGTCCCTAAGGGCGGCACTGCGCCAGGATGTCAAGACACTTGTCATTGGCGAAATGCGCGACAAGGAGGTCGTAAAAGTTGCTCTTGACGCCGCATTGACCGGTCACCGCGTAATTACCACCTACCATGCCGGAGACATCCCTTCAGTTTATGCCAGAATGCTTCATCAGGGATTTGAGCCGTTCCTGATCTCGTCGGCGGTGACGGGCGTGGTATCGCAAAGGCTTGTTCAGAGGAAAAAGGATGATGGCAGGATTCCTGTCGCAGCATATCTAAATCCCTCAGACGAATGGAAGGATTTTATAACAAACAATCCGGGACTTGGCGAACTCCGCAGGAAGATAAAGGAATTTCCGGACGCAGATATCATTGAAGTCGCGGAAAAAATGGCGAAGAAGGGCCTAATACACGAGAAGGATGTTTATTTCATCTAAAGCAATGAACAATCGCAGTGAAAAACATTTCTGTCTGATGGAGCTTGTGGTCGCACTCGGGCTTCTGGGCCTTGCATTTACTCTTTTCCTTTCAGCCTCCGGCAATGCAAGGGCGATGGAAAGGAATTTCACCCGTGAAAGCAGGGCTGTCCAGGTGCTTGACAACACAATTGAAAGGATATCCTTCGAAAAGAATGCCTCTGTAGAAGAAGCCAAAGATATTTTCGAAGACGAGTTCGCCAGAAGCCGGCTGATAGATGATATCGATGCGCTGAGATCCTCCGAAGTCCGTGACGGAAAACTCCGTCTTGAAATCACAAGGAAGAACGGGAAACGGCTTGCGGCGGTGGAAATCCGGATCGGAAAAGCCGAGGAGTCGAAGCAATGAGAAGAAGCTATTTCAATCTTATGGAGATGCTTGTGGTCATAGCCATCCTCATGATTATATTCGAGCTGGCATTCCAGTTCTTCTATGACGGATCCAGGCTCTGTAGGAATTCAATCGAAAAAGCATTCAGCAACCAGGAACTTCAGCTTCTCGGAGGAAAATTCAGGAATTTCATCCATGGATCGCAGGATTGGAGGCAGGAGAACGGATGTCTGGTGTCCGACTGGAAGATTGAAGGAAATGATCTTGTTGCAGTGACAAAGAAGGTTTATGTCGAAGGTTCAAAACTGGTTTTCGAAAGGGATTTTGGGCGGACTGAGATCCGTCTCGGTGAAAACATGCAGGTCAACCTTAGAATCGAAAAGACTGTATTTTCCGCGAACCTTGCGGTCCTGAGCCTGGAGTCCATGGGAAAGCGTGAGGCAACAGACAGGACAAGGATAGTGGCATGCTTTTAATAAGTGAACTTCGAATATCGAACTCCGAACACTGAATATCGAAGGTAAAGAATATCATGGGAAGAAGACAGAACCAGGAAGGATACGCGACTTTGATCGTGATAATATTCGTTGCCATACTTTTCATCATGCTTACAGCAGCATTGGAATTCAGCGCCCAGTGGCACAGGAACAACCGTATCGCCGAAAAGAAGCTTCAGGAGAAGGCGGACAAGATCACAGTCCTTGAGAACAGCCAGTAACATCAAGCATGTCCGCTGGCCTTTCCACCATTAACCTTGTCATATTCCTTTTCCATTAGGTCATGGATGAATACGGCAAGTTCCTTGCGGTTTTTCCCTTCCGGCAGGATGGGATCAAGGATATAGATCTCGACATTCGTCACTTTTCTTCCAATCACATACCAACAATGGGGCAGAAGCGTCATGTCACCATACCAGCCTACCGTATATTCGCTGGGATCCTGGATATACCTGATCAAGATCGGGAAGATCGTGAAGTTTCCAGCGGACGCCGCCTCAAACGGAGTTGATTTGAATGGGAGGATCCCTTTCCCATCGGAAGTCGTACCTTCGGGATACACGATCAGGTTGATGTCGTTCTCCAAGGTCTTCTTGTATTGCTCAAGAGTCCTGATTGAATCTTGTTTTGACTCCCTGTTTATCCAGATCGGTCTGCTGAGCGCCAGATACCAGCCGAGAAATGGCCAACTTGCTATCTCTCTCTTCGGGCTGAACCTGATGGGAAATACTGAAGAATGGGTAATGATGTCCAGATAGCTCTGATGGTTGGAGACTATGATACCTCCATGGACTTTCGAGGGATCCCCGTAGACCTTCACCTTCAGGCCGATTATCCGGGCGATTCCGGATCCCCAGATCCTGGCCATCCTGGTCATTCTCCTGACAGCGCACCATCCGCCGATGACAAGAAAGAGTGATATGAAACCCAGCAAGGCAAACCATACCAGCAATATCGGGATCCTGATTAGGCGTCTGAAGAAAGGTAACATGTCAGTTAAAATGCCTGATATATCTTTCAGGGACCTTTTGTTTGTCGACTATGATGAGGAAATCAATCGTACCGAATTCGCTGTCCAGAGCCGGTTCCCCGCAAATCTTGCAGCCGAGTCTCAGGTATCCCTTGAACAGGGGAGGAATATATTTCCTGATGGCATCCTCATCGGACAGCATCTTCTGGATCTCAGATTCCGGAGCATGTTTGAGTTCATATTCCTTCCTTGGGCGTGCAGAAAGTATTTCTGAGATCAGATATTTTTTCTGAAAGTACCTATAGAGGCTCCATCCAACCACGGGATTAATGTCCTCAAGACTGACACATCCCAGCATGAATCTCAGGTCGGCCCTGTTAAGCAGTTCCCCTATCCCTCCCCACATGAGCGCAACGATCGCCCCCGTACGGTACTTTGATGAGACACATGATCTTCCGAGCTCCATGCAGTAGTCGGCTATCTCACGGAGTCCCACTACGTCGTATTCCCTGGATGAGTAGAATCCCTTGGCGGTATTCGCGATGGAACCAAGATGTACACGGTAGGTTCCTATCGCCTTTCCAGTCTCCTTTTCGATCACAAGCAGGTGAAGGCAGAACTCGTCGAATTCATCAGAGTCTATTCCCTTGCAGCCCAGATTCTTGAGTCCTTTGCCCTTTTCAATGTTGAAGACCTCGTAGCGCAGGCGAAGCGCTTTCTCTATCTCCTGCTGGTTTTCGGCAAGCTTGACGAGAAAATGATCAGTCTCAAGAAGGACTGAAGGCACTACAATGTGCTTGATTGAATACCTGTTGAGTATCATTTCCCCTCGTCATATTTCCTGATTATATATGCTTCAGAACTAAATATACTCCCGCAATGATGACAATTACAGCCAGAGCATATCTCAAATAATGGACAAACTTGTCGGCCTTCTGCCTTATTTTCCAGAAAAGGAATCCGGCAAGGCTGAAAACCAGGAAGGAACCGGTGAAAATACCGGTTATAAAAGAGATCTTGAAGTTCTCAAAGTCCTGGAAATACAGAGAGAAAACCGTCATTACCGTCAGAAAGGCAGCTATGTTGCCAGGATGCAGGATGGCTGTCAGAAAAGCAGCCAATACCGGGGCGAAGTGGCTTAAAATCCACCTTGACGACGGATCTTCCACCTCGTCCTTCGAGCCCATGCCCTTGCGTGTCTTATAGGTGACGACAATGATTACCACACCTACCAAGATGATCGTGATTCCAGATAATAAGAGACCTATCTTTTCATAGCTCTGCAGGAAATTCATGAAAGATACCGAGAAAAGCGTTGAGATTGCGGCAAGCGTGGCATCGCCGAGGGCGGCTGCAATTATGGTCGCGTAGAGCCTTATCCTTGAGTGGGCAAGTGCCGCATCTGCAACCATCGCACCTGCCACTCCCACCGGCGCTCCGAGAATGAACCCGGCACACATGGAAATAATGAAAATTCTGATTATGTCCATTTATTTCTTCTGTTCCCCGGACAAAGGCAATATCTCTATCCAGTTCAGATCTGCGGAGGCCTTGGTGCCGGTGTATTGGCTGTTGCAGGAGACGCTTATATATATCTCGTCAGGATAATAACCCCAAGCCTTGTTGAAGTCCTCGGCCACATTCCTTTCCTCGGTGAACCACTCACCGGTGGCGTCGTCCTTGTTCCTGAGGGTGAACCATTTTATCTTTATCGTTCCCGCCCCGTATGCACAGGTACCCTCGGCTCCCTTCGGTGTCTCAGTGTCCCATCTGTAGGAAATGCTCTTCTTCGAGAACATGCTACCGGAGCCAACATATATCCCTATGGCCTGGTCGTCCTTTGCTTCCACCCTTCCATCCGCCCCCGTAGGAAGAGTGTTGACCCTCCATTTCCATTTGATGACCGGCGTTTCCTTTATCTTGATCTTCTCAGGGCTGCATATGACGCTTGCCGTAGCCTTGTTAGCCTCCATATGCAGATATGTAAGATTATCCTTCTCATCCTTGACCAGATAGAAATCGGCGGCATCTGTCCCTATCTTGGTCTTCTTCTCCCATCCTTTGGGAAGAATCTTTTCATCCTTCTTTCCATTAAACTGGAAGTCCGACTTCCATTTTGCGACCACATCAGCTGCGGCAAAGGTGACGGCGGCTACCACAATTATGGAACATCCCATCAAAAGTTTTCTCTTGAAATCCATCTACCCCTTCCTTCCACACATCTATCATTCCGACCCTATGACACTTCTTTTTACTGTCCATTCCGTCTCTATTCCTCTGCGGGTCTGTCGAGTACCGACTGGTTATATCTATTCATTATATCAGAAACATAGGCTTTTGTGGACTTTATTTTTATCCTGTCTATCACATCCCCGGAATAGTTCGAAGGCACCCATGAACTCATACCCTTGAATCCGGCATTGTATTCCGAAAGGGCGAGTTCCTCGCGGTGATCGTACTTCTCCCATCTTCTCATTGCCTTTGAAAGGTACCATGCCCCAATGTCTATGTTCACTCGCGGATAGAAAAGAATCCCTTCGGCTTCTATGTCGTAATTGTTGAACTCCGCCCATTCTTTCGCAGCTGTTGACGGCCTTATCTGCATAAGGCCGACCTCCCCCTTGCTTCCCCTGGCGTTCGGATTGAACTTGCTCTCCTTCCAGATCACCGCCTTCAGGAGGCATGAATCGATATTATACTTCCTCGCCGCCTCCTTTATCAGGGCATCGTACGTGTTTTTCCTGAAAAAATACTCATATGTGATCTTTCCCAGACCCCATGTTGCAGCTATTAGCGCGGCAAGGAGAAGAACCAATATCACAAACCTCTTCCCCCGGTAGCGGTGATGTATGACCCTCTGGTACATTCAGCCCCTTGATTTCATCCTTTTTTCAGGGCCTTACGATATACCTTTTTGGACGTTTTGCCCAATTCACTGGAGAAGATTAGGGTGTTAAATTTCATTGCTTGAAGATGTTCATCAGCATACCTCCGTCCACGAACAAGGTCTGTCCTGTGACATAGTTCGCCATCGGAGAAGCCATGAACATTGCGGCATATGCGATCTCCTCGGGTTTACCGAACCTCCTGGCAGGCACGATCTTCGCTATTTCCTTGACATACTCGTTTTCATCACCACCCCACATCGGGGTCATGATCGGCCCAGGCCCAACCGAGTTCACCTGGATATTGAACGGCGCAAGTTCAACGGCAAAAGCCCTGGTGAGTCCGTCCATCCCCGCCTTCGAGCTGTGGTACGCCGAAGCGTTCATCGTTCCCTCAGCAGCATGGATGGAGCTGACGTTCACGATCTTTCCGCCATTCTTCTTCATGTGGGGAACGGCAAAATGAATGAAATATGCGCAGCCGCTGAGATTCACGTCGATCACTTTCTTCCATACATCAAGATAGTTTTCGGATCCGGCGGGTGCATCCATGAAGATTCCAGCGTTGTTCACAAGGATGTCCAGTTTTCCGGACTTCGCGACCGCCTCTCCAACCGCATTCCGGCACTGTTCCTCTGAGGACACTTCGCATCTGATGGCTTTCGCTCCGGTCTCCTTTGCGATCTTCGCAGCATTGTCAGCGTTCTTGTTGTAGGTGAAGAACACCTCGGCCCCAGCTTCACGGAAAACCTTTACACATGCCTCCCCAATCCCGCTCGATCCCCCTGTAATGAGAGCTATTTTTCCATTCAATTCAATTTTCATTATAAACCCTCCTCTAAAACATCTTTTATTTTAGTTTAAAAAGACCAAGGTCAATTTTCTTCTTGCTGATGGCATCTTCTGGAATTGTAAACTCATCTTTTGTCCAGGCATAAATCTCTCCGTCTTTCTGGGCTGTGAACAAAATGGAATACCGGCCAGGCGGGACATCTATGGCGTTGAATGTACCATCCGGTAGAATCTCCACTAAAACTTCATGTCTGTATTTCGAGTTGATCAGACGAGGAATAACTTCTTCTGAAATGAGATTGAATTTTCCATCACTTTCCGCAAAAATGTTCAGTGAATTCTTTTCTCCCTTGAAATCCACTGAAACCCCGGCAGGAGGAATAAATTTTCCCATAATCCTTACTCCGTATCCCCCCAGCTTTATCTTATATGAAACACCTGGAGCAGCTTCTCCATAGACTGATTGTTTCTCATCATCACAGTCGACGACAAAGTATCCCGGAGGAACTTTTTCAAATATGAAATGTCCTCTTTCATTGGTTTTAGCATCTTCCAGCTGGACTGAAAAATACTTTCCTCCGATAATAAATATCCTCTCAAGACATACAGTCCTACCTGTAAGCAGTTCGTCTCCACGTAAAACATCACCTTCCACTTTTGAGTATTTCTGCAGCTGAACCTTCTCAGCCTTGTCAAATTCTCCAACCGGCATGCACAGGCACCCGTCATTTGAGAATGCCGTAACTAAAACAGTTCTGCCATTGTTATACTCGACTACTGGATAGAACTCATATATTCCGTTGTTGAAGTCATCATCAGCTTGACCTTTTTTCGGAATGGACGGATAGAACAGATAGTTTCCCAAGGCATCTGAAACAATGTGACGAAGTTCGTTCGACGGAAATAAGCCCTTTTCTTCGACTTTATAATTGAGTTGTTCATCAAGGGAGCACATTCGTTTCTCTCCATTGAAGAAAATCCTTATGTTTCCGACGGGCTTGCCATCTACACCTAAGATTGTCCCTTTCTTTACCCCTTCATCATCCATGACAAACGTAAAACTGACTTCCTTGTCTCCAAGTTTAATTATCTTTTCCTGGAACTGCTTCCTATACGGCCTGCATATCACTTCAAGGCCATAATTTAATTGTCCGCCGCTTTTTGTTTTGAGCTTTTCATCTTCTATATAACTATCAATTTTCCCGTCGGAAATTTTGTTAAAGGATATGCCCATTTCGCCATCGAAGTATTCAAAGCACTTCATATTTTTCAAAGGATTTCCTGCCTTATCCTTGATTAAAGCACTTACATGGATTTTTTGGGTAAGGTCCCAATCATCTTCCTCATCACCTGCTCCAATATTTCCTCCGCACATTAACAGAATCGCTGAAAGAAGAAATATTACCACAAAGATGACAAATGAGCTTTTCTTCATGTCCATAATTCGGTTATTTCCAACTTATATGTTTTTATCAATAAGGCGCACAATTTCGCCAGGAAGGCATGCTGGAACAGGAGAATGCTTGAAATCCTTGATATTCCTTGTGGCTATGAAATCAGCCTTGCATGATATTGCGGCTGACATCTGCATGGCATCCTCGAAGTCGGCGACATTGAGGCCCAATGCGTATGATGCATCCTTGGTATTGGTCTCAGCAACCTGTAAAAACCGGAGAAGATCCTTGATATATTCCCTTAATTTTTTATCATTGACGGAAGATGAACAAATATAGTATAAATTTGACAGTGAATGCCAGGCTACGTATCCATCCGCCTGATTCATCTCAAGCTTGTCCAGGAGCAGCGAAGCATTATCTGAAAACGGTTTCCTGTCGAGAGCAACATCAACCAATATGTCGGTATCGACAAGTATTTTCATAGGTATTTCTCAGCAAGCTTCTTATATCTGTCCTCTTTCTTGCAGGCTGCCGTGAATTTTCCCCTCCATCTTCTGGAGAAGGAGATTTCCTTTCCGGTTGGAAGCTTTCTGAAGGTCTTTTCAATTATTTCCGACAACGAAGTTCCATGCTCCTTGGCATACGCCTTGGCCTTGGGGATCAAGTCCCTTTCAATCGCGACTGTAAGCTTGTTTTTCATGTGTGTACCTCTTATACGTATAATATTATATCATATACGTACACATTTTCAACATTCGATAAATCTACCGGAGACAGAAAATTTATTTCTTGCCTTTGACTGCATGGATAGTACGGTATCACACATCATAGATAAAATTTTTCGAAGGAAAATATTCTTATGCAATACGGACATTTCGACGACAGGAACAGGGAATACGTGATCGACAGGCCGGACACCCCGAAATCCTGGAGCAACTATCTCGGCACGACGGAATACGGCGCCATCATAACCAACAATGCCGGCGGCTATAGCTTCTACAAGTCCTCCGCTCAGGGCCGTTACACCCGTACCCGCACAAATGCGATCCCCCTCGACCAGCCCGGACGCTACTTCTACATCCGCGACAACAAGACTAACGACTACTGGTCAACTTCCTGGCAGCCGGTTGCAAAACCTCTCGACAAATATAAGACCGTATGCCGTCACGGCACCGCATACACAGTGATAGAGTCGGAATATTCCGATATCAGGTCGGAGACAACGTATTTCGTTCCGCTGGAGAGCAATTTTGAGGTCTGGATGCTGAAGCTGGAGAACAAGGGCAAATCCGCGAGGAAACTTTCGGTATTCACATATCTTGAGTTCGCGTCCGAATGGAACCTTTTCCAGGATCTGATCAACCTGCAGTTTACGCAGTATACGATAAAGATGGACTACGTCGACGGGATCATCCGCTATGCCATGCTGGACAATGTCCCGGAAGACCCACAGAACTTCCAGAACCGCGACCAGTGCAGGAATGCGTTCTTCGCGGTCACCGGCGCCGATGCCAGGGATTTTGAGACCGACAGGGATGCCTTTATAGGCCCTTACAGGACTTATGCCAATCCTATCGCCGTCGAAAACAACAAATGCACGAATTCACTCGCACACGGTGACAACTGCTGTGCCGGAATGAGGATGGAAATAGATCTCGCCGCAGGTGAAACCAAGGAACTCGCGATCCTGGTCGGCGTCGGCAAAGCTGAACGTGAAGGTAAAAGTGTCCTGAAAAAGTTCGGCGACATCGCCGTCCTCAAGAAGGAGCTCCAGAAGGTCAAGGATCACTGGCACAAGCTTCTCGGGGTGCTGACGGTCCAGACGCCAGACAACGAATTCAACAGCATGATTAACGTCTGGAACGCCTACAACAGCCTGATCACCTTTGCCTGGTCTCGCGCTGCAAGCCTCGTCTATTCGGGTGAACGCGACGGGCTCGGATACCGCGACACGGTCCAGGACATGCTTGGTGCGATGTCGATGATACCGGCGGACGCAGTAAAAAGACTTGAACTGATGATAACCGGGCAGGTTTCCACCGGCGGTGCAATGTCGGTCGTGAAACAGTTCGCCCACAACCCCGGACACGAGCCCACTCCCGAACCGAACCATTACAGGTCCGACGACTGTCTCTGGCTCTTCAACACAATCCCAGCATATGTGAAGGAGACAGGTGACATTGACTTCTATACGAAGATCCTGCCGTATGCCGACAAGGGCAAGGACACTGTGCTTGGCCATCTGCGCAGGGCAATCGAGTTCAATCTCGAGAGGAGCGGAGCTCACGGCCTGCCATGCGGACTCGAAGCCGATTGGAACGACTGCCTGAAGCTCGGATACCGCGGAGAAAGCATCTTCGTGACGTTCCAGCTGAGATACGCTTTGAAGACTTATATCGACATATGCACGCGGCTCAAGTTCCACAAGGAGATCGATTGGGCGGAGAAGAAGCTCGCTGAACTCGACAAGAACATCCAGAAGCACTGCTGGGACGGCGAATGGTTCATCAGGGCGTTCAGAGAGGACGGCTCGATAATTGGAACCAAGAACGATCCCGAAGGCTCTATATTCCTAAACGCCCAGAGCTGGGCCGTCTTGAGCGGTGCAGCGACAACAGAACAGGCTGAGACGGCAATGCAGTCAGTAAAGGATCGCCTTGCTACCGAATATGGCATAATGCTCTGCGCGCCGCCGTTCAGGAAGACTGATTATCATGTGGTCAGGGCTGTCGTGCTCAATGAAGGTCACAAGGAGAATGCCGGAATCTTCTCGCATACGCAGGGATGGGCGGTCATGGCTGAGGCAATGCTCGGTCATCCGGAGAGAGCTTACGAATATTACCGGAACTACATGCCGGCCGCCTACAACACGAAGGCCGAAATCAGGCAGATCGAACCTTATGTGCACTGCCAGTCAACTCACAGCAAATACAGCCGCAGGTTTGGGGCGTCACGCCTCCCATGGCTTTCGGGAACGGCATCATGGTCCTATTTCTCCGCGACGCAGTACATCCTCGGTATCCAGCCGGATTATGACGGATTGAAGATCGATCCGTGCATTCCGTCGGCCTGGAAGGAGATAAAGGTGACTCGCAAGTTCCGCGGGAAGGATTTCAACATCACGATCCGGAACGGCAAGAAAGGCAAGGGCGTGAAATCAGTCGAGTTGAACGGCGAAAAACTCGCCGGAAACCTTATTCCGACAGATCTGTTCCAGGCAAAAAATGAAGTGGTGGTCCAGCTGAATTGAGAAGATTTTTGCCACAGACTTACACAGACTTTGAACATAATCAGGATTCGTTTTATTGCCGGCGGGACGCCGGCGCTCCGAAAGAATCTAATTCCGCCGGGTGGTGAGACGGGCTTTTACTTCGGTTCCCGCAAGAAGAAGTTTTGTCGGAGCCTGCCTTGGATTTTCCAGACGAGACAATCCTGTTTCCGTCGCAAGACGGCCAATGTCCTCGCAAGGTTCACGTACGGTTGTAAGTCCGACCCCGTTCTCATCACCCTTGCCAAGATCTCCCATGCCAGTGACCATGACATCTTCTGGGACACGCAGTCCCATTCGTCTCAGTACCGCGACTGCGACAAATGCCAGTCCGTCGTTTGTGCAGAACAGAGCATCAGGCCGTTCACCTTCCTTTTTTGAAAATACCGGACCTAAAACTCCCTCTATTTCAGATTCGAACGCAGCAAGCATCCGCCAGGACGAATCAAATGGCAGTTGAGATTCCTGCAGGACTGAAGAATAAGTCTCGAAATAGGCCTTTGTCAGCGTTGTATGTCGTCTATGCTCGAGTGTCGCTATGCGTTTTGCACCGCGATCGACGAGATGGCGTATGATGGCCCGTACCGCCGGAGCATGATCCCAGGAGACGAAGTCTGCTTCAGGCATTTCGTTCAAAGTATCTCCAAGGAACACGAGTGGGACTCCACGCGCCTTCACAAGCGAATATGTCTCCACGCATTCGGGAAGCGGGATTGTGATAATGAAATCGATCCTTAGGCGGAGCAGCATCTCAATGCCATGGCGTTCACGGTCAGGCTCCCAGTTGTGATCCATCACAAGTGGCAGCATCTGGTTGCGGTCGGCGGCGATACGGACACCGTCAAGGATCCGGGCTGCCCAGTCGTTCCTGAGATCAGCAAAGACTACGCCAAGCATCATCGTACGGGTTGCCCGGAGGCTTCGTGCAAGCTGGTTCGGGACATAGTTCATCCGCTTGCATTCCTCAAGTATTTTCTGAGCTGTCTCCTCCTTGATCCGGCGCTTTTTGGCATTACCGTTCAGGACGCTTGAGACTGTGCATGGCGCCACGCCGAGTTTCTTCGCTATGCTCTTTATGCCGACTATGTTGCGCATTATTTCCTACCATAAACTGAATTTTGCAATAACCTTTGTGCCAAAATATTTTATAGCCTCTTTCTGCTTTGTCAAGCTGCTTTGGAACAAAGATGGAAATTCAAAACGGTCAACTACTGATTCTTCTCGTATCTGCCACCTATCATATCCGATGAAAGGAATTTCTATTTCTTGATATCGTCAGACGTGCCGTTGAACTCATCGTCGAAGACAAGCTTGTAGATCGCGTCTATAGGATTGTCGACTTTTACAAGCGCATTGCAGGTTCGGTTCATTCTGCCTTGTCCGGTTTTAGCTGATTAGACCAGTGTCCGTGGATGATTCGCCATTCCCCGTCAGTCCGTTTCATGACAAATGTCACCCTCGATACATTTTCACCGTGATCTGACTTCGACTTGCAGATTGCAGTGACATAACCAGTTGTTTCGCTTAGCAGGAAGGCCCTGCGATTGCTATAGACTGCCTTATACTTGAACTCGGGATGTTCCTTGCGCCAGTTGAGGATATCGTAAACACCTTTCTTTCCGATCAAATCCGGGACATGTCCTTCGTACTCGGAAAACTGGGGATCTTCGAGCGCGAGTATCTTCTCGAAAGCCTTAATGTCCCCCGTGTTCGCAGCTTTCTCATACTGCTCTACAACGGCCAACATGTCCTTCTCTGTTGCCAACGCTACTGATGAAAGAACCATGGTCAAGACTCCTATAAAGATTATCTTCATATTCCCCCCTATATTGAACGTTATAAGGTTTTCCACTTTGAAAATCTAGTTGGCAAAAGCAGATTTATTACATTCGATGGCAAAATACTTACCCAACTCATGTTCTATGTTTAATTCTTACACACTGGTTTTCTTCTTTCCATGATAACAAGTGCAAGGTATGGGACAAGGTTGCATCCGATGACAAACAGCTTGAAGGCTCCGAGGAACGAATACATGACTATGTTGAAGGTTTCCCTGGGCATTTGAAACCAAATGCTATGCATGTTGTAGATCCAGTCCAGCGCGAACAAGCACAGGAAACTCCAGAACAGCAGAAGACCCCCGTTCATTATCGTGCACCACATGAAGAACTTTTTGAGTGTTCCAGTTTCCATAAATCCCCTTTTTGTCATATATTCTGTGAACAGATAGCTTCCCTATTGAAGGAAGTCAATCGGTATTCAATGAGGAAAATCCCCCCATCATTCGAAGTTGGCAGTGTAGTCTATGCTACTTCCTGAATATCTTCTTCAGTTCTTTTGCCGCAGGCTTCAGATTGCCCTCGAAGTCGATGATCGAAGTGTTCACCGTGCACGGAAAGGAGTCGTGTCCCATCCAAACAATGAAACCGCCGCACTTCGGGAAACGCGATTTTGCGGAGTTCGCAGCTATGGACAATCCTTCGGCCTGTCGCGACTGGCTCCATTTCACATATTCGCCAAGGCTGCGCGGCTTGCGCCCATTGTCCTTCTCGAACTGAGGCCAGTCGAACCACCATGCGGTCCTCTGCCAGAGAGGATTTTCAAGTGAAACCGGGAATGGACCTTGTTTGCCGCTATATTTCCTGAGGATGGCGACGGGGCTTGCCCCGGGACATCCGGCTTCCGAACGGAAGAGCGAATCATCCTTGTCCCAATATTCTCGCTGTCTTTCCATCTTGTTGCCAACAAGCCCCCATGGACCGTGGATATCCCAATGCAGCCCTTTGCCGTAATTCTTTTCCTCTGCATAGAAGAGCGGACCTGACGATGAGGTTGGAAGAAACCTGCGTTCAGGATCAAGCTTCCTAACGATCTCTGCGAACTTCGCAAGCACGGGATTGGACAGATCAAGCGGTTTTCCTCCTCCGGGACTTCCATCCATCTTGGTCTGCAGTTCATTTCCTCCGCACCAGATGATAAGCGATGGATGGTGCTGGCGACGCACGATGTATGAACGTGCGATCTTCGCAAGTTCTGAGATTGTCTTTTCATCTTCGGGAGGATGGTTGTCGAGTCCGGAAGACGACAGCGGGAATTCCTGCCATATCAATAGACCGAGTTTGTCGCAGCTGTCATAGAAGGATTCCTTTTCGAGAGTGGCACCACCCCAGACGCGGAGAATGGTGCAACCCATGTCCTTGTATATTTTTATCATCTTGAGGCTTTCCGATTCTGCGACATCCGCAAAATTCGGACGAAGAGGTGTCCAGTTCACGCCCTGGAGGAAAATAGATTTCCCGTTGACAACGCAGATCCACGGATCAGCATTTTCAGGTGAGCCTTCGCATTTTTTCCATTCTACCTGGCGGAATCCGACGGAGCGTTCGAGCCTGTCCGCAACTTTTCCGTTTGCTGACAAGAGTTCGATCTCAAGAACATAAACGTTCTGTTTCCCGTGACCATTCGGCCACCAGAGCTGGACGGGAATATTTTTTCCGGTAAAGCCTTCCTTTGAGAATTTTTCGGCAGGAACTGAAGACTGGAAAACTTTTTTAATCTTCTGATCTTTCAGCGAAATCCGCACTGAAGCCGATTTTGGATTCCTTATTTTTCCAGAGAGCCCGATGGATCCGGTGCTTTTCCGGTAATCAGCGTGGGTAATACAACGAAACTCATCTATTGCAGGTCCGTCTATCAGTTCGAGTCGAACTCCATCCCATATTCCTATCTGGACGACGCGGCTTATCCAGTCCCAGGTATAGTTGAAGCGCGGTTTCCATTCCTTCATCCGGGAGGTGTAACCGAGTTGTCCGAGCCAGCGAGGAGGAACTTCAAAGACTATCTCAAGTCTTGATGGTTTACCGGATAGAAGATAACTTTTCAGATCAAGTTCATATGGCACGAACGAATTGTCGAAGATCCCGACCTGTTTTCCGTTGACCATGATGCATCCGTTGCCGTCAAGGCCGTCAAGTTTAAGGATGACGGATGTATCATGTGCAATTTTCTGTGCAGGAATTTCTGTCTGGAATATCCAGTTGCGGTTTTCTATCCATTCGCAATGACGGGCATTCGTTCCAATGTTCCAGTCGGGAATGATCTTGGCGTCGAGAAGGGCTTTTTGGACTGAGCCGGGTACTTTTACCGGAACGGGTCCTGCCTCAGGCCGTATTGATACTCCAGTTTCAACCGAGTATGAGCATCTCCATGCGCATGGCATGAACCCCCTGAGGGTCCATTTCAGTTTTGACAGGTCGATTATTTTTTTCATAAATGTCCTTTAGGGTATCCTTATTAAAAAGAAAAATTATAATAAACACGGCTTGAAATTAAATGCAATGGTAGTAATATAGAATTGCACAAACATTATTGCAAATATGTTTTTCCGGGGTAGCGGAATGAGGGAGAAGAGGCAAAAACTTTTTCGATTGGGTTTGACAGCAATCTATCGCGGTCAACAGCAATCGTTTACGCTCATCGAGTTGCTCGTGGTCATCGCCATCATCGCCGTATTGATCGCCTTGCTACTTCCAGCCCTTAAGAAATCAAAAGACATGGTAAAAAACGTGATCTGCCAGAACAACCTTCGGCAGAGTGGTCTTGCAAACATGAACTATGTCTCCGACTGCAACGGCTATTATCCTTACGGAATACATGATGATCCGGCAACAGCGACCGGACTCACACCCGGCGACTCCCCATTCTTCTACTATTTTTCCCTCTACAACATTGCTCCCACAATGTTCCAGTGTTCGATGGATCCAATGACTGAAAAACGCGACTACATGTGGAACCAGGCAGGAAACTACAGTGCTCCGGATCCAGCCCATATTGCGTTCTGGAACGGCGTACGTGTTCCATCGCGTCCATCGAACGATAAGAAGGCTGCGAGTTACGGGTTCAATTCAAACATGTTCTTCCTGAGGGATGACTACGGCAACAGGAAGAATGTTGCGCTCAAGGAGATGATGATTGCGAGCCCTTCCCGATGGGGCTATGAGGTCGATCTAACCCGCATCGGACTTCCTTTCGTGCTGCTCTGGTATCTGGATCCGACGAGATACTCTACGTTCGACGATGCGAACGGATTTCTTTTCTGGAGCCATAACTCGCATGTCAACTTCCTTTTTGGCGACGGACATGTCGAATCCGTTGCCCAAATCGGGATCTCTTCGCAGGTCATCACCCAGCCCTGGGACAGCCAGCCAACACCGTAGTCCCTTGGAAATATTTATGAAAATTCAGGATTTAGGGCTTGAAATGCCATCCCGGCAATATTATAATAATTGCACAAACATTATTGCAAAATCTATTTTCCAGGTGCCGGGATGAGGGAAAAAAGGCAAAAACTCTATCGAGAGCAGTTGATAGCGATCGATCACTGTCGATCGCACTCGTTCACCCTCATTGAACTTCTGGTGGTGATCGCCATCATCGCCATACTTGCTGCAATGCTCCTGCCGGCACTCAAGAACGCCAGGGAAATGAGCAAGGCCACCGTATGCCAGAACAACCAGAAGCAGATCGGTCTTGCAAACGATTCATACATGTCTGATTATAACGGCTATTATCCCTATGGACTGCAGGATCCTCCAAGCGCTGCAACCGGACTTTCAAAAGGGGATTCCCCTTTCTTCCAATACTTCTCCCTCTACAACATTCCGGGAAACTCCTTCCAGTGCCTGACCGATCCCAAGAACCAGACCTGGGACTACTACTGGGGGGAGAACTGCAATTACGGTCCAGCTGACACAGATCACACCAATTTCTGGAATTCAATCAGATACAACAGCCGTCCATCCAGCGACAAGAAATGCTGCAGCTACGGATTCAACCACAACATCATTTTAAGGGCGGCCCAGGTGAAGGGATCGGGTCTGAAGGATACACTTGTCGCAAATCCTGGACGGTGTGGCATCCTCGCCGATGCACTGCGAGTTGGTGTCCCTTGGGGCTGGTATTACCTTGATCCTTCGCGAAATGCCACTATTCTTACAGACTTCCTCAACTGGAGCCATAACAAACATGTAAATTTCCTGTTTGGCGACAGTCATGTGGAAAGCGTTGCCCAGCTCGGTGTGTCGGCAGAAGTCATCATGGTGCCATGGGACAAGAATCCGACACCGTAAAGATAATAATCCAAAAACGATTTTAAATATGGAAGGGGATTGATATGAATTGCCTGAGGAGCTTGTTTTTTTCAACTGTATTTGTCGGAACACTGTTTTTCTCCACAGTATTTGCAGGCGATGAGATTCTTCCGAAAAACTTCTCGTTCAAGGATGATTTCTCCAATTATCAGAATGGCCGCATCCCGGCCCCTACATGGTCCACTACCGGTGCCTGGGAAATCAAGAATGGCTCCCTCAGATGCACCGACCAGCTAAGGGCTTTTGCGACAATCGCAGATGCAGCCTACGGCAGCAAGATCGTAATGGAAGCGGATGTCACGCCCCAGTCCCCGACAAGTCCCAACTGGAAGACCTGTGGCATTGCGATCATGATCGACACAAAAAATTACTGGTTCCTTTCTCTCACAGAATTTCCAAACAAGGACAATTCAAAGCACATCATAGAGTTCAACGAGATGCTTGATGGAAAATGGCAGGCGAACAGGAATGGTGATACCGCCCTACCGGAGCTTGGTCCCCTGAAGAATTCCAGCTGGTCGACAGGTACAAAGTATAGGATGCGCATTGAAATAGACAATGAATGCGCCAGGGCGACAATTACAAAAGATAATGAATTCATTTTCCAGCAGGGATTCAGGTTTGAAGCTGGAAAAAAAGCTGTCACAAAGGGAACCCCTGCACTGATGAACGCCTCCTGGGACTGCCTCTACGATAATATCAGTGCTTCTGTAGGGAACACCATTCCCGTCCCGGAAACAGCCATTCACAAGAGGATTCCCATCCCGAAATCGGCAATCCTTCCCGGAGAATTTGAATACAAGGATTATTTTACCCAATACGAGAACGAACATCTTCCTCCGACACCATGGAAATTCTCAAGCTTCTTCTGGGAGATCAAGGAAGGACAGCTCCACAGCGCCGACAGGGATAAGGTTTTTGCGAACATCGCAAATGCTCCCAATGCGTCAACCGTCCTCGTCGAAGCTGATGTGACAGTCAATTCCGCGGTCGGCGGTAGCTGGAAGAGTTCCGGGGTGGCGATCATGGCCGACCGAAGCAACTACTGGCTGCTCTGCCTTACCGAACTTCCAACGGAAGGCAAAAATCCTCCGAAGCACCTCATAGAACTCAGCGAGATGCTCGAGAACAAGTGGCAGGCCAACAGCAACGGAGACAATTCACTCGCTGAACTTGGAACACCTAAAGGGGGCACCTGGTCGTCCGGAACTCCTTACAAGCTCCGCCTTGAAATGACCTCTGAAGGCATACTCGGAACCATCTTCGGAAGCACAGGTGAAGTGATCTACCAGAAGGGGTACAAGTTCGATGAAGCCAAGAAGGCCGTCAAAACTGGAACAGCTGTGTTCTGGAACAATGGATTCGACTGCTATTACGACAACGTGCAGATCGCCATGAAGGATATTTCAAAGCAGCCTGTGTTCAACAGCAAGGACGCCCCCCGGAAACAGCCGGATGTCAATGCGCCTGCATACAACACCCCTCCGATGAGTGACATGAAATTCGATGCATCGGGATTCTTCCGCGTGACCGAAAAGGATGGCGTGAACTGGTTCGTGGATCCGAACGGATACGCATATTTTTCAGTAGGCGTTGAACAGGTCAAGTACAACGGGCACTTCAGCCCGAAGCTGGGTTATTCCCCCTACCAGAAGAACGTGCAGGAGCTTTATGGAAGTCCGGAGAACTGGGCAAAGGAAACTAGCAAAAAGATGAAGCAGTTCGGCTTCAACACAGCATCGATCATGAAGAACAGGCCCGGACAGACGTATATCGACGGCGTCGCCTATACGCTGATAGCACAGATGGGTTCCGGATTCGTCGGGTTTTCAGATCTTTCACCTATCACCATCAACGGATTCCCAAATGTCTTCCACCCGCGCTGGCAGGAATACTGCGAATACAGGGCTGAGGAGTTCTGCGGAAACCTCAAGAATGATCCGTGGCTGCTGGGATACTACATAGACAACGAACTTGACTGGCACGGCAGCAACTGCGCGGCTTTCTTCATCCATACCACCACCGGCAAACCTTTGGAATACGGACTTATCCTCGACATTCTGAACAAACCCGACAACCATTCGGCGAAACAGGCCTTCTTCAAGTTTCTCACCGACAAATACAAGGATATCGCCGGAATAAACAAGGCATGGGGAACGAACTTCAAGGGATTTGATGACGTCACTTCCGCAAATGTTTTCATCAATGGAGATCCTATACCCCTGGCGAAAGGTGATGCCCACGAATTCCTGAGGATAATTGCCGAGAAATATTACAGCGTTTCCGCGGCAGCGATCCGCAAGGCTGATCCGAACCATCTCATCCTCGGGACAAGGTTTGCGGGTTGGTCTCAGGATCCCGTATGGGAGATGTGCGGAAAATACTGCGATGTCGTCAGCGTGAACCACTACGGATTTGCTGATCTTGAGAATGGAACAGCAAAGGAGACCCGTGAGATGTTGAACCATGTAGTCACCCTCTGCAAAAAGCCGATAATCCTTTCGGAGTGGAGCTTTGTCAGTCTGGATTCCGGGATGCCCTGCCAGCACGGTGCCGGTGAAAGGTTTGACACTGAGGAACAGAGGGCTGAAGCGTTCCGAATATACCAATCCCTCATTTTCGAACAGCCTTTCATCGTCGGTTCAGACTATTTCATGTGGATAGACCAGCCTTCCGGCGGAATGGCTTCCGCATCGAATCCCGAGGACTGCAGTTATGGGATCGTGAACGAGAAGGATGTCCCGTATCCGTTGGTGTCGGCGATGGCGACAAAGATAAACTCTCTTGCTGTTCCCCTGCACAGGCAGGATGTTCCAAAGCTCAAACTTGACACGGCAAAAGGCTGCATAGTGGTAGAGAATGTCTCCTCTGAAGCTCGCGAATGCACCGTTGAGATAATCGAGGACGGTGTGAATCGCGAGGTGAAAGTGAACCTTGCCGATGCTAAGCCGGTGGAAATTCCAGTGCTTGAAGGCGTGAACGAAGGTCCTCACTTTGTTATGGCCCGTGCATATATTCCCGGACTTGTCTCCACCGACAGGCAGAGCCAGTATACGAGTGGAACGGTTTGGAAATCTAAGGCTCCTGAAGATACATCGGTGATATATGTCTCAAATCCGACCGGGAAGCCCATTGAGAATTATGTTGCGAAACTTGATCTTGAAAAGGTGTTTCCGGAAGGGAAGGCCGTTCCTTGTGCAGCAAAGCTTTATGCTGACGGTTCGGAGATCCCGCAGCAGCTTGAGAAAGGCGATGACGGAAAACTCCAATTGATATTCCTTGTCGACAAGCTCGAACCAAGATCGGCGAAATTCTTCCGCATAGACGCGGCACCTGACAGGAAACTGGTCGAATGGGAAGATGTCCAGGTTCCATTGACCCTCCAGAATGGAAGGATAGAGATTAAAAAGAAAGCTGATACGGCAATCCTGTTGGACGAGGTTTCACTTGACGGCATAAAACTTGGAAAGATGGAGGCCCTGATACATGAGAAGCTCCCGCAGGACACTTGGCTTCCGGCGAACAAGTTAGTATCCTTAAAAGGCAAGCTGGGACCTGTGATGGTCACTTTTGAATATGTACTGGAACTCGACAACGGAAAGAAGATAGCCGCGATAACCGAGGTTGACGCCAATGGAAAGATGAAGGAACCACAGAGCACTCAGCAAGGCGCATTCCAGACGAAATATCGTGTCTGCCTCACGGAAGGGGTGCCATTCTATACTGTCCAGTTCCGTTCGATAAGCAACATATCGGCGAGTCCATGGCGCTTTGAACATTATTTCCACCATATGCCGTCATTCATCGGTGGGGATCAGCAGGATGATCTTCCGAACAATGGACAGGTTGTCACTGAATACTACGAACCGACTATCCTCTGGTATGACGCCAAGATTGGAGCAGGATACGGGGCGGTCAGGCCGAGAAGCCTGTATGGCAGCAGGTTCTACATCGATCCTTCGGGACGCCAGCACGCCGACCTATGCAGGCTTATACGCATGAGCCTTAATCCTGGACAGTCGTGGGAGACTGACTCCGAGCCGGAAGTGCCTATCTTCGGCTGCAAGGGACCGGAGGATCAGAAACCATGGATAGACGCCTCGCATGATATAAGGAACCGCGCCGAAGTCGTGGTGCAGGTGGAAGGGAACGGAAAGAAGTAGAGAGTCTTTCTCACCACAAAGGCACAAAGCTTAAAAATATAAAATTATTTTTCTCTGAATAATCAAAATATTCTTAGTGGTTATGTTGCTTTGTGAGAGAAAATAAAATTAATGGAGGAGTGCATGCTGGCTGACAGACGGACTTTTCTTACTGGTGCCGCTTTTTCCGGAGTTGCTTTCCTGTCCGGAACAAATTACTCAAAAGCAGTCGATATAAGTCCCCCTTCCCAGATGATCGACGTAAGCAAAGAGGTATCGGTTGCCGCTGCGTATGCGAAAAATCCGAAAGGTCTGTATTTCCCTCCTGGAGACTACATGCTTCCAAAGGAAGGACTGGAGATTGATTCAGGTGCCGTCTGGCGCGGTGACAGGGCTAGGCTGATACTGCCGGCGGGATCGACGGCTCCGGCAATACGGACAAAAAGGTTCGCAGAGCTTAAGGGAAGTAAAAAAGCCGAAGGACCGCATGGATTTGTCCTCGATGGATTGCTCATTGATGCGAATGGAGGGCCGTACTGCGCACAACTTTACGGTAGCGGCTACCAGATACTCGGATGCGATTTCATCGGATGGCGTGTCGCCGGAATCTCATCGGAATGGGGCGAAGGAGGAGAGATACCGATGGAAGCTCACATAGAACGTTTTCGTGTCTATGGTGGTTATGGAACTGCAGGAATTGAGTGGGCCGGCCCGCACGACTCAACATTTGTCAACGGTGAAGTATGGACCCTCGAACATGGACACAAGATGGACTATGCGATCCGCACATTTGGAAATGCGATAGGTGAACGTTTCATCGGCGTTCACACCTGGGGCCGCCACGACGTCGGCTACTGCCTGGAACGCGAGACATATCTCGGTATGTGCACAGCAGAAGGTGCGTTTGAAGCCAATGTCTGGTTCAAGGCGAAGAATTGCCAGATGATTGGCGGCACCATATTCCATGCCGGGGCCGACGTTCCGACAGTCGGCATACGTTTTGGTATCGAAGGAGCTCAAAGTGGCGTCGATTCCTGCGAAGTCAATGGCGTGAAGATGCACAATTTCCATGGCAATGCACGTCCGCTCCATTATGCAAACTCCTGGGGCAACCGCGTCAGCATAGTCCTAAGGTCGGGTGGAGCCACCGCTCTCAGTTCGGCATGGAAGGGGTCTCCTGCAGGATCGGATGTGATCGACATATTCTGCACCGACAATCCGGCTCTGTCCATGGTGCGCGACCTTCGTCCTCGGATGGCAAAATAAAAGAGACAATATTAATGGCTTTATTGAAAAATAAATCCTTCTCTTATCGGACGCCGGACGGCATTGCATATCAGGCAAAACCGGATGATCCTGTGATTGTTATACGGAAACTAACGAATATTGAAATAACGGAGGGCGGACTTTCTTGTCCGACTCGCGGGTTAGAAAACCCGCGCTCCCTTTACAAATCAAAAGATCACAGGAATTTATCTATTGTTATAGCTCCTGAACTTGTCAAAGAGATCATCAGCACCTGTGATGAGTGCCTGACATATCTTGCAGGAAGGTCCAAAGGAGGTTCCCAGTATTACAAAGATGGCTTCTGGCATTTCAAGAATGAAGTCCTCGCCTGCGAGGGCGGTCCGGCAGGAATGGCAGCTGCTCTATGGAAATGGCGTGAAGCAAATCCTGATACGATGGAAAAAAAGGCGAAAGAAAGTCAGCCTTGGTTGTATAAGGTTGCTGTCGAGACTTTCGAGCGTGTAATTGATGATTTCCAGAATCCCGACGGATCACTGAAGAATCCGCGGAGCCATGCGATTTTCCTATATGTCGAGATGGCAAACACATTCTTGCTCCTCAGGGACACATTTTCTGCGAAAATCGCAAAGCGCTGGCTCAAGGCGATGAGGAAGCAAGCGGAGTTCATGATGAGAAAAGGTGAGATTCCGGATCCTTCTAAGAAAGGCTGGCAGGGAACGGACGGCTGGTATACGAACGGCAATGTCGAGATCTGCGAGGCCGAATGGCTGTACATGCTCTGGCTTGCGACCGGCGACAGATTTTACAAGGATCTTTTCGAAGTCCAGTGGAAACATGTTCATAATCCCGATCCGGTACAATGGAAAGGATATGGTTTCTTCTATCTGAAATATCCAAAGAAAGAAGATGGCTCCGACGGAAAAGGATATATCACTGAAAGACCTTCAAAGGATGACCTCAGGAATTATCATGACAAAGTTGATCTGCCTGGTTTTGACTATGATTACTCTCAGCTGCAGTTGAGCATAGCGGCGAGATTGTATCTGAAGTCCAGGGATACCCGGGTTCTGCGAGTAATAAATCTGATTTTCAATGCGATGAGACCGCATGTAGATAAGAGAACAATGATCATGGATGGAACAAAGGGAAGCCGTCATTCAACCGTGATGCCTTTCATCACCTGTGCACCGGAAATTCTTGCATGGCACGGTGGCCGTACCGATATTTTATCTATGGTTGGCAATCATTTCAGGAGAGCGCTGAAGAAACCCTATCTCAATAATGCTAAGCTCCAGCAGGGATATCCCGGACTCTACCGCGGCTACGGCTACGATCTGGAAACTGTCCTTGAGTCAATAATATAGAAACATCTCTTCCTGAATTACCTCATGGAAGAACAGTCTTCATCCGTTTTACCAGGTCCACCAGCTTTTCTTCGGCCGGTGCGCCGAAGATGATGATTGACGGCTGAGGTTCTGCGAACTTCGCACCTGGATCCAAGGTCATGTCAACCTTTTTGAAGGCATCAGGATGCTGTCCACCATTATCGTCAATCCAGAAGGTTATATCGAAATCCTGCTGGTGAACTGAGACCACCCCATACTGTTTTCCGGCCTTTTCATCCTTCCAGGCCGATGACGGGAGATAATAGTTTGGGACCTTGGGAGCGTTCACCACGTCACCATCCGCCGAACCGCCGATGAACGAATTGGCGTAATGGAAATAGTTCACAAGTTTCCATGGCTTTGAATCGATATTCTCTATCCAAAGCAGCTGCGATATGAAGAAAGGCTGTTTCGGATAAATCGTGAATAGATAGGCCGTGCGGTAAGTATTCTCCTTTGAGAAGACCATGTCCACCACTACTTTTGTCTTGTCTTCTGAAACCTTGATCGATTCGACCTTGTCCGGAGCGATCCAGTCGTTGTTATCCAGCTTCTGGTGGATCAGCGGACAGAACTTTCCGAGGACAACACCGTCAAGCTCTACACGGTCCCAGGCGTCTCCGGATTCCTTGTCTTTCACCAGTTTCATCACACCGTTGTCAACAGTAATCTTCTTCCCGTCGTTCTCGACCTTGATCTTTCCCTCTGGCAGGGAGGCTGAACTGGTTTTTATCAATACCGGTTTTTCAATCTTCACATCGCCGCTGTGTATCTTGTATACTTGTGGATTAAGCTTTGCGAACATCGCGGTAAGCAGTTCATAAGGCTTGTCGTTCTCGTTGACAACTCCATAGTTGCTGTCCTCTGGGAATCCGCTGGATATCCCGAGCGCCGGTTCGTCTGCATACATGAAATAGTCGCTTCCGACCATGTATGGAAGGCTGAACAGTTTTTCCTGCATGATCTTGCAGCATTTTGTCTTCTGTTCCTGGGTATCAACTCGCATTCCAGCGCCATGCACAGACGGTACAGGCTTTCCCACGGAATCAACCGCGTCCAACGCCGGGAAGCTCCATTCCGTGACCATCATCGGCTTCTTTGCGCTGGCGAACCATTTGTTCAGATTATTCTCGGCCTGGCTCATGTCGCCGGTCTCAAAATCCACCCTGGGATAGACGTTGACCGTAACTACATCGCAGTATTTTCCGCAAATGTCCCAGATATTTGCAGGCGCCTGACCGGCAAAGCGTGTTCCGAGTATCAGATGGTTCGGATCATATTTCCTTATCGCGGCGCAAGTGATCGAGAAGTATTTTTCCGCAAGAAGCCTTACAAAGCTGTCCGAATCGCACTTCTCTGCGGCCTGGCGGGCTGGATCATCGGCAGGCCTGCTCAATGCCCAGTTGCGCAGATCACCTTTCGGGGCCTTCCCGAACCAGTCGAGTTCGTTGTCGATGTAGTAGCCGATAAGCCAAGGATCATCCTTCATCTTGCCACATACCATTCTCGCCTTCTTTTCGCAGAACTTCTCGAACTTGGGATTGAAGACGTTCGGGAATCCGGTCCAGTTCTCTTTCGGGACGATAGTGTCGACAAATGCGAACTCCGTGCCCATGTTCAGGAATTCAGTATGAGGGAGTTCCTTGTGGCGGAGTGAAACAGAATGTCCGGCTGTAAGCGAATTGAAACCCCAGTCATTTAGCCTCTTCAGGATCGCCTTTCCCCAGTTATCCTCGTTTCCGTACTTCTTCTCGACGATCCTGCGCATCGGTGCATATCCAAGCTTCTCGCACCAATGGGTATGATAGTTAACATGATCGATCCCCACTGCATAGAACGCTTCCCCCTGCGGAGTAAACAGCCACCATTTCCCGTCCTTCTCCACTACCCTGAAGAATCCTGTCGCCTTTTCCTTCAACGCACTAAAGCCCTTTACAGTACAGGGTGGAATGACTTCCGTCTTCTTTGTCATCTCAACCACATCATCAACCTTGGCAGAGAAATTGTCAAAACTGGTGGAAAGTCCTCCATTGTCGATCCCAGGCCTTCCAACTTTCACTGCAGGATTGTCAAATTTGTATCCGAGCCTGACCTTCACGGTGCCGTCCGGTTCTGCTATTTCCCCCCTGATCCCCTCAGGCGACAATTCGAGCTTCATCCTGTAAGCCACTCCATATTGCCAGTTGAAGTCGCCGCCAAGATTATCGGTCTTCGAAAGGCTTGATCCTTCCTCCGACTGTGCATTCCAGGTGTTTTCGAGCATCTCTGAAAGTTCGACGAAATGTTTTTTCTGCAGGTTTTCCGGAGTTTCCACCATCGCCAGGTGCCAGTAGTTTCCATCGGGTATGCCAATTACAACTCCTGCAATCTTCCAGTCGGCCTTGACGGGTTTTTCGACAGTGACAACCGCCTCAACGGTAACTTTCTTTCCAGCAGGAACGGAAACTGGAAATGCAAAGCTTTTCTGTGAATCGTTGTTCTTATATGCTCCCTTTTCAAGTTCCCAGCCGATGCTTGTGGTCTCCCATTTCGTACTAAGTTCGCTGTCTTCCTTGTAGCTGGAGAAATCGTCCTTGAACTCGGCTCCTTCTGAACGGATTGCTGAGGTAAACAATAGAACTGCTGCTGCGATAAGACTGGAAGTTATTTTCATTCGTCTCCCCTTTGATTTTATTGGCCTAATATAGCATATTTCCCGATTGCCCAAAGCCTGTTTCCCGAGTAAGTTATCTGCTAATAACAACAGGGGACGATAAAATGAAAATCTCATCGCTAAAGATTTTTCTGGCCGCGCTGATGCTTGCAGTTTTTGCGAATTTCGCAGGAGCACAGGACCTCAAGGATATAACGCTTCCGGCTCCGAAGATGGAAGGCGGCAAGCCTCTCATGCAGGCACTGAAGGAAAGACAGACAACAAGGGCTTATGACACGAAGAAACTTCCGCTCCAGACCATTTCGGACCTTCTGTGGGCGGCATTTGGCATAAACCGTCCAGACTCGGGCAAACGAACGGCTCCTTCTACCAGGAACTGGCAGGAGATTGATATATATGTCGTCCTCGAAGAAGGAACTTATCTTTTTGATGCAAAGGCTAATTCCCTGAAAGCAGTAGCATCGGGAGATCTGAGAAAAAAGACAGGCACACAGGAGTTCGTGGCTCCAGCCCCGTTGAACCTGGTGTTCGTAGCGGACACTTCGAAGATGAAGGGGGCATCGCAGGATGATCAATCGTTGTATGCCGGCGCCGATGTCGGTTTCATCAGCCAGAATGTCTACCTGTACTGCGCGTCAGAAGGACTTGCAACAGTCGTCCGTGGCATGATCGGTGACAGGAAAGCCCTCGGGGAGGCCCTGAAACTGCCTCCGGAAAAGAAGATCATCCTGGCGCAGACGATTGGATATCCGGCGGCAGGAAAATAAGTTAAGGGGCACCGCTGCTCCATCATTTATGAAATACACCGCATTAATATGCTTCATAATTTGCCTGTTTGCCGGCTATGGATGTACTGCCACTAAAAGCGTACCGATGATTACCGAGTCCGAAGACCAGCGGCTTCTTGAGCTCTCAAAAAGCAGGAAGGACAAGAAAAACAATGAAAGGATTGTCATTGGAATCCCCTTTGTCAAGGATGAGGAAGCCGAGAAGTATGCCGATGAACTCATCGATTTTCTCCTCATGACCGATTATGTGAAGGAGGCGAACTACACTCATCTTCTCAGCAATAATCCGGACCTGATTGTGACGCAGATAGCACCTTACGAAGAGAAAAGTTTCATGGATACCATCTCCCTCCCGTTCTATTATCTCACATTGGGTGTTATTCCAAGGTATACCCGTCTGAACTGGGGCTACAGTTTCAACCTGAAACCTATTGCAGGACAGGAGGAGGACAAGTTCATAATCGGATGTTCCACATATGGATTCTCGGGTTGGCTGTGCCTACTTATCAACTGGTTTCCCGGGATGGGACCATACAGTATCAACGGGGAATATTATCCTTTCGAAATCAAATGCCGTCTGATCCTCCAGCTGCAGGATGCCAGGAAGGACATATTAAATTTGGTTCCTAATAGGAAAAACCCGTAAAAACCCATATATTACTGCGTATTAACCATTAAAAACAGGTTTCGATAATATGCCAACAATAAATGTCCAAAAAGGCTACGATAAACGGTCGGAAATCAAACTGGACAAGGGAGACTTCCTGATAGGACGAGATCCGGTCTGCGACCTTGTCTTTGACTCCGGTGATGTTTCGAGGAAGCATTCCAAGATAACCAATGATGGAAGTTGCGTCTTGATCGAGGATCTTGGCAGTTCAAACGGGACATTCGTGAACTCTGCCCCTATCGATGGCAAATATGAACTCAAGCACCTTGATGTCGTCCAGATAGGCGGAAATGTCTTCACCTTCAACAACACTGATTCCCCAGTCGATACGGAAACCATGTCGATCCCACGCCAGAGCTGGATGCGCACATCGGAATATTACACTCCTGAATTCATGACCCTCATGATAAAGCGAATCGAAACGAACATTAAAAGGGTTTTCAAAGGTAAGGACGAGGTCGTTAGAAATGTCATAATATGCCTGTTTGCCGACGGACACCTCCTGATCGAGGATATTCCAGGCGTCGGAAAAAGCATACTGGCGCAGGCCCTCGCAAAGTCCATACAAGGGACATACAAGCGAATACAGTTCACGCCGGACATGATGCCCTCAGACATCACAGGAGTAAATATCTACGATGATACAAAGGGTGATTTCAGCTTCATACCCGGCCCTATCTTCGGCAATATCATACTTGCCGACGAGATCAACAGGACAACTCCAAGGACACAGTCGAGTTTGCTCGAATGCATGGCCGATTCGATAGTTACGATCGATGGCAGGCCGCATGTGCTTCCAAAACCGTTCTTCGTGATTGCCACGCAGAACCCGTCCGACTATCATGGTACATACCCCCTGCCCGAACCCCAACTTGACCGCTTCCTGATGAGGATATCCATCGGTTATCCTGAGAAGACCGCAGAAAAGGACATCCTGACCTCGCAGATGAAACAGCATCCTTTGAACGAGATATCATTTGTCGTAAAGGCTACGGAAATCCTGCAGTGCCATTCCCTGGTGAGACAGGTCCATGTGTCGGAGCCGGTGAAAGAATATATCTTGAACATAGCAGAAGCCACCAGGAAGCACCCATCCCTTTCGAACGGATGCAGCCCGAGAGCTTCGCTCGCGCTCATGAGGGCCGGGCAGAGCCTTGCCGCTTATCATGGCAGGGCATATGTGATGCCCAGGGATGTCTGGGAACTTGTTCCATTTGTACTCGGACACAGGATCTCCATGAAACTCAGGTCCCAGGGCGAATTCAAGAACACCTTTGATGTTCTCAAGGATATCCTGGAGAAGATACCGGTCAAGGAAGAGGAGCAGAAACTGTAGGAAATACTGAACCGCAGAATATCGAATGTCGAATATCCAATTATGAAGTAATTAACTTCGATATTCAATATTCGGTGTTCGATATTCCTCAGTTCATGTAAAGAGGGTTTCCCATGCTTCCATTTTCACCTACGGCACGCGGTTGGGCGATGATTTTCCTGTGCCTTGCGGCACTTGGAGTTTCACTCGCAAACATCAATCTCGCGGCCGGACTCACTGCGGCTTGTTTTTTCGCGGTCCTGGCCGCAAGCTTCGTGATGTCTCTAATGTCCATCAGGAAAATCGACATCTGGCGCAGTCCGGGCTCCGATTGCTGTGCTGGCGACAGGATCATTCTTCCTGTTACAGTAAGGAACAGGGGCAAGCTCACAAGGCAGGCGTTTGTCATAAGGGAGAATCTCCAGTTCGCCGACAATCCACTGGGCAGTGTTGCTGTAGAACCTCTTTTGCCAGGAGAGACACGTCTGATCAACCGTGAGTTCAAGGCTGTCAAAAGGGGAACCTATAGGCTTCAGAACCTTTACCTCATCGGTGGAGATCCTGCCGGTTTGTTCAGACGGGTAAAGTCTTTCAAGATACATGAGGAGATAACAGTTTATCCTGAAATATTCCCTGTCACATGGATGCCGATATTCAAAAGGAACAAGATACAGGCTTCGACTTCGGGCAAGCCGATAGGTGTATCAGGCCTAGGCGAGGATTTCTTCGGGGTCAGGGAATACAGACGTTCCGACAGCATGAGGTTCATACACTGGAAGGCGACGGCAAAGCAGAAACAGCTGATGGTCCGTGAATTCGAGGCCCATTCTTCGGTGACGCTATGTATTCTGCTTGATACCGAGAAACGGAAAACCGGTCTGAACCCGCTTACCAACAACTTTGAATATCTTGTCAAGACTGCCGCGACCATCTGCAACTATGCCTGCGGAATGTATTGCAGGATAATGTTCATCTCCCCGGACGGACGGACCGGGGAAACTGCCATGCTTTGCGGTACGGGTGCAGGACTTAGAAGGGAGATACTGGACCTGCTGTCCATGATCCAGACATCCCAGGTCAGCCTTGACCAACTAATGGAGATCGCACAGACGACAGTACCCCCGGATGCCATCCTGTATTGTCTCACTCTTTCCGAAAGTCCAAACCTGTCCGAACATTTTGATTCCCTGATGCAGCGTGGCGTGGACATAAGATGGATATGTGCTCCTATGGAGAATTTCATTGAGTCTATGTCCATATCGGCAAAGGCAAGGGAATCCCTTGCAAAATACAAGACGACACCTCCTGGGATCCTGGATCTGAACACGAACATCGCAAAGGTATTGACCTATGGTTAAGCAGGGTGAAAAAGCCAGGTCTTTCAGGTTGTCAAGGACCGTGATACACATCCTATGCACGGTCTTTTTCGCCTTTGCAGCGTCGGCAGGAAGCTGGCAGTACTGCAATCCTCATCTATCCCATCTGGTGCTCATCCTTTCCTTCTTCATAGGATGTTCCGTCTTCATAAGCACTAAGTTGATAAGTCTCAAGGTCCGCATGATTTTCCAATTGATCATCCTCGCCGCAGGGATGGTCTGGCTCATTTACAGGGCCTCAAATCATGTCGCCGTCGAAAAATATCTCATTGAATTCCTCTGCATCATAGGGCTCAGCTTCGGAGTCACCCTGAAGATGAAGGACTACGGAATACAGGGATTCATCGGACTTATCCTCGTGATAAGCGGCTCCGTATTCCCAAGGAACTTCTTCGTTTACATGCTTCCGGTGGCGATAATCTCAGGTCTTGTTTTCTTCTATTCTTCAAGGCTGATATCCTTGTCCGCAGATCATTCAGTGAAATTCACCATCGCCCCTTTGAAGCACAACTGGAATTATTTCCTGATACACCTGTTGCTTTTTATCCTCTTTTGGATCTATTTCTCTACTTTCTTCCCAATGCCCACCAAGACCGGTGTTGGATTCGTCACAACATCCTTCATGAACGAAAACTCCAACTATATGCCTCCGGAATACTCAAACTGGTTCAATTCCGAGCTGAGGACCACATCATCAAGCGGCGACATCATGCAGACCCGTACTCAAAGGGCCTCCGCAGTGGGAAATTCCAGGAGCCAGGCTGATAATGCCGAATCAAAGGAAAGCGTAGACGGTGACGGGAGCGGAGGCGGACTTCCGGGGAACGATCTTGTCTTCCGTGTAAAATCCCCGGTCAAGCTCTACTGGCTCGGTTCCCTCTACGACGTATATGACGGTCATAAATGGAATGCCAGCCCGGAGATGAAATCGCAGAAGATCAGGCAGGGCTTCCTGGAATACACCGGATGTTCCATCGTCCAGAATTTCACTATCCTGAAAAAATACTCCTCGGTCCTTTATGGCGCCTATATGCCAAGATATTATGAGTTCCCCATGAACTCTAATTATTCCACTCAAACAACTTTCTATAATTGCAAGCTTCTGAACATGGAGTCTGTGTCAACCCCTTTCACATATTCCGTCATCTCACTGTCCTATACCTCTGAAACCGCGTGCAAGGGATACAAGCCTGAGACGCTCTGGTATGAAAAACTCAAGAAACAGCATTATCTGGAACTGCCGAAAAACCAGATCAGCAGTAGACTGCAGGACCTGGTCACGGATATCACTGCTAAAGGAGAATCAAAATACGAAAAGGCGATTCTGCTAAGGGATTACCTGAGAACAAAATTCAAATACAAGATGGAAGCTGGAAAGGTTCCGGAGGACAAGGAGATCACCGACTATTTCCTGTTCGAGATGAAGGAAGGGAACTGCCAGCATTTCGCCACATGCCTGAGCGTCATGTCAAGACTTGCCGGTATACCTTCCCGGCTGGCCATTGGATTTTCCCCTGGAAACTACAACACCCTCAATGGGACCTTCGAGGTCTATGAATACCACGCCCATGCATGGACTCAGCTGTTCATCGAGGACAAGGGATGGCTGACTTTCGACGGGACCCCGCCGGGACAGATCAAGTCCAGGACCACTCCCCTGCTGATAGGATCCTTCAAGGATCCCTTTGGAGATGAATGGAAACTGACACCGCCGGAAATCACAAAGCACACGAAATCTGTACTGTCTCCAAAAACTGGAAATTTCTCCTCTTTCAAGTCGGATAATGAAATCCTGAAGCCCAACTTCTTCCAGAAGATCGCCGCCAACATCCCTGTCACCGAAGAGGAGTTCAAGAGCACCATGAGCAAGCTTGCAGGAGAAAATCCCTATGACAGGAGGAATCAGGGCCAGGGATGGTTCCAGAAGATGAAAAACTTATATCAGGATCTGAAGCACAACGTCTCGCTCATGACAGGTCTTTTCATGGACGGGCTCAGGAAGATGGTAAATTGGATATTCAGTTTCCAAGGACTTGCTGTGATGTTGGCGCTGCTAAGCATGTACGCCTTCTATTTTACGGTGAAAAAGATCCGTGAGATCCTAAGGCGAAGGAGGAGGATAAGGAAATGCCTCGGCATAATCGAACGTTTCCACAGTTTTTCTGAGAAACATCCGACTGAGAACATAAACATCTGCTACAGGATTACCCGTGAACTTCTGGAGCTTTCAGGATTCAAAAGGGAACATAACATGGAGCTCTTCAACTATGGAGCTTCCCTGGAAAGGATAGATTTCAACCTCAGCAAGGACGTCTGCGTCATATTTCTGATATATTCGAAGATCAATTATGGCACATCCGAGCCTAACAAGGATGATGTCGACACATCTTTCCAGCGCCTGATCCGCATCCGCAACAACCTGAAGAACAACCTCGGACTAATATAATTCCAGCCTGCAAGCCTGTTCTACATCGTCTCTTCAAGGACTTCACGGACTATCTTCACCCATTTCTTAAGTCGTGAAGTGTCTCCTTCAACAGTCTCCACGTCCTTGAGATGGATGCAGAAATGATGCCCTTTGAGGGATTTCACTCCTTCAGTAAGGACTCTCCTGATCCTGGCTTCATCCCAATCGCCACAAACCATGTCGGTCGGGTTCGGCCGCCATGACATCACATAGTCGTCTCCTATCTGTTCAACGCATCTTGCGACATTCGCAGTCGGTGTCACGGCAATCGTCCGGAGATTCGGAATCTTCCTGAGCATGCTTATCTTCTCGGTAAGATTTTCACAGCATCCGTATGAGCTCATCGCGTAATTTTTGATGATCGGCAGCTGGTACTGTAACAGGAACTCCTCGTGCATCGCTGGAGATATGAGCGTGTATTCCTGGGCTGCAGCAAAATACATGAGTTCCTTCCTCATTACGCTGCCGGAATTAGGGGTTGGATGCTTCAGTTCATCGCAGTATGTCGGCTCCTGACTGCTATGGCTGGTAAGAGAGAAATGTCCCGCCTTCTCGGCTGCATCCTGGTTCTCCAGTATACCATCCCTCATGAACGCAAGAAGCTTATGAAGTTCATCAGGAGACTCATACATGTAGATCATAAGCTGCTCAAGCCCGAGAAGCTTGGCGATACATGTCGATATGTCTCCGAGAAACCCCATCGCTACAGGAGATCTGCTGACATCTATAGGCAGGATACCTCCAACTGCCTCGTGCAACTTGGAAAGGTGTTCGGCTGTCTTCTTTTCATCAACGCCGTGCACTGGCTTATTCAGCTTCTTCACATCATCCCATGTCTTTATCGGAGGATCGTATTTCCATGCGCCCCCCTTGTCCTCAGTGTGCGTATTTCCCATGTATACACCCCAGAGATCGTCCCATCCTCCGGCAACATCAGCCCTCATCGATATCCACGGACGGTAGATGGTATCATCTCCTGAATCATGATGGAAAATGGACATCCTGAAGTTCCTCTCCCAGCTGCGGTAGAAGGGATCCTCGCATTTCATCTTGTCGTCATTGAAGACGTCCCTGCACCAGACATTCCACATCCCGAACGTGAAATGCACCGCAGGCTTCCTGCTCTTCAGGCTGTTG
>CAZRKP010000009.1:0-143210 GCA_964600895.1 uncultured Victivallis sp.
CCCGACAAGGAATTTCGCTACCTTAGGACCGTTATAGTTACGGCCGACATTCACCGGGGCTTCGCTTCAGAGCTTCGCCTTGCGGCTAACCCCTCAGCTTGACCTTTCGGCATTGGTCACGTGTCACACCATATACTTCCTCTTCGGAGTTTGCATAGTGCTGTGTTTTTGTTAAACAGTCGCCTGGGACTCTTTGTTGAAACCCGAGTCCGCTTCGAGGAGCAAGTCCTCTGACGGTCAAGGGCACCCCTTCTCCCTAAGTTACGGGGCTATTTTGCCGAGTTCCTTAACGTGGTTTCTCTCGCGCACCTGAGGCTTCTCGCCTTACCTACCTGTGTCGGTTTGCGGTACGGACACCTTGCTTTTAACGCTTAGAAGCTTTTCTAGTCAGCATAGCATCGATCAATCCACTTCATCCGAAGACTCCATGTCCCCAACCCTCAGACTTAATGGCCGGCGGATTTGCCTACCGACCGTCCTGCGGTCTTAGACTGTCATATAGACAGCTGATCTAGCATACTGCACCCCTTCTTCACTTCAGCAAGATGGTACAGGAATATTAACCTGTTGTCCATCGGCTACGCCTTTCGGCCTCGCCTTAGGCCCGACTAACCCTGGGCGGACGAACCTTCCCCAGGAAACCTTAGGTTTTCGGTGACCAGAATTCTCGTCTGGTTTTTCGCTACTCATGCCTGCATGGTCACTTGTATGCAGTCCACCAACCTTTTCAGGATGGCTTCGACCCACATACAACGCTCTTCTACCACTTTATCCTTGCGGATAAAATCCACAGCTTCGGTTTTGGACTTTAGTCCCGATAATCTTCGGCGCGGAATCACTCGACCAGTGAGCTATTACGCTTTCTTTAAATGATGGCTGCCTCTAAGCCAACATCCTGGCTGTCATAGCAACTCCACATCCTTTACGACTCCACTTAGTCCAAATTGGGGACCTTAGCTGATGGTCTGGGCTTTTCCCCTTTCGGCCGTGCAGCTTATCCCACACGGCCTGACTCCCGTAGTACATTTTCCAGTATTCGGAGTTTGATAGTCTTTGGTATCCCGGTAAGGACCCTCTGACAGTCAGTGCTCTACCCCTGGAAAATATTGTACGAGGCTAACCCTCAAGCTATTTCGAAGAGAACCAGCTATTACCGAGTTTGATTGGTCTTTCGCTCCTATCCACAGTTTATCCCGTGATTTTTCAACATCAATAGGTTCGGCCCTCCGCTCCGTGTTACCGGAGGTTCAGCCTAACCATGGATAGATCACTCGGTTTCGGGTGTACTCCATACAACTAGACGCATTTATCATACTCGCTTTCGCTTCGGCTACGCACATGGCTTAACCTTGCTGTATAGAAGTAACTCGCAGGCTCATTATGCAAAAGGCACGCGGTCGTCCGCCGAAACGGACTCCCACACTTTGTAGACACAAGATTTCAGGTACTTTTAACTCCCCTTCCGGGGTGCTTTTTCACCTTTCCCTCGCGGTACTAGTTCACTATCGGTCACTGATATGTATTTAGCCTTGGTAGGTGGTCCTACCGGATTCAGACGGAGTTTCACGTGCTCCGCCTTACTTGGGATACCTCTAGGCCGGCTTCAGTTTTAAAATACGGGGCTCTCACCCTCTTTGGCTGGTTTTCCAGACCATTCTTCTAACTTCCACCGTACCACATCAAGGTCCCGCAACCCCGCAGTGTAAACACCACGGTTTAGGCTATTCCGTTTTCGCTCGCCACTACTGACGGAATCTCTCGCGATTTCTTTTCCTCCAGGTACTGAGATGTTTCACTTCCCTGGGTCTAGCTTCACAGCCCTATGAATTCAGACTGCAATGGCCCGACATTACTCGGGTCGGATTGCTCCATTCGGAAATCTCCGGTTAAACGCCTGTTTGCGGCTCACCGAAGCTTATCGCAGCTTACCACGTCCTTCGTCGCCAATCAGTGCCAAGGCATCCATCCTGTGCCCTTAGTAGCTTGATCACCAAAATAATTTCAACCTCAACAAAAGTTGCATAAATAAGTCTTTAAAACTCATTTACCCTATTCTTCTTATTTAGTTTTCAATGAACTTACGGATATCGGCTCTCCGATTCTCCGCATATTTCAAGGCGTTTCCGCCTGGAATATCAAAATCTTTCTTACTGGCTGTACCATGTATCTTCAAAGAGAAGCATGGTGGGCGCAATTGGAGTTGAACCAATGACCTCGTCCTTATCAGAGACGCGCTCTAACCAACTGAGCTATGCGCCCTTGAACCCGAGCCTTCGGCCCGACAGTGAGGATTACATTGTCCAATCCCCGCCCTAAAACCTATTAATGAACATCAGTCTGCTCTGCTCAATGGCTGGTGGAGCTAAAGGGATTTGAACCCTTAACATCCAGCTTGCAAAGCTGGCGCTCTAGCCAATTGAGCTATAGCCCCTGAATAAAATTCAAAGAACAATACTCTTTAATAACTGAATAGTACGATGTATCCGGTTGAAAATGTTACCATTCTCGCATCCAACTGTTACATTGGAGTTTAACCGTATTCCAAGTTTTTAAGGCTCGGAATTACTCCTTAGAAAGGAGGTGATCCAACCGCAGGTTCCCCTACGGTTACCTTGTTACGACTTCATCCCAGTCACTAACCACACCTTCGGCGCCTCTCTCTTTTGCAAGTTGAGTCAGCGACTTCGGGTGCAATTAGCTTCCATGATGTGACGGGCGGTGTGTACAAGGCCCGGGAACGTATTCAAGGCGTCGTAGCTGATACGCCTTTACTAGCGATTCCGACTTCATGTAGTCGAGTTGCAGACTACAATCTGAACTGGGGCCGGTTTTGAGGATTAGCTCCACCTCGCGGTCTTGCATCCCATTATACCGACCATTGTAGCACGTGTGCAGCCCTGGATATAAAGGCCATACGGACTTGACGTCATCCACTCCTTCCTCCCGCTTAGTAACGGGCAGTCTCGCTAGAGTTCTCAGCTTTACCTGTTAGTAACTAACGACATGGGTTGCGCTCGTTGCCGGACTTAACCGAACACCTCACGGCACGAGCTGACGACAGCCATGCAGCACCTGTATACCTGTTCTTGCGAAAGATCGTGTTTCCACGACTGTCAAGTATATGTCAAATCCAGGTAAGGTTCTTCGCGTTGCATCGAATTGAGCCACATGCTCCACCGCTTGTGCGGGCCCCCGTCAATTTCTTTGAGTTTTAGCCTTGCGGCCGTAGTCCCCAGGCGGTGAACTTATCGCGTTAGCTTCGACACGGAAGGGGTTAAATCCACCCACGTCAAGTTCACACCGTTTACAGCATGGACTACCAGGGTATCTAATCCTGTTTGATCCCCATGCTTTCGTCCCTGAGGGTCAGCAATCGTCCAGAGATCTGCCTTCGCCTTTGGTGTTCCTCCTGATATCTACGCATTCCACCGCTACACCAGGAATTCCAATCTCCTCTCCGATGCTCTAGCCAACCAGTTTCCAATGCAGTTCCAAGGTTGAGCCTTGGTATTTCACATCAGACTTAGCCGGCCCCCTGCGGACCCTTTACGCCCAATAAATCCGAACAACGCTAGTCACCTACGTATTACCGCGGCTGCTGGCACGTAGTTAGCCGTGACTTCCTCTCCGGGTACTGTCATTTATTCGTCCCCAGTGACAGAAGTTTACAATCCGAAGACCTTCATCCTTCACGCGGCATCGCTCCGTCAGGCTTGCGCCCATTGCGGAAGATTCTCGACTGCAGCCTCCCGTAGGAGTCTGGGCAGTGTCTCAGTCCCAGTGTGGCTGACCATCCTCTCAGACCAGCTACCCATCTTCGCCTTGGTGGGCCGTTACCTCACCAACTAGCTAATAGGACGCGAGCCCATCCCCGAGCGATAAATCTTTAGATATCCCCCCATGAGGGGAAAATCCACATTCGGCATTAGCCCTCCTTTCGGAAGGTTATTCCAAACTCGGGGGCAGGTCACTCACGTGTTCCTCACCCTTTCGCCACTCTCACTGAAATATTCTCATATTGCTACTTGAACATCTCAGATCCCGTTCGACTTGCATGCCTAATCCATGCCGCCAGCGTTCGTTCTGAGCCAGAATCAAACTCTCCGTAAGAAATTTTATTCTCTTTTGGAGAATCTAATATATGCTCTTTTTATTTTGACTTCTTTGATACTCGTCAAAGTAATTAAACGGACACATCGCACTATTCAGTTTTCAAAGAACTGCCGGCATCAACCGGCGATAAAAAAGCAAGCACCATCCATTTCTGACTGGCTGCTCGCCTGTTAAATAACTGTTATATTTTTTATCGCGCTATTTTACGCGATTTGAAGTATATCAGAAAATAAATCGTTGTCAAGACCTGACAACATCTATTCTTTCAAAAAACAACGCTCTTATTTGAAGCGGCTCATATAATATCATCCATTATAATCAGTGCAAGCTTAATTTTAAAAAAAAATCAATATTTTTTAATTTAGCCTCAAATTTTACTGTTTTTTATCTTGATCTTCAGCCTTTTTCCCAATTATTTCAAATACTTTGCTTGCGAAATTCGCAGTCTCCTCCGCAAATTTTGTCTCCTTCGCATCATGAGTCACTCTTATCTTGAAAAACTTACCCTTGTATCCTGTGAGATAAAGATATGATTCCTTGTCTTTTCCCTGTGAATTGAACGAAAATTTCTCCCAGAGGCATTCCATTCCAGAGACAGTCTGCTTCTCCGTCGCAACAACTGTCTTTACATTCTTGTATTTGCCCATCTTTTCAAACTGGAATATATCCCCGGCCACTTGTGCAAAATGCTTTTTAAGTACCTCTGAGTCCGCTCCGTCAGGTATGTCTTTAATTTTAAAATCATAAACATATAAATCAGCATTTATTCCCGGAGCCCTATATGAAAGGCTTTCTCCAAGACCCGGCGTCTTATTCTCAAAATCAGTATGATCCACAAGAACCAGATTCCCTACCTTCTCAGGAAATGTTTTACCTATGCTCTTTATGAAACCATCTACTGCATAAAGACTTATGCATACAAATGTCAAGAGCGAAATAAAACACCATATAAAACAGCTTTTTTTCATGTAAATAATCCTAACATGTTTATTATTAAATTATTATACCAATATTTGTTCTTAAGCATTAATAAAGGATTTATTGAGTATATTACTCTGTAAACTCCACAATATCAGCACGTACCGTTAATTTTGTTATTGTAAAAAGAATCAAATATGTGAATGATCTTTCCTCGGCTGTATTCACAAATGCCTGTGACTTCCCTTCCTGCACCCCTCCGGCTTTCTCGTATAAATCTGATATTGCCTCTGTATAACTTGTTGTGGCAAAGGGGATAATGCCAAGAAACCAAAAACCATAGCTTTTCCCAATGGCATTTGCCTTGACTACCTTATAATTCTTTTTTGCTAAATCTACTTGTGTTGAATTCTTGCTGGAGAACCCCTGTGGACTTTGACATCCTGAAAAGAAGATTGCAAATGCAAGAAGATTTAATACAATCCAACCTTTATATCGAGATATCTTCATTGTTTCCTCCCTTCATAATTTGTTCCTCATAAAGACTGTAATTCATCCATCTTTAATTACAATTTGCCCATATTCTTTTAAGACTTGGTGGAAAAAAAGGATGACGGTGTTATTTTAACCGACTTCATTGAAATGGCGTGGTAGCCAAGTGGTAAGGCAGAGGTCTGCAAAACCTTTATTCACCGGTTCGAATCCGGTCCACGCCTCCAGTTTTCCCTCCTGTCTTTCATTCCCGGATAAGAACCGGTTGGTTCGAACTGAGGCTTCAAGCCGAGACCGGCCATGCCCTTGGCATGGCAGCGAAGCGTCGTGTCAAGGCCTTTAAGCCGAACAGGCCACTCCCGGTGGAGTGGCAGCGAAGCGTCAATCCGGTCCACGCCTCCAGTTTTCTCCAGATCAATCTTTCCCTTTAAAAGTATTTTGAATTGCCTTTAATAACTCTTTTATATTGAACGGCTTCTGGACAAACTCCTTAGCTCCCATATCCAATATCTCCTGGGCCTGTCCGTCAATGCTGAATCCTGAAGATACAATAACCTTCACATCAGGATTGATCTTCTTCAAAGCTACGAATGTCTCCTTGCCGTTCATCTTCGGCATGATAATGTCAAGTATCACAACATCAATGTCCTTCCACGTTTTCTTATACATTTCAGCCGCTTCAAGTCCATTATTGCAGACTATGATCCTATGCCCAAACTTGCTCAGGACTTTCACAAGCATGCTGCTGATGATCTCCTCGTCCTCGATAAGCATGATGGTCGCTTCCATTACTTCAGGCATTTTAGTTGATGTCTTGACTTCGAATTCCTTCTTGTCCTCAATAATCGGAAAATACAGATAAAATACAGATCCCTCTCCACGTTTGCTGTCTACTTTGATCACTCCATGATGGTTATGCACAGTTCCATATACTGATGCAAGCCCCATCCCTGTACCTTTGCCGACCTCCTTCGTAGTAAAAAACGGTTCGAATATATGTTTGAGAGTATCTTCATCCATTCCAATGCCTTTATCAGAAATAGAAATCTTAAGGCAATTCGAGATTTTCAGATCCTCATCTATCTTCAACGGACTATCTTTAATTTTTATGTTTTCAGTAGTGAAAGTAAGTTCACCCCCGTCCGGCATGGCATCCCGCGCATTGATTGCAATGTTAAGCAGGGTATTAAGGAGTTGCGAAGGATCCCCCATCACAGTTGCCGGATTAGCCTTGAAAACCCTCTTAATCTCTATCTTTTTGTCTATACTATGTTCGAGGATGGAAACAACTTCCTCAATGGTCTTGTGCATGTTGACCGGGACTGAAAGCATCTTTCCCTTGCGTGAAAATGCCAAAAGATCCCTGGTCAGATCGGAAGCTCTCTTGGTAGTCCTGAGTATGTTTTCAGCATATTCCCTAAGTAATTTATCATCAAGACGTTCTGCAATCATTTCAGCATATCCCATTATACCTGCGAGTTGGTTGTTGAAATCGTGGGCGATACCACCGGCAAGCTGTCCTATGGCCTCCATCTTTTCAGACTGCCTCAGACGTTCTTCCAGTTGAACACGTTCCGTGATGTCATTGAATACTTCCAGGACTGCCCTCATTCCATGATAGTACATTCCAGTATGCGTAATCTCAAAAATCCTTCCACCAAGCACTCCTGAAACTTCTATCTTTCTCGTTTCACCCGTCCCAATCTGTTTTTTCAATGGACATCCCACGCACTGTTTCTTGCTGTCCTTGTAAACATTCCAGCATTTTTCACCAATGACATTCTTTCCAAGTACTTTCTCCATGAGAGGATTCGTGAAAAGTATGTTCCCGTCCATATCAACTATTCCAAGACCAAAGGGAATTGTATTGATAAGGGATTCATTGAACTCATTCGTTTCCCTTAACAATTTTTCAGCCTCTTTGCGTTCAGTGATGTTCTGGACTGTCCCCATGATCCGCTTGGAAGAACCATGGGAATCAACCTGTATATCGCCACGGCCACTCAGGATCCGGATCTTTCCATCAGGAAGAATTATACGGAACTCAAGTTCAGACGGATGCTCGTTTGCAATACATGCCCGTATCCATTCTTGCATGGAAGACCTGTCTTCAGGATGTATAAGATTGATCAGATTCTCTACAGTTGGTATGAATTTTGTCTGGTCAACTCCATAAATGCGGTATGTCTCATCGGTCCATTTTATCTTATCCTCCTCCCCTATCTGCAAACTCCAAGTTCCCACGTGGGCTATGCGCTGGGATTCGGACAGCAAATATTCCTTCTCGCGGATGGACTGTTCAACGATCTTTCTGTCACTGATGTCGAAAACTGATGAACGGCTGCATATGAAATTACCTTTTTCATCTTTAATGACGGAAGCATTTATCAGGACTGGGAATTTCGATCCGTCCTTGCGAACCATGAAACCTTCGATGTCATTGAGATACCCCCTCTTCTTGAGTTCAGGAAAGGTGCTGTTGAATACATTTACATCCTCCATTGGAATCAGATAGGTGAACTTCTTCTTACCAATAATCTCCTCCCTGGAATAACCGAGCCATTTAAGCTCAGTATCATTCATCTGTATTATCATTCCGTCCTTGTCCAGGGAATGATATCCGCAGGGAGCATTGTTATACAGATCCTTGATCTCATCTATCGACTTCCTGAGTTTTTCCTCGGCTTTCTTCCTTTCGGTGATGTCCATGCATATTCCTGACATCCTCAGAGGTTTTCCAGACTTGTCATAGGTTGTATCTCCAAGGGCTCCTACCCATTTGATCTTTCCACTGGGTAATATGATCCTAAACTCATTTTCAAGGGTTATCTTTTCATCAATCGCCTGGTTTATCCTATCCATTGCCGACTCAATATCCTCAGGATGAAGTATCTTCTTCCAGGATTCAAATGAGGCTTCCGTGTCCTCGGGCAGCTCGAAAAGAATCTTGAATTCTTCCGACCAATACAATTTGCCAGTTGCAATATCCCAGTCCCATATTCCGCTTTTAGCCGCATTCAGTGCGAGTTTAAGCCATTCGTTAGAAATCCTAAGCTGTTCATCGGCTTTTCTCCTTGACTTCCTGACCTCCATTTCACGAAGTTCCCTCTCCACTGCGGAAGAAAGTCTGGCCATGTTGTCCTTCATGATGTAGTCGCTGGCTCCAGCCTTCATGGAGGAAACTGCCGTCTCCTCCCCTATTGTTCCAGAAACTATTATGAAAGGAATGTCAAGATTCCTTCTTTGCAGGATGCTGAGGGCCTCGGTTCCGGTGAAATGTGGCATCTTAAAATCGGAGATCACAATATCCCATTTTTCCGAGGAGAGGGCCTCCTCCATTCCGGATGCCGACTCTACGCGTATCCACTTTGGCTCAAAACCGCCTCGTTTAAGTTCCCTTATGGCAAGGTCTGCGTCATTCTGGGAATCTTCAACGACAAGCACCCGGATATGCTTATTTTCAGGAGGACATGTTTTTTTTGAGTTATTCTCCATTAGCAAGCAATCATTAGGGGTTCAGATCATATCGGAGGTTTGTTGATCAAAAGCCAGTACAGACCGAGTTCACCTACAGAGTCAAGGAACTTGTCAAAGTCAACCGGTTTGCTGATGTAGCTGTTTACACCGAGCTTGTAGCTTTCAACAAGATCTTTTTCCTCCTGGGATGAAGTAAGCACCACAACCGGTATAACCTTTGTCTTCTCTTCTGCCTTTATTCTTTTCAGCACCTCAAGACCTCCGATTTTGGGAAGCTTGAGATCAAGAAGGATCACCTTGGGCCCGTTAGCCAGATCCCTCCCCTGGTATTTGCCGTTTGAAAAGATAAAGTCAAGAGCCTCTGCTCCGTCATTGACAACATGCACCTTGTTGGCAAGATTGCGCTTCTTCAGCGCCCTCAAGGTCATTTCCACATCGCGAGGATTATCCTCAACCAGCAGAATTTCGACAACATTCTGCGACATAAAACCCCCCTTCGCTGCAATACTTGCAGCATTGGTCATTTACTCTTGACGATTTTAAGGGTTCCTCTGAAATTTGAGAGGTACTCTTTTTCAGCCAATTCGTAAATAATATATCATATTTTCTACTTCTTTTCAATGATCGGGAGTGAAAAACTGAATTCAGCTCCTTCACCTAACTTCCCTTCAGCCCATACCCTTCCTCCATGACGTTGGACGATCCTCTGAACAAGGGCGAGTCCAATGCCTGTTCCTTCAAATTCCGTAACGGTGTGCAACCTCTGGAATACGCAGAACAGCTTTTCCTTGTATTCCATGTTGAACCCCACACCGTTGTCCTTGAAGGAATAAATCACTTCCCCCTCCCCGATACCCCCTTTAACTTTGATCATTGCCTCTTTCCTCGTTCCAGTGAACTTAATGGCATTTGAGAGAAGATTTGACACGACTTCACGTATCATAGCAGTATCACCAAATGTCTTAGGGAGAGAATCTATTTCAATCTTGATAATCCTTTTATCCAGTCCACCCGTCAACTGAGAGTAAATTTCCCTTATAAGATCCTCCATATCTATCTCCGTCTTGTGAATTTCCCTGCGGCTCATGCGGGAAAACTCAAGAAGATCACTTATCAGCTGCCCCATGTCCTTCGCACTTTCACGAATAACATTGAGAAGGCGTTTTCCTTCATCATCCAGTTTTCCAGCATAGTCCTCCTCCAGCATCTTGGCAAAACCGTCAACAGACCTCAATGGTGCCTTCAAATCATGGGAAACAGAATATGAGAAGGCCTCAAGTTCCTTGTTGACCGTCTCGAGCTCGATTGTCCTTTGTTTCAGGTTCCTATTGAGTTTTTCAAGCTCCTTTTCCGTATTCCTTCGCTCAGTGATGTCAATTACAGTGGATCTGCTCATCAGATATGCCCCTTCAGAATCTTTTATTGCCGTGGCATTTAGAATTATCGGAATAATGGAACCATCCTTGCGGATCATTTCAAAATCAATATCGTTCACGGCTCCCTTCTCCTTGAAGCGTGGAAATTCCCGCTGAAAGATTTTACGGCTCTTTTCCGTAAAAATATCCTCAACTTTCCTGCCAATAAGCTCTTCCCTTGAATATCCAAGCCAACCGAGTTCCGTATCGTTTACCATTACAAACCTGCCATCCTTGTCGAGTGAATGATATCCACAGGGGGCATTGTTGTATAGATCCCTGATCTCCTGCAAGGAGTTTTCAAGGGCGGCAGTCCTTTCTTTTACCTTCATTTCAAGTTCATCTCGTGATTCCTTGAGAAGTTCATTATCCCGTTTCTTCCACAACAGGTTCACTCCGAGAGCAGTACTGAAAATCAAAACAATTATCAATGCCAAGGTTATAACTGCCTGCTTCCTGATTGGATCATATATCTCATCCTTGTCTACCTTGGAAACAATATGCCAACAGGTATTAGGCACTTTTCTTATGTCCGCAATAACTGGAACATTCCTGTAATCAAGCCCTTCCACAATTCCTTCCTTCCCCTTAATGGCCATCGCAGCAGGTAGCTTGCTTTTATGATCGATGGGTAAACGCAGTTTAAGAGCAGTATCTTTCATATGCCGTAATTCATTGATGAAGACAACATAATCCCCGTCCCTGGCTACCAAAAGGGTCTCAGCCGTAGCACTCGGGGTCGGCCAGGTCTGGATCAGCGGATAAAGAAATTCACTCGGATCTATCTCCATCATGACTATACCGGCCAATCTCTTTTTGCCACCTTCCTCGACGCATATGGGAACGAATATGTCCATATTGATAAAATCTTTCTTGACCTTGCTCACATGCAGATCAGTTACAATCATTTCATGGGATACCAGTACTTTTTCCAAATTTCCCTGCGCGAGATCTCCAAGCCAAAATTCATCTCTTGGAGAGGAAAACAGGAGTTTACCCTTGGAGTTGAAAATAAGAGTTCTGCTATGGGACAGCTGATCCCTTATTGCATCAACGAATTGCATCATTTCATTTTTATCTGAGGAATCCGGGTTTTCAGCTTCAAGCTTTATAAGATTGCTGGCAAGCCATTTTAAGTTGGTAAAAAATCTCGCATGATCAAGGTGCTCCTGATACCAGTGGGATATCTGTTCCGTCTTTAGCTTTGAAATGCTCGAAATTTCCTTTTCAGCAGCAGTTTTAGCTCCAATTATCTGGCTCTTGAGGTAAAAATATCCTACGACTCCGATTCCAGCTGCAAGAAGCAGGAACAAAAGAACATAACCGGCAGGAACCCATTTATATATATCTGGATCTCTATTATTCATTTAGATCCTTCTTCAAATTTATGGTACATCTAAAAATTCACAATTGTTCCTCTGCATGATGATGGAAGATTTTTTCCTCAGTACTGATGTAGGGTTCGCCGTCCCGGCGAAGAATCTTGCCCGTGACGGGCAACTCTACATCTTTTGAACCTCAATCCATAAAGCAACAAATTCTCATATATTCCCCCATCATTAAGCGTCTTCTCCGATGATGCTTTCTATGGTCTGCGATAATTCCCTCATGTTAAATGGCTTCTGAAGGAAAGCCTTCATGCCGCCGTCTAAAAGCCCTTGTGCTTCTCCATCAATGCTGAAACCGGATATTAGCAGAGATTTGATATTGGGATTTACATTGTGCATCTCGAAGAAAGCATCCTTTCCGTTCATCTTCGGCATGATCATGTCAAGTATGACAAGATCTGTCTTCTTCCAATGCTGCCGGTAGTATTCGACCGCTTCATGCCCATTGTTGCAGGTGACAACCTTGTGTCCAAAGGATCTCAGCATATTGCCGACCATGTTTCTGACAATTTCCTCATCGTCGACCAGTAATATCCTGACACCTTTTCTCTTTCTGGCATTTTCAATCTTGGCATCATCCTTCTGCAATACATCTTCCATAAGGGGGAAATACATCGAGAACAATGACCCTTTTCCTGGTTTACTGTCCACAGTTATAACTCCATTATGGCTGGTTACAGTACCATATACAGAAGCCAGCCCCATCCCAGTTCCCTTGTCAGGCCCCTTGGTTGTAAAGAACGGTTCAAATATGTGTTTGACGGTCTCCTGGTCAATTCCAATGCCATTGTCGATAACGCATATCTTCAGGTAACGGCTCCTCAATGCTTTCTTTTGTTCGTTCTTGTGGAACACCTTCTCCATCGGAACATTTTCTGTTGTGAATGTTATTTCTCCTCCGGAAGGAAGGGCATCCCTGGCGTTTATCGCCATGTTGAGGAATGCATTCTGAAGCTGTGTAGGATCCCCCATTATCACAGCAGGACTTGCCTTCAGTATCCTCTTGATCTCAATTTTCTTGTCCAAACTGTGTTCAAGAACGCTTATCACCTCTTCGATGACCTTGTGGACGTTAACTGGAATTGTCAAAAATTTGCCTTTCCTTGAGAAAGCCAGCAGGTCTCTGGTAAGATCCGACGCTCTTCGTGAAGCCCTGAGTATATCCTCAATGTCATTCCTGAGATTCACATCGTCAATTCGGTTGTAAAGCATCTCTGCACATCCCATTATCCCCATGAGCTGATTATTGAAATCATGGGCTATCCCACCTGCAAGCTGTCCTATCGCCTCCATTTTCTCGGAATGACGCAGTCTTTCTTCAAGTTTTTCACGTTCTTCCTCGGTCTTTTTCTGGGCGGAGATGTCGCGTACAGTCGCCTGGAGGATATATTCATCCTTTATCTTCACCCTGGAAAGGAGAACTGTTGCAGGAAATTCTTCGCCATTAAGCCTCTTATGCCTCCATTCGAAGAAATTATATCCTTTCTCCATCGCTATTTTGATCATTTCCTTTGCCTTGTCAACCGAGAGTTGTCCGTCGGGTTGATATTCAGGTGAAAGTTCCCATGGAGCATGGCGGATGAACTCGTCAACTCCGCTTACACCGAACATTCCTGCAATTGTCGGGTTGGCTGAAGTAAACTTCCATGATGGAGGAGCCAAAGTCATAAGGGCGTCCTTGGAATTCTCAAAGAGAGTGCGGAATCTTTCTTCGCTTTCCTTCAGAGCCTGTTCTGTCCTTTTACGTTCAGTAATGTCATCAAACATGACAAATATCCTCTCGGAAATAGGAACTCCGAATATATACACTGTCTTCCTGCTGCCATTTTTACAGGTTACAAGATATTCCCTTCCCCTGATCTCATGGTTGTCCTTGATTGCCTCATTGACTAGTTCAGTCCAGGTTGAAATCACTTCTTCACGATACTTCTTATCAGGATAAGCCTGCATCCACCAGCGGTCCATATTAGGTATATCCCTGAGCTCATATCCGAAAGTTTCGACTGATTTATTGTTAATATATTCAATGACCCCATCCATTCTCACTATAGCCATGGACATCGGAGACTGATCGACTATCTTCTGGAATCTTGATTCGCTCTTGAGAAGCTCATTAGTGCGTTCCTCGACAATCTCCTCGAGTCTGCCACGGTATCTCTCCAGTTCCTTTTCGGCCTTGATCAACTCAGTTATGTCATTTCCGACGCAAAGTACTTCGATAACCTTGCCTTCCTTGTCGAATATGGGTTTGTTTGTCCAGGCTATCCATACGCGCGAACCATCCTTGCGCATATTCTCGTTGGTATTATTCCTATACTTCTCCGGATCTCTTCCTATTTCAAATATCATTTCCCTAAGATCGGCACCATTCGTATCTTTTGTTGGAACAATCGTTCCCACCACGTTCTTTCCTCGTATCTCCTTATCCTTGAATCCGAAGAAAGACTGGGCGAACTCGTTTATGAAAGTCACTTTCCCGACAGTATCCATCCTGAGAATGATACTGTTTGTGTTTTCCACAAGTTCGCGATACTTCTTCTCGCTTTCAACAAGTTCTGCAGCCCTTGTCTTCACCAATTCCTCAAGGTGCTCCTTGTGCTTTTGAAGCTCCATCTCAGCTTTCTTGTGCTCGGTAATATCAAATTCCACACCGTCCCAACACGTAGTTCCATCTTCAAGCATCCTGGGGGTGGAAACAAAGCAGGACCATCGGATATCACCGGCTGGATTGAACATCCTGGCTTCGGTCTTGAAGACAGTTTTCTTTCTGTATGCTTCCTCTTCCTCCCTGTAGACACGATCTTTGTCATCAGGATGCACTTTGCCGTAGATAAGACCAGGATTCTCCATCACTTGTCTGGTTGTCACACCATAAAATTTCTCCACAGCATTGCTTAGATATGTAAATTTCCTGGTTCCATCCTCCCTCCTGATGACCTGATATATCATTCCGGAAGCCAAGTTGTTGCTTATGTTCTGTATTATGCCTTCATTCCTGCGTAATTCATCTTCCGCCTTTTTACGTTCGGTGATGTCCCGGCAAAGGGTGAGAATCCTAATGCCTTCAGGAGTGTTCAGTACTGTGGCGTTAATCTCAATTGGGGTTATTCTTTCGGAAGAATCAACATAGTCTATCTCAAAGTTCCTTATCAGTCCGTCTTTCACGCATTTTTCAACAGCCTTTGAGTTTTTGTCCTTCTCATGAGGAGCCGTCCATTCCGTAACACTCCTACCAATTATATCCTTCAAATCACGGTTCCCTGTCAGGCGGACGTATTCCTTATTGGCATCAACGACCTTCCCTTTTTCATCAACAATCACATAACCTGTATTCGTCGTCTCAACAAGAGACTTGTATTGGCTCTCACTTTTTGCAAGTGATTCCAATACTTTCCTCTTTTCTGTAATATCCCTGAAACTCCATACACGTCCGACAGGAATCCCGTTGATCCTCTGAGGGTGGGAATATCTTTCGAATATCCTGCCATCCTTGAAGGTTATTTCATCGAAACTGTCTTCTTCCGGATGGGAATATAGATATTTCACCTTTTCCACGAATCCTACTGGGTTCACAATCTGTTCCAACACGTAGTTCATGGCTCTTTCGTCTTCAGCCCGTGCCATGATCTCGTCCGGTATCTTCCACATCTCCGAGAATTTAGTGTTTGAAAAGCTGATTTTACCATTCAGGTCAACAACAAGTATCCCATCGGTCGTCGATTCGATTGTAGCGTTAAGCAGGGACAGTGACTGATTGAGTCCTTCTTCGACCATTTTCCTTTCGGAAATATCCAGAAGGAATCCTGTCCAGACCCGATCACTGTTTGGAAGCTCTCTTGGTCGCGACTCATAGTGCATCCACCTGATGTTACCTTTAATTATCAGACGCCCTTCCCATATGAATGGCTTCAGGGTTTTATCAGAATATTCATTTCTGGCTACCCAATCATCCAGGTCATCAGGATGGATCATCTTCATTGTCAGAGATGGATCCTTGAGATGTTCCTCCCTTCTGGTGCCAGTCAGTTCACAGTAGCGGTCATTCATGAATTCATATGCATAAGGAGGATTGTCTATCGAGGACCATTTCCCTTGTTTCTTAACCCTGATCCTGTAGATACCTGCAGATTGGTTTGCCAGGATATCCTGATACAGGGCCTTACTCTCAAGCAACATATACTCGAAACGTTTCCTCTCAGTGATATCCCGGAAGAAACCTACATTGCATTCAACTCCCTCAAGAATCAGCTTCTTTCCATTCACATCCACATAAATGATTTTTCCGTCCTTGCAAAGGCATGGGATGTTCGGAGCTAACATTTTTTCACCTCTAACCTGGGCCTCAAATTCAGCAAGGACGCGCTGCCAGTCGGTCTTAGGATGAATTTTCTGGATAGATGCTTGCGCCAGTTCTTCGGTAGTGTAGCCAAGCATCCTGCAGATTGCAGGATTTGAATATTTTATCTTTTTAGTCTTAATATCAGCTATAAGTATCCCTTCAGCCGCTCCTTCGAGTATGGATTTGAGCCTGTCATATGAATCCTCAAGTTCCTTTTCTACCTTCTTGCGCTCGGTAACATCATCATAAATCGCAATTATCTCTCCTGATGGAAGCTTGTACACATAATTTTCCTTCCATCCTGAAATCCGGTTGTCCACGTATAAGGTCACAGGATGGTATGCAGGCTTGCCGGTCTTCCAAACTTTCCTGAAAACATCGAATAATCCGAATTCCTTGACTCCGGGAAACATTTTAAGGACAGATTTCCCAACTATTTTCTCTTTCGTTACCTTTTCCTTCTTTTCTGCGGTCTTGTTGAAGTCCCTTATAATGAAGTCTTCCCCGTCATTTACAGCCTCATAGACTGCCGCACAACTGCCCATGTTATCGAAAATGTTCCTGAATCTTTCTTCTTTGTTCCGCAGGGCTTCTTCCATTTTTATCCTGCTGGTGATGTCTGAAATTATGTGGACTACCCCGCAAATACCCCCTTCCTCATCGAGAATCGGATCTGCAGTCACTTCAAGCCATTGTTCTCCAGAACTGATTATGGAAATTTCCCGCTTTTTTGTCTTCATCATGCGGACGACCGGACAATCGGGTATTGGCTCCTTGGTACCATGAACAACCTCCCAGCATGATTTACCTATCATCTTGCCGGAATGTGACTTGAACATGTCACTGGCCACCTTGTTGCATCGGAGGATTTTGAATTCAGAGCTGAGAAGGAAAATAGCATCTCTTACGGCATCAAACGTGGTCTGCCATTCGAGAACGGCGCTGAGAAGGGCGTTCTCCGCCCTCTTCTTGCGGGTGATGTCACGGCATAGGCTCAAAATGGCTGGCTTGCCATCCCAGGTAATTAACTGCATCGTCACATCTACAGGAAACGACGTACCGTCCTTGCGGAGATGCATCGTTTCAAAGGATTCATAACCATTCTTGAGAACCTTGCATATTCTCTCCGGCTGGTTGATGCGTTGCTCAGGTGTGTCAATTTGATTTGGTTCCATGGAAAGCAGCTTCTCTTTATCATAACCAAGCTGCTTGCAGGCCATGTTATTTACGGCGAGTATCTTACTGCCCTTGATGTCATATATGAATATGGCATCTCCGGCTTCCTCAAAAACCCTCTGGAATTGTAAATCATCTTTTTTCGGTTGAGGTTGGCTGATATTGCTTTTCCTTATCACTACAAAAACCCCTCCAAAGATTGAAACCCTCAATTTTTACCGACGATACCTATCCTATTATTAAACAATCAAAAAATAATATTATATTCAATAACAGGGAAATATCAGGGAAAGGATGGTGTGACCCAGAGGATTATATATCTGATAATAAAGATGTTACATAAATTATTCATATTTTGACATAACCATGGGAATTACTGCTCGCGACACCTTAAATAAGATATATATTAACAATAACATTTACAATCAAAGTTGTACATAATTTGCCAATTTATATTTGACTGACATGAACTCATCTGGAATCATAAAATTCCTTAAGCTCAAGGCACTTCCAGTAGAAGGAGGTTTCTTTTCTGAAACTTACAGGTCACAGACAGTTTCGAATAGGGGAAAGCGTTCTTCAGGTACATGTATTTATTATCTTTTAGATGACAGTACTAGATCATACTGGCACAAGCTTAGCTCCGATGAGATATGGTTCTACCACTGTGGTTCGCCGGCAATACAGATCCTTCTCTTTCCGGACGGACGCTGGGAGGAGCGCATTTTAGGTCCAAATTTAAGAAAAAAACAGATACTCCAAAGTATCATTCCTGCAGGAACTTGGCAGGCTACAGTCCTCAAGGAAAGAAAGTCATGGAGTTTGTTTTCAACTGTGGTTTGTCCAGGCTTTGACTTTAAGGATTATCATCCAGGGAAAGGCTCGGAATTGATAAAAAACTGGCCATCTGCCGAAAAACTCATTAGAAAACTAAGACTTATTTAAATTAGCAGAGATAATATCCGGCAATATCAGACCTTGCAGTCTTTATTCTTAACCACCTTGATATAATTCGCAACCGCCAGCAGAATTCCCAGATATGCCAATCCCAACAGCAGCAACAAGGTACAATTGGTTAATGCAGGTTTCACATTGCAAAAAACCGAGGGCAGTTCCTCCTGGAAAACAGTTCTTATATGGTTGAACTGCGCATCAATTGCAATAGCACATATAAACAGATAAATTATCAGAGCTGTCATATAAAGCCTTCTATCCAGCAGTACAAGCTTGTCCCTGATCCTTACAAGAGATTCCGCAAGCAAAGGAGCAAGGAGAGGGACTGCAAAAAGCATATGCCTGTAGTCCATATCATTTCCACCAGTAGGAAGCGAATAACAACTTACAGCCAAAAGAGTTATGATGAATTCTGAAGATAACAGCATAGTTTCAGGCCATAAAGTCCTGCAGGGACGAAAGATTAAAAGGGAAAATATGACTATCAAAAATGGAGAGAAGTATAGCAATGAATAGAACCTGTCACCAAAATAAGTCGTCCCGATAAGAAGCCTCTTGAAGTTCTCAACAGGATCAGACCCAAAAAAGGTCTTCGAGATATCCTTGTAGAAAGAATACATCACTTGATGTGATTGGGCTATTGACAGAGGATGTCCGAAATTATGATAGTTATACCAGAAAAAGAAAAGCAGTGGTATAAGTCCACTGGCAATTAGAATAATCATTGGTCGCATTTTAAAAATAAAGGACCGGCATCTTACCAGCAGATATATACCTATCGGCAGGCATAGGAATAACGATATGTGCTCAGTTATAAGCGAGTATGAAAGAAAGAATATTCCTATTCCAAGGTGCCATAAGTTTTGCCCCTTTGCATATTTTATCAGGAAATAGTTTGAAGCCAGCACCAGTAAACACATAAGTGAATGGGAATATAGGACCGTTCCATATCTCATGGATATAGTTCCCATGACAAGCAGAAATGCTGTAACTGATGAAATCACCACATTGTATTCAAAACTGCGAAGAAAAAAGAATATTGACAGCAAGAGAAAAGCGGTTACCGCTGCAGGAGCCAGCATGAGTAACGATATTCTGCGTAAGTCCCCCGACTGCGTTTTCCCTTCAAGATAATCGTCAGTCCTTATGTCCATTAGAAATGGCTTAATTGGCAAAGTCATCCAATAGAAACCATATAGGAACAATGGCCAGCCAGGACTTCTGTCGGAATAATATTCCCCTTTGTAAATTGCGCTGTCATGCATGGAATAAGCTACATTCCTGCCTATCTTGAAGGAATGATCCTCAACCATCGAATTGACAAGTGCAAAATGGCTTCCGTCATTGGTACAACTGATGCCTGAATTCAAACTGTAGAAAAACAGTGTAGAAACAAGAAAAACGCCCATTCCGTATGCAATGCCCTTAAATGAAGCCATTTTAGGGCACCTCTATTTTGACATTTCAAGCATTTTTCTTATCGACTTTTCGGCAGGCACCCGGATATTCTCAGGAACAGAAATTTTGTGCTTCATCTTTTCCAATGCCTCAAGCACATTCTCAATCCTGTGCAGCTTCATGTTGGGACATACTGCCTGCTCGGTCACCGGTATGAACATCTTGTCTGGATTTTCCTTCCGTAACCTGTAAATCAGACCAAGTTCAGTGGCCACGATTATCTTTTTGGCTTCAGTCTGTTTCGCAAACTTGCACATGCCACCGGTACTAAGCACTTCATCAGCAAGGTCTATCACATCCAATCTGGACTCGGGATGTATCATTACCTTGGCATCTGGAAATTCCTGTTTCTTCTGGATAATCGCCTGGGGTGTTATCCGCATATGGGTCGGGCAGAATCCCGGCCACAATATCATTTTACGCCCAGTCTTCCTCTGCACATAAGCTCCGAGGTTCCTGTCAGGAACGAATATTATCTCCTTGTCTGCCGGAAGAGCCGTAACTATCTTCAAAGCGTTCGCTGAAGTCACACATACATCTGTCAAAGCCTTCACCTCGGCCGAACTGTTCACATAAGTCACTACAAGAGCATCCGGATGCTCCTTTTTCATTTTCACAAGATCTTCTGCATCAGCCATATCAGCCATGGGACAACCTGATTCCATCACGGGAAGGAGCACTGTCTTTTCCGGAGAAAGTATTGCTGCCGTTTCAGCCATGAACTTCACACCGCAGAAAACGATGATATCCGCTTTCGTATCTGCTGCTTTCATACTGAGTTCCAGGGAATCTCCAGTGAAGTCGGCTATGTCCTGTACCTCCCCAAGCTGGTAGTTATGAGTAATGATAATCGCATTCTTCTGCTTGCGCAGTACATTGATGCGGTCTATTATTTCCTTTTCAGATAGAAAGTTCATGGATAATCATCTTTGCATTAATATTATTTTTGCTAAAGTATAGTGTTTTCATCGGTAAAATTCAATGTTCAATTATTTCAAGAAAAAATTCAGAAACATAAAGAAGCTCCCAACCTTCCTTTTCTTCTTTCCTGTCTCCATGATAAAACTCATGAAGGTCTGCATGAGGACCGAGGTTATTGATCCGAATAGATGTATTGATCCGGACAAATTCCCGTTCATAACTGTAACTTGGCATAACAGACTCCTCTTCTTTCCTGCGATGTTCACAAAACCTATCAGAAAAAAGACTGTTGCAATGGTAAGCTCATCACGCGACGGACAATATGTCACCGACATCTGTGGCCTTTTCGGTATAAAATGCGTACGAGGTTCAAGCTCGAAAAAGGGATTTGCAGCTTTCACCGACGCCCTTGAGGTTCTAAATGAAAAATGCAATGTCAGCATTACTCCTGACGGCCCACGTGGTCCTCGCTACAAGATGAGCAAAGGTCCTATTGCCCTTGCAAGCATGACAGGATACCCGGTTCTCCCCGTATCCGTCAATTATTCGTCATATTGGGAAATCAACAGCTGGGACAGGTTCCAAATTCCAAAGCCGTGGGCAAAAGTTACTCTGATACTTGGAGATCCCATTAAGATACCCCCGGAACTTTCTGAAAATGATATGGAGAAATGGCGCCAGACAGTCGAATCTGCCCTTACTTCCATTAGCTCCATCAAAGATTAAATATCTTCATAAAATGAATTGCCTCGGTGATTTTAAGATTTCCTCTTTACTAAATGTCTTTTTGAATTATAATTACGTCCCGGCGCCAATGTAGCTCAGTTGGTAGAGCAGCTCATTCGTAATGAGCAGGTCATCGGTTCAAATCCGATCATTGGCTCCAGTTTTTCTCCCGGAAAGGTACTTAGTTGTCTTCAGTAAAGTTCTCTTCGGAAAAACTTAGTCCATTTCCAGGATCCCATGACAGGAAAGATGTAATGGAACCAGCGGAATATCTGACGCCCGACCAAAGAAAAAAAGCAAAACTTGATGCTATCATCTCCGCCTGCTACGGATCCCTGTCTTCAGTCATGATCCAGGATAGTGCCATAATAATCCTTTTCGCGACAATCCTTGGAGCCGGAGACATGCTTTCGATGGTTACGACTTCTACCCAGGGAATAGCAAGTTTCCTCCTTCTGGTCCCTGCCGCCTACCTTTCAGGCCGAATTGGATATAGAAAGTCGATTATGCGATTCACCCTGGTAGCCACTTTCATGATCATGCTGCTTTCCGCCTCTCCATGGTTCGGGACATGGACCAAGGAAGTGCTTCTTTTCTCAATAATAATCTTCTCAATATGTATGACAGCATATGCGGCGGCCTGGTTCCCTCTTCTCGATGGAATACTGCTCAAGGAGGATCGAAGCCAGTTCTTTGGAATCATGCGTTTCAGCTGGCAGACCTTCGCCGTAGCCTTCTTCTTTGTTTGCGGACTGATCATAGGTAAAAACCCAGAAATCTGGATGCTTCAGATAATAATTGTCATCTCAGGCCTAGGACTTCTTGGCAGGGTTTATTATATCGGCAAAATTCCAGATGGACACCAGAAGAAAGAGAACATTCCTTTAGCTGAAGGAATAACCGAGGCAATTTCCAACAGGCCCCTTGCCGGATTTTCAGTATATATCTGCTGCCTGTATCTTGCAGCGTATTCAACTCTTCCCTTGACGTTCATATATCTTAAAAAATATCTTCAAGTCTCCGACAACATCCTCATCATAATTTCATCGTTGGCTCTAACCGGAACAATACTTGGATTCCTCAGCGCAGGAAAAATCATCGACAGGATCGGAATCAAGCGGATGCTTCTGTTCATTCATTTCTTCTTCGCAGTTGTGAATCTGTTGCTCTTCCTCATAGGCACTTATTCAGTCATGAATCTGATTTTTATAACAGTTTTGCTTTCCGTATATGGTTTCTTTGCGGCATGTTCATCAATTGCAATCTCTTCTGAAATGATGGAGCTTGCCTCTCCGAACAACAAGGCCATGTCGATGGCGTTCTGCGGAAGCTGTTTTTCTGCCGGCATAGGAGGTTCCCGCCTACTGGCATCACTCGTCCTAGGTTCCGGAATGCTGGCCCCGGAATGGCATATCGGATCAATGAAGATATCCCATTACCAGACTATGTACCTATTATATGGCTGCGCAATTCTGTTCGTGTGCATTCTTCTAGTGCTTGTCCCTGCCATATTCCCGAAAGGCAGCTACAGGCATATGCCGAGTTGAACTTAAAAAACGGATCTTGTTCCTGATTATGAATCTTCATTATCATCGGATCTTTTTCTTTTCCCTGATCTTATCGTTGAAATTATTTCTATCAGGATAAGAAGGAAGAGGATAAGGACAAAGTACAGGGCCGCGGGATGAGTAACGAAGAAATTACGAATCTTGTCTCCGAAGAAACACATTGAAAGTGATAGGAAAAGGCCAAATATTGCGATCCCTCTCCAGTTTTTCGAGCACCAGTCGGCAATTTTCTGTTCACTGGCCGGCTTGACATATTTCGCATGCAACTGAAGACCGATGATTCCAAGCACTATTGATGCGAAAGGAAGGATGTTCACATGGAAAAGCTTGTTTTCAAGCTCGTCGCTGCCTGCAAGAAGCATTTCTATCGCCACAAAGAGTATTATCAGAAGTCCAAGCCATTGAATCTGTGGATACCTGTCCATCTTGTTTGCAATATAGTTTGATGCGACAGCCATCAGCAAGATTGACACGACAAGACCTATGCCAAGAACCAGCAGATTGTCCTTGGCGGCTCCAGCCACAGCCAATACATTATCCAGGCTCATGGATACATCAGCGAGTACTATCAGCCATATTGCCGCGGCAAGACCATATGTGTTCTTCTCTTCCTTTTCGCATTCATCTTTCTTTTCGGTACGCAGTTCCTTATAGAATTTCCAGACAACATATAGAAGCAGAAGCCCTCCGGCGAACTTGAGGCCCACTATCTTCAGAAGCATTACTGCAGTACAGGCGAAAATGATCCTTAGAACTGTAGCCAGGACAATGCCGACGACAATTGCCTTTTTTCTCTGAGCACCATGAAGATTTTTTGTTGCAAGACCTATGACAATTGCATTGTCCCCGCTCATGACAATGTCAATCATTATGACATTTAACAAGGCGAAGAAACCTGCTGCAGTAAAAATTCCTTCTGACACCGTAATTGAGTGGTCCATCATCTATCCATTTATTTTGATTGAAATATAGCCGTGATTATGCTTTATTAAAACCTGATAAATCCGAAGGTGGCGCATGAAAATAAAATTCATTTTGATCTCGATTTCACTGCTTTTGCTCGTTCTTTCCTTGCCATCCTGCAGATCCAACAGCGATGACTTCAGTTCCAAAATTGGAAAAACCGTTACCGTCTCCGGGGAAATCGTGAAGGGTCCCTGTGGATATATGTTGTTCAGGGGAGGAGATTTTAATTCGGTATATCTTCTCCCGAGTCCTGATGGAAAACCTCAGGAAGTCGAGAAGAAAATTGCTGAATTGGCTGTTAAGAACGTCGGAAAGAGTATAACTGTTACAGGAAGACTATATTTCCACGAGTCGAATCTCCCAAACAAACTGCCCGAGGAATCGGTTACTCTTCCTGATGATTTCTACTACATAATATGGGATTCTGCTGACACAGTTATTGATTTTGATTCGAACCAGAAATAGCTTCTCATCTAAATCACTGCTTACTGCTTTTTCTGAATCTCCTCGGAGAGACTCCCATCATCCTGCGAAACTGCCTCGAAAAATAATTGCTGTCGTTGAATCCGCTGGCATACGCAATTTCCGTTATGTTGAATTTTCCTGATTTCAGAAGTTCGCAGGCATGCCGGATTCTGAGACTGATTAGATGTTCCAACGGACTGGTTTTGAAGGTCTTGCGGAACATCCTCAGGAAATGTCTTTCCGACAGGGCCGCCCGTTTTGCGAGATCCGCAATCGCGGAATGTCTCGCATAGTTCTCCTCCATCCATGCAATCGCTTCGCTGAAACGCAGAAGTCCAACCGTGGAATTTACCGAAGAACTGGAATAAATCCTTGACAGGAAAACAATGATATCGAGCAGGTATGCCTGGATTGCACTGTCATATCCGGGTTCACGTGTTTCCATCTCATGTCTGAGGCGCCTTACTTTCTCAAGTACCTCCTTGAGGTTTGCGCTGTCCAGACTTAGAAGTCCCCTGAATTCGCTTTCCTTTCTCCTCTCCGGTTCAAGAAGGAACAATGCCTGGTATCCAGGCATGGTCTTGAGCTTTTCAAGAGGGAAATTGAACAGTTCCGGCCGGAACATGACATTGCATACCCGGAAATCCCTGGTCGTATTCTGGAACCCATGCTCCTGGTTTCCCATAAGCACATAGACGTCCCCGCTTGTGACACTGTATGCTTTCTCATTGATACGATGCTCCGCCTGCCCTGCAAGAATTATCACAATCTCCACATAATCATGGGAATGGAGGGGGAACCCGGATGCGAGGTTGTGGACGTTCACCTGACAGAAATCGTCCTTTCCGGCAAAATGCAACTTGGCTGATATCCTATGAGTCATGGCGGTATCGTACTAATATTTGTCTTTTTTGTCAAGGTGTATCCATATTTCTTACAGTAATATTGCATAATTTTAATGGCAGTATCAGGCTTATTTGAAGCCTACCTGTCAATAGTTAATCAATAAAATTATTGGAGTTTTAGATGAAGAAGCTGAATCTTTCAGGGGAATGGAATCTCATCCGCGTCAAGAACAGGGAAACTGTCCCGGCCCAGGTTCCGGGAGACACCCACAGCGCCCTGCTGGATGCAGGGAAGATACCGGATCCATACTGGGCGGACAACGAACTGTCATTGCAGTGGATTGGACGCGAGGATTGGATATACAGCAGGAAGTTCATGGTTCCGGAGGAAATTCTTTCGGAAAAGTCCGTATTCCTGAATTGCGATTGCCTCGATACTCTTACAACCATCAGCATCAATGGCAAACAGGTAGGAACCACGGAAAATATGTTTCTCAGATACCGTTTTGAGGCCAGGAATTTCCTTAAGTCCGGGGAGAATTCCATCGAGATACTTTTCCATTCCGCGGAAAACGCAGCCATCGAGTTCTCAAAAAAACTGAAATATCCTATCCCTCACGGCAATAATCCTGTGCAATCCCCCCATAGGAATCTCATCCGCAAGGTCCAGTGCCATTCAGGTTGGGACTGGGGCCCCTGCCTCATGGTGGCAGGAATCTATGGTGACATATATCTCGAAGCCTGTCCGGATGCCCGTATAGAGCATATCTACTGCGACCAAAAGCATTCAAAAGGATTATGTGAAGTAAAGGTCAATTGCGAAGTTTTTTCACCTGATGGAGCAAAAACAACCTTGAAAATAATTCTTGGAGCCCAGGAACTTATAAAAACAGTGGAACTGAAGCCGGGACTGAACAAGATAGACGGAGACGTTTCCGTCAAGAATCCAAGGCTCTGGTGGCCCAATGGATTCGGTGAACAAGTCCTATATGATCTCTCCGTGAAGGTAGGATCATCCGAAATCAAAAAGAAACTTGGTCTCCGAAGGATTGAACTTATCAGCAACGAGGACAAAATAGGCCTTTCAATGCTCTTCAGGGTAAATGGAATCGAAATATTTGCAAAAGGAGCCGACTGGATCCCCTGCGATGCCCTTCCCCAGCGGCAGACCAAGGAGGCAATGGAATATCTTCTCGACAGTGCAGCGAAAGTCAACATGAACATGCTTCGCGTCTGGGGAGGAGGTCAGTATGAATACGATTACTTCTATGAGCTCTGTGATGAAAAAGGCTTGATGATATGGCAGGATTTCATGTTCGCCTGTTCAATGTATCCTGCAGATGCCAAATTCCTGGATCTTGTGAGGCAGGAAGCCTATTATCAGGTAAAACGCCTTCGCGACCATGCCTGTATCGCGCTCTGGTGTGGAAACAATGAGAATCTCGGTGCCCTGAACTGGTTCAAGGAATCAAAGGAGAAACGAGATTGCTATCTTGTAGACTATGACCGCCTGAACGAAGGCGTCCTTGGCAATGCTGTCCGTGAACTCGATCCCGACCGGGTCTTCTGGCCAAGCTCACCCTGCGGCGGACCTGGAGACTATTCCGACGCATTCCATAACGACAAGCGTGGAGACATGCATTACTGGGGCGTCTGGCACCAGGGAAAATCCTTCGATAATTTCCTGAAGATCTTCCCGAGATTCTGCTCGGAATTCGGATACCAGTCGTTCCCATCCATGGATACGGTCAGGACCTATGCTCCGGAAGACCAGTTCAATGTAACCTCTCCTGTCATGGAACATCATCAGAGGAACTTCGGTGGAAACTCAAAGATAATAGAAATGTTCTCACGTTATTTCCGTCTGCCAGAAGGTTTTGAGAACTTTGTGTATCTCAGCCAGGTCATGCAGGGAATAGCAATAAAGATCGCAGTTGAACATTGGCGCCGCCTGCGTCCCGACTGCATGGGGACAATCTACTGGCAATTGAATGATAACTGGCCTGTATGTTCCTGGGCTTCTCTGAACTACCAGGGGTCCTGGAAGCTCCTGCATTACATGGCCAAACGTTTCTATGCGCCAACGATTGTCAATGCAATACAGGATGACGAAAAGAAACAGGTTGAGATATTCATGACAAATGACTCTTTGGAATCCAAAAAGACCGTGGTATCCGTACAAGTGCGCGATCTTACCGGCAAGATTTCATTTGAAGACACCATTTCAGCCTCGATTCCTGCGAATTCCGCAAAATCTCTGCGCAAGTATGATCTTGCTAAGCTGACTTCAAATCCAAATTCGAATTTCATGATTCTTGCCATGGAAATTGACGGAACTGTCTTCCGTAATGAGCATTTCTTCTGTGTATGGAAAAAATACAATCTTCCAATGGTCCAGATAAGGACAAAAGCCAGAGCTGTCAAGGATGGATTCGAACTGAAACTGGAAACAGACAATCCAGCATTCTATGTCGGCCTTTTTGCTGAAGGAATCCTTGGGGAATTCGACGACAATTGCCTTACTCTCCTGCCTGGGGAGACAAGATCAGTCTTGTTCAGGCCGAGACAGAATACTTCTCTAGAGTCATTCAAGAAATCCCTTAAGATTAAGCACTTAAGAGAGACATACTCTTAATAGAAATCTATTAATCAGGATAATTGTCTGCGGCAGATGGGACTGTGAGTTTGAGTCCGTCCCATGTCGCATCATAGATGTCTTTTTTGACTTTTGATACCTTAAGCCTACCGGACGGCAGCTGTCCTTCTTTCAAGAGCTCCAGACCGGAGACAAGTTCAACCGTACCCATGGTACCAAAGTTGAATCCTTTTCTGGATCCATGATGGCATATGGCATCGATGAATACGCAATTCTTATCTTTTCCAGTTTCCCATCTGATTTTATTCGGGCCAAATTTACCTGGAACAACTTGGACTATTGCTTTCATTTTCCCGGCGTTGAATTCAAATCTATCTTTTCCTGTCTTAACAGCTTTCACTCCTATTCCAGAGAGTTCGTATCTCAGCCTGAAATCTTTGGCTGAAAATACGTCATCCTTGGGATGATCAAAGTGGGGATGGAAATCTCCGCGATTCAAAATCATGGTCACTGCTGAAAGAACGCGAGGTCCTTTTTGCGAATTTCGCACAAGCGCTGAACAGAAGTCCTTCCCATCATGAAGGAAACGCAGCCTAAGGCATACGGCAGGATCGTCTTCTGTCTTCCAATGTCCAAATACAACTCGCCTCTGATTCCACATGTCATCATGATTAATTGAACTTAACGAAGCAGTATTATCCATCCAAACATTTCCTATGCGATCTCCATATATGTTCTTTGTCTTCCTGTTTTTCTCATTACGCCTGATATATCGCATCCTGAACTCATATGGATTTGACGGAAGTTTGACGAACCTACTTCTAAGTTCTTTAGGACAAGCTAGTTCTGGAATGTATGACGGTAATCTTATGTGTGCCTTTTGGAATAAAGTCTGTGCTTTAATCTCAACTCCAGTCTGCCTGGAAAGATATTTAGCCAGATTCGGGCCGATATGGTTGCTATATGCCCTTGATTGAGCTCCACCCCATTGCTGGGTACCGGGATGAAAATGCTTTGAAATTACATCCCAAGCAGTTCTTCGGATTCGTTCAGCATGCTTTCTAACCATCGGATCATTCACAAGATCCAATATTCTTTCGGCTTCTTCCAAAGCCACAAATGTGTATGTCGGACTGTTATATTCGGTGAAAGAGCCATGAAAGTCTATATGCTCAACTATTCTTCGAAGTCTTTCACGTCCGAAATCAAGGAGTTTCTTCTCCTTCAAGATTTCACCGGCGGCTGCTGTGACCCCTCCCCCCATGATCGCAATGTTCGTATAGCCAAAATGGATATTCCTGCGGAAAATACTCCACCCGGCATGTCCAAGTGATTCACGGACTTGAGATATTAACTCGGCAGGAAGCTTTTTGGAATGATGTCTGATGATACATGCCATCCTGGCACCAAGAAAATCCGCCCAGTTCCAGTCGGGAGGATCCATCTTATCCAGCGGTTCCTCAAGAAACCATGACCATATCCCATATGTTTTGCTGAACGGATCGGTATCCTGAAGGCTGAGTATCTTGCGGATTACTTTCTCCGCCCGGACAATTTCCTTTTTACCTCCGGATTCCAGAAGACATATCGCATACTGCAGGTTTTCCCGTGTTGAATGGACTGTCTTACCATCTGGAATCCTTGTATGGTATCCCGGACTATGGCACTCCTCGGAGATCATCGACACTTCTGAATCGAATCTTTTATCATATTCTTTCAGATAATTGTCTTCTTTCATATCTTCTCCAATACTGCAGATCCATCGGCTTCAAGTTTCAACTTCCCTTTTACTGTCTTTCCTGACAGCATATCCTTGAACTTTTCATTCCCGAGGTCAACTGTCTGTTCCTTGGTCTTGAAGTTGAATATGAAGGTGAATTCCCTCTTCCCATCGGTCCTGACATGTGCTGTTACTCCCTTGGGCAAATCGCTTGGAATGACTTTTCTGACCTTGGATTCGCTGATAACTCCGGAGCAAAGTTCCATCAGGAATTCATCTTCAGTCCTGGCCGCTATGTAATAGACTTTTCCCTTACCATGCTTATTGACTGTAACTGCCGGTTCCCCAGCATAGAAATCCTTCCCATAAACCGCAAGGACTTTCGCCCCTTCCGGATGGATCCTCTCACAGTAGTCAAAAGCTTTGAATTTGCCTTTTAATCCCAGCGAATTCCTCTTCAAGGCTACAATTCTCTGTTTGTCATCAGGAGTTATTCCATCAATTTCCTCGTTCCATATTCCGAATAACTTGCGAAGGCCTTCACCCGGCCAGCCACCTGTAAAACACCTGTCATTTTCATCGACAATCCCGGTAAGATAGGTTGCAATTACAATTCCACCGTTTGATACGAATTTCTCCAGTCTTTCCGCGACACCCTTCTTTATCATGAACAGCATCGGAAGGACAAGTATCTTATATTTGTCAAACTTTGAGGTGCTTTCTATCACATCAACCGGAACGCCTGAGCTCCAGAAAGGCCTGTAGAGTGCATGGCAGGTCTCAGGATACTTCTTGTTATTGTTTGTGGGTCCCTGTGAAAATTCAAGGGCCCAGCGTGAATCCCAGTCATAGACAAGTGCCACTTCACATGGAGTCGAAGTTCCTATCACATCATCAATCTTGCTGTGTATTTTTCCAATTTCAGCAACTTCTTTGAATACTCGTGTGTTCTCATTTCCAACATGGTCTATCACTGCACCATGGAATTTCTCGCATGATCCCATTCCCTTGCGGTACTGGAAATACATTGTTGCGTCGGCGCCGTGGGCTATCGCAAGAAGCATTTCCCTCTTGTGGACGCCAGGACGCTTCAGGCGCGTAAATGTCTGCCAGTTCGTCGCACTCGGGCACGATTCCATCATGATGAACGGCTTTCCGCCTTTCATGGTGCGGTGTTGGTCATGTACCATAGACAAGTAGGATCCTGTCCCGGAATTATCCTCGGTATTGTACCAACATGGATAGGCGTCATCGGCTATCACATCGCAGACTTCGGCGACACGCCAGTAATCGAGCCCGTTGAAAAGTCCCATCATGTTTGTGGTTACAGGAGCCTTTGGCGTCAGCTTCTTGAGAGGTACTATCTCATGCTTCATGAAGTCGCAGCACTGCCAGGTTACAAAACGGCTCCAGTCCAGTTTGAGACCGTCGACACAACCGTCTCTCGGATCAATCTGATCCCAGGAGGTGTAATTATGGCTCCAAAAATAGGTCCACCATCGTTCATTGAGGTTATCCAAGGTCTTATACTTCTTTTCGAGCCATCCATGCCAGGATTTCATGCAGAGGTCGCACATGCATTCGCCATTATACTCGTTGGAGATATGCCAGGCTCCGAGTGCAGGATGATTCTTATAGCGTTCGGCGAGCTTGGTGTTGATAATCGTCACCTTCTCGCGGTAGATTGGCGAAGTCCAGCAGTGGTTGTGCCTTCCATTGTAGGGATGTCGAAGCCCGTTACGGTCAACGCGCCTGACCTCAGGATATTTCTTTGCCATCCAGGCTGGACGTGCACCGCTTGGAGTTGCGAGTATCGCATTGTATCCTTTTTTCGCCAGACGGTCCATTATCATGTCGAGCCAGTCGAAATTAAACTTGCCTTCCTCGGGCTCATAGCTGGTCCAGGCGAATATGCCGAGGGAGAACGTGTTGCATCCGGAAAGGTCCATAAGGCGGAAATCCTCGTTTATCGCCTTGGGATGCTTGATCCACTGGTCAGGGTTATAGTCTCCACCATGCAGAAAATGCGGGAACTTTGATATGATCGGGGCGTATTTCATTATGCCTCCTCCTTGTTTTTGAAGGAGGGAAATATAGACCGTGAATCATACTATGCACACGAAAAACTGAATTTTCGTGTCGTGTTGGATTTAGAAGGATTTTTACGACTTGCTTGAATGCCTGCTATGTCTGACAATCTTTCCTTCGATCATATATATCACATCTTCCGAGATGTTGCATGCGTAATCTCCGATACGCTCAAGCTGTCGTGAAACACCAAGGACATGGAGAAGATGCTCTGTTCTTTCAGGATTCTTAATAATCATCTTTCCAATCTCCTTATACATGTTCCGGTTTAATGCGTCAATCTCGTCATCCATACGGGATACTTCACTGGCCAGCTTTACATCGATCTCGACGAATGAGTCCAGACTCATCTTGAGCATTAAAAGAGCCTTTTCGATTTCCTCACCGATTGAATCTGGGATGAAATCGTCGCCAAGATGGGAGATTGCCTTTGCTCTTTGAGCAATGTTAACTGCCAGATCCCCTATTCTTTCGAGATCGTTGTTTATCTTCAGGCATGCGACCACGTATCGTAAATCAATCGCCACCGGCTGGTGGAGGGCAAGTATCTTGAGACATTCCTCCTCGAGTTCATTTTCCATAATATCTATGCCGTCGTCATTCTGAATGACCTCATCGGCAAGGACCTCGTTCTTGAGCTTTACCGCACTAACGGCTTTTCTTACACTCTCCTCGACTATGGCCGCCATCTGGAGTATCTTCTTTTTTAGAACAGTTATTTCCTTGCTGAGTAAAACTGACATGGAATCCTCCTTTTAGAGTTACCCTTTAGTTATCCGAATCTTCCCGTTATATAATCTTCCGTCTTCTTGTTTTCAGGCTTGGTGAATATCTTTTCCGTCTCTCCATATTCTATGATTTTCCCCTCAAAGAAAAAGGCTGTATAATCCGATATCCTCGCAGCCTGCTGCATATTGTGGGTAACAATCACTATTGTAAAATTCTTCTCCAGTTCTCCGACGAGTTCCTCAATCTTGGCGGTGCCGATAGGATCGATTGCCGAAGTCGGTTCGTCCATAAGGATGATTTCCGGTTCCACCGCGATTGCCCTGGCTATGCAGAGCCTCTGTTGCTGACCTCCGGAAAGAGCCATCCCCGGCTTATCCATCTTGTCCTTAATCTCCTCCCATAAGGCAGCTGAACGCAGTGATTTCTCTACCTTCTCTGCCATCTCCGTCTTGCTAAGTTTGTAGTGCAGTCTTAGCCCATAGGCAATGTTTTCATAAACGGACATGGGAAACGGTGTCGGTTTCTGGAATATCATGCCAACCTTCCTCCTGAGTTCCAGGATGTCAACTTCTGGAGAAAGGATGTTTTCACCATCAAGCATAACTGTTCCGGTCGCCTTTTGGTCCCGATAAAGCTCAAAAATCCTGTTATACACCCGTAGGTGAGTTGATTTTCCACATCCTGAAGGACCGATTACAGCAGTAACCTTGTTCTTCAGTATGTCGATATTGTTGTCTATGAGAGCCTTGTGGGACCCATAAAAAAAATTCAGATCCCTTACGGATATCTTAACATTCTCGCTTTGTTTCTGATTCACTTTGTCTTCTCCCGGAAATGGTATCTTGCAAAAACGTTGAGGACAAGAACGCACGCAGTTATCAGAAGGGATGCGCCCCATGCCATGCTGTTGAGACCCTTATATGGTGACATAGCATAATCGTTGATGGTGACAGTCAGGTTTGCCGTCGGTGAAGTGAAAAAGGACCAGAAATGCCACCACGGTTCTGCCGGCCAGTAAAAACTGTTAAGGGATGTAAAGAGAAGTGGAGCTGTTTCACCGCTGACCCGGGCAGTAGCCAGAAGGATTCCTGTTATAAGTCCTGTTCTTGCCGCCTTGAACAGTATGTGGAGGGTCACCTTCCATCTCGGGGTGCCAAGCGCCAGTGCTGCTTCGCGGAGTGAATTTGGAACCAGGGAGAGCATGTCCTCTGTCGTCCTCAGGATTACAGGCAGCATTATTATAGCCAGGGCTACAGCTCCGGAAAAACCGGAAAAACTGCCCGTATTATATACAATTACAGAATATACGAAAAGTCCGATTATTATCGAAGGCATACCCATCATTACATTGGAAGCAAACCTAATCAGGTTACCGATCCTGCTATTCCTTCCATACTCAGACAGGAATATTCCGCCGAGAAGTCCTGCGGGAACGCCGATAAACACTGCAGTTAATGTTATCACGAAAGTACCTACAATCGCATTTGCAACTCCTCCATTTTCACCGTCGAGTGATATTTCTGTGAAAAACTGGAAATTGAAGGAGGAGGCACCCCTGAAAAGGACCTCAAGAAGTATCCATAACAGGAAGAAAATTCCGACAAGTGCCGCCAAAACCGAAATGATCTTCACGATTCTGTCGGTCAACCTCCTAAATAATACTGGTCTCTTTTTCATCAAGATCGTCCCTTTTTGCCTTTTTCCTTAATTCCGTGTGATCCTCTCAAAGTCCTCCACCCGAACTGAGCCTTATCCTGTTCAGCCACCACTGTGCTGCAACCTGGATGCCGAAAGTCACGATGAAAAGTACCAATCCGAGTTCCATCAGCGTGCTTTTGAATATTGGTTGTGACACTGCCTCGGAGAACTGACTTGCCAGAGTTGAAGCTATGGTATTAGCCGGATCAAACAACGAAGCTGAAACGGTATATCCGTTGCCTATCACAAAAGTAATGGCCATTGTCTCTCCTATAGCCCTCCCAAGACCGAGGAATACCGCACCAAGTACTCCCTGTAACCCATATTTCATTGTCACATGGTAGGAAACCTCCCATGTAGTCGAACCAACTCCATATGCCGATTCCTTGACCACCGGAGGGACCATCTGAAAAATATCCCTCATCACCGCGCTTATGAAGGGTAAGATCATCAATGCAAGAATCAATCCCGACGTCAGCATTCCTATACCCATCGGAATCCCCTTGAAAAAAGGCAGAAAACCAAGGTATTTCATCAGGAATGACTGTACATGATCCTGCATGAATGGTGCAAATATGAATAGCCCCCACATCCCATAGATTATACTCGGTATAGCAGCAAGCAGATCGAGTGCCTGACTCACTATCGCCTTAACCTTTGGACCTGCTATCTCAACCAGGAATAGAGCAATAACAAAGCTCAACGGAACAGCAATAAGCATGGCGATTACTGATGTGACTATCGTACCATAAATACTGCTTAAGGCGCCGAACTCCAAGTTGACAGGATCCCATTTCTTCGACCAAAAGAATTCAAGACCGAATTTCCTTATCGTGGGAACAGATTGATAGAAAAGCTGGATAAAAAGAGTCGTCATGATGACAACAATTAGAAGAGCACACAGAAATGTGAGCCCCTTAAAGAAATTATCGGCTGGATATCCACCTTTTTTTCCATTCTTTACCATGAACTAACTAGACAAGGGTGATGGATTAATGTCCCAGTCCATCTCCTTTGAATGCTCCTTAGTCATTAGTCATTTAGTTAAATTCTTCTGCCAGGCTTCTTTCACAAGATCAACCACATTTTTGGGCATTGGAACGTAGTTGAGTTTCTTGGCTAAGTTCGCCCCACTGTCATAGCACCATGTGTAATATTTAAGCAGGCTGTCTATCTTCTCCTTATCCGGCTGGCTCTTGTAAATGAGGATGTATGTTGATGCCATTATAGGCCAGCTTTTCTCTCCTGCCTGATCCGTCAGCACCATGTAGAATCCTGGTGCATTCTTCCAATCGGCATTTTCCGCCGCAGCTTGGAATGAATCGTTGTCCGGCTGTACGAACTTGCCGTCCTTGTTCTGCATCTGGGTATATGTCATTTTGCTTTCGAAGGCGTAAGCCGACTCGACATATCCAATGGCACCCTTTATCCTCTTGACCATGGCCGCCACACCGGCATTTTTCTGACCGCCTACAGTTCCTTCTATCCAGGCTATCTCCTTTGCGCAACCGAACTTCTTCGACCAGTCTTCTGAAACTTTTGAAAGATAGTTTGTAAAGTTCCAAGTTGTTCCGGACCCATCCGCCCTGTGCACCACGGTTATCTTCATGTCGGGCAATTTGAGCCCTTCATTAATCTTGCTGACCTCGGGATCGTTCCAAACCGTGATCTGTCCCATAAATATTTTTGCAAGAACAGGACCTGTAAGTTTCAATTCACCGGGTTTGATATCCGGAAGATTTACTACTGGGACAATTGCCCCCATGGTCATCGGAAACTGGATCATCCCGTCCTTGTCAAGTTCCTCTTTCTTCAACGGTTCATCGGAGGCTCCGAAATCCACAGTCTTCGCCCTTATCTGGGCAAGTCCTGCTCCTGATCCTACGGCTTGATAGTTGATCTTCACTCCGCCGCTTATCTTGGTATATTCAGATATCCACTGCTGGTATAATGGGGCTGGAAATGTTGCTCCTGCTCCGTTCAATGTACCTGCATGCAGGGTACCTGACAGCGCAAGACAAATTGCACTGCTTATGCCGGCAATTATTGTTTTGGCCTTCATTTTCATAATAATCTCCCGTATTTATTATTTATTATCATTCCGGAATGTTAGGATTTAATTAGCCATTTGTTAGTTCTGTTATAATCGAATAATCAATGCTTCCACTAATTCATTGTCATGATTTCAGTTAGTACAGCATTTTTTCAAGGCAGGGGGTCAACTCCTTTCTTTTCCGAATCAAAGAGGTATTGGTCGTACCCCACGTTGAGTAGTTTGTCCTCAGCCTGAAGGATCTTGTCTGTCATTGCCTTTGCTTCCTTTGACATCTCCTCCGGTATCTTAGTCTCGGGCATGACTGGCTCGCAGGTTATAACAGCAACAAGCTGGGTTTTCTTTGTAATTGATGACTCACTACCAAGAATCCATCCGAGAAGTGGAAGGTCTCCAAGCCATGGTATCTTGTTCACGCTGTTCACTATGGCTTTCTTATCAACACCTCCAACGATGAATTCAGTTCCGTTGTTGTTGACCATGAGCTGGGTGCTGATCTCGCTTTTAGATATCCTCGGTGCACCACCGTCAAAATATCCGATGAGACTGGAATTAGACATTGCCAGATCAATTTTCGTGGACTTTTCGCATGATACCGGTTTCAGTGTCATTACGAATCCTAAAGTATCGATAGCCGTATCCCTCTGGTAGTCACGACTGATCGTGAAGTTCTCGGATGAGTCATACTTGTCGTATGTCGCCCATACATATGTATAAACTGTCTGAGCGTTGGCATTTGCACTTCCTCCGACTGAAGGAGCAAGTGAAGACGTAAGTCTCTCCAATTTTACGTTAAAGCACTTAATTTTGTAGCCGTAATACTGTCCATCAGCATTAGCTGGAAGCGCACCAGTCGCATCACGAGGATTGACCAGCTTCGAGAACTGCACACCCTGCGCTGCTGCCTCCTGCTCATTCAACTCACACTCATAGTAATACCTAGTACCGTCAAACATTTTGGTAATCTGCAGATCTCCGCGGTATGGAGTATCAACTCCACCACCAGGCGTATTGGCCCCGATAGTTCCGTTCCGACCAGAAATCGTTATGGTTATTCCATTGTCATCCACCGCCTGGAAACGGTACCTGTCATCAAGGGCCCCGGTGTTGTCGGGTGTGATTTGGCTTCCGGTCACAGAATCATAGATTCGCTTATCGGAAAGCCTGATGTAGCTTATCACACTGATATCTGGAGTTTTCTTTCCATCACGGAATCCGGGAACACGCTGAGTTGCCTCGATTCTCGCTTCTAAATTGTTCTTGATACTGACAGTTCCAGAAGTGATGACCGCAGCCTTGCTCTTAGCGGCAAGAAGATCAAGATACTTTGAATTCCACTTCGGGCTGAAGTGCAGATACTGCGTATGGGATGCGTTGTTGAACGGATAGTTGACAGCATTGTTCACGAAGTCCCATTGATGTCCAAACCTACCGGCGATGCTGAACAGATCGGTTCCGGGACCGTTCTTCCAGGCCTGGAAATCAACTCCGAGATTCCCATTGCTCTCAACATCAAGTTCATATACAGTATATTTAACCTTGACTTCGGATACAGGAACATCATACTGCTTTATCATCTCATTTATGTTTTTTACCTGGTATGGCGGAACATACACGAAAAGAGCATTCAGAGAATAATCAACCACCATCTTGTCTTTACCACCCATGAGTTCCAAAGAGTTGCTCTGGTTCATTCCAACCTTTGAAAGGGCGTTGTAAAGCCAGGCAGCACTGACATACTTCGGAAAATATGCATAACCGACCGTTCCCGAGGATGCCTTTACTCCCGGCTTGTCGAGAATGGCCACCACATCGTCAAATCCCATGCCATTGGCCTGTTTCCCAAACCTGTAATCTTCAGCCGACACGATCAGGATGCCTGTCCCATCATTATACTTTATGCATTCCACTTTGGCTGGAGTTCCGGCAATCTGTTCGGCCTGGACGGCAGTCTGGAAATACGGCAATAGTTCATACGGATCCGCGTTCTGGAGCACATAGCACTTGGTTATTATGTTCGGATCCACCTTGGAATTAATAAGATGTATGTTCTTCGTATCATCCTTGACATCAATCCTGAGGTGTGTCTGGAGCTGGCTGGGCCATGGATCCGGAGTTGAATGTCCACTTACGTTTTCTCCCGCCCTTGTACCTATCGCAAAGGATGCAAGGACTGTTCCTGCAAATAAAATACTTTTAAATCTATTCATTTTTTTATTTCCTTTCATTATTATTTATTTGACTTCCTTCTTCTCTTCCTTGGCGGCAAGCATTTCCTTGACAGTTACCGCCTTGCCCGACCATTCAGACATGTTCTCAGTAGGAGTGATTGACTTCGCCACTACTGTTACGAATATCCTTGTCTTCGGCTTGTTGTGCTCCACGGATCCGAAAAGATATTTCAGTACTGGGATATCTCCTAGAAACGGTATGCCGTTGTACTGTTCAACATCGCTTTCCTTGGTGTATTCGGCAAGAAGCTTTTCAGTACCGCATTGAAGAGTGAGCCATGAGCGCATGAAATTGACATTCTGGACTGGCGTCCCCTTACTTGTCTGTTCAACTGTCTCCATTATGCTGAGTTCCCATCCAAACTCCAGGTTGACTGCTTTTTCCGCCTTGTCACCATCGAAATTGACCGTCGGTTTTTTCAGATAAAAGTAGAATTCATCAGGAGTCTGGTAGATACCGGTATTCTGGTCCTTGTCCTTCTGGAGGGTCTGATAGTTCGGAGTGAACTTGATCTTGTATTTGGCATGGGAGAAATTATTGTCTCCAGGATTATTGAGGAAATCATTGGCCACTGTAAGGGCACCTGAAGTCGATATCTTTGCTTTGCCCTTCTGTGCGAGAAGCTTTATGAATGTGGCGTCGAACTGCGGTGCGACCATCCAACCCGCCCACATGTGCGAGGCGTTTCCAACGATATTCGTTATATTTGCCGGGTTCGAGACGCTGGTGAAGTGCTTCATGTTGAAGATATCCAGGCCCGCATTGAAGATATTAGCACCAGGCCCATTCTTCCAGTTGACATAATCAACTCCAAGCTCCTTGAGATCTCCCTCGTTAATCTCATAGACGTTGAGGTTGAGTTCCACCTGTGGGACAGGCATGTCGAATGCCTGATACCACTTCAATGCAGACTCTGCCTTGTCTCTAACGTCCTTCCAGAAGAACATGTTGTTCTCACTGTCGAAATAGTAAGCTCCATTCGAACTTCCAACCGTAGGACCAAGTGGCAACATGTCAGCTGATGCACGGTGTTCGGGATAATATACTAATTTCGCAATGCCGGTACTCATGATTACGGAATTCTGGCTGTCAGTCACTCCTGGTCTGTCGAGTTTCGCAACCATGTCGTCTATATACGGAACAAGAGAGACTGGCATGTTGACGGTCAGGATCTGTCTCTTGTTCGCCTTGTCATTCAATCTTTCCACGCTTGAATATTTGTAGTACCTCTGTACGGCTCCAAGAACGAACGGAGTCATATCTGCCGCTCTGGCATTCTTCAATTCATATACTTTTGTGGTCATGAAAGTCTGGTCTCGGTCTTCAATGACCTTGATTTGCCTTGTCTCCTGGGCAAATGTCGTACATGCGAAAATTGCAAGCACAGTTCCTCCGGCGAGAATCTTGCTTTTCAATTTCATTTCTCTCTCCTTCTTTTTATTGATTTTTATCCAATATTTTATCTATTGATGAAAGTCACTGTAAAATTGAAATGTTAGGGAAAGATTAGGAAAACAAGAAATTTGTATTAAAATCTTAGGGACTAGCTGATTATTTTCAGTTCAAATCTGCCATCCTCATGCTCCACCACTGCAGAGCAATACTCGGTCCAGCATCCGCAGTTTAGATACCTTATTCCGGAAATCTCCTTGTCAGCTGCCATATGGACATGTCCTGCAATAACTGCACGTACGCCAAGCTCCTTCTTCGCCTCATGGACCAGCAGCTGCTCATAGTTGTTAACGAATTTTATCACATTCTTAACCTTTGTTTTGAGATATAGGGACAGCGACCAGTAGTCCTTGCCGAACAGACGCCTGAACCAGTTGAACCATCTGTTGATGAACAGTGCAAAGTCATACATGGTATCTCCGAGCCAGTATAGTAAAGGAAGTTTGTTAATCACCCCGTCGAACTGATGCCCGTGTATTACAAGGCACTTTCTGCCATCAGCTGTCACATGCACATCCCTCTCCTTGAGCTCTATGTTCCCAAAATGTTCATGGGCGAAGAATTCGAGAAAAATATCATGGTTCCCGACTATATATTCCACCTTAACACCTTTCCTCGCCATCCTGAGGATCTTCTGAAGGAGGGTGTTGTGCATTTCATCCCAGTAGAAATACCGCCGGCGTATCGCCGTCATGTCAATGATGTCTCCGACCAGATAAAGCTTCTCGAACTCATTTTCCTTGAGGAACTTCAGAAGTTCATCCGGCCGGGATGCCGAAGTGCCCAGATGTATATCGCTTATGAATATGGTTCTGTATTTCATAATAGTAAGAATCTTATCACGGTAGGATTAAGCGACGGTTAGGACAGTATGAGAATTATGTTAGAGTCTTTGTGAGTTTATTTCGGGTGGCTCAGGATGGAAGTATTATGGTAAAGGTGCTCCCTTTGCCAACCAGGCTTTCCACTTCAACCTTGCCCCCATGTAGACCTGCAATGTGCTTGACTATTGAAAGGCCAAGTCCTGTACCACCAAGTTTCCTGCTACGCCCCTTATCTACACGGTAGAACCTTTCAAATATCCTGGGAAGATGCTCTGGGGGAATACCGCAGCCATGGTCCCTGACCTTTATAAACATTCTTCCATCATCCTTGAATGTCTCAAGTTCGACTGTATTCTTCTCATCACTATATTTGATTGCATTGTCAATCAGATTGACAAGTGCCTGCTCCATGAGGGAGCTGTTCATCTTTCCTACAATCCCCTTGTTACAGTTCAAGATAAAGGTTATTCCCTTCTTCTCGGCCTTTTCCCTGCAGTCGGCTATTGCTGCTTCAACAACATTGTCCAGAAGAGTATCTGAAAATTTCAGGTCCTCGATTCCCTTGTCTTGTTCAAGTTTCGATAGGCTTAGTATATCGTCAACTATCGAGGTCAGTCTTTCCGTATGTCTGCCTATTATCTTAATAAGACTCTCAATTTCCTCTTTCGATCCACCACCTTCCAACAGGGTTTCCACCGAAGCTTTTATCGCGGTGAGAGGAGTCTTGATCTCATGCGAGACGTTCGCCACGAATTCGCTCCTCATGTTTTCAAGCTTCTTAAGACGGGTGATGTCATTGATTACCAGCAGGACGCCTATACAGCCCCCTTCTGAATCATTCAATGTAGTTCCACGAACATACAGATGCCTCTGTTCCTCGTCGAAGAAACTCAATTCCTTTTCTATGGTCATCTTTTCAGAAAGTACTGTATCTATGAAATTCTGCAGGGCCGCATTCCGGATTATCTCATGGAAGAGTTTGCCCTGGCAGTCTTCAGGGACCTTGAGAAGGACGGATGCCGCTCGGTTAATGCTGAGAAGCTTTCCATCTGCATCTACCGCAACAACACCTTCCATCATGCTGGACAGTATCGCCTTCTGGCGGTTCCTCTGCTCAAGTATTTCCTTCATCCGTCTGTTGAGTTCGTCAGCCATGTAATTCATCGAACCAGCAAGCTCCCCAATCTCATCAATGTCCGGCATTTCAAGCTTCCTGCTGAAATCACCCTTTGCGAAGTTCGCAGCTCCCTTCTCGAGTGCAAGTATCGGATTGGATATGCGTCTCGACACAAATATCCCTAGAACAGTAGACAACATGGCGATTGCTATACCGGAATAAATTATCTTCCTATAGATTTCAGAAAGAGTATTATTTATCAGTTCGACTGACATGGAGATTCTGAGCACCGCGGGATCCTTCCCCTTAACATACATGGGCATGGCAACATACATCATGTTCCTGTGCAATGTGGGACTGTATCTGACGGATCTGCCAGTGAGGTTCTTCATGGCCTCGGCAATTTCGATGCGGCCTGCATGGTTTTCCATTTTCGCAGGATCCTCCAGTGAATCGGCAATCACTCTTCCATCAGATGCTATGATTGTAAGCCTTGAACTGCTCATCTTATAGATATCCTTGCAGAAGGAATCCAGTCTCTTCATGTCTGATGAGGCAAGAAGATCAGAAACATCCTTTTCAACAAGTGAACATCTGACTTCAAGCTCCCCCTGCAGGTGTTTGAAATAGAATTCCTTCATGAGCACTGTCGAATACCATGCCAGTGCAAAAAGAGTGAGGATTATTATCAGAAGATAGTAAGGCAGGATGTGATAGAATATTGTTTTCCTTGCCATTTTCGGACTCCTGCCCTTAACGGTCCTTGAACCTGTAACCAACTCCCCTAATCGTATCAATCAGGTCTGCGGCTGCTCCAAGTTTCTTTCTTAATCCTACAATCTGGACATCAACTGCTCGCTCAGTGACAGGATAACCGCCCCCTTTTACGCCTTCAACGATCTGATTTCTGGTGAAAACCCAGCCTGGTCTTCTTGCAAGAAAGGCAAGCACTTCGAATTCGGTAAAGGTAAGTACTATTGGTTTTCCGCTGACAGTTACTTCGCGACGACCCGGATCTATAACAAGATTCTTTCGTTTTATAACATCCTCTCCCCCAGTAGCTGATGTCTCCTTCCTTAAAACTGCCTTGATCCTGGCAATCAACACCTTCATGCTGAATGGTTTGGTTATGTAGTCGTCAGCTCCTATCTCGAGCCCTGTGACAATGTCGCTTTCCTCCCCCTTGGCAGTAAGCATGATAATAGGGATATGCCTTGTCTTGGAATCTCCTTTCAGGGACCTGCATACATCTAAACCGTCAATACCAGGCAGCATTAAGTCTAAAAGAATCAGGTCTGGAATCTTTTCCCTGACCTTTTTAACACACTCCTCTCCAGTTCCGATGCATGTTACTTTATAACCCTCTCTCTCGAGGTTCATGCGGACAAGTTCGAGAATGTCATCCTCATCATCAACTGCAAATATGTTTCCTTTGCTCATGGATAATTCTCCGCATTTTTGAAATTAATACATATTTTGCCACGCATAGCAGTCATATTCAATGCTTTAATTCATTCCTAACGATCTTTTAACTGTATCCAAATCAAGCATATTTTTCCTAGAATTCAGAATATAACGACCTTTCCCTCCGATTAATCAATACCCCCCTAGGGCATCCAGTCAATAGGTTAGTTTAACACAATCCTAACATTTCCCTTATTCATCTCAAATATTCAGATGTCATCCTGTATGCATACAAATAAAGGATTTGAGCATGGATACGACCCTAATACTTGTAATTGCAGTAATTGTGCTGGCCATATCTTTTGACTTTCTCAACGGATTTCATGATGCAGCCAATTCCATAGCCACCATCGTAGTCACAAAAACTCTTACGCCTGGACAGGCTGTAATAATGGCAGGACTTGCCAATTTTGTAGGTTATTTTACCTTCGGAGTAGCAATTGCCAAGACCGTTGGAAAGGGGATAATCAACATTGAACATATTACTCTGACAGTTGTTCTTGCAGCGCTCGTTGGTGCAATAATATGGAACATCATAACTTGGCTTCTTGGACTTCCTACCTCAAGCAGTCATGCACTCATAGGGGGGCTAATCGGAAGCGCAGTCGCCTCAGCCGGTTTTAAAACAATAGTTCTTGACGGGATAGTAAAAATAGTGCTTTTCATTTTTCTTGCCCCGATAATAGGAATGATCGCTGCATCAATCTTCACTATCTTAATATTTTGGATATTCCAAAAGACGACTCCTTCAAAGGCCAATTCCATATTTAAAAAGCTGCAGCTTGTCTCTTCCTTCTGGTATAGCATCGGACATGGTACAAATGACGCCCAGAAAAGCATGGGTATCATAGCCCTTGCCCTTTTTACAGGAAAATATATTGATTCCTTCCGTCTTGACCCTTGGGTGGTAATCTCCTGTTATAGCGCCATATCAATTGGAACTATGATGGGAGGATGGAGGATAGTGAAAACCATGGGAACCAAGATCACCAAGATACGCCCCATGGAAGGTTTTTCTGCGGAAACCGCTTCAGCCATGGTTCTTATTGGAACAGCTCACTTTGGCATTCCAGTCAGTACCACTCATGTCATAGCCGGCTCTATCATGGGTGTTGGTGCAGTTGAGAAAGGTGCTGGAGTCCGTTGGGTAACCGCCCGAAGGATCATCTGGGCCTGGTTCCTGACAATACCACTCACCGCCCTTTGCTCAGCTCTAACTTATCTTGTGATTTCCCTGTTCTGAAATCACACCTTCATCTTACCTGTTATCATAGGCCATGGTCCCGACCAGAAGGTGACATTGAATTTCATATCCATTGTCAAATTCCCATGCTCAAAGAGGCATTTGAGCACGACATTGAAAGGTTGCTCATAGCAACAGATGAAAACATGCAGCTCCTTATCCGAAATCCATCCGGCAGATGCGGCATAACAGCGAGCAGAATCATTTTCGAGATGTATCTGCCCGTATTTCCAATCCCCATAACTTGCAGTTAATGTTTCGGTTCTTTGTTCAGTTCCAAGCTTCAGCCTTACCCCTGATCCATCAAAGTTGAATTCTGCTTCATTAAACTTGCCAGGATTATCGCTCAGTTTCCAGCTTTTACCGTTCAGTTTAGATGCAAGTGGAGAAGAATATGCCCCTGAAGCCTTTGGCATGCATGGTGTTATATATTTATATTTATCTAAAACAGATATCTTTTCCTTCTTCATATTTGGAAGTAACTCTTCCCATATCAGATCCAAAATCTGTTGCATGTTCTGCAATCCTGAAGTAGCTGCAATTACTGCATCCTGATCCGGCATTACAAGGCAATACTGTCCAAATGCCCCATCTCCACGATAGGCATTGTTCTGCGAACGCCAAAATTGATAGCCGTATCCCTGTGCCCAATCAAACTTTCCAGCATGAGAGTTCGAGACCTGGAAGGACGTTGCTTCCTTTACCCAAGATTCAGGAACGAGCTGTTTATCCTCCCATTTCCCCTTTTGAAGATAAAGTTGCCCAAATTTTGCTATGTCTTCTGTCTTCAAACTCATTCCCCATCCCCCAACATGTGTACCATCAGGGCTTTTTTCGGTCTTAGCTCCTTGGATTCCAAGCGGAGAAAAAATTCGTGGTTCAAGATAATCCAGCAATTGCTCTCCTGTCACAGAATTCAAAATTGCCGACAGCAGGTATGTGGCTCCTGAATTATAGACAAAATGCGTTCCGGGTTCGTGGATTACTGGTTCCTCAAGGATCTGCTTGACCCAGTCTCCTTGAAATTTGTTTTTCTTCACCCCTTCCAGCGAGCATTTACCATGCCCGCTGGTCATGGTAAGAAGATGACGAACTGTCATGGCCTTAAGTCCGTCAGAAATTTCGCCAGGAATCCTTTTCCCTGGGAAAAATCCAATCACAGGATCATTAATTTTGAGTCTTCCTTCGGAGATTGCCAGTCCTATAGCTGTTGAAGTAAAGCTCTTGCTCAATGAAAAGAGAAGATGGGGATGTTCAGGAGCGTAGGGGTGCCACCAGAATTCCGCCGCAACTTTCCCGTTCCGCAGAAGCATGAAGCTGTGCAGGGAATTCAGCTCAGTAGTTGCCCTCTCCATAAACCGTGCGATTGCTTTCCCCGGAATTCCAACTTCTTCTGGTTTTGCCCTCTTGAGGTCAGACTTTTTCATTCTACATCATTATTCCTTCAATGATGTCCCTGGCATCCTGAGATAATTTTTCCAAATTTGTAATCTTGTAACGGTTTTTCTCGATGTCGGTTATTATGATGACGCCTGCATTGGTGACAGCCATATTTTCACGAGGATTGAAGAGATACATCGTCTTTTCTCCTCTATCAGTAGTTATAATCCATTCGTCAAACCCATGTCCTCTTTTGGACTGTTTCGTAGATAGCCTTTTTATATCCAGTATTTCCGGAACAAAATATCTCTCATCAACAGCTTTCCTGACAAGTTCCAGTTGATCTGTGCTGAATCCATCCAAGGAAATAATCACACCCACCTCTTCAACTTCCATTTCGAATTCTTTGATCACTGAGATGTACTGTTCAGGAAGCGTAAGAGGGAAAAGGGTGACACAGTGCAGATGCTCATGGACAGCTCCGTCCTTGAGCCGGCAATTCAGAACACCCGTTGGACTCTTCTCGAATTTAATGTCGTCTTTTTTAAGTATATTCATATCTTTTTACTCAACAAAAGGTTATACGTTGAAATTTTCCCCTCCTCCATCCTGTCCTTCACCGCCATTTGGCTTATCACCAAATCCCTTTGTCTTCTTTCCATTCTGTTCCGTTGCTGGAATTTCAAATGCCATTATTTTGGAGAGTTCGCTCTGTATCTGAACAAGCTCGTAGAACATTCCTTTCTTTTCCAAAAGCTCCTGATGAGTTCCCATTTCACCTATTTCACCATTTTTGATGACTACAATCCTGTCACATTTGCGCAAGGTGGAAAGCCGGTGGGCAATGGCAATCGTGGTACGGCCTTTTGTAAGCCTTTCAAGTGCTTCCTGAATCTTTTTCTCGGTCTGTGTATCAACCGAAGAAGTCGCTTCATCCAGAATCAAAATCTTCGGATCCCTCAGTATGGCCCTGGCAATAGAAATTCTTTGTTTCTCACCACCAGAAAGGCTGTTTCCACGTTCCCCTACTTCTGTGTCGTAGCCATCAGGCTTTTTCAGGATGAACTCATGGGCGTTAGCGGCAATCGAGGCTTGGATTACCTCCTCCCTTGTCGCTCCCGGCTTAGTGTAACTGATATTCTCATATATAGTTCCGTTGAAGAGGAATGTGTCCTGTAGCACAATTCCGATGTTTTTACGCAAGTCATTCTGTTTCACCTTCTTTAGATTTACACCGTCCAGCAATATTTCTCCTTCATTTACATCATAGAGTCGGCATATCACATTGATCATGGTGCTCTTTCCTGCACCACTCTTTCCGACAAGGCCGATCATTTCACTGGGTCTGATATTCAATGATATGTTCTTCAGGACCGGCTTGAACTTGTCGTAGCCAAATGAGATGTTCTTAAACTCAATTCCCCCTTTCAGGTCAGGAAGTCCTACTGCATCAGGAGCTTCCCTTATCATTGGCTCAGTATCCATCACATCAAACACCCTTTCCGACGCACTCAAGGCATTTGTAATTAGATCAAGCATACGTGTCAGCATGAACACCGGACGGTAGAATGTCATCAGATAACCTGAATATGCCAATACATCTCCTAACGTCATTTTCCCGTCAAAAATCAGATGTCCTCCAACATACCATACAATCACCGCTCCGGACATTATCAGAAGATGGAATGATGGATGGAAGACACTCCATCGTTTGACCAGTTCTATTCCCGCATCACGGTACCTTAGGCTATATTTCTGGAACTTGTCTGTCTCCATCTGCTCCTGACCAAACGCCTTGACAACTCGGATTCCGGACAATGAATCGGCGACAACCGCGCTCAGCTTCGATCTCCGGTGGAAGAACCGGTGGAAGAATATCCAGAATTTTGGGATGACCATTTTTACAAAAATGACAATTCCTACGACAGGAATCAAAACAAACAAAGTCAGCTTCCAGCTCAAGATGAAAAGGAATATTCCTATTCCAAAGAACATCAGGATGGACTCTACAGTTATGGGAATAAAATCCACCATAAGCCTCTGCATTTCCGAAGTGTCCTGATTCACCCTTGCAAGAAGGGCTCCAGTCTGGTGCTTGTCGAAGAATCCCAAAGACAATTCCTGAAGCTTTTCATATATGCATTTACGGACATCGGCAACGGTATTGAATCCAAGTGTTCCGCACAATCTTTCCTGGATTCCACCTAGGAAAAGCTGGAGGGCGTATGCTGCAAACAGAACCAAACATGCAATGCCAAGCCATTTCATGTTTGGATATTGTCCTGTCAGATCCTGTTTGAATATTACGTCTGCAAAAAGTTTATTCATGTATGGCGGTATGAGCCCAAATCCCGTACTAGCCGCCATAGTAAAAAGGATGAGAGCCAGTTTTCCTTTATATGCCATCGCAAACTGCGAAATTCGCAGAAGAGTACCTTTCCGGTCGGTGCATCTTGGGCATTTGTTGAGATCTTCAGGTACTGGTTTACCGCAGGACTTACATATCTTTCCTGTCAGTGTTGACTTGTCCAGAAGGGGTTCGCTGTTCACAATCCTCGATATGGCATCTGCGGCATGCGCAAAGAATGGATTGAGTGTCTGGGAGAAGGAGATGATCTTGTAGGGCTTTCCTTCCTTTGGTTCGACAATCAAGGACATGATTCCAACGAGCGGGGAAATTCTCGCCTTCTTAAGCGAGGCAATTGCAATGTCATGACAAGGCACTGCATCTCCATTTTTTTCCAAGCAATACACAAGCACTGATTTTTTAGTCACTACCAGCCATTCAGCTCCATAATGACGGTGCTGGGATATGTCGGAGACCAGAGAGATTATGATTTCTTCGCCGGAATGATCTTTTTGGAGCAAGTTTTTGACCTGATCCGGTATGTCGGTATTCAAGGCTGAATTCTGAGTGGATGTCATATAAACATGGAAGTTAATCCTGAGACCTTAAAGAATCAAGGAAATCAAAATTTAAATCAGACATACCGTCATGTCAGTCGGCGTGCTATGGCTCTGAGGCTGTCTCCATTGGATTTGACTTCAACACGTTCCCTCAGGATATCAAAACCATGGGAAGTTATCTCTCCTATCAAAGATTCTTTCTTTCCAAAATATCGATATGGAGAACCATTAGAAAAAGTACAGCGTGTGACTGGATCATAGTTCTTGACAATTTCCTTGTCCTTTGGTTCATCACAGATGGAATTCAATAGGAATATTCCTCCGGGTTTAAGGACGCGATGGATCTCCTTGAACGCCAGATCCCGGTCATCTCCGATGATGCATTGCAAACACAGTCCGTCGAATACAACATCAAAAAAAGCGTCTACGAACAGCGAGAGGTCTGTCACGCTCATCTCGAAGAAACGAGCTGAAGCGAGATTCTCATTCCGTCTGATTGCAAGCTGGACCGCCGTCGGTGAGATCTCTATCCCGGTAACCTTGAATCCGTGACTGGCGATTATCCCGCTTATATTTCCGGCACCACTTCCAAGTTCCAGCACTTCACCCTTGTCAGGGAGTTTAAAATTGCTTGTAATCTCGTTCCAGTAGTCAGTCCAATATTTCTCCCGTTCCGGAACCTGGTCTCCGCCCCAGCCCTTCAAACCTTTTTCCACCACTTCACGATATCTGGCTTCGTGCAGTTCTTTGTATTTTGGTTTCATAGGATTAATATTCCTTTTCTTTTTCTTATATATGATTCATCTAATTGTAAATGAACATGATATGCTGATAAAACAAGGAAAAAATAGTAAATAACTCTCATGGGTGGTTTCTTCAGGAAAATCCTGTTATATTCATGATGTCAATGAACGTTATGGGGTAATTAAGGGCACCTTTATTCATCATCCAAAAAATAAATCATGAGACAGACAGCTGAAATTAATATTTCCCTTTTATCTTCTGGTGAGTCAGAGGCTGCTTCACAGTTGATAATGGAAACATTCCGGACGTGTGTGGCATCCCAATATTCACAAGAAGGAATTGACGAGTTTGCGAAATACGCAAAAGCTGAAAGCATCCAAGAGCGGCATGGGCATGCACATGAGACTTGGACTGCAAAGATTGGGAACACCATTGTCGGAGTGATGGAAATCCGCTTTCCTGACCATATCTCAATGCTATTCGTCTCTACAAGCTATCAGTGCAAAGGAATAGGGCGACAGCTTATGGATCGAGCTATGATTCAATTGCTTAGTGTCAGTCCTGACATCGGAAAGTTGACTGTACACTCTTCTCCCAATGCCATTCCAGCATACCGGAAGTTTGGCTTTAGGGAATATGGAGAAGTTCAGGAAAGGAATGGAATCAAATTCCAGCAAATGGCAATGGAATTGAAAAAGGAAATAGAGCAATTCTACAAGGGGCTGACACCATATTATCACCTTATTTACAAGGATTGGGAAGCGAGCATACGGAAGCAGTCTAATGATCTCAATTCACTTATCCAGGAAAAATTAGGCAACGGAAAGCATAGCATACTTGATGTTTCCTGCGGGATTGGAACTCAGTCGCTTGGGCTTGCCAGGCTCGGTTATGAAGTAACTGCCTCGGACCTGTCACCTGAGGAAGTTGAACTGGCGAAGAAGGAAGCTTCAAGACAAGGTCTAAAAATCAATTTTTCCGTGGCAGACATGCGCGAGAGCTTCAAGCACCATGCCAAACAGTTTGACGTAGTCATCTCCTGCGACAATTCAGTGCCCCATTTGCTGACGGATGACGACATACTTCTGGCTTTCAAGCAATTCCACAAATGCATCAGACCTGGAGGAGTATGTATCATCAGCGTCAGGGATTATGAGAAGGAAGATATGTCAAAGCAACAAGTTAAGCCATACGGGATCAGAGAGGAAAACGGGGTCCGCTGGCTTCTCTGGCAGGTCTGGGACCCTCATGGATCGACCTATGATGTGACCATGTATTTCGTCGATGACCGGGGCGGTTCCGAATGCCATACGCATGTGTTCCGCTCAACATATTATGCTATTAGCATACAGAATCTCATGGATCTAATGAAACGTGCCGGATTCGAAAATGTCTCAAGATACGACGGACGTTTCTTCCAGCCGGTGATCACAGGGACAAGAAAGCTTTGATTCCCTTGATCATGCAGGCTTTTTCGCCTCAATGCATATTTCATCCCCATCGGCTTCATGTATCAATGCCCAACTGATGATTTCAAGCCCTATGCCACGGACTTCGGATAGGATGCTTTCATGAGTTCCGTAATAGGCTCCTATTACTCCACATTTGTTAATAAAAACTCTGCGACTGGGATCATATGTCAATCCTTTTTCCTGTGCTTTTTCTATGTTTGGTTCATCGCATTGTGAATATTGGAAGTAGAACCCTCCCTTCCTGAGTATCCTGAAAATTGAATTATAGGCCTTTTTACGGTCCTCTCCATAGATCCAATGGAGGCAATGGGCGTCAATGACTATATCAAAAGATTCATCTCCATATGAATTTAGATCAGTTATATCTCCCAGTTGGAAATCAGCTTTGAATTCAGCAACAGCATTCTTCTCCTTCGCCCATTCGATTGCAGTCGGAGTAATATCAACTCCAAACATTTCATAACCTTTCTGAGCCATCCAAAGAGTTAAGTTTCCCGCTCCACATCCAAGTTCAAGAACCCTACCATTTTTTGGAGCTTTGGACCTTACAAGAGAACTTTCAATATTCAATTTGAAGAGATCATAGTCAGATTCGTGCCCTCCCCAGCCTGCTTTCCCTTCTGCCTTAAGTCTTGCATAACCTTTGTCGGCTGTGAGTTTCATTCCAATTATGATTCCTTTCTTTGTTTTTCCAACGATTCCAGATAGGCACTGGAGATAAACCAGTATTTAACATAGGCAACTAAAGGAACGCTTACTGCTCCGTATCCTGGAAGAATCTGAAAAATTCCAAGAAAGATTACCAACAGTCGCATGGTCCATTTCGTCCTGAACCTCTTGAAAAAGGGAATATATTGGCCAAACGGGAGGATGATTGTTGATTTCAGGAAAAATATCCCTATTATGAATCCGACAACCGGAATGAAACTAAGAAAAACGCATACCGGAATTACATGCCTGATATATCTCTTGTGCATGAAATTGAGATAGGCATCAACATCCTCCTGCGTCTTCATCAGTTCATAACTGCATTTCCGGCACTTCTGGATAGGAGTGCTTTCTGTGAAAATTACTCCGCATTCCGGACACTTTTTCATGCTTATGGCCAAAAGCCTGTCCATTTCCTTTTTATCATCCTTTAAAAGCCAGTCCTTGAACCCGGTATTACGTTTCTTCATCAGTTGGATGGATCTGAAAATAATAAAAGATAATACAATGACAATGAATGGCAGTGCAGATATGATGCTTTTCCATATGAGGGTGAACTTTTCCATTTCATTTCCTGTTATAAATCTTTTATACAGAATCCATAACTTCTTATAGAGAAAGCTTTTTGTAATGTTTACGCCGGTGCAGGAGGTGCTCAGCATCCGCAGCAATCATCTTTTCCTCGTAGGACTGGAAGTTGCCTTCGAACCACTTAAGCTTGCCATCACCTTCAAATATCAGGAGATGAGTACATATTCTGTCAAGGAAGAACCTATCATGGCTGATCACCATCGCGCATCCAGGAAAATCAATCAGAGCCTCCTCAAGAACTCTCATTGTATTGACATCAAGGTCATTTGTCGGCTCATCAAGAAGGAGAAGGTTTCCTCCGATACGTAGAAGCTTTGCGAGATGTACACGGTTGCGTTCTCCTCCGGATAGTTCTCCAACTTTCTTCTGCTGCTGTTGTCCGCGGAAATTGAATCGGGAACAATATGCACGACCGTTGATAGTCCTATCACCAAGCGGAATTTCTTCAAGTCCACCAGTTATCTCCTCATAGATGCTCTTGCTGTCATCAAGTGCGTCGCGGTGCTGGTCAACATGGGCAAGTTTGACGGTATCCCCTATTTCCAAGGTTCCTGAATCAGGCTTTTCCTCTCCAACTATCATTTTGAAAAGAGTAGTCTTGCCGGCACCATTCGGCCCGACTATCCCAACGATTGCACCAGGAGGAAGTGAAAATTCCACATTGTCCATCAGGACAATACCGTTATATCCCTTTGTAAGTGATTTGGTTGTAACCACCTTGTTCCCGAGATGTGGTCCTGGGGGAATTTGGATTACGCAATCATTCTTTTGCACTTCGAATTTCTGATTTGACAATTCCTCATAACGGCTTATACGGGCCTGCTGTTTCTTCAGTCGTCCCTGAGGACTTGTTCCTATCCACTCAAGTTCCTTCTGAAGTATCTTCTGGCGGTTGCTCTCAGACTTTTCACGTACGCGCAGGATCTCGGACTTCTGTTTGAGCCAGGAACTGTAATTGCCTTCGAAAGGGATTCCATAGGTGTTTTCAAGCTCGAGTATCCACTTAGTGATATTGTCCAGAAAATAGCGGTCATGTGTTACAATGATAACAGTTCCATGATATTCCCTGAGAGCCTGTTCGAGCCAGGCTACCGTCTCGGCATCAAGATGGTTGGTAGGTTCATCCAGAAGAAGAAGATCAGGTTTTGAAAGAAGTGCCTTGCAGAGGGCAACACGCCTACATTCACCGCCGGAAAGTTTTGTAACGTTTGCGTCATCAGGCGGCAGCACCAGGGCGTCGGAAGCCATGTCTATCATCCTGTCGATTTCCCATCCATTTACCTTGTCAATTTCGTTCTGGAGGCGGTCCATTTCATTGCCAAGTTTTGTCATCTCGGCTTCAGAAAGCTTTTCTCCCAATTTTGCACAGACTTCATCGTAGCGTGCAATAAGATCCTTTACAGGCTTCAGAGCCTCCTCGAGATTCTCCCTGACATTCTTTTCAGGATTAAGACGAGGTTCCTGTGGAACATAGAAAACGTTCATGTTCTTGGACAACTGGCAGGTTCCTATGATGTCCGTATCAATGCCAGCCATTATACGGAGGAGGGTTGACTTTCCTGAACCGTTCTCACCGACGATTCCTATTTTTGCTCCATAATAGAAAGACAGGCTTATATCCTGAAGGACAGGCTTGTCGTTATACAACTTGGAAACATTCATCATCTGGCAGACAAATTGCGGAGGCATATGGACCCTTTCTGAATAGAATTAGTGAATTTTTTGGAAAATAACTCTCCCGGTGAAAATCTTCAAGCAGGTTCCACTGGGATCTTGAGGGTGATGGCGGACGGACAGGTTTCAATGGTAAATTCATTCGAATCAGGTATCTGCTCACCATCAACCTGAGCAGGAATTGGTTTTTCAAACTTAAGCTTGAAAGTTCTACCTTTTATATGGTAGATCGAATCTTCCCCATAAGATCCAAGTTTCCTTATTATCCTCGGGAAATGACGGTGGCTTAGCAGATATCGACGGAGGTAATTGAAACGTCCCTTGGAAATCAGTATATCAAGTTTTCCATCATTCGCATAGGCAGTATCGGTAAGGTCGAACTCGCCGGCATAAATCCTTGTGTTATTGATGATGATGTTGAATATCTTGTCTGAATATTTGTTCTGCCCATCGATTTCAATCTCACCTTTGGTGGTTCTGTAACCAAGAAGATTCTTCATTACATTCCATAGATATATCAGATAACCTTTCACCATCCAGAAAAGTATTGGTATCTTCCTGAGGAAAGACTTGTCCTTATCACGCCCCTTGAGGATATTGGCATCAATTCCACATGCAAAACCATCGGCAAAATACCTGCTCCCTATCTTCCCAAGATCCATCTTATAGTCAGCCCCCCACACAGTTGATATCACGGCCCGCCGGATGTCATTGAATATAAGGTTTTCCATGGGACTCATTCCAAAGGACTTGGCGATGTTGTTTCCAGTACCGAAAGGTATAATGGCATAATAGGGGATATAAGCATCCGGACATGATTCCTTGAACCTCATAATGCCATTGATGAGGGCATTATGAGTTCCATCTCCCCCTACTCCAACAAAAGTTGTGGGATTTGGAATGCCAGCCTTGAGAATTTCAAAGACTTTCTCTGAAAGATCTCCTTTGTGAGAAACCAACTCATATATGATATCGAGTTCCTTGAAGATAGTCTCCACTTCTCTCCAACGATCAACTGATTTGCCATCGCAGGAAAGAGGATTCAGGAAACATATGACCTTGATCTTGTTCATGCAGGAATATACACGCTTCAGGAAGAACTTTGTAGTTCCCTTGCATTATACCTACCTGCCATCATCATAATACTTCCGGCTGACCTCAAAATGTGCGGAAAGGGCGACTACGGCATCTTCAATAGAATTGTTCAATATGCCATCTATTATTTTTTTGCGTTCAGTCATGATTCCGGAAAGATCATCCGAATCAGCGCATCTCAGGATCCGGTAAGGACGGCACATCAATTTAATCCTGTTGACTTGCTCAACAATGAATTTATTATCGCATGCGGATACAATAGCAGCATGGAGATTTTCATCCGCTTCAAGAATCGCAATCCTTAGATTTTCAGCTCCGGATTTTGTAGCTGCATTCAGTTTTTCATCTATTTCCTTGATCTCGTCACGGTTGATTTGATGGAACCATTCTCTTAGAATCATGCATTCCAATAGACTCCTGCATTCCATAAGCTGGCATACTTCCTTGTTTTCAAACTGACGGACCATGCATCCACAGTTTGGTTTCTGCTCCAGAATTCCTTCCTGTACCAGTCTGATAAGGGCTTCCCTAAGAGGAGTCCGGCTGACACCAAGCTTTTCACAAAGTTTTTCCTCCCTCATCCATTTTCCAGCCGGAACATCTCCATCAAGAATCAGTCTGAGAAGCCGCTTATAAACCTCTTCCCCAAGTGAACGTCTCTGTATTTTCATAATATTCTTATCCCTGAGAAGAATTGCTATCCATTAATTTTTGTATTTCTACCGCCTCATCCCAGAAACCTCTTCCGTCAGTATCATGGACTGAATTTGCATAGGGAATATTGGCTTTGACGTCAAAATGACGGGAAATATCCAATCCCATGACCATATTTCCTCTCCGATTGACATGCATCCCATCCTGCATAAGCGGCAAGTGCTTCTTTGGATGATATTTACGAAGATATTCCCACCTGACAAGATGGTCAATAAGTCCAGATCCTGTTTCCTTGGCAGTCTGACGTATTATTTCCATGTACCGATAGAATTTTTCCATGTGAGCATCAGGACAAAGTTCATGTATTGGTGCATAATAGGTCTGGTAGACCACCTTGCAATCCATCTTATTGAAACGATTAAATAATTCCATAAGATTGGCTTTAAACTGGTCTTCTGAAAGATTTCTGTCTGGATTACTATCATTTCCACCTACCGTAATGAAAGCCATATGAGGTTTATAAAATACCGCATCATCTTCAAAGCGGTCAAGAAGATCTTTCGATGTATTTCCTCCGATTCCTGTATTTATGCAACAATGCACTCTCCCAAAAGTATTTCCGATGGCAAGATCAAACACATCAAACCAATGCATCCCTGGAAGGATCCTTTCAGTATTTGACGAACCAAATGCAAGAATACGGATTTTCTGTTCGGATTTGACTCTTTCCTTGATCAAACTGAAGGTCTCATTATTGTTCATTTTTGAGCTCCCTTGTCATCCTTAACTTTGTCTTTATCCTTCTCAGCATAAGTTTTCTTTATAAAATCCAACAGAAGTGGAATTCCAGGAGTTACCATCCCATGTCCATATCCCTGGAGTTCATATAGGGTACAATTTTTGTTACCATTTAGTTTCAGCATACGCAGGAGATATGCGTTCTCTTCATAACGCCCCAGCATTTCCTTCTCCCTGTCGCCAGTGATAAGCAGAATTTGTGATGTATCCCCACGGACATGGTAAAGTGGGGCCATCTCATCGACAATAGGTTGCTTATCGGGTATTCCCATCTCCTTGCGAGTCGTCATATGAGTGATGGTATGCCCGCTGAAAGGAACTATTCCAGCAAGCTTGTTTGCGTCAATATCATATTTAGCGAGCCATTTTTTCTGGAGTCCTACCATCAGGACCAGATATCCTCCTGCAGAATGTCCGGAAATAAAGATCTTGTCAGGACTTCCCCCATATTCAGACGCATGCTTAAAAGTCCAGGCTATGGCCGCAGTAGCATCTTCAATGCAGACAGGCGTCTTTACCTGAGGGGAAAGCCGATAATTAACTGCTATGACAACATATCCTTTTTCCTTCAAACCGGTCGGTATTGATTTATTACCTCCTGTAAGACCACCTCCGTGGAACCAGACTATTACCGGGAGATCCTTCCCGTTTTCAGGATATGAGATATCCAGTTTACAACGTTCCTGCTGGTATTCAGTCATATTAGGTGTATCAGGCTCATAATAAGGTTTATCTTGAACCAGCTTATATTCGATCTTCTGGACGTTATCCTCGGATAATGCCGGCCATGGGATGGTTGCAGAGAGCAGCAAGAAAATCAAACCAATTTTTTTCATAACAGAAATTCTCCTTTTAATTGTATATTGTATACAATATTATTTGACATCATTTTTTCAAGGAAACAGCTGGAGAATTTTTAAAATCAATTAGGCTTTTTCAAAGGCAGTTGACATTTCCAGACAGGATCTGGCAAATATACCTACATCGGTAGAACATGCTATATAACTTATCCCCAGAGACTTATATTGCATAGCGCTTTTAACGCTGTCAGCGTAAATGCCAATATGCTTCCCCTTCTTCTTGCATTTCTCAATGATATCATTTACCGTGCCGATGACTTTTGGGTGTGTTACGTCTGGGCATCCAAGAGACTGGGAAAGATCATTTGGGCCTATGAAGAAAATATCTATGCCTTCAACATCCATTATAGAATCCAAATTGTCAAATCCATCCTTGCCTTCTATATGCACTATGACTGTTACATCATTGTTCTGTTCGCTGAAATAATCCTGTCTTTTCTTCAATGCATAATCCGCAGGTCTTACATTGCAGCAGACTCCCCTGTTGCCTAAAGGTGCGAACTTCGCAGCCTTCACAACATTTTTTGCATCCGCCTCTTGCTGCACCTGTGGAACCTGTACGCCTGATAAGCCTAAGTCGAGCATTCTCTGAATATCTATTACCGACGATGTACCTACACGCACCACCGCTTGCAGTCCGGATGCCCTGGCTGCAAGTACGAGTGGAAGAACTTCCCTTGGCGAGTTCGGACCGTGTTCACAGTCAAGAATCACGAAGTCAATGCCCGTCTTCCCCATGATCTCTATGAACATCGGATCATTCGTCTTTGCAAAGATTCCAAAAACAGACTTTTTTTCAGCAATCAGTTCTTTCAATGTTTTCATGCTTTCCCTTTCATTATGGCTTCTGTTCTCTGCATGGGGATCTTCAAACGGCATGCCTTTGAAATAGGATTCCCAGAAACTACATCCTCCTCATTGAATACAGCCAGAAGTATTTCCCCATCTATCCTTTTCCTATCATAATTCAGATATATCCGCCCATCTGGTGCCTGGAATCCATCGGGATAACTGACATTATTCCTCTCATCAAGGACAATCCCCCCATACCAGGTTTCACCTTCATCATCAGATAGATATGCCGTCAGTTGCGTACGTTCTGTTTTCTGGAATAGAGGACCATGCTTTACAAGCAGCACTTTCCCTGACTTTAACCTCAGAGTGAAAATCCTGGCGCTGCAGTGCTGGAGTTTTGACGGTTCAGGCTTGGACCAGTTGAATCCTGAATCGTATGATCTTGTTTCAGCCAATCCATAATGTGTCCTTATGATACAACGCAACTCACCATCCGGCTTTTCTATGAATACCGGCTCATCAAACAGTCTCTTATCAGCATAAACTCCCCCTCGCCTTTCCCAGTTGGCTCCATTGTCAATCGAAACCATAAAGTTGCTCATCCTCCACTGGTCGAGATCATGGAACAGATCGCTCTCCTTCAGGTCACCTCCACAAAATCCCATTAGATATCTATCCCAAAGAGTTGTTGGCAGTAACCATTCACCGCCACGTAAAATAATCGGCTTGTTCAGGACAAAACCATTGCAGAGACGTTTCGGTATAGACCAGGCAAGTTCATCGGAATCTGGATTTTCACAGACACTTGCCCAGACCCCCTGCCTTCCGTCACAGAATCCTATTGAATAAGCAAAGAAGCACCATAGCCTGCCCTGAGGATCCGTCCAGAGGTTTCCACCGAGTATTGAACGATGGAATCCATTTGGTGTCAAAGGCTCTTTTATTATATATTTCGGTTTCGACCAGGTCTGCCCATCATCATCGCTGGACGCCATCATCATGAACGCCTTCTGACCATCCTCTCCTCCAAACCATAACACCCAGATCCTTCCTTTAGGTGTCATTGCTATTCCTGCGCTCATTGTAAAATCATTGCGTTCCGGAAGCAGTTCCGGATCATTGAACTTGCGAATCAGAGGTGGGACAAGGAGTAAATGTGAATCTTCCATTACCTTGGCGGCCTTTATCTTCAAATCATTATTCACTTTCATTTTTCTTTCTCCAGTTCTTATACCGAAATCCAATCATTTATATCAACTTATGTACTACTTATATGCCTTCGAATTATCTTGCATGCCTCATCTGCATTCTCCTCTTTAAGCGCCTCGAGCAGAGCTTTGTGATCCCTGACACTGTTCATTTTCGACTTCGGATTCAAGAATTTCTCCCTATATTGGCGCCTGAACAGGAGGCTTAACACATTTGAGAATATCTTCAGGATTCTGTTTCCAGATATCTCGAATAGAAGGATATGGAACTCCCTGTCGAGACAGTCGGCCTTTTCAGGATTTGAAAGGCATTTCTCCATCTCGTTGATGTTCACCTTGAGTTGTTCAGCCTTTTCCGGGGTGATCCTTCTGACGACCAGAGGCATGATAGCGAGTTCCATACAGAGCCTCGCCTCCTTTAGCTCTTCAAATCCGAAACCAGAGAACTGGAAGCAGAATGAGACGCTCTCTTCCAGCTTCTCATAAGTGAATTCCCTTATGAAAGTGCCTTTGTTCTTTATCCGTTCTATGAGCCCCAGGGACTGCAGGTGCATGAGCACCTCCCGCATGCTGCTCCTTGACACATTGAACTTCTTTGCCAGTTCCAGCTCATTGTCCAGCCTGCTTCCCGGCTTGAAGTCACCGTCTATGAGATATTCCTTGAAGACCTCGTTCAAATTTCCGCTCATAATGCCTCTATGTATGATATATTAGTTTAATATGTCTGACATATTATAAATTAAAAGAGTACTAAGTCAAATGCCGTTTTGAAGATTATTCCCTATTTCTTCGACTGGGAGAAAATCCACTCAATGACTTCGGGATTAGAGAAGGTCTGTGTCCAGGAATTGTGTCCTACACCTGGATATTCGGTATATTTTGGATCTCCCCCAGCTTTCTTTAATGCTTCCACCATGTCCCGGGAACGCTGGGTCTTTACGGTATTGTCATTTCCACCATGAAAAACCCAAATAGGAATTTTTACCAGTTTTGGAGCCTGGGCCGTGTCCGCACCACCACAGACAGGGACCGCTGCGGCAAACTTGTCGGGAAAACGCGAAATTGCATCCCATGTCCCAAATCCTCCCATGGATATCCCCATGATATAGATTCGCTTTTGATCAATAGGATTTTCCTTTTCAATCTTCCCCAAAAGTTCAAAAAGAAGGGTAAATGGAACCGAAAGCTGTTCCGGCATTGTGTGCGAGGCTGCGCCCCAGTCAACCTCGACCCATTTCTTTCCATTCGGACACTGGGGAACAAGCATGAAGAACGGATGCTTTTCTGCACCGAGCTTGATGATGTCCTGAATTCCATGCCTGAGCTGCGCCTTGTTGTCAGTTCCACGCTCCCCGGCACCATGCAGGAAAATGACAAGAGGATAAGTCTTACCTTCCTCAACTTTTGCTGGTTTCATGAACCGATATGGAAGCTTGTTCCCATCCTTTTCAAATGTCAGTGATTCAAGTGAAGCGTCCCATGTCTTCTGTACCGCTTTTGCATTCTGAGCCGACACCACGGAACATATCCCGAAGAGCATGAAGATCGGCAGGATTGAAATAATTTTAGTGCTCATAGGACTCCAAAGATAGCAATTTCTGCAGATAATTCAAGAAATGTAATCTTTTCGAGCATGCTTGCACCATGATAGTTTTGAACGTCAACAGACCTATGAAATTATACTATTTGGCAATTGTAGGAGCCTTACTTTATTATTGAATTCCCAGAACCAGATTGTATCGTGACCTACTGACGAGAAATCAAGGATAAGGAAACTCATGGAAAGGCCGAACATACTCTGGATTTTTTCAGATCAACATCGTCCACATGCAATGTCGTGTTATGGAGATCCGAATATAGCGACTCCAAATCTCGATAGACTTGCACGCGAGGGAATCCGTTTTACGAATGCTTATTCAAATACACCTCTTTGTTCTCCTTTCCGTGCATGCCTTTATACCGGCCAATACGCCACCTCAAATGGCGTAACTTGCCTTTTCAAACCGCTTCTTCCTCGGCAGAAACTGCTCCCAGAAGTGTTGCGAGAACATGGATATCATACCTCTCACATGGGAAAATGGCATCTTGCCGGAGGAGATGCACCATCACACTTCGTTTCCCCGTATTTCCGGCCCGGATGGGATGAATGGCTCGGATGGGAAAATTCAAATGAACCTTTCCATACGGAATATGGGTGCGGACCCATGCCAATTCCTCTACATACATTTAAAAGCTATCAGACTGATGCATTGACAGACTTGACTCTCAAATGGCTTAAAAGTTATGATAGGAATAAACCATTCTTCCATGTCGTTTCAATTGAACCTCCGCATCCCCCAAATAATGCTCCTGAACAATATATGGAAATATTTAGAACAAAGACAATTGAGTTTCATCCGAACTTTTCACACTCTCATGAGAACCATACAGAATTTGAAAAAAGGTTGCGCGGATATTATGCTCAGATTGCCAACCTTGATCACAATGTTGGCAGGATTATGCAGGAACTTGAAAGTTGTGGACTCCTGGATAATACGATTATCTTCTACTTTTCGGACCACGGGGATATGCTGGGAAGCCACGGAATGCTCCATAAGTCACGACCGGAAGAGGAATCTTCACGCATTCCATTAATAATCCGCTACCCGGCAATGCTTGGACAAAACCGGGTCTCTAACGGTCTTATAGGGGCAATAGACATCATGCCATCCCTTCTTTCACTCCTTGGTATTCCTGTTCCTAATTCAGTAGAAGGAGAAGATCTGAGCAGTCTTTTTACTGGAAAGTGCAATGAGGGCAGAAGTGACCTTCTCCTGCAGTTTGAAAGGAACTTCTTTGATCATACCGACGAATCCTCCATGGCATGGCGCAGTATTCGGAAGGATAAATGGAAATATAATCTTTTCCGAAAGGGAAACTATAGAGAACTCTTTAATCTTGAGTCCGATCCATATGAGATGCACAATTTGTCTGAATCAGGGGATCACAGGGATATATGTGCTGAACTGCATTTGCTGCTCAAGAAAAGGCTTGGTGAGCAGAAAGACGATTTTCCTATATCCTGAATTAATAATTGGAATTCTTCAGCTAAAGGAAATAGGAACCTCCATCAAGAAAAACAGTAATGAGAGAAAATAATTGGTGCGTATGCATAATCCAAGTGATTTGAATTATATGCCGACATTAAATTGATAGGTTCTTTTCCACTCCAGGTCCTTTCCCGGTTTCAGGCTGATCCTGATGAACTGTTCAGGTGAAACGTATTGTGGACGCCCATGGATGGCTGTAACAATTCCAGGAAGAGATGTTTCACAGATTATACTCATCCCGTTCACAGTATTCTTCAATATGCAGATATTCGGTCCTTTGTAATCGGAAGGATATGGAACTGCCATGTTCACCCATTTAGGAATCTCCTTCACAAACTTTATATCCCTCCCATCCTGCACCTGCTCTGCTTCAAGGCCGGTTGCCTTGAAATCGTATGGAAACGACAACACATAGTCCGGCCCGATATTCCTGTCATCAAACCGGAAGAAGTTATGGGTGTAATTCTTCGTAGTGAATCTCTTGGTTCCAGTATTGGACAGTTTCCATTCGACGATGACTTTATTCCCATCAAGCTTCACATCGGCCCAAAGTTCATACGAATACCCATTTACACCTGTGCATGTCTGGTGGAATTTCGCACCGGTTCCAGCCCATTCAACTGATGTCTTCGCAGGGCTGATCACCTCCGGGCTCTGGAACAGGGAATACTTATCGCCTTTTTTCTTTTTCAGAACTCCTACACCTATCTTTAGGAATCCTTCCCCTTCCTTCGCCTCCAGATATCCCGGAGGCAGATCCTCATCAGGTCCTCCGGGAATGCAAAGATCGAATTCCGAAGCCAGCCCTCCATTATCATTTATAGGATCATGCTTCTCTGGATGGAAAAGAAATTCCTTTCCATCCATCTTCACTCCAAGGACGGCCGCTACAGGAGTGAAACGGACTCCCCTGTTGTATCGTTCCGGATGATCCGGCACCATTATTTCAACGGAAAGCTTATTATTCCCAATCTCCTTCACAGGCTGATTCTCCTCAGCGCAGGCAATTGAACCGGCCAGTATGAAAAAAAGTACCGATAGATATTTCACAAAAATTCTCCATATAAGTATGTCGGATTTTAACCCGCCAATTCCTAGCGGTTTAAAAACCGCCCAACTTTGCTTACTTGCTCCTTATCGCGACAATCCGGTCGACGTACAGGTATTTCACATTGTCATTTCCGGTGTTCGAGAAATAGAACGTCGTAATGCCGGTTTTGTCACCTGAATCATAAATGTATGGACCTCCTGGAAATTTCACCCACTTATATGATCCTTCAGTTAGGTCTCCTATCTTTATGCTTGCAGATTTTCCCGGATCAAATCCGAGACGCAGAGCATCATCGCCATCACCGCCCTTGTTCTTGTCGACACGCACGGCCGCCCAGACATCCCACTTTCCTTCCTTCGGCAGATTTGCAGGTCTAAACTGAATCCCCCAGATATGCGGTTTTCCCGGGAGACGCACGGCGCCACCGTCCGATGCCACCTCATCTGAAACCACCTGCGCCATGTAGCGGTTGCAATAAAGGTCCTGGAACTCCACCCAGTCAGTCGCCGGCAGATCCTTGGCGATATCAGGAGCTGATGGCTTACGCCGTTCAACGGAAACCATCGCCTTGAGATCATCCAGCTTTCCTCCCTGGAAGAAACATGACATCTTTGCCTGTTCATAGTTCTTGAAAAGCCTTTCCTTTCTCTTTTCCGTATCAGGACTCCACTGGATTCCAGCCGTCTTCGCATCTTCTGCGAAATTCGCACGGCGCAGCAGGATCACATAGTCAACCGACATGCTGGTGGTATCGACATGCTTCAGCGCAAGCGGATCGTCCGCCACGGCTTTCCTGGCGTCCTCGAAAAGCTTGTCGGCCGCATTGAGGAATTCAAAGCTCAAATATGCGCCGGTCGGGGTCGTCTTCTCGCGCAGGGGATCCTTTGTCTTGGTAATCGATTCATGCATAAGTTCGATATATTTGAGCATGTACGGCGCCGCCTTTCCATAATAACCTTCTGCAAACTCCTTTATCAGGGCCTTGTAGTCCTGCTTCGGATCCCAGAGGAGCTTTGCTGCGACCCAGGTCCTCATCGCCGCGAATTCCGCACCTTCGGTCTCCCAGGAGTCCTCTGCGAAATATCCCATCACCGGCCCGAGAGTCCCAAGCCACTGGATGGACTCGCATATCGGATAAAGATTCGGCGTAGGTTGGATGTATCCAAGGAAGTTTATCGTATGGTCCCAGACCAAAACCTTCTTCGAGATCTTGCACCATCCCTCGATGTCCTGTCCAAGCTTCTCGTTCGGTCCCTTGTTGAGAGGAGAGCTGTAGTCGACATGTATCGTCATCGGATATACAAGGACATAGTCAGGAACTGTCATGCCTGTGGGAGGGGTGAAACTCCAGTGGTAGGCATTGAAGGAAATCTTCGCTTCCGGAAGGACCTTGCGGACGCGGTTGGCGACGTCGATCGCCATATCGAGACGCGGCGCGGACGGGTTTCCACCGTGCTTGTCAGCAAATGCCTTGCTCTCCGTATCCATCTGCCAGCCCCAGTCCAGATCATGCAGGTTGAAGACCTGCGAACGGTAGTCGTCCAACTTCTTAAGCCTGGAGATTATGGATTCCGCCGTGATCCTGCGGACCTCCTCGTTCATCATGGAGATCTGACCGCCAGTATGGTATTTCTTGTCGGGCACAAGTTCCCAGAAGGTCGCAGATCCCTGCTTGCCATGCCACCATGACTCCCAGTCATCTATCTCTGGCGCCGAAGGTGAATATGCACGGCCGTGCGATCTGCCATTGAGTAAGTTGTGCGCCGCATATTTGTCGTTATGAGCCTCCCTGGAGAAGAACTCACGGTACGCAAACCTCGGTATCTTCTCCTCGTTCATCGCAGGAACCGACAGGGAGGCGTTCGTCGGGACTTTCTCGCAGTCTGGCGCAAACCATTTGACACCGAGATTTTTTTCCAGGAACCAATACACTCCGTACATCGTTCCGCGCGGTGTTGCACCTGCGATCACGATGTTTTGACCGACGGTGCGGATGACGAATCCGTCCGCACCGAGTTTGTCATATGGAATGTCCGGACAAAGTTTTTCCGTCAACTTGTTATGTCGTCCTACAATGATAAGCGGCAGGTCCGCCAGCGGATTCCTGTCATTGGAGAGAGGCTTGAAGTCAGCCCCTGAAATTTTCTTGAGATAATCTGCAAGTTCTGCAGCCGCAGAGAGTTCTATCAAACCTTCATCATATCCTACATGTATATGGCAGGCAGGTTTGCCGGCTTCTGCAAGTTGGACGGACTTCACAGTCTTTGATGATGCATCCGCAGCGATCTTATTCAATGCTGCCTCCGCCGTGCCGTCTGGACCCGGCTGCGTCAGGATTTCCTTTGCAAATGCATCCCTGCGCAATTTTGCTGCAGTCGTCACTTCCTTGTCCGTCTCCTCGACTTTCACATCATCGTAGTATGCGGTTCCATCGCTTTTGGGGAGCTTCCTGAGATAAACAAGCAGCTGGTCGGCACCGTTGGGAGCCTTCACCACCGCGGAGAACTCCTTCCAGTCATGTGTGCCTCCAGTAACAAAAAGGGCCGCCTCGTTCTTAATCCTGTCAGGACCGCTCCATCCCGGAGATAATCCTTCGCCGCGGTAGCTTATCTGCACGTATATAGATCTTTCAGGAGCACCTTCGCTTTTTATCTTCATGCTGATCAGATATTTCTTCCCTTCATCTACCGGCATCTTGTCCTGGCAGGCGAATCCTCCTGTGAGTTTCATGCAGTTCTTCCCCTCTGCTGAACCTTCTGCGGAGATCGCAAAATCCCCCTCTCCCCACCACGCCGCTTTCCCGTTTTCAAAATTTCCATTGTTTACAATCTTCCCCGGAACTCCGCCGGCAGTCTTCACAGCACCGGTCACCTCATCATTTGTCTCTTCCGCCTTTACATCGTCATAATATGCAATACCTGCGCTGCCTCCCGCCTTCCTCAGATATATCAGGAGCTGATTTGCGTTTTTGGGAGATTTCACCACAACTGAAAAATCCTTCCAGTCATGTGTGCCTCCAGTCGAAAACAAGGCCGCCTCTCCATTCGCCTTTGACGGGCCATACCATTTCGCCTCAAACCCTTCGCCGCGGTAGCTCATCTGCACAAAAACCGATCCCTCGGGAGCGCCATCGCTCTTGATCTTCATGCTGATCTTATACTTCTTCCCCCCTTCGATCTTGATCTTGTCCTGGCAGGCGAATCCTCCGGCGAGCTTCAGGCATGACTTGCCTTCGGCTGCACCTTCTCCAACGATCGAAAATCCGCCTTCACCCCACCAGGATGTCTTGCCATTTTCGAATTCACCGTTCACTATCGGAACTGCAGAACCTGCTGTAACACTCAATCCGTAAAAGCAGGACATTGTCATTGAAAAGATAATTGCCGTTCCAAAAGTAATCTTGGACATTTTTATTCCTTTCTATTGAGCCCAACAGAGCTTTAGATAATTAGTTTTGAAGTCGAAATATCCGATCCACTGCGCGTGTCCATCGATGAACAGGACATTCGCCCCTTTGCTATGACGTGTATTCAGGGATCCCCCTACGCCAGCCACATACTTATCGACGTATGCATCATCCCAAACCTGATAGGTTTCAATAAGGATGCCCCATCTGTCCGGATTGGCGACATCTATCCTTGACGCCTTGCACCAGGACTGCCAGTAGTCTGCCGTCTGATAATTCCTGCAGTAGCTTAAAAGTTCATCGAATTGGTTGGTTTGATACGTCGTCGGCCCCATTGGACAATGATAAAGTGAACCGGCATTTGACTTTTTGATTGCGCTCTTGTTGGTCACCTGGGTCCCGTTCCAGGTTGCCTTGCCGTTAAGATAGTCATTGAAAAAGGTGGACTGACCCCATGTCGTAAACGGCTGCCAGGCACGGGTTCCAAGCGGCATATACAGGTCATTATCTCCTGCATAGCTCGTAAACGCCAGGCCAATCTGCTTCAGATTATTCATGCATACTACAGCTTTAACTTTGTCCTTGGCTGTCTTGAGAGCAGGAAGAAGCATTGCCATGAGAATCGCAATTATTGCTATGACGACCAATAGTTCAACAAGAGTAAATTTTACCATGTTTCTTTTCATTGCGCCCAGCACAGTTTTAGATAATTAGGCTTAAAATCGAAGTATCCGATCCATTCAACATGGGAATCAACAAATAGGACATTGGCCCCTTTTGAATGTCGTGTAGTAAACTTATAACTCACCCACACATCGTTCTTGTCGGTATATGCGTCATCCCAGACCTTATCAGTCTCAATAAGGACTCCCCATCTGTCCGCTTTGCTAACCGTGATCTTGGAGGCCTTGCACCAGGTCTCCCAGTAGTCCGCCGTCTGATAGTTCCTGCTGTAGCTCAGCATATTGTCGAATTGGGGCCATGTCGATGGCGATAGCTGGGGACCCATTGGACAGTGATATAGCGAACCGGCATTGGATTGTGCAATGGCCGACTGATTTGTGACCTGTGTTCCATTCCATATAGCCTTCCCGTTCAGATAGTCGTTGAAAAACGTGGCCTGTCCCCAAGTCGTGAACGGCTGCCACGACCTAGTCCCCAGGGGCATATAGAAGTTGAAGTCAGACGCATAGCTGCTGAAGGCCAGTCCGAGCTGCTTCATGTTGTTCATGCAGATAGAGGCCTTCGCCTTGTCCCTGGCGTTCTTCAGAGCCGGAAGAAGCATTGCGGCAAGGATTGCGATGATCGCAATAACTACGAGTAATTCAATCAATGTGAATACCTTCCTCATTGCCTCAATCTCCGGGTTTATTTTTTCGGAGCCGAAGAGGATTCCCTGACTACTAGTTCAGGAACCAGTCTTATTTTCCCGTTGAATTTCTTCCTGCCGCTATTCCCGGTCATCTTCCCGAGAAGGATTTCCGCAGCCTTACGACCCATCTCATGGAAGTCCTGATGGACCGTTGTAAGCGGTGGAGTAAGGAACTGTGCCATGTCGATGTTGTCATATCCGACCACGCTTATCTCATCCGGCACCTTGACGTTCATTTCCCGCAGAGATTCAATCACCGATATTGCAGCCATATCGTTGTGCGCGAAGATCGCAGTAAATTTCCTGTTGACCAGATCTTTCACGCATTCCCTCATGTCATCCTCGTTGAAATCATATTTCAGGGTGATAATTCCAGATTCATTCAAATCGAATTTTTTTATTCCTTCAAGGAATCCTTCTCTTCTCTCATTGACACTGGTCTCATTCTCCTGCCTGTCAACGTATGCAATTTTCCTATGGCCAAGTTCATGGAGATGTTCGACCATTTTCAGGGCTCCAATCCTGTTCTCAGCCACGACGTAGTCATAAGGTTGATTGCTGTAGTTGTTGACGAGTACAAACGGAATTCCGCGTTCGTTGAGTTCCTTGAGCATGAAGAGGTTCTTCGGAGTCTCGTTGTGCCAGAAAATAATTCCACCCGGACTGTTTGCGATGCATCTTTCAAGAGGAGATGATTTCTCGGAATAGTTGAAATAGGAGATGTTCACCTGATAGTTCACTTCCGACATCGCCTCACATACCGCCTCGAGAATTCCGGATCTCATGAATGTAACTGTTATCTTGGGGCTTTTAGGAACTGCCGGCAGAACAACTGTAACTGTCTTGCTAACAGCTTTACCTTCAATCTCCGATGTGGAAAGCTTTTTCAGGTTGGCAACGAAGGTTCCTTTGCCATGCTGCTTGTGGAGGACTCCGGTATTTACGAGGGACTGGACCGCATGCCTTGCTGTCATATGAGCTACATTGAACTGCCTGGCGAGTTCTCTTTCGCCAGGGAGTTTGTCACCAACCTTCATATTCCCATTTTTTATGAGATCATAAATCCTTTCCTGAAGCTGATAATATTTTGGGATTCCCCCTTCGCTAAATGTATTTATCCTGTTGTTCATTTTCTCTCTAATGTTTAATGTTATCTGTTATAATGCTCTATAACAGTATTTTAATATAGAAATAAATATTGTCAACTTCAAGTCTGAAGATTTTTCCAATTTTCCAGACCACAGATTCTATCAGGAAAATCCTGAATCTTCCCATGTTGTCCTATATTTGAATTTGATGCCGGCTGAAGTATTATTCAGAAATGGACAATCAAGAAATAATAGAAAAGATATACAAGCTTCAGATGCTTCTCAAAGGAAGGAACGGAGCAATCGTGTCCGCACTTGAAAGATCCACTATCCCCCTGATCGAGTACAATAATCAAATTGCCTCATTGTCCAAGGATGAACTTCTTGAGATAGGAGGCGTCGGAGATGTTACCGCTGATCTAATCATGAGAATAATCAAGGGTGAGCATGTATATGACATTGCAAAGTCGGTTCCAAAGCTTAAGAGGAGGGAGAAGTGGGAGATTGAAGCTGGAGCCAGCTCCCGGATTTGAACCGGGGACCGACGGTTTACAAAACCGTAGCTCTACCACTGAGCTAAGCTGGCGTGGAGGAGTAACTTAATATTCAAAGCCGTTTCTTCAAGGAGATTTTTTTCAAAATCAACCTTTATAATTTCCATAGTAGCCTTATATTTCAAGACATCAGTTATTTTGCATAGCCGATCCATGTTTTCGCTTTTTTCGATTCGGACTTGCAAAATGAATTGGAATTTGCTATCTTCTCCTGTCTTAACCGGAGGTACGAAAGAGCATATGGCGAAAAACAGCGAATACACTCTTGAGCTTCTTTTAGAATCCGGAATGCTCACTCAGGAGCAGATTGACCAGGGATGGCAGAAAGTAGCTGACTCTGGCGGAAAGCTCGACATACTTGACGCTCTCAAGGAGTTGAAGTTCCTTGATGAAAAGGAGCTTCTCCAGATTCTCGCCCAGCAGTATGGTCTGGAGACCATTGAACTTATGGACTATCAAATACCTCCCGAGGTAGTTGAGGCCATGACCCCGGAACTTGTCAAGGAATACAAGGTAGTTCCGGTGATGAAACATGAGAACACCGTAACAGTAGCCATAAGCGATCCTTCCGATCTTGAAACCATTGATGCCTTGAGATTCAGGCTTAAATGCGATATTGAGGCGGTAGTGGCTTCAAAAGAGGAGATATCGAAGCTAATTGACCATTACTACGGAAGCGTAGGAGAAAGCGTCGATTCCTTCCTGGAAGGAATGGAGGAAGGAAATGTTGAATCTCAGGTTGCAGGCGCGATAGGAGGTGCGGAGGAGGCCGTAGACGATGATGCCCCCATAATCAAGCTTGTGTCCCTCATAATTCTGGAGGCTTTCAAGAAGAGGGCAAGCGATATTCATCTCGAACCTCTTGAAAAACGCTACCGTGTCAGATACAGGATTGACGGTGCCCTTCGTGAGATGGAAAGTCCACCTAAATACCTGCAGGCAAATATCACCAGCCGTCTGAAGATCATGTCGAAGCTCGACATATCCGAAAAACGCGTCCCTCAGGATGGTCGTATCCAGCTGAAGATGGAAGGTGGAAAAGAAATTGACCTTCGTGTTTCCACAATCCCCACCACCCATGGTGAAAGCATAGTCATGCGAATCCTTGACAAATCAAGCATTCAGCTTGATATCCCGAAACTTGGTTTCTACAGTGATGACAATGAATTGATAAACAAGATTCTTGCGATGCCGGACGGGATATTCCTGGTAACAGGTCCTACAGGTTCAGGCAAGACGACATCTCTGTATGCATTCCTAAACACAATCAACACCCCCCATCGTAAAATCATCACCGTTGAAGATCCCGTTGAATATCAGCTTGCAGGAATAAACCAAGTCCAGGTGAATCCTATAATTGAGTTCACCTTCTCTGCCGCCCTCCGTGCAATGCTGCGACAGGCGCCCAATATAATCATGGTTGGAGAGATCCGAGACTTGGAAACAGCTGAAATCGCGATAAATGCCTCACTGACCGGACATCTTGTGTTCAGCACGCTTCATACAAATGACGCCCCTGGTGCGGTTACACGACTCATAGATATGGGAATCAAACCCTTCCTTGTTGCATCTGCCGTGAAAGCCATCATGGCTCAACGCCTCGTCAGAAGGAACTGCAAGAACTGCTCTGTTCCATACGAGCCCCCGGAAGATGAGCTACAGATCATGGGGCTCGACAAGGAATTCGTCAAAAGTTCAACTCTGATGAAGGGAAGAGGATGCAATGAATGCGGTGGATCCGGATATAGAGGCAGGGTTGGCATATATGAGATATTCATGATTTCTGAACAGATCCAGAATCTCATTTTTGAAAAAGTTTCTTCAAGCGTGATACGTGAAGCTGCGAGAAAATCAGGGATGAGGACACTTCGCGAAGACGGATTGAGGAAAGCTGCCGCTGGAACAACCACCCTTGCGGAAGTTCTGGCCAATACTGTCATGGATGAATCTTCAGACCATTAATCTAAACAAGGACTGTTTCAAATGCTTGATCCTGAAAGTGAAACCCTAAAAGGCATATTGGTGTCGGAAGACATATGCACTGAGAACCAGCTTCTGGAGATAGAGGAAGAATATCACAGGACTGGCAAGCCTTTTGCGCAGCTCCTTATGGATTTTGGGATCATAACCGAGGAAAATCTTCTACAGCTTGTTGCCACAAGCCTTGGAACCGATGTAATTGATCTTACTGGTCTGGAGCTCTCAAAGGAAGTTATAGAACTCGTTGATTCCCAGACTATCAGGATGTATGGAATAATTCCTATCTCCACCGATGGAACTTCCATTACTGTCGCATCAAGAAACCCTCTCAACTACCAGATATCAGATGAATTGAGGTTCATATTAGACAAGGAAGTCAGGGTAGTGGTCGCAAAGGAAAAGCAGATTGATGCGGCGATCGAAAAGTTCTATCCTGTCGAATCTGAATCCATGCATGACATGCTTGCTTCCCTCGGGGAAGTTGATGTCGAAGAGGGGATCGATAACCTTGACAATGCAAAGGTCGAGGACATTGAAAGTATGGCAAACGAAGCACCCATTGTTAGGTTCGTGGATGTAATCATGTATCAGGCCATCAAGGCCAAGGCAAGTGACGTACATTTCGAACCTTTTGAAAAGGAGTTCAAGATAAGGTATCGTGTCGATGGAGCGCTTTATGAAATGGCTCCTCCCCCTAAAAACCTGGCCATCCCCGTGATAAGCCGCGTGAAGATCATGAGTGGCCTGAATATTTCCGAACGCAGACGTCCTCAAGATGGACGAATACAGTTGAAGATCGGAGGACGCCCGGTTGATCTGCGAGTATCAAGCCTCCCAACTTCCCATGGAGAATCCGTCGTTCTCCGTGTGCTTGACAGATCCGTAGTCAATCTCGATCTCAATGTCCTTGGAATCGCCGAAGACGTTCTTAAGAGCATGCGCCAGCTGATCCATATGCCTAATGGAATTTTCGTCGTTACGGGTCCTACAGGATCAGGAAAGACAACAACCCTCTATTCATGCATAAAGGAATGTAACGCACCAGAGGACAAACTTCTTACTGCCGAAGATCCCGTCGAATACGATCTGGAAGGTGTCATCCAGCTACCAATTCATGAAGGCATAGGAATGACATTCGGACGTGCTCTCCGAGCATTCCTCCGACAAGATCCTGACATCATAATGATCGGGGAGATTCGTGACCTTGATACTGCACAGATGGCCGTTCAAGCATCTCTGACAGGACACTTTGTGTTCAGCACTCTCCACACAAACGATGCTGCTGGCGCAGTGACACGTCTCATAGATATGGGAGTTGAGCCCTTCCTGATCACTTCTTCATTCGTTGGAATTCTCGGACAACGTCTCATCAGAAAGGTCTGTTCCAGCTGTAAAACGGGATTTGTTCCTACAGACGACGATATAAAGATGCTTGGGCTTTCAAGGGAAGAGGTCGGAGAAAGAAAATTCTTCTATGGCAAGGGTTGCGCGAACTGCAACCAGAGCGGATACAGGGGGCGAAAATCAATATCTGAACTGCTTGTCATGTCAAATCAAATTCGTGAACTTGTCTCAAAGAAGGCCCCCACCATAGTGATAAAGGAAAAGGCAAGGGAACTTGGAATGAGGACCATGAGGGAGGACGGTGTCAGATCCATTCTCGACGGTGAGACCACAATGGAAGAGGTTCTCAAGTATACGTAACATTTTAGAGGGAAACATTATATAGAAGGTGATCTTATGGATATGGACATGAGCGATCTGCTTCAGTTGGTCGTCGACGAAGGTGTGAGTGATTTGCATATAGAGGTCGGTGATCCGCCGATGCTTCGTCTTCACGGTTCTCTTACTCCGGTCGACGCTCCCGTTCTAACCCCTGAAGATACTGAGAGGCTTGTCAAGGCTGTTGCTTCAGAAACACATCAGCAGAAGATAAAACAGGATGGTGGAGTCGACTTCGGATTTGCATTCAGTGACAAGGCCAGGTTCCGTGTCAGTTGCTTCAAGCAGAAGGGATATTACGGTATGGTTCTTAGGCAGATTCCCAGCAAGCTCCTTTCACTTGAACAGATAGGTCTTCCTCCATCGATAAAGGATATTTTGTTCAGGCCCAGGGGACTTGTGTTGGTGACTGGTCCTACAGGAAGTGGAAAAAGTACGACATTGGCCTCCATGATAAACATCATAAACGACGAAAGAGATTGCCATATAATAACTGTAGAAGACCCCATAGAATTCTATCATACCCATAAGAAAAGCGTGGTCATACAGCGTGAGATAGGAGTTGACGTTCCTTCTTTTGCCGAGGCTTTAAGAAGGGCCCTACGACAGGATCCCGACGTTATCCTGGTCGGTGAAATGCGCGATCTTGAGACGATGGAAGCAGCTGTAACTGCAGCAGAGACCGGACATCTTGTCTTTGCAACCCTTCACACAACCGGAGCAGCAAGGACTGTTGACAGGATAACTGACGCTTTCCCCACTAACCAACAGGAGCAGATCAGGACCCAGTTGGCTTCCTCCCTGATAGCAGTCATTTCCCAAGTTCTCCTACCCAGGGTGGACAAGCCGGGCCGTGTAGCAGGATTTGAAATTATGATATCTACCCCTGGAATTCAGGCTCTGATACGTGAAAATAAGACATTCAGGATAACGTCTGAACTGCAGACGGGGGCAAAATACGGGATGAATACACTCGATTCACACCTGCTTGAACTTTATCAGAATCAAATGATCTCATACGGTGAAATGATTACAAAGGCTCAGGATGCCCAAGGAATCCTGCAAAAACTTGAAGGTGCAAACAAGAGAAGGTAGATTATTGGAGAAATAATATCTGCCTTTGTGCTTAAGGCATATGTTATGCTCTATTTAATAATGTTTTTTGTATTTTTATACTGTTAAATAAAAAGAAGGAGAGTTCACCATGCCCATTTTCCAATACACAGCAATGGATTCTTCTGGAAAAGAGAAGAAGGGTAAGATGGAGGCTGCCAATGAACAGGCAGTAAACTCTGCTCTCAAGGAACAGGGAATGTTCCCGACTTCAATCAAAGAAGACAAAGCTGCGGGTGCAAAAAAGGGAACGAGGGCAGCGGCAGGCGCCGGCGGGCAACAAGCTGGCAAGAAATCGATGATGAGTTTCGGTCTTTCACTCAGTTCACCGAAGGTAAAGAACAAAGATTTGACGACCCTTACTCGACAGATAGCTATTCTTCTCGATGCAGGTCTCCCTCTTGTCCGTTCATTAAGGACTCTCGAAAAACAGGCCAAGAATCCTGCAGTCAAGAAAGTCATGAAGGATGCTGCAGATTCAGTAGAAGGAGGAGCTACATTCTCCGAAGCTCTTTCGCAGCATCCAAAGACTTTTGACAAGCTGTATTTGAACATGATACGAGCAGGTGAGGCTGCAGGTGCAATGGAAGTCATCCTTGACCGTCTTGCAAAATTCATGGAAAAGGCCCAGAAACTCGCAAGTAAGATCAAATCCGCAATGATATATCCTGTAGTTGTTTTGACAATCGCCATGTTGATCACATCCGGACTGATGATTTTCATCGTTCCCAAGTTCGAAAAGATATTCGCAGAACTGCTTGAAGGTGAAAAACTCCCTCCTCTGACCCAGTTCGTCATTGGTATCAGTAACATCATGCAGAAACATTTCATAGAATCTGCAATAGTTATTGCGATAATAGCAGTCATATATGTGCTTATTGGAAAGACAAAAAAGGGCAGGTTCGCAATCGACTGGGTCAAATACCGGGCACCACTTTTCGGTCCAATAATCTCGAAATCGGCAATCGGCAGGTTCTCAAGAACACTTGGAACTCTCATGAGTTCAGGTGTTCCAGTGCTGAATGCTCTGCAGATCGTCAGAGATACGGCAGGAAATGAAGTCGTCTCAAATGGCGTACAGAAAGTTCATGATGCCGTAAAGGAAGGTGAAGGTATAGCACCTCCTCTTGCCGCAACCAAAATCTTCCCGGACATGGTCATAAGTATGATAGAAGTCGGTGAGGAAACAGGTAAGCTGCCGGACATGCTTGAAAAAATCGCCGAAACATATGACGACGAGGTCGACAATGCAGTTGAAGCCCTGACGTCCATGATCGAGCCTCTGATGATCATATTCCTGGCTGTTGTTGTCGGAACAATTGTCATCGCGCTGTTCATGCCACTTATCGCCATCATCAACAAACTTGGTGGTTGAACGAACCACAGGCGGGATGATGAGAGAAGATTTTTATGCTGTAATAATGGCGGGTGGAAAAGGAGAAAGGTTCTGGCCACAGAGCCGTTCATCAAATCCTAAGCCTCTTCTCCGTCTGGTAGGGGAATTGACGCTGATCGAACAGACCGTAGAAAGACTGAAGTCCTCTACCACCCCGGAAAACATCATTATAATAACAAACAGGGACTATGTTGCTCCTATGCAGTCCCTCCTTTCGTCAATTCCCAGGGAAAATATAATCGGTGAGCCTGTTGGAAAGGATACTGCTCCATGCATAGCCTTGGCAACAGCTATAGTTTCAGGAAGGTCAAAATCAAAGAATCCCATAATGGGAATTTTTCCGGCAGATCATGTCATCAAGGATGTAAATTCTTTCGGAAAGGTAATAACCGACAGTATTGATGCAGCAGAAAAAAACAATATTGTTACAATAGGTATAAAACCTACATATCCTGGTACCGGTTATGGTTATATCCATTTTGGCGCCAAGATTGACCTTCCAGTTGATACTCCCTTCCATGAAGGACTTGGTTTCAAGGAGAAACCTGACCTTGAAACTGCAGAACAATTCCTCAAGGATGGGAATTACTGCTGGAACAGTGGTATGTTCATTTGGTCTGTATCAACCATAATGGATGCTTTTTCCAAACATGCGCCTGAATTAGGACAATCCTCACTTCAGATTAAAAAATCTCTTAAATCGGAATCCTTTCTTAATACTGTCAAGGGTGAGTATGATAAGCTCAATAAGACATCGATAGATTATGCTGTCATCGAAAAGGCGAAAAACATTGTTGTCGCAGAATGCACGTTTGATTGGGATGATGTTGGCAGTTGGATAGCCCTTAGAAATCAAATAAGACCTTCATGCAACAATAATGTAATTCGTGGCCTCCATTCCGGACTAGATACAAGGAATTGCATAATTGTCGGCAATAATTCCCATTTGATAAGTACTATTGACTTAGATGACATGATTATTGTGCATACAGATGACGTAACTTTTGTCTGCAGAACACGTTCAGCCCAAAAGATTAAGGATCTTATAAAGGAAATGTCTGCAAAACCAGATTTTTCTAAGTTCCTCTGATTGAAGAGGCTTCTTACAATTTTATTTCTACCAGTTCAGGTTTATTAGTACTGATATATTCTACTACCGCGTTGCTTTTTTTTGATGATTTTATACAAATCTTCTGCAGTCCGTATCCAATATCGATAATTTCTATATCAAGGATTGTTTCCGGAATACAGTATTTAACTTTATAATTAATTGCTCTTCCATTATATGCCTTTGAAAAGGATATTCCGCTTTTATCATATGCCACCCCTTCCCTATCCTGAAAAACAGTGGTTGCACAACCTGAATATATTGCGGTTTCAACAGCTCTTTTTGAGAACCAGCTTCTCTTGTATTTGTCTGTAATTATCATGTTTCTAATATTTTTTGCCATGATAATCCGTGGAGCAGCTTCACAAAAATCCCTGCGGGCTTCACATATGAGCATTGTGTCAATGAAATCAACTCCCTTCATAGTAAGCATATTTATCATTGATCTGGCGGTTTCATTCGAACCTGAATTGATCAGAAATATTCTTGTATTTCCTGGTGGGCATATTGCAATAACCGGTTCCTGACTGGAACCTCCATGGATTACATATATTGCCCCTCCTCCGGTATGACTATTGAAGAACCAAACACTTAATATTGAAATAATTCCGGCAAAAGACATGAAGAAATATTTTTTACCTGGATTGAATACAAATACAATAATAAAAATATAGAGGGCCAATATAAGGATATTAGATGGCCTTGTAATACAAAAATTGCCCATATCGGCACCAGATTCACTGATCTTTCTTATTATATAAAGGGTCCATTCGGCAAAATTGCCAATTAAATCTGAATGCAGAAAGATCATGCTAAGTATTACCTTCAAAATAACAGCTGCAAAAAAAATAGAAACGAAGGGTATTATTGCAAAATTTATCATTATTGATGCCGGAATAAACAATCCCTGGTAAAACAAACAGAGACCTGTACCGGCCATCCAGGCAATGAAACTTGCAAGAATTGCTCTCGTCATGAAGACCACTATTCTTGTTTTAAATGTGGAATATGTAAAACCTCCATAGACAGGAGTCCAAAGCGTTTTTTCAATGACTGATGAAATCCATGTTTTAGAATTATTCCATGAAAGTACAAGGAATCCGGCAACAGTGAAAGAGAATTGGAACCCTATGTCCATGATGGAGAATGGATTATAAATTAGTATTATTGAGGCAGAAAGAAACACTGAATTCAAAGGTGAAGAAGAATATAGAAATGATCTTTGAAGACACCAGATTCCTATCATCAGGAAAGCCCTGACTGCTGGAGGAGTCATTCCGGTCGTAAATACATATAGGAATATAATTCCTGGAATTAACAGATGTCTTATGCGAAATGGCAGCCATCTAAGCATCCAGAAAAGTATAACTGCTATTATACCAACATGTAGTCCGCTTATAGAAAAGACATGTATTGTTCCACTTCTAATGAAATTCCTCTTCTCTTCAGGATCCAGTCCCTGTCTGCATCCAAAAAATATGGCAGAAGTTATCTTCCTGTTTTCAACATCCTTCATTCCTTGGACACTCCTGTTCATAAGGAAGTCCCTGAATTCTAGTATGTTATGGTAGAAATTATAGCTTGAGGGATTTTCCATGATTTCACAGGAACTTGCTTCAAATATTCGCCTTAAGCCCTTAGAGAGAAGGTATCTTCTAAAATCAAAATCTCCCTTAAAAACCGGTTCCATAGGCTGTATGAATGCCCCTGTCATAATAACTTTATCACCATATCCCACCTTAGGACCTTCCTTTGGAAGAATGACTGCTGTTTTTCCATGTGTAATTCTCCATTCATCATGGGTTGAAAATTTAAATTTTTCAACTTTTACTTTTATCATGTATGGATGTGCCATCCAATCCAGATCTTTGGATGTTGGACATGTTGTATCGATTACTTCTGCAATGAGGATTGCTCCGCAGTTCCTGTCAGGTAAAATGGAATCATAATGGTTTTTCCCGGGATTCCTCGCATTGAGACTCAAGAGAAACCCAATAATGGCAATCATGGTAGTTTTCAGGAAGTTCCTCATGTCCATCATAAATGAAATTATCATAAGGATAATGAATGTAATTATTATAGCATAATATGCTGTAATACTAGGAACTATTGCAAAAGGAATGATTCCTGCAATAAGTCCTATCAATATGATTACTGAAGGATTTATTAATATCTGTCTAGATACATTATCTTTTATGTATGACATGATTATTTACAGTTTTATGAAATGGTAATAATAACATGCTTTCACGGTATCTAAAGTTTATCCTTCATAATTCGCATATGTAAATTACATTTACGATCATATGAACCATGCCTTCATGCCTATGAAATATTTCTCTATAAAGATTCTTGCATTTTATATATTAACGATAATATTAAGGATAAAACTGTGCTGTACAAAAATTAGAAACCACACCTATTTATGGATGATCAATTATTATAATTAAAAGGGGAAGGGTAAATATGAATCTCTTAATTAGATTCCACATGCGTATGAAATTATGTATTATTGCAGGCTTTTTATTCACCTTTATATCTTCACTACTCATTTTTGCCGCCGATGAAGCCGCTGTAAAACCACTGGTTGATTTTAGTATTGCCGGAGCAGATTCCAAAATTAAACCTTCAAGCCATAGCGAATCCCAGGTTGAATTCAAAATCTCTGACGGAGAAAAGGGTAAGTCACTTGATGTCACGTTCAAACCAGGTCCTGCAGGATATCCAGGTGTTGAAATAAAGCCTGAAGGTGGTAAATGGGATCTTTCCGCATTCGGCCATGTCGAAGCTAAAGTAAGCAATATTGGAACAGTACCTCTCCTTGTAGCTCTTCGTATCGACAATGCAGGAGAATGGAAAGACAATCCTTGGAATACAGAACAAGCTACAATTAAACCTGGATCATCTTCTGTCATAAAAATAATCTTCGGCCATCAGTATGGTCAGAAACCAGGATATGCATTGAATCCATCAGCAGTAGTAAACGTCCTTCTTTTCACTGGCAAGGTAAAGGATGAGGCGAAGATCCGGCTTGAATCTCTTGTTGCGGCAGGACCTGCCGGAGAAAAGCCTCCAGTTGATCCAAAAACATTCCGGGTAAAGCCGAAAAATGGAATTATTCTAGGACCTGAATTGATAGATAAGGCCGCCATTCCTCAAGTTGAAGGGAAGGATCCTGTAAAGGGTTCAATAACAGGAGGGATCTTGAAAGTAATAATGCCTGGTAAAGGAGATCACTCAGTACTTCTCAAGCTTGCAGCAGGTTCTTGGGATCTAACAAGTTACAACCAAATCCGTCTTAAGTTCAAGAATGAAGGATCCTCTCCGTTTACGCCAAAGGTCCAGTTGTCCAGTTCCAATGGTCCCGGTGAACCAGCAATTTCATCCTCACCTATCGCTCCCGGAGCTGAACAGGAGATTGTCGTATCATTTATTCCTTCAAAACCATGGACTGGCATCCCAAACAGCGGGAACAAAACTAACTGGGATGGTGTACCTGGAACCGGAACAAAGTTCGGCAGTGACTCGGTTACAAACATAAAGATAAGCGCCAACCATGAAGGTGAATCATCTTTCTCGGTAAGTCCTGTCATCGCCGAAGTTGGAATTGCAAAGATTCCTGACTGGCTTGGAAAGAGACCTCCGGTAGAAGGAGACTGGGTACTGACATTTGATGAGAACTTCGACGGAAAAGAGGTAGATCTTAAAAAGTGGAACATCTATGGACCTAACTATTGGGACAAGAGAACCCATTGGACCAAAGACAACCTGATCCTCGGAGATGGTGTAATGAAGATGCGTTTTGAAAGAAAAACCGGATTCCACAACGATGATCCAAATGAGACCAACCCTCAGACCCTTAGCAAATCAAACACAAGTGATTATGCCTGTGGATACCTCGATACATATGGAAAATGGGTGCAACGCTACGGCTATTTTGAGGCACGCGTGAAACTGCCGGTGGTGCCCGGACTCTGGCCTACGTTTTGGATGATGCCTGACCGTGGTTACCAAGCAGGTCCACAATGGAAACGTGCTAATACTGGAAATGGGGCGATGGAATTCGACATCATGGAACATCTCACGAGATGGGGTCCTTATCGACACAACATCGCTTTTCATTGGGATGGATATCAGAAGGAGCACAAGCAGACCGGTTCAAGTACCATATACGTCCAACCAGACAAGGACGGATTCATAACCTGCGGCATGCTCTGGTTGCCGGGGCAGGTCATCTATTATTCAAATGGGCGGGAAATTGCACGTTGGGAGGCAGAACGTATTTCCACCGTTCCTTCAAACTTCATATTTGAAGTTACTACTGGTGGATGGGATAATAATGGTGTTGATCCTTCGACACTGCCTGCAGATTATGTAATAGACTACGTAAAGGCCTGGCAGCGTAAGGATCTGGCCTCGGATGCCGATGGGTACAAGGAGCAACCTCCAAAGACTGAACCGAAACCTGAGGAAAAGAAAGAACCTGCGAAGGAAGCCGCTCCCGAAGCAAAATAAGAATAACTAGGAACAATTCACCTTTTCATCAGTTCCTTGAACTGGTTGAAGAGATATCTCGGATCATGAGGTCCGGGGGAAGCTTCAGGATGATATTGGACTGCAAACATAGGTTCTGACCTGTGCCTAAGCCCTTCGACCGTTTGGTCATTGAGATTTATATGGGTAACTTCTACGGTTGAAGGAAGCGTATCTTCCTTTATTGCAAAATTATGATTTTGGGAAGTTATTTCCACACTTTCATTTTCAAGCCTTTTGACAGGATGGTTACATCCATGATGTCCGAACTTGAGTCTGACTCTTTCTCCTCCACAAGCTATTCCCAGAATTTGATGTCCAAGACATATTCCCATGATAGGAACTTTTCCTATAAGCTTCTTTGAAGATTCAATTGCATAAGATACTGCCGCAGGATCTGCAGGACCGTTGGAAAGAAATACACCATCAGGTTTTTTCTTGAGAACGTCAGTTGCGCTGGTCTTAGCAGGGACCACAGTCACATCCATTCCATTAAGCCTCATAGATCTCAGAATATTCCATTTTATACCAAAGTCATATGCCACAACTTTGAATTCAACCTTTGGCAATGATGAACAAATCCCCCAGGATCTTGTAATCTTACCATCTGCATCCCAGTGATATGTCTTTTCACAGGAAACCTTTGAAGCATAGTCCTGATTATCAAGACCTTCCCAGGCTCGTGCTTTTGCCACCGCTTTTTCAGGATTCATCTTCCCGCTGCAGCACATGAAGGCCTTCAAAGTTCCACAATTGCGAATCTTGCTAGTGATTGCCCTGGTGTCAAGTCCTGCTATTCCGGGAATATTCTGTCTGACAAGTGCTTCCGCAAGCGATTCCTGAGCCCTCCAATTGCTTGTCTCGTTGAGCTCATGAATTATGAATCCATTGGCAAAGAATTTCCTTGATTCCATGTCTTCCTTGTTTATCCCGGTATTTCCGATCTGCGTATATGTCATAGTAACAAACTGACCTGCATATGACGGATCGCTTAAAATCTCCTGATATCCCGTCATGCCAGTATTAAAGACGACCTCCCCTTCCCTGTCAACGGATGCACCAATGGAATATCCCCTAAGGACAGTTCCATCCTCGAATGCAAGAATTGCTTTTTTCTCCCGCTTCGCCTTCCAGTTGTATATGTCTTTCATCTTTCACCTGATAAAAATTTTCCTACTATAACTTCCATTGCGAATTCCGCAATTCAAAGATGATTTAAATTTCATAGAACCTATAAAATCTCCGCACCCATTGATTTTAATGTAAAAACCAGTATAATTAGCCTCTTGTGCAATACAAATTTTAACATGAATTCTATCTTATGACAGCAAAGGAATTGAGGAAGAAATATCTTAATTTTTTCATATCCAAGGGCCATTCGCCTATTGGAAGTGCCCCTCTTGTACCTGAAAACGATCCAACAGTCCTCTTTACGACTGCCGGCATGCACCCTCTTGTACCTTTCCTACTCGGTCACAAACACCCACAGGGAAAAAGACTTGCAAACTGCCAGAAGTGCATACGCACGGGTGATATAGACGAAGTCGGGGATGCAGTTCACCTTACATTTTTCGAGATGCTGGGAAACTGGTCTCTCGGAGATTATTTCAAGAAGGATGCCATTGAATTCAGTTTTGAATTTCTTACAAGCCCCAAATGGCTTTCTCTTCCAATGGATAAGCTTGCAGTAACAGTTTTCGAAGGTGATTCCGACGCCCCTTTTGATGAGGAAGCATATAACCACTGGCTTAGACTTGGATTTAAGGAAAATAGGATTGCAAAGAGACCTAAGAAAGACAACTGGTGGGGCCCGGCCGGACAGACAGGCCCCTGTGGTCCCGACACCGAAATGTTCTTCTGGACAGGAGTTGAAAGTGATATACCTGCCGTATTTACACCTGATGATAAGCGATGGGTGGAGATATGGAACGATGTCTTTATGCAATATAATAAGACTGAAAAAGGAGCTTACGAACCTCTTTTACAGCAGAATGTCGATACAGGTATGGGCGTTGAACGTGTTACTTGTATTCTCCAAGGTAAGAAAAGCTGCTATGAGACTGAACTTTTCCAGCCTCTTTTTGAGAAAATAAGAGAATTGAAGAAAATATCAGATGTAAATCAAGAACGTTCGGAAAGAATAATAGCTGATCATCTCCGTGCAGCGACATTCATCATTGCCGACGGAGTCGTACCGGGAAATGTTGATCAGTCCTATGTTCTCCGAAGACTTATAAGAATATCCATACGTGAAGGTCGTAAACTTGGGATAGAATGCAGATTCACCCATCTCATAGCTGAGAAGGTGGTAGATAATTATAATGACGTATATCCTGAACTTGGAAGGAACAAGGACAAGATTTACGAAGCCCTTCACAATGAAGAAGATATGTTTGAAAAGACTCTCGAAAAGGGAATTAAGGAATTTGATAAGCTGATAGGAAGGGTTCCTCCACATATCACACACAAGGTTATCAGTGGGAAAAACGCCTTTTATCTTTATGAGACCTACGGTTTCCCATTGGAACTCACAGAAGAAATGGCCAGGGAAAAGGGATTTTCGGTTGACAAGGAGGGCTTTGATAAGGCATATCAGAAGCATCAGGAGCTTTCCAGACAGGGAGCAGAACAGAAATTCAAGGGTGGACTGGCGGATAATTCAGAAATGACTACTAATCTGCATACTGCTACTCATTTGCTCCATGAGGCCCTCAGAAGAACCCTTGGAACCCATGTCGCACAGAAAGGTTCAAATATAACCGCTGAAAGATTGCGCTTTGATTTTTCACACCCGGAGAAGATGACATCGGAACAGTTATCCGAGGTGGAATCCATTGTAAATGAGATGATTAGGAAATCTATGGACATCAAATGCGAAGAAACTACGGTTGAGGATGCCAAGTCCAAAGGTGCCATAGGCTTGTTTGTTGAACGATATGGAGATAAGGTAAAGATGTATAGCATAGGTGACTTCAGCAAGGAAATTTGCGGAGGACCTCATGCAGATAACACTTCAAAACTAGGAACTTTCAAGATTTTAAAGGAAGAAAGTTCAAGTCAGGGAGTGAGACGCATTAAAGCCATTCTCACTAAATAATAAATGAAACAGGCAAAAGTTCTTATAGCCAGACATAATGGCGAATACCATGTAAAGGTGGAGGGAAGGGCCAATTTTGAATGCAGCCCTCCTCTGCGTAATTTTGCCAATTGCATCGATGAGCATGAATGCAAGGGCATATTCATTGACTTGTCCGGATGCATAGGCATGGATAGTACTTTCATGGGAATTCTTGCCCTGATCGGGCTTAAAACCAGGAAATTTGGATCCGTCACTAATATCGTGAATGCAAGTGAGAGCAATCAAAAGCTTCTTAATGGACTGGGCCTTCAGAAAATATTCAATTATATGACCCTGTCTGAAATTGAAGCGCAGCAAAGATGGGTGGATGCCGGTTCATCCTCTGACAAAAAGGAAAAGGCTGAAACCGTTCTTGAAGCACATGAAACTCTGATGGAAGTAGATAATAAGAATGTCCAAAAATTCAAGAATGTTGTCGACTTCGTCAAAAAAGACCTTGGGAAAGATGAAAAGAAAGATTGATATTCCCCCGTCATATATACGTAAATAAATAGTCTTCCCCACTTTTTGAACTCAAATCAACAAGTTGTTAACATTCCGTCAATTTCAATAAAAAAGACCGGTTTTACCCGGCCTTTTTTCAAATGGCAGTCCTCGAAAAACCTATTCTACTCTTTCAACAACAATTTCCTTATCGACTTTTTCTCTCAATATTCTCTGGATTCCATCCTTTATGGTCATTGTTGCATGAGGACAGCATCCGCATGCTCCTTTAAGTCTGAGTTCGACATTTTTACCTTCAATTTTAACAACTTCCATATCACCACCATCAGCTTGGAGGTGCACTCGGAGTTCCTCTAGGATTTTTTTGATCTTTGCTTCCATAAGTTAATTCCTTTCGTTTCATGCAAATCTATGTGCATGGATGAATTTATCAAGGAGAGGCTGATTTTTTGAACAAAATCAGTTTTTAGAGACAAGTCCGGACAGGGTACCACCAAGCGCAACTATGTAAATGATACCTGATACTATGATTCCAAAAATGGGAAAAAATCCACACAGAAGGATAACGATTCCTCCATATAGAACTGCAAAAAAAGATGATCCGACCTTATGGCTTGCTATGTTCGCCATTATTTTTTCACCAACGAAATGGCTGATGACGGTAAAAGCCAGTATGAAATGGATGAATAACAGTAGAATGACTGGAATCGTCAGAAATCCTCTGAATTTTTCTGGAATGAAATTTGAAATTCCAAGGAGAAGAAAATACGCCACAACTATGAGTATTCCTATAATGAATGATTTCAGGAGCTTTCCGTTAAGACCTGAACTCAATCTGATGATTTTCTGTGGTTTGAGCACCGAAAGCAAAAGTCCCAAAGCAAGGCATCCTGCTTTTACAAGCACTAGAATACATCCTATCACAAGCATGAATGCCACTGTCAATAATATCGTTTTTGGATCATGAGGATGTCCTCCTCCCTGCTGGGCAAATACCTGAAACGATCCCAGCATGATAGCAGTTGAAGCAAAGGTCTTGAAAATATTCATTTATTCACCCTTCTGTCATCAAAAATCCTGACTGCAGGAGAAAAAATAATAATTCCCACAAAAATTGTGATCAGCATCATTTCAAAATTCAGATATCCTGCAAGACTAAAGTCATAGTCATATGGGATACTGCTTGAGAAAAAGTCTCCAATCACACTAAGATATTCTTCAGAAATACCTACTGCGGAGAGAATGAAGTTAACTGTATCCCTGAGTCTTGGATCCAAAAGGACCAATATCATGGTTTCAACAACCACGAACATTGCGACATATGGAAGGATCGAGAAAGATTTTTCTTTCTTGATCTGCGACATTATTCTTGCTGAAAAATCAGGATTTTTCATGTTTTCATCTCCTTCGAAAATGACTTTACCGAGTATTTCAATAGCCTTAATCTTCTCCCTGCATTTCATGCACTTTTCTGCATGCAGGTCAAGTTCCTGTCTGTCCTCGTTATCCAGCCAGTCATAATCAGGTATCATCTTCTCAAATTTTTCACATTCCATATGCATTTTCATTCTTCCATTCGCCAAGATGGTTTTCAAGAAGCTTCTTCCTGGCCCGGTGAAGGGCTGTCTTTACAGCGCTCTCACTTATATCCAAAATAACTGCCACTTCTGAACACGATTTCTCAGATAGATAGAAAAGTGCACATATCTCCCTCATTGAAACCGGTAGTTTATGCACCATGCTTCTAATCCTTTTTTTGTTTTCTGCAATCGACAGAGCTTCAACTGGATTCGGAGCATTGTCGGATATGCTTTCCATTATATCCCTGCTCTCTTCCTCGCTTTCTACAAACTTCATCTTCCTGTCCCTGAACAGGTTCCTTGTACAGTTCACGGCAATTGCCAGAAGATACGGCAGAAGCGGACGTCTTATGTCAAACTGCTCAATGTTCCTGTAGAATCGGACAAATACCTCCTGTGTGACATCCGAAGCATCATGGGTGTTCTGCATGATTGCATATGCACATCCGTATATCTTGCCCTGATAACGGGAGACAATCTCGGAATAAAGATCTGTGTCTCCACCTATTATAAGGCAGATTATTTCAGCATCTGCTATTTCCCTGTGATCACCCATATAACATTCATCCAATAATTACTATCATATATACACAAGGCAGGATTAAAAAGTTACATATATATTTAAATAAATCTCCAGATCAAAATATTATAAAGTAGATTTTTATTTCTACCTCCCATTTAGATTGCATATATATACTGTAGGAATTATAGTATCGATTCTAATAATTATATGCTTAAATCATCGAGGTAGTCTATATGGTTTCAGAAATATTGAAGAAAATGCAGGATCGCAAGGCGAGAATCGGGGTGGTAGGACTTGGATATGTCGGACTTCCGCTCACAAAGGAATTTATCAATGCCGGTTTCAAGGTGACCGGTTTCGATGTTGACATGGAAAAGATCAAGATGCTGAAGAAGTCAAAATCATATATCAAGCATATCAATTCCACAGTTTTGCAGAATATGAATTCCACTGGCCGTTTCAGCGCAACTTGCGACTTTTCAAAAAGCTCGGGATGTGACGCCATAATCATTTGTGTACCAACACCTTTGACACATAATCGTGAACCCGACATGAGCTATATCGTTTCGACAGCAGAATCATTGGCTCCTTATGTCAGGAAAGGTCAGCTTTTCTCTTTGGAATCAACCACTTATCCAGGAACGACAACCGAAGTCCTGTGTCCTATACTTGAAAAGAAAAGCAAACTTAAAGCTGATAAGGATTTCTATGTGGCGTTCTCCCCTGAAAGAGAAGATCCCAACAACAAGGACTTTTCAACATCGACGATACCGAAGGTGGTAGGAGCAGATTCGGCTGACAGTCTTAGGATAGCCAAGGCCATGTATGACACCATAATCTGCAGAACAGTTCCAGTGTCCTCTTCAGCCACAGCTGAGGCGACAAAGCTCGTGGAAAACATCTTCCGTTCGGTGAATATCGCGATGGTAAATGAACTCAAGGTCATATTTGACAAGATGGGGATTGACATCTGGGAGGTCATAGAGGCTGCAAAAACCAAGCCTTTCGGATTTATGCCGTTCTATCCGGGACCTGGTCTTGGAGGACACTGTATTCCAATTGATCCTTTCTACCTTACCTGGAAGGCAAGGGAATATAATTGTTCAACACGGTTCATCGAGCTTGCAGGAGAGATAAACACATTCATGCCTTATTATGTCATACAACGTACACTCGAAGAAATGAATACCCGAGGAATGGTGATGAAAGGGAGCAGGATTCTTCTTGTTGGTGTTGCATATAAGAAAAATGTCGATGATCTTAGGGAAAGCCCTTCTTTCATGCTCTGGAAACTCCTTGAGGAGAAAGGTGCAAAGATAGAATATTACGATCCCTACTGTCCAACTGTACCAAGAACGCGTGAATATCCACAATACAGTGGAAAGAAAAGCGTGAGCTTGAAAGGTAAGAAATATGACGTAGTTCTTATTGCAACAGCTCACGACTGTGTAGATCATAAATCTATTGCAAAACTTGCAAAGCTCGTGATTGACACTAGAAATGCCGCCCCAAAGGGTAAAAACGTCGTAAAAGCCTGATAATGAAAAAGAATGCAATAATAGTCACTGGGAGCGCCGGATTCATTGGTTTCCATGTCTGTGAAAAGTTGTTGACTGAAGGAAATGTCGTCGTCGGGATAGACAACTTCAACAGCTACTATCATCCAGCCATCAAAGAGGCAAGATCAGAAATATTGAGGAGGAATCCCAACTTTGTTGAAAAGCGGATTGACATTGCAAACCTTGAAGATCTCAAGAAAATTTTTACTGAATATCGTACTGATGTAGTATGCCATCTGGCTGCCCAGGCCGGAGTAAGATATTCTCTTACAAATCCACATGCATATGAACATAGCAATATGCTGGCTTTCCTGAACATACTTGAAATGGTCAGACACAATAATATCCCAAGACTCGTTTTTGCTTCTAGCTCAAGTGTTTATGGAGGAAATAAGAAGATACCATTTTCTGAAGCCGACAGGGTGGACAATCCAATAAGCCTTTATGCAGCTACAAAGAAATCCAATGAACTTATGGCACATTGCTATACACATCTATATGGATTCCAAACAATAGGACATAGGTTTTTTACTGTTTATGGTCCATGGGGGCGTCCTGACATGGCAATGTGGCTTTTTGTTGAAGCAATAAAGTCTGGGAAAAAGATAAAGGTCTTTAATTTTGGAAACATGAAGAGGGATTTCACATATATCGATGACATTGTTCATGGAGTATGCTCTTCAATGTTCGCGCCAAATCTTGATAAAAATGAGATATTCAATCTTGGAAATCATAGCAGCGAGAAACTTCTGGACATGATAGGTCTGATTGAAAAACATTTAGGAATGAAGGCCGAAAAGGAGATGCTTCCGATGCAGCCAGGTGATGTTCCGGAAAGCTTTGCAGACATAGAGAAAGCCCGTAAAAAACTTGGTTTTGAACCAAAAACACCAATTTCAAAGGGTATCCCGGCTTTTATAGACTGGTATAACAATCATTCAGATCTCACCAATCTGGTTGCAAAAAGCAGATAATAACTGTGTCCCGTACAAAAATAATTCTTCTGTGGACTGTCATCACCCTGATGACATCTAGCGCATCAATACTTACGCGATTCTGCAATATTTCCGCTGCAAGTATAGGATTCTGGAGGGTATTTGGCGCGGCTGTAATAATGCTTCCTTTTGCAATATGGGCATTTAGAAAGGAAAACAGGAGCAGGATTTTTTCAAAAGGAACTGTCCTCTCGGGACTTTTCCTTGGAATTCATTTCACGACGTGGTGCTGGGGAATCCAGCATACCAGCATCGCAAATGCATGCCTTTTCATAGGACTTCAGCCCCTTATTACTCCTTTCATAGCACATTACATGCTTGGTGAACGTCTCAACAAATGGGAAATTTTGGCAGTAATAATCGCTGTCTTGGGAACAATATGGCTTACTATCCATCAGTTCAGCGCAAGCCGTTCAGATATTGCAGGCATAGGAGTGACTTTCATTTCTGCTATTTTTTGTTCCACTTATTTCGTACTTAGCAGAAAATATCGTCCTGGACATCATATATTCGTATTCAGTACGGAAGTATTCTTTATAGCAGCTTTTGTCCAGGCAATAGCAGCTGTTGCCATATATGGTTCAATCGAAATAGGAAATACCAAGAGCATATTATCACTTATCGGACTTGTCCTGTTGCCAACCGTAGGCGGACATGCCTTAGTGATGTATTTGTTGAAATATGCCAAGCCACAGCTTATATCCTTCAGCGTCCCTGCACAGTTTACTCTGGCAACATTAATGGCTTATCCTCTCTTCAAGGAAGTTCCACCTCTATGGTTTTATCCGGGTGCAGCGTTGGTACTTACCGGTGTCATACTCGGAATTGCCAAGGCTGAAGGATAATCCATATCAATTAAATCATTGAGGAAAGAATCATGAATATTTGGAAATATGAAATAAACAGATACGATAAAACCCAGAATCATTTTCTTGAAACCATCTTCACACAGTCAAATGGATATCTTGGCATAAGGGGATATTATGAAGAAGGGATTCCAGGATATGACGGAATACCTGCAATTCCAAGTGCCGAAAAGATCAGTAGTAATCCGGAACAGTTCATTGCAGGATATTTTGATCGTTCACCTGTTACAGGAAACTCAGCCGTCAATATTCCGACACTTAAGTTAATATACGTTTATTTGAATGGGGAAAAGCTGGATCTCTCAACCGGCATTCTGTCGGAATATTCACGAAGCCTTGATATGTCTTGTGCCTTGTCGGAAAGGTCTTTTATCTGGACATCCCCATTAGGGAAGAGAACATTGGTTTGTTTTACGTCATTTCTGAGTTATCCCCGGAAGCATCTCCATGCAATGACAATCAAGATAAAGCCTCTCAATTGGTCAGGAAATATTATATTGATGGACATATTTGACAGTACAGGATTAACTCAGAAACAGGAACATTACAAGGTTACAGATAATGGGGATATAAATAATGGTCAGTTCTGCGAAATTCGCACAAATACCAGCAGGCTAAGTGCTGTAATGGCGACATCATATGATATCCCTTTCTCGTCAAAACCAGAATTCTCCAGATCAGTATCAGAAGGAAAGGGGATCATAAAGAAAATATCTTTATCTGCTTCCAAAGGAAAAACCTGCGAAGTTCGCAGATATTTGGTTGTATATACGGACTTCGACAATGACAATAAAGGAAAAAGACTACGAAAAATGACTTTCAATAAGCTTTCATCAACCATGACTGCTGGTTGGAAAACACTCCTTGATGAGCAAAGGACAGCATGGAAAAGGCTTTGGTCTGAGTCAGATGTCAAGATAGAAGGAGATGCTGAGCGTAATTTTAAGTTGAGATTCTATATTTTCCAACTCTTACAAGCATATAGGAGTGGAGATCCAAGGCTTAGCATCGGCGCAAAATTCCTGAGTGGAGAACATTATTCAGGCCACTATTTCTGGGATACTGAATTTTTTATTTTCCCTTTCTATCTACTGACAATGCCTGATGCTGCACAAAATCTCATAGAATATCGCGTTAATGCACTTCCAGGTGCCATGAAGAAAGCTAAAAGGAAGAAGTTTAAAGGAGCATTTTATCCCTGGGAGGCCTCTCCTATAGACAATATTGAAAATTGCCCTGAATGGTGGCATGACAAGGAAATGCCCAAACCTGTTTATATACCATGTGGAAATATTGAAGTCCATGTCAATTCTGCAGTTGCAAATGCTGCAATACAGTATCTGGATGTATCTGGAAGGAAGAATCCTGACAAGATAAAAATATTTAAAATGATCGTTGAGATTGCGCGATTCTGGTCTTCCCGAGGAACATGGAAGAAAGGTAAATACTTGATAAACAATGTAATAGGTCCGGATGAATATCACGAATATGTCAACAACAATGCTTATACCAACCATTGTGCCAGGAGAGATATAAATGTCGCTTTGGAAATAGTCTCCGATGTTCATATAGCAAAAAAGCTCGGTATATCAAAAAGGGATATATCACTATGGAAGAAGATCTCAAATTCGATCGAGCTCTCCTATGACAAGAAAAAGATGATATTAGCCCAGGATGATAAGTTCCTTTCACTTAAGGAGATAAATTTTTCAAAATATGAGCCGACAAAACCTTTATTCCGACAGATCCCTCCTGAAAAACTGTCAAGGTTACAGGTTGCAAAACAGGCTGATGTACTTGCGATATTCGCAGCCAATCCATTCTCATACGATTATTCCCTGATGCAGAGATGCTGGAATTATTACGTACCGAGAACAATACATGATTCAAATCTAAGTGCCGGCACTCATGCAAATGTCGCAAATCTTCTTGGTAGAAAAGAAGAAGCTCTTAAATACTTTGACAAGGTTCTCAATCTCGACATAGGAAATGAATCATACAATGTATACGAGGGTATTCATGCCGCCAACGCAGGAAATGCCTGGAATTCTACAATTGCTGGATTTGCTGGAATCAAATGGGACAAAGATCATATTTATTGCTGTCCTCAGATTCCTGAACATTGGAAGTCATTGTCCTTTAGCATTTATTATCGAAAAAGAAAGATAAATTGGGAGATAGGAAGGAATAAGATCAAAATATCCTGCTCTATAGGAATCCCCATCAGAATCGTAGTTGAAGGAAAGTTATTCAGTATAAATAGTGCAGTTAGCAAATTATCAATTCCAAGAACTAAGCTCGGTGTTGTCTTCGATCTTGACGGTGTACTTGTTGATAGTGCAATATGCCATTATCACGCTTGGAAATCCATAGCTGACGAACTTAAGATAAAGTTTGATGAAAAGAAGAATGATCTTCTCCGCGGGGTATCACGCCGTGAATCACTGATGATCATGATAGAAGGACAAATTGAACTTACTGAGGAACAGATACAGCATTACATGCACAAAAAGAATGAGTTATACAAGAAACTCGTTGATGAATCCGGAGAATCACTTCTGTTGCCCGGTGTAAAGAATTTCTTGACCAAATTGAAAATTGCAGGTCTTAACTTAGCTGTAGCATCAAGTAGCAAAAATACACCCTCCCTTCTGAAGCAGGCTGGTTTAGATAAGTTCTATTTCAATTCAGTTGCCGACGGCAATGATATCAAGAACAGCAAGCCTCATCCTGAAGTATTCCTCCTAGCAGCCAAAAGAATGGGTGTAAATCCAAAAAACTGCATTGCTGTGGAAGATGCTCCTGCTGGAATTGAAGCTGGTAAAAGGGCTGGGATGATGACTTTTGGAATCGGACATGCAGATCTCGGAAAATGCGATCTTCTCAGGGAAAGCATAGAAAAGACGGATCCCTCCGATATATTCAAGATGATGTCCGATAGAACCGTTATTTCTTAGGGCTGATAACTACTCTTTTTTTCCATTTATTCGACTTCAAATATTTCGTAAAGACGGAAAGATTCCCATAGCTGTCAATTACGGTATATCTGCTGTTATCCTTGAAATATGCCAGGAAAATAGCCGTTCCCTGGGTCCGAGGATTTATTTTTGAGGGGGTAAAATGCCCTTTTTCACTCAGATCCGGTACTTCTGCAAAGCATATTTCATTGTTGAGATATTTTTCATATATCAGCGTCTTTTCATCCTTGTTATATGCAAGAGACCGACCCGAAATGTCACAGAACTGTTTTTTTTGTCCGTCCTTGAAAAAAAATCCCGGCTTATTATATGCAGATACTGCTATATATTCGTTTTTACCTGCAAATAGAACATTCTCAGGAGCATATTCTTCATCAAAACTGAATTTACTCAACATTTCCATACCTTCACATTCGAAGATTTCTAGATATTTCTCCCCGGCCAGGACAATTCTTCCCTTATCAGGAGACAATGCAAAAACTCCCTTTTGGTTCAGGCTTTTAATCTTCCTAGGGGCTTTTGAAATGTTCGAACTATCAAAACAATAGATGATATTTTCATCCGAGATCTTTGCAAATACATTCTTTTCTGTAGCGATTATATCCGACACATCCGCCTTTATTTCCTTGGATATTGACAGTATATCTCCTTTTTCAACTCCAATCATGATTAGTTCATAAGGTTTTTTGATTGAAATTTGCTTCAATGACCAGAAAACCATTCTGTTACCATCTGGAAGAAATGATATCTTGTCTATATTGTTTTCCTCGAACTCATGTATCTTCAAGACCTGCCAGTTATATGTATTCAAGAGAACTATCCTGCTTCCATTCGGTCCTTTGTCTGTTCCTGTGGTCTCAACTATCGCAAGTACGCTGGAATCATTGGAAAGTACCATGGTTGGCAGCTTGACACCCCCTACTCCCTCAAAATACCATTTTGGGGTCCAAATTATCTTTTCAGTCTTGCTGACAAGTTTAGCCGCAAGACAGTCCGAAGGAACTTTTATGTCTTCAGCAGCTTCTTCCGCTTCTCCAGGTTCCATCTTTTCCACTGAAACATTTGCTGCATCGTCCTCCACTTCCGGTTTTTTGACGTCACTTTGCCAGTTTTTAAGCTGGAATACTGGTTTCTGGAATTTTGAATCCCCTTCTTTTCTCTGATCTTCCTTCTTTGTAGATTTCAATTTACTGGAATCTTCAGCGGAACTGCCAGTTTTTTCAGCTATTGAACTGCTTTTTGCGGTATTTGCTGATTCTTTCTTTCCGCATCCAGTAATAATCAGAAATATTAATGCAATTAGAAATAAGTTCCTTTCCATGTCCATTCCTTATTTTACAATATATGGAATAATTGATTAATCGGCTTATATTAACACATAAAGGAACAAGTCGCAACCGAATATGATAGATGATGGAAACGGCATAATATGAAAAAAGAGAGCAAGGCTAAAGAAACAGTGGATATTTCATTTGAAAAGGCTCTTGAAAGGCTTGAATTGATTGTTGAAAAGATGGAAAGTGGAAAACTCCAGCTTGACGAGATGATGAAATATTTCGAGGAAGGTTCATCCCTTTCCGCCATCTGCGAAAAAAAACTTAAGGATCTAGAGAAGAAGATTGAAATTCTGGTCAAGAATGGACAGGATGGCAAATGGAAGAATTTCAGCTCATCTTCTGAGAATGATGATTCCGCCGAATCAGGAGCAAAGGATAAGGATTCACTGCTATAGTTTTCAGCTTTTCAATTACTTCCACGAAGATTTGAGGCTTCTTATTTCGATTCTTGCTAGATTCGCAATCCCTGAGGAACAGTAAAATCCAATAAACCTGTTTTCAGGATTGATCTGGATGCAGGATGATATCGAAATCCTTCCCTCATTGCCGAAAATCTCGACAGATGTCCGGTCAATCAGAATCCTAAGAATTATCTTCCCGTCGACCATTGGCAGATGAACATGTGTTCCGTTGAATGAAAGATCCTCTTCCCCAACGGCATATGATATTTTTTGTCCGCGAATGTCAAGACCGAATTCAGATGAGCTACCGGCTAATATTTCTAAATCAATATCCAACAGCTCCCCTTCTATATCCGATAAAGGATTTTCACCGGATTTTACTGGAATTCCAGTCTTTTCCACAGTTTTTTCATAAAGCTTTTCTATTTCCTTAACCGGATACTTGCACATCCGGACCCCTTCCGGGAAGGTTTTAAGTGAAAGTGTGCATGGGAAACTCATCTGCTGGTTGAATGGCATGTCTTCAGGACTTTTTGACCAGTTCATCCAGCCGATTATAATTCTCCTTCCATCTTCCTCGGGTATGTCTGAATATGTCTGGGCCGCATAATAGTTCTGCCCGAAATCACAAATCAGCTTTGCAGTCTCAGGTATGAACTTTATTCCGTCAAAACTTCCAATCATATATTTGAAATCTGCACCTATAAGGATCCATTTCTTGTTTTCCTGGTTTCCATCAATTGCGAGCTCGAAAAAATCCGGACACTCATAGAATCCTTCTGTCTTGCTGAGAAAGGTCCATTTCTTCAAGTCATCTGATGAAAAGAAATATATCGAATGGATATGCGAAGACTTCTGCCCACCATCATCAACATATAGAACCATTATCCATTTGGATTTTCCACCTTTATCCATATATTTGAAAACTTTGGGATCCCTGTTCCCGGGAGTTATTTCAGTGATGATGGGATTTTTCTCATATTTAGCCCATGTCCTCCCTCTGTCATTGCTGTAAGCCAGACATTGAGTTGTTGAAACCTTTGGTGTGACAGTACCTCCATCGGCTGTATAGAATGCTACGAGAGTTCTCTCATCTCCCTTCTGTAATCCTGTGCAGTTGTCCCAGTCAACAACAGCAGATCCTGAGAACATCGTACCCATGGTGTCGGGAAGAAGGGCGTTTTCCATTTGATTCCAGTGGACAAGATCGGGTCCTACAGCATGACCCCAGGTCATGTTTCCCCATTTAGTACCAAATGGATTATGCTGAAAGAAAAGATGGTATTCACCTTTGTAAAAAACTAAGCCATTCGGATCGTTCAACCAACCATTTTTAGCAGTAAAATGGAATTGAGGACGGTATTTTTCATTATACATACTTTCAGACATGGGTTTGACTATATCCCTTGCTTTTCATCTTTCAAGTTTGAAATTTGATATATCATATTTACTTCATATTCATAGTATTACATATATTATATAAAAGAATAATTGATTTTATTTTTAATTATGGTATTATAGTACCATTATTCTTATTTAGGAGAATCTATGAGCAGCATATTGAAAATAACTGAAGCTTCATCGCTGGCCTTTCATGCATTAGTGATAATCGCCAAGGAAAATGAAAAAATGGTGTCTGCAAAGGAAATTGCAAAAACTTTAAATGTCTCCTGTGACCATCTTTCCAAGGTATTACAGAGGTTAGCAAAATGTGGAATAGTAAAATCTCTCAGAGGACCGGATGGAGGATTTAAAATCGCCAGACCTCCTTCAGAGATCAAGCTTATGGAGATTTATGAAGCTATTGAAGGCAAATTTAATTATCAGAATTGCCTGTTAGGAAAAAATGTGTGTATGGCAGATAAATGTGTACTTGGAAAATTGAGTGAAAAAATCAATCAGGAAGTTTTCAATTATTTTACGAATACGACTGTAGCAGATCTTTTATAAATTCTTAGGAGGTTCTTCGTGAAAAGAAAAATCATAAAGATAGATGAAAGCAAGTGCAATGGATGCGGATTATGCGTAAATGCATGTGCGGAAGGTGCGATACAGATGGTAAACGGCAAGGCAAAGCTTGTCAGCGATAACTATTGTGACGGACTTGGCGCTTGTTTAGGAGAATGTCCCCAAGGTGCTATAAAGATCATTGAAAGGGAGGCTAATGCCTTCGACGAGGTAGCAGTAAAGAAACACCTTGAAAAAACAAAGTCCAAGATGGAGAAGCGCCAGCACCATGAGGGATGTCCCGGAATGGCTATGCATTCCTTCGAAAAAAAGAATTCATCACCTCAGTCACGAGCCACCAATGCGGAATCAGAACTTACTCAGTGGCCTGTGCAACTGCATCTTGTTTCTCCTTCTGCTCCCTACTGGGCAGGATCAGATCTTATCATATCCGCTGACTGCGTACCTTTCACCTATGCAAATTTCCATTCCGAACTATTGAAGGGGAAGAAACTGGTTATAGCATGCCCGAAGCTCGATGATACTGAGCCATATCTTGAAAAACTCATTGAAATCATTAGGAACAACGATATCAGGAGTGTAACGGTCGCCAGGATGGAAGTTCCATGCTGTGGTGGAATTGCAATGATTGCACAGAGGGCTTTACAGGAATCCGGAAAGGATATTCCTTTCAAAGTTATAACTATCAGCATCCGTGGAGAAATATTAGACAATTAAATCCACAGGCCTGAGCCTGTGTTAAATTCAGGAGATCCTCACATGAAGAACACAAGAAAACTCTTGGAAACATCAAAACCTTTCGAACTTAAGAATCTTATTGATTATGCCAAGGATTCGATTGTCAGTCGGACAATTGCCGAAAGAAAAACCGGAACATTGACGGTATTCGCGTTCTCTAAGAATCAAGGACTTAGCGAACATTCTGCTCCATTTGACGCAATTGTACAGGTAATTGACGGGACAGGTGAATTCGTCATTGGAGGAAAGCCTGTAAAAGTCAGGTCAGGACAGATTCTTATAATGCCCGCTAAAATCCCTCACGCAGTAAGAGCTATCAAGAAATTCAAGATGCTTTTGACCATGATAAGAAGCGAGAATGTCTGAACAGATGAATATAAAATCATCCATTTCCGAGAGCATGAAAAGATATTTTGGTAAGGATTCAAGAAGGATAAACCACGCCTTGAAGGTACTTGAATATTCCGAACAGATTTTGAAGTCTGAAAAAGCGGATGGAGATGTCGTGGTTGCTGCAGCAATACTGCATGACATTGGGATACCGAGCGCGGAAAATAAATATAATTCAGCAGGTGGGAAGTACCAGGAGATTGAAGGTCCTCCGGTAGCGAAGAAAATAATGGATGAACTTGAAATCCATCAGGAAATCTCGGAACATGTCTGCAGGATTATTGCAAACCATCACAGCGGCAAGAACATAGATACGGCTGAGTTCAGAATAATATGGGATGCGGATCTGTTGGTAAACATACCTGATGAAATGGATTTGACAGACAAGGATTCAATAGGAAAACTGGTTAAGAATGTCTTCCGGACTGAAACAGGGAAGAAAATAGCTAAAGATAAATTTTTAAATTAAGAACGAATAAAACCAAATCAAGGAGGAAATCATGTTCTGCTATCAATGCGAACAGACGGCAAAAGGAACGGGATGTAACATGGCGATGGGTGTATGTGGAAAGGATCCTCAAAGTTCGGATCTCCAGGATCTACTGGTATATCTGGCTGAAGGGATATCACAGTATGCTCACAGGGCAGCTGAACTTGGGAAGACAGACAGGGAGATAGATGTCTATATTCTTGAGGCTCTTTTTACTACTGTTACAAATGTAAATTTCGATCCTACAAGAATAGCCGGAGTTATAAACAGGGGTATTTCCATACGAGAGAAGGCCAAAAAACTCTATGAAGATGCCTGCATGTCAAAAGGTAAAACTCCTGAAATCCTGACTGGCCCAGCCGTATTCAAGTTCGCTACGTCACAGGACGAGATGAGCAAGCAGGCTGCCATCTGTGGTGTCCAGGAGAACATGAAGAAGAATGGCAATGATGTTTCTGGTCTTCAATACCTTCTGACATTTGGTCTTAAGGGTATGGCAGCCTATGCTGATCACGCCCAGATTCTTGGCAAGGAAGACCCGACCGTATATGCGTTTTTTCATAAGGCTCTTAGCTATCTTGCTGACAATCCCACAGATATCAGTGCATTGACTGGAATGAGTCTGGAATGCGGAAAAGTGAATCTCAGGGTAATGGAACTCCTTGATCAGGCAAATACCGGTACATATGGAAATCCAGAACCCACAAAAGTTCGGATTACTCCTGTCAAAGGCAAATCTATCCTCGTTTCAGGACATGATCTCAAGGATCTCGATGCACTACTCAAACAGACAGAAGGCAAAGGAATCAACATTTACACCCATGGTGAAATGCTACCTTGTCATGGATATCCTGGACTCAAGAAGTACAAACACCTTGTAGGAAACTATGGAGGAGCATGGCAGGATCAGAAGAAGGAATTTAATGAGTTCCCAGGTACTATCCTCATGACCACCAACTGCATACAGAAGCCTGCAGAAGGATATATCAAAAGGATATTCACAACAGGTCTTGTTGCGTTCCCCGGAGTTTCTCATGTGACTAACAAGGATTTCGGTCCGGTAATCAAGGCTGCCCTCGATGCTGAAGGATTTAAGGCGGACGAACCTGAAAAGACCATAATGGTCGGATTCGGTCACAACGCTGTAATGAATGTTGCCGGAGCCGTCATTGATGCGGTGAAGTCCGGTGCTGTCAAGCATTTCTTCCTCATAGGTGGCTGCGACGGAGCCAAGCCCGGAAGAAACTACTACACCGACTTCGCCCAGAAGGTCCCCCAGAATTGCATCATACTTACGCTTGCCTGTGGCAAATATCGCTTCAACAAGCTTGATTTCGGTGCCATTGGTGGAATCCCAAGGCTTTTAGACATTGGACAGTGCAATGACGCCTATTCGGCAATACAGATCGCTGTAGCTTTGTCGAAAGCGTTCAACTGCGGAGTCAATGATCTTCCGCTTTCGATGATCCTCTCCTGGTATGAGCAGAAAGCGGTAGTAATTCTACTTACACTGCTAAGCCTCGGAATCAAGGATATCAGACTTGGACCAAGTCTTCCAGCCTTTGTTACACCTGCAGTGTTGAATGTTCTAGTGCAGAATTTCAACATCATGCCGGTAACGACACCGGATGCCGATTTGAAAGCAATATTGAAATAAATCCTAAAATAGATAAGAGGCGGGTCTGAAAAACCCGCCTTTTTTTTATTTATAATGACTTATCCATCTTGTAGTCGTTCATGAAGAAGCCGTTGCCAATGTCGGAGATAATAGATCCTTTATTGAAAAAACCTATTCGCTCATAGGCTTTTATAGAACTCAGATTACCCTTGTTCACGGTAAGGGTAATCTTGCCAAGTTTCTTCTTCCTTGCGAACTTCGCAGCAAATTCTATCGCCTTCCTTCCAAGTCCTTTCCCACGCATTGATGACAAGATGTAAATCTTACTAAGGAAAAGTTCATTTTTTTTAGGCTCCAATGCCATGTAGCCGATAGGGGCCTCATTCTCCATTATTAGAAAATATTCAATTCCTTTGTCTATCTGGGAGGAAATGGTGTCTATCGACTGAAACTTATCAAGCATATATAAGACTTGATCTTTTCCGATTATGGGAGTGTAATGTTCAATCCAAATCTCGCGGGCAAGTTTCTCGACGGTTTCAATCTGTCTGATATCTTTAACTCTTTGAAACATAAGCTATTATCTTCTGCGACCACGTTTTTTCCCACCCCAGGATCCGCACATTGGTCCCTTATAGATGTGTCCTCCCCCTGCCCCCTGAAGGAATTTGCGTCCAGTTGGAACATCATATTTTTTATATTCAAAACCTTCCAGTCTTTTCTTTTCCACTTGTGTCCCAAGACGAGTCTCTATCTCGCGAACCTCATCTTCATCATCAGCAGATATGAAAGTGATTGCATCTCCAGAACGTTCAGCCCGACCGGTACGCCCTATGCGGTGGATATAGTTGACGGCAGTATCTGGGATATCGTAGTTAATCACATGGGATATATCCTGAATATCAAGCCCTCTTGCGGCAATATCTGTTGCAACCATTATCTTGAGCTTTCCGGAACGGAAGTTATCAAGCTCCCTTTTACGTTCGTGCTGGGATCTGTCAGCATGAAGAATACCTGTTACAAATCCTGCCTGTTTGAGGCGATCCATCACTTCATCAGCGCGCCTTTTTGTACGTGTAAACACCAGTATTGACTTATGATCTGTAATCGTTTTGAGGAGGGCTATCAAAAGATCAGTTTTCTGGCTTTCTGGAACAGGATAAAAACAATGATCTATGGTCTCTGCTGGAGCCTCAGTATTAACACTTATCCTTTTGGGATTACGAAGGTTATGATTAATAAGATCAACGAGTTCCGGTGCGAAAGTCGCAGAAAATAACATTGTCTGACGTTCTTTGGGAAGTGCAGCGAGAATCCTCCTTATATCCGGAAGGAATCCCATGTCAAGCATCCTGTCAGCCTCGTCTAAAACAGCTATTTCCACATGCTTGAGATTTACATTCCCCTGCCCCATATGATCCAGAAGACGCCCTGGACAACAGACTATTATTTCAGTTCCATCCTTCAATGCCTGTTCCTGGGCATGAAATCCCACTCCTCCATAGACCACGGCGGATTTGATATGTGTATGCCTGGAAAGAAGTTTTATTACTTCCCTGTTCTGTTCAGCAAGCTCACGCGTGGGTGCAACTATTAGAACCCGGGTATGTTTCCCATGTGAATGAGATCTGAGGAGATGATGAAGGATTGGAAGTACGAATGCGGCAGTTTTCCCAGTACCGGTCGCAGCCGTACCTATTATGTCTGTTCCTTCCATACAGACTGGTATTGCTTCCTTCTGTATCGGAGTGGGGATTGTATAATTGGCTTCCTGGACGGCCTTCATCAGCCGAGGATCAAGATTAAAATTTCTGAAGCCCATCTATCATCAAGCCTCTTCCAAAATTTTCAGTTCGACAGATTCCACGATATCTTTCACCTTTTCTCTGTATGAATCCATATGAGAAGATTTCAGATGATCTTTCAAGTCTTCAATGCTCTCCCATTTTTCAATTATAGTCACAATATTGGAATCTTTCTTCTGTGCACTCAATCCAGAATCAAAGTCCATGGAAGGGAAATACTCAATACATCCCTTTTCTTTCTTGACAGCTGGAACATTAGCCTTGAAGATTGTAAGAAATTCCTTAATCTTATCCGACTTGACTTTTATGGAAGCTATAACGTTTATCATCTCATGATCCTCTTAAAAATTGTGACATACAAGGCCGTCTCGAAGTTTTGGTTCGAACCAGGTCGACTTTGGAGGCATGATCTCTCCGGCATCTGCAATATCCATCATCTGTTTAACTGTTGTAGGATACATGGAAAATGCTACTTTCGCCTTCCCTTCCTTCAGAAGCTTTTCAAGTTCTCCTGTTCCTCTAATTCCACCTACAAAATCTATTCTCTTGCTAGTTCTGGGATCATCGATTCCCAGAATGGGATTGAGAATGTAGTTCTGCAAAATGCTCACATCGAGACAGTCTATCACATTGAACTTCGAAGTATCGAAAAGAGGTTTTAAATTATACCATTCTCCCTCAATCAACATGCAAAATTCCCCTTGTTTCTCGGGGGAGGGGGACTTGGAATGGGAAACCTCAAATTTCTCAGAAACCTTCTTTTTAAACTCATCAACCGTTAATCCGTTCAAATCCTTGACCACACGGTTATATGGTAAAATCCTAAGCTGTGACGAAGGAAATACTACTGCAAGAAAAAAATTATAATCTTCCTTACCTATATGCTTTGAATTATCGGATTTGCATTTGGCTCCGACCCTTGATGCAGATGCCGCCCTGTGATGTCCATCAGCTATATAAAGAAATGGAACTTTATCAAATATTTCAGAAATTTTTTCACTTTGCTCAATGGACAATCTCCAAAGTTTATGAGAAATGCCATCAGAAGCAGTAAAATCAAACAAAGGACTATCCGTCATTGCTTTCGTCACCAATTCGTCAATATTTGCAACATCTTTATAAGTAAGGAATACTGGACCAGAATGAGATTTCGTCAAATATATGTGTTTTGTCCGGTCATCTTCCTTATCTTTTCGTGTCTTTTCATGTTTTTTAATTATATTCTTGTCATAATCTTCAACTGATACAGCTGCAACTATACCGGTTTGAATATGCTCCCCCATTTTAAGGGAATATACATAAAGATGCTTTTCCTTATCAAGTTGAAGAGGGGCATTTTTACATAGTCTTCTAAAATTTTCTACGGCTTTGATATAGACTTTGTCATCATAAAGATCCACCCCTTTCTCCAATTCAATTTCAGGTTTTGAAACTCTTAAAAAACTGAGTGGATTACCTTCAGCAATCTTAAATGCTTCATCTGAATTGACAACATCGTAGGGCACAGCCGCGACTTTTGATGCTTTTTCGGGGATTGGGAGTAACCCATTAAAAGGCATAACCTTAGCCATCAAATAACTCCTATACTGGATTTTTGCACCTTAAACACATCTTCGAGAATAAAATCATAAATCTCCTCAATCGAGGCTATTTTACTGGGGAGAGGGTGTCCATAGACAAAAAGCGGTACTGGATTTTTTGTATGTTTTTTTGTTGAAATATCCTCACAGTTGCCATGATCTCCTGTGAGTATTATTAGAGTGTTTCCAGTAACTGAATCCACAAGTTCACAGACAAAGGTACTCAAGTCTCCCAGAACTTCCTTTAATGTACCTGAATTTGGTTTGTGCCCAGCCCTGTCAGTAAGGAAATATTCAAAGAGAGTAAAGTCATGATCATTGGAAATATTTAAAAGATCTTTTGCCGCCTGCTGTGGAGATATTTCCTGGACAGATTGCTTTCCTAATATTGTTTTCCTTGTGAGGTCATGATAAACTGCTTTACCTGAGAGTAGATCTTCCATATTTCTTACCCATCCAATTGAAGATTCAACCATGGTGGTAGTGACTGATCTAAGTCTCATGCTAGCAAGCTCTTCCAGAGTGTATTGAACATATGCATTTGCAAATGCCACTTTTTTACCTTTTTCCATGAGATTGGAAAAGAGGTTTCTGCTGCATATCACCTCTCTCAGCTTTGGACCTGGAAAACCCTGCATATGCATACCCATTATCTTGGCAGCATTATAACCCGTAAAAAGGGCCGTCTGCCCTGTAGCGCTTTGTGGAATTCCATCAATACCCATATCAGTTCTCACTGGTACAGAGAATTCGGACAGTAGTTTTACAAATCTGGTATCACAGAATTCGGAATATATGGAATTCATCCATCCTTTTTCAGGAATTCCAAATCCATCGACCATTATCATTATGACTTTCTTTTCCATGGCATAAGCCTTTTCATCCCATAAATGAGGGACCAATAAGATAGCTCATATCATGCGAAAATCACGTTTTGAAGCGGGAAATCAGGCTATTTCGAGTACCTTCCCATCCGATACCTCGAAAATCCTTGATCCTATGAGGAAATCGTCCATGAAAGGTTTTTCGGTGAAAGTAAAGAAAACCTGGTTTGCGTTTTTCAGGATATTGTAAAATGATCTCTTGGTTTCTATGTCCAATTCACCAGTAACATCGTCCACTAAAGCCACAATTTCAGAATTCTTCATCCCGTATTCGTGCATGATCTTGACAGATGAAAGCTTCAGGCATAATGAGACAAGCCTGCATTGCCCGGTAGAAGCATGACTTTTCATAGGCTTATTTTCAAAAATGAATTCAAAATCGTCAAGATGAGGACCAAATGTAGTGAACTGCCTAGTAAAATCCCTGTTTCTCTCCTGTTCGAACCTAGAGATATATTCCTCCTTGTCCCTTGTTCCTTTCTGAGGAACATATTTTATGGAAAAATCCTTTTCTGTCCCGGTTATTTCAGCCAATGTCTGGAATATATGCTGAGAAAGATTTAGAATGATTTCACCTCTATATTTGACAATCAAAGAGCCATTTTCAGCAAGAATCGGCTCAAATGCCTTTATTTCCTTCAATTTATTCCTTGCATCTCCCATCCTTAAGTAGGCGTTCCTTTTCTGCAGGGCAACAATATAGTTTTGGAGCAAAGGCATATATTCGGGTTTCACGGATGAGATATACATGTCCAGAAATTTTCTTCTGATAGATGAACTTCCAGTGACAATCTGGATGTCATGAGGAGAGAATATCACTGTCCGGAAGTTGTGTATGAATTCACTTGCACGGCTTACAGGATTTCTGTCTATTTTCAGTATTCTTCTATCGGAATGATCAACTTCGATATATTTCGATGAACCGGAATCCAGGATAATCTCGGAGCCAAGGTAGAATCCTCCAGTTTCAATTTTTCTGAGATCATCTATCTGGCTGGTCCTGAAAGATCTTAGAAGGCTGAGAAAGAATATTCCTTCGAGGAGATTCGTCTTTCCCTGTCCATTTTTTCCTATGAAGATATTTATCCTTCCCAGGCTCTTGAGATGGAGATCCCCGTAATTACGGAAATTCCTGAGATAAAGGCCTTTTATCATGCATTCTTCCGCGTAATAACTACTTGCTGCGGACCGGCATAATCACGTATAGGAAACCCTCTCCTCCTGATATTGCTACTGGGCTGTATCCATCATTCATCTGGAATTCAACCTTATCAGCATCAATGTTTTTGAAAGGATCTGAAAGGAATATTGGATTGAATGATATGTTGAGTTCAGGACCCCCATATTCTATATCAATGGATTCCTTGCTTTCCCCAAATTCGGAGCTGGAAGCATGTAAAAGTAGAGTTGTCTTGTTGAATGTCATTTTTACAAAAGAACTGCTTTCTGATACAACAAGAGAAACCCTGAGCAGTGCAGAGGAGAACGCAGCTGAAGGTATCTGAACCTTTTTACTGAAGGATGTTGGGATAACTTGCCTGTAATTGGGATAGTTACCTTCTACAAGCTTGGTCATCATGACAGTATTTCCGACTTTGAATGAGGCTTGGTTTTCTCCTATTTCGATCGTTACCTCCCCTTCCTTCTGAAGTACTCTTGTCAATTCATTTGCACTTCTTGAAGGAACTATTGAATCTCCTTCCTCTCCTTCATATTTTTCTATTACCTTTTCCACCAGGGCCAATCTTTTACCATCAGTCGCAACTGCAGTAAAAGTATTTTCCTTGACACTCAACAATATTCCATTAAGTACCTTTCTTGAGTCATCTATGCTTACAGCATATGATATTTGTCCAAAAATCCTGGAAAGTTCAACCTGTGAAAGTTTTATTGTCCTTACTGGGGTCATAGGAACCGGCTGAGGAAAATCATCCGGAGCAAGACCAAGCAGCTTGAATTGTGGTTTTCCACATTGAATTGAAATATGGTGGTTATCATCACCTTTGAGACTCAAATCCTTTTCCTCCACAGGCAGGGATCTTACTATTGAAAGAAGCTTCTTTGCCGGTAGTGTGGTCTTACCTCCCTCTTCTACCTTGCATTCAATCTCAGTTGTCATTCTAATTTCAAGATCAGTGGTGGTAAGCACTATCTTCTCTCCAACGGCCTCAATAAGCACGTTTGAAAGCACAGGAAGGGTGGATCTTGAACCTATAATGCTTGCAACCTTCTGCAACGCATCAAGAAATTTTTCTCTTGAAATCATGATTTTCATTTTAAGAAGGTCCTTTCCTTATAAGGTATTTCATATATTTATATATTGTAAAGTTTAAATTAAGATTCTTATTATATCCTGTTAATTATGTTAATAAAGTTGAAAATAAGGTGAAAATATTCAAAATTTATATATTAACAACTTGTGTTTATCAATTGAATTAATGTAAATTAATTGGAATTTTTAACAGTTATTCACACGTTTTTCATAATAATTTAAACTCCCAGGAGTTCTCTATGTCCTATAAAATATCCAATCTCTATGAAAGATATCCGGAACTAAAAAAAATAGACTATAGTATATCCAAGGCTTTTTCAATGTTGAAAAGGACTATTTTGGATGATGGTATAATTTTCACTTGTGGAAACGGTGGCAGTGCCTCTGATGCTGAACACATAGCAGGAGAACTGCTGAAAAGTTTCCTGATTAGAAGAAGTACTTCCAGCAAGTTTAGAATTAAAGCCAAGAAGGTTATTGGAAAGATTGATGGAAATAAGATATGTGACGGTCTTGAAGATGGAATAAGATCGATCTCACTTAATGGTCATCCCTCTTTTTCCACTGCTTTTTCAAATGATCGTTCTCCCTCCATGGTATTCGCCCAGCAATTGCATGTTTTGGGAAGAAGAGGGGACACGCTTGTTGCAATTTCAACTTCTGGAAACGCCATCAATGTACTCAATGCCCTCAAGATATCAAAAATAAAAGGAATAAGGAGCATACTCCTTACAGGGTCATTAGGGGGGGAGTGTTCCAAGATAGCTGACCTGTCCATAAGGGTTCCAGCCAGCGAAACATACAAGGTGCAGGAATATCATCTTCCAATTTATCATGCCCTATGTGCCATGCTGGAGGAAGAATTCTATGGGTAATAAGGATATTTCCAGGAAGAATCCGACCCACGTGGCAATAATCATGGATGGAAACAAGAGATGGGCCGAGAAAAAAGGACTTACAGCGCTTGAAGGACATAGGAAGGGTGCTGAAACAGCACAGGAGATAATCAAGGTTTCAAAGGAATTTGGGATCAAATACCTGACCTTATATGCTTTCAGCACCGAAAACTGGAAGAGATCCAAATATGAAGTTGAAGGATTGATGTCCCTGCTTGAATTTTTTATAAGAGAAAACCTGGAAAAGATAAACAAGGAAGGACTTAGACTAAGGGCGATGGGGAGAATTGATATGATTCCTGGGAAGACCAGGAATATCCTACTAGATGCCATAGATAAAACTTCAAATAACAGTAAAGGGAACCTTATACTTGCCTTAAGCTACGGGGGAAGGGCAGAGATAATTGATGCTACCAGAAAAATTGCCGAAGATGCGGTTAAAGGGAAAATAAGACATACCCAAATTGACGAGGAACTCTTCAGGAAGTACTTGTATTTACCTGACATACCGGATCCAGACCTGTTAATTAGGACAAGCGGTGAACTGAGGATAAGCAATTTCCTGCTATGGCAGATATCATATTCTGAAATATGGATAACCGATACCCTGTGGCCGGACTTCTCAAAAGATGAATTCAAGGAAGCAATTGACTCATATTGTTCCCGTAAAAGACGTTATGGAGGGAGATAGTGTTTATTCTCAGACTATTGAGTGCAATAATCCTGGCAGGATTAATCCTGGCAGGAATATACCTTCAAGGCGGTATGGGAAAGGCAGTATTTACATTCGCGGCGGTCATTTTCTCCTTTTTTGCAGTAATGGAATTTCTTGATATCATCTCTAAAACTGGCAGAAGATCTTATATTTTTTCAACTTCCCTCCTAAGCACAATCCTTGTTTTGCTGCTGATTTTCATTCGACCATCAGTTTCAAGATTCCTGATTATTGCTGAAACCGGAGTTATTATGATCTTGTTCTGCTGGATTCTTATTCTTTTTTCAAGACAAAGGGAAGATGTCATGGGAAAAGTCATTAATTCGGTTTCAGCGTTTGTACTGGTTACTATTCCCCTCTGTTTCATGGTTCTGATATATCTGATAGATGATGTAAACAAGGAATGTAACGGTCGCAAACTGCTCCTTTATCTGATAGCAGTAACAAAAATGGGAGATATAGGAGCGTATTTAATAGGAGTAACAAGTTCCAAATTGATGCCAGGAGGTAATCACAAGATTGCTCCGTCAATTAGTCCCAAGAAATCATGGGAGGGAACGATTGGAGGGATTATTTTTAGTGTTGCAGCTGCTATTTTCCTGATTAAGATACTTCCATTGCAATATAAGTTCAGTGAAACTTATGCGGTTTTCGTCGGAATTATACTTTTCATCGGTGGATTTACAGGAGACCTTGCCGAATCATCGCTCAAGAGGATTGCAGGAGTAAAGGATTCAGGTGTCATTATTCCAGGGATTGGAGGTGTGCTTGACCTCCTTGACAGTCTGATAATCAATGCCCCTGTTTTTTATTTTTTCCTCCTTATGAGCAAGGCATGAAGAGTTCATAAGAACCTACTTCTTCTCTGAGATGAAGACTATTCCCTTCTGGACAAGAGCATTGACATGCATTGTAATGGAACAATCTTTTTTCATGTCTGAAGCATCGGCTACATATATTGAACTTTCCCATTGCTTTGAATCGGGAAGTATCAAGGATAGCTTGTTTGGAGAGGATATTAAAAGTTTCTCATTCAGGACATAATCGCTGTTTTTGGGATATACCGCCATATACAATATCTCCATTTCGACAAGATCGTTGAAGAAATGGGTTCCCAGTGAAATATCTGGAGTAAGACCTTCATGCATAGCGACAATTTCGCACAGGATTGATGCGTTCTTGATTTGTGCAAAGGAGACAGGTATTCCAAGTGCAGGCATCTTGGTTCCCCATCGGCCCGGCCCGATCAAAAGTATGTTGAGTTTTTCCCCTCTGGTATTTTCCAGATTAGTAATATCCCCTATTATGCGTGCCACAGAATAACGATCCTGCATGGACATTTCACCATACTTGGATGGGAATATGTAGATTATCCTGTCTATGTTCTTGGAAATGCTTTGTCCGATTATCGGACCACATGTTTTTAAGAGTATATTTTCTTTTTTTACGTTCTTGGGACTTTGTATTTCACGGACTTCACGTGTGAATTGGAATGGACGGCACTGAACTACGTTTATCCTATAATTGTCTTCATCCACAAAGTTTCCAGTAAATTCAATATCCACAGGATGCTGATACGCATTCTCAAGGGTCTTCATGATCTTCCTCATGTCTTCGATGAAACTGGTGCTGGACAGAAGCTTGTCGAAGGTCAATATCCATGTGAATACATTTTTCAAATTCATGGATTTAGCCCTTTCCTCTGTTTCAGAATCGTTTGAAGCGAAAACATCCATGGGAAGTTTTGCAGCAGATCTGGCGAGATCTTCGAAATTTATCGAAGTATGGGAATTGTTTTTAAGATCAAGGACATCTACGATCTTCTGGGTATGCTTCCTTACTTCCTCAAATGTTGCTTCAGGACGGAGAAGGGGGGCATTTATAGCCACTATCCTGGTATAGTCGTTCCCATGTTGTTCTACCGCCCTGGTACCAAGACCGAACACAAGCCTAAGCACTCCTTCAGCCGGATCTATCTTGCTGTTCCAGACAAAGGGATTGAAGGAATAACCGACTCCTGCTATCTGCGGGAAATAATAGTCGCCGTAATATTCTCCGGAAACCCGCTGTACGAGCAGGGCCATCTGTTCGTCCTTATTTAGAAGACCCCTATGATGCCTGTATGAAAGAGCATCCCTGCTCATCGTACTTGAATATACCTTCCTCACTGCATCTAAGAAGTCCTTCAGCCGTTGTTCCGGAGTTCCATGATTCGCGCAGAATATGCTTTCATATTTTCCGGAAAATGCGTTTCCATACGCGTCTTCAAGGAGACTGCTTGAACGGACAATTATCGGCGACTGTCCAAAATAGTTCAGTATTTCCCGGAATTGGTCTATAATTTCAGGAGGGAATCTTCCATTTAAGAGTTTCTCCTGGAGTTCTTCCGTTTTATCCAGCTTGCTGCCTGATGGATTCATATGTATCTGCCTTCTTTGCCACCAACATTCATTCTCTATCACGTATGTATAAAAAAGATCGGAGCCAATGAAGAAAGAGTCGTGTGGTTCCAGACGTTTATTCCATTTACCGCTTGTTTTCAGGAGGATAGATTGGGCCAAAAGCATCCCAACGGACTTTCCACCTATAAGTCCAGTTCCTATCATCCTCTTGGAAATTGAAATTAGGTCTGAAATGTCAAAATACTTCCTGCAGAGCTCTGACAGAGATTCATCGCGAGTTATTATCATTCTTATGAGCTGTCTTTTGAATGTATCGGCTTCCGGGGGTTCCTTTTTGGAATTCTCTATCTTCTTCTGGATCTTCCTTGCCTGTATAAGTGTGTTTGTCCAGACATCCTGCCTGTCTATATTCGAAGCAAGCCAGGGCTGGGGAACTTTTGTAAGGATATGTGATACTATGAAACTCTTGTTGACGGGGATGAAATTTTCAGACTCCATCTCATGGAGCATGTAGAGGGTAGGGGAATAGCGCTGCCAGACCTTTATGGGAAGTATATATAGTTTTTTGTCGCTTTTGAAGACATCAATGACTACCTGGGCAGTCTTATGAATGGCTTCAATTGCAACCAGGGTCTGATGGTTCCTCAACAGAAGGAAATATGCGACTGTTTCCAGATCATACAGGTAAGGACATGTCAACATGAAGAAATTACCCAGCATCTGGTCGCTGTACCAGTCTACTGCCAAATCTGAGAGGCAGTCGAAGACATAGCATGCACCCCTTCCATGCTTTTCTACTATCCTAAATATCTCGGAAATGAACTGCTCAAAGCCGAGTTGAGGATTCAATTCATAGCATGTAGCCTTGAAGTCCTTCGGCAACAGTCTCTTGTGCTGTGCAAACCTTAGATAGACGAGATCCTTTCCTTCAGCTACAGATATCTTGCAGAATGGGAGGACGAAGGAAATATAATCATCAACGGAATCAGCCTGCCAGACAACATTATCTCCTGCAAGAATACCCTGAAGAATATGATCCAGCGATTGAAGTCCCGAACTGAATCTCAAATCGTTATTTTTCATGATCATGCTCCGGAAAATTGAATTGTATTTAAATTTAAAACTACTTTTAAAATGGCAAATATTCAACAGAAAGATGCACTTATCATTTTACTTGAATTTTATTGACGGGAAAACTTGATAAAATCTGCCTCGAGTGTAAGCTAACGGACTTCAACAAAAACATCCAAATGGACAATTGATTCAATGCCTTTGAAAGAAAATATAAATTCTTGTTATCCTGCAAGGACAGGGCTTTATGACTTTGCGAATGAACATGATTCATGTGGGGTCGGTTTTGTCGCGAACATAGATGGAACAAAAACCCATAAGATAGTGGAGCAAGGTATAGAGGTCCTGGTGAAACTGTTGCATAGGGGAGCGGTTGGGGGAGATGCAAATACGGGGGATGGAGCAGGAATACTAACACAGATACCTGATGACTTGTTCAGAAGGAAGATGGGGGAGCAGGGCATTGAACTTCCCCCTGTCGGTCAATATGGGATAGGAATGGTCTTCCTTCCAACTGATCAGAAAATCTCCAAAAAATGCATTGGTGCCATAGATAAAAGCATCAAGAGCGAAGGCTTCGAGGTATTGGGATGGAGGGATGTTCCTACCGATGACAGTTCACTTGGAAAACTCGCTAAAGATACCCAGCCCGTAGTAAAACAGGTTTTCATAGGGAAAAAAAAAGATACTATCGATATTGATGCGTTTGAACGGAAACTCTTAGTAATACGTCGGCAGGCCGGGAAATTATGTTCAGAAGGAAATAGTGCTCAGGAACCTTTTTATATCACCAGCATGTCCTGTAGGACTATTGTCTACAAGGGACTTCTTGTTGGTAGTCAACTGCCAAAGTACTATCCTGATCTGACAGAAAAGGATTTCAAGAGTGCAGTAGCCTTAGTCCATCAGCGCTACAGTACAAATACATTTCCCACATGGCCGCTTGCCCAGCCATTCAGGTATTTAGCCCATAATGGTGAGATAAATACCCTGAGGGGAAATATAAATCAGATGAGGGCAAGGGAGAATAATTTTGAGACTGAACTATATGGAAATGACATAAAGAAGCTGATACCAGTGATTCAGGAGAACCAGAGCGATTCAGCTTGTCTTGATAACGCCCTAGAGCTTTTTTATTCATGCGGCCGTTCCCTTCCTCACTCAATGATGATGCTGATACCTCAGGCATGGGGAGAAAAATACAGGCTTAGCCACGATTTAAAGGGATTCTACGAATTTCATGCCGGACTTATGGAACCATGGGATGGTCCTGCAGCAGTAGCCTTTTCCGATGGGAAATCCATAGGAGCCATGCTCGACAGGAACGGACTCCGTCCTGCAAGATATACTATTACCACCGATAATTTCATAGTACTTGCATCTGAGACCGGGGTACTGGATATTCCCAATGCAAAGATACAGAAAAAAGGGCGCCTGCGTCCTGGTCAGATGATATTCGTTGATCTGGACAGGAAAAGGGTAATGTTTGATCCGGAGATTAAGGCACATGTGGCAAGGCGTCAGCCATATCGTAGGTGGGTAGAGGAAAATAAGATTCTCCTTCATGGTCTTTTTGACTCCATTGTACCGGTTAAGGTTGACGAAACTACCATTCTCGAAAGAGAGATGCTTTTTGGATATACCCGCGAGGATATCGGCATTATCCTCAAGGAGATGGCAGAAACAGGCCATGAACCCGTAGGATCAATGGGAAATGATGCCTCTCTGGCAGTGCTTTCGGAAAAACCCCAGCTTCTTTTCTCTTATTTCAAGCAGCTTTTTGCACAAGTCACGAATCCCCCCATAGATTCAATCCGTGAAGAGCTTGTGATGAGCCTGACGACATTTTTAGGAAACTGCGGGAACATTCTCAAGGAAACACCACAGCATGCTCATCTAGTAAAACTTAAGAATCCAATCCTTACGAATGAGGATCTTGAAAGGCTCAGGATGTCCCAGGAGCCTTCATTCAGATCAGTAACACTCAAGATTGCCTTCCCTATTGGAGGAAATGAAAAAGAACTTGAAGAATCCTTGGACAAGCTTTGCGTTGATGCGGAAAATTCTGTGAAGGATGGAAAAGCCCTGCTTGTCCTTAGTGACAAGGATCTTTCCAAGGACAAGATCCCAATGCCGTCTCTTCTTGCAGTATCAGCAGTGAACCATCATCTCATACGATGCGGACTTCGCACGAATACAAGCATAGTCATAGAGACCGGTGAAGCCAGGGAAGTTATGCATTTTGCCCTGCTTCTTGGATATGGTGCCACTGCAGTGAATCCATACCTTGCCCTTGAAGTTATCGGAAACATGGTCAACAAGGGGCTTATTGAGAATGTGGATGTAACCAGTGCGATGGAGAATTACATAAATTCCATCTGCAAAGGGTTACTGAAGGTAATGTCAAAGATGGGGATATCCACTCTCAGAAGCTATCGAGGAGCCCAGATATTCGAGGCAGTGGGAATTGAGAAGAAACTGATAGACAAATATTTCACGGCCACATCTTCCAGAATAAGTGGAATAGGATTGGATGTCATTGCCAAGGAAGCTAATTCAAGATATAAGAAAGCATATCAGCCGATAATGGGATCTATGAGAATACTTGATGCCGGAGGGCAGTACCAGTTCAGACTGGGAGAAGAAAAGCATCTCTGGACGCCTGATACTATAACCAAACTCCAGCAGGCCACAAAGGCGAACGATTTCCAACTATACAAGAATTATGCATCTCTGATCAATAATCAGGAGAAACATCTCTGTACCCTTAGGGGATTGTTCAGGTTCAAGAAGGGAAAACCAATAGCTATAAAAGAAGTTGAACCGGCTTCGGAGATAGTAAAAAGATTTGTGACTGGAGCAATGTCTTTCGGTTCAATAAGCAAAGAAGCCCATGAGACACTTGCAATAGCCATGAACAGGCTTGGAGGTATGAGTAACAGCGGAGAAGGAGGAGAGGATCCAGCTAGGTATAAGCCGCTTCCGAATGGAGATAGCCTTTGCAGTGCAATCAAGCAGATTGCAAGCGGGAGATTTGGAGTTACGATTGAGTATTTGTCCAATGCAAGAGAACTTCAAATCAAGATTGCACAGGGTGCCAAGCCCGGGGAAGGAGGTCAACTCCCAGGACATAAGGTCAACAAGGTGATAGCCAGAGTAAGGCATTCTACACCAGGAGTGACTCTCATATCTCCTCCCCCGCACCATGACATATATTCAATTGAAGATCTGAAGCAGCTGATATATGATCTCAAGAATTCAAACCCATCAGCAAGAATTTCTGTAAAACTTGTATCGGAAGTAGGAGTAGGTACGATTGCCGCCGGTGTTGCAAAGGCACATGCGGATATGGTGCTGATAAGCGGACATGACGGTGGAACAGGGGCATCTCCTTTATCTTCAATAAAACATGCCGGACTTCCTTGGGAACTGGGGCTTGCTGAAACACAGCAGACACTTGTACTCAACCATCTTAGGGACAAGATAAGAGTGCAGGCTGACGGACAGATGAAAACGGGAAGAGATGTTGTCATAGGTGCAATACTCGGAGCCGAGGAGTTTGGGTTTGCCACAGCTGCCCTTGTTGTCTGCGGCTGCGTAATGATGAGAAAATGCCATAAGAATACTTGTCCTGTAGGAATTGCAACCCAGGATCCCGAACTTAGGAAGAGATATACCGGAAAGCCCGAACATGTCATAAATTTCTTCATGATGATTGCAGAAGAAATTAGGGAATATCTTGCAGAGCTTGGATTTAGGAAGCTGGAAGATATCATAGGAAGAAGCGATCTGCTTGAAATGAATGAGGCGATAAATTTTTGGAAATCCAAAAACCTTGACTTTTCTGCGATATTTGCAAGACCGTATGAAAACAATATGCCGGTACGTTTCCTTACAAAGCAGGATCATGAAATAGACAAGGCATATGATGTCAAAATAATAGACAAGGCAAGAAAATCCATTGTATCCAAAAATCAGCTCGAATTGGAACTGCCGATTTGCAATGTCGATAGGACTGTCGGAACAATGACGTCTCATGAAATTGCAAAACTTTATGGAAATACTGGACTTCCCGATGATACAATCAAAATTAACTTTAAAGGTTGTGCCGGTCAAAGTTTTGGTGCATTTCTTGCTCATGGTGTGACGTTTACATTGATCGGAGAAGCAAACGACTATCTCGGCAAAGGCTTATCAGGAGGTAAAATAGTTGTAAAGCCACCTGAGAAAATAGCTTACGATCCGGCAGAAAATACAATTGCCGGAAATGTTCTGCTTTATGGTGCAACAAGCGGAGAGGTCTACATCAATGGACAAGTTGGTGAAAGGTTTGCCATCAGGAATAGCGGTGCATATGCCGTCATCGAGGGGGCTGGGGATCATTGTTGTGAGTACATGACCGGTGGTCGCGTAGTTGTATTGGGATCTGTAGGTGTTAATTTTGCGGCTGGGATGAGTGGCGGGCTTGCCTATGTATTTGACAAGGACAATACGTTTGATGAGTTTTGCAACTTGGATATGGTTGATCTTGAACAAGTTGTCCTTTCGGAAGACATATTTGAACTTAAAAAGATGATTGAAAACCACTATAAGATTACTGGCAGCAGAAAAGCTGAAGAAATCATCAATGACTGGGAAAATTGCCTTCCACTTTTCGTCAAAGTATTCCCCATGGAATATAGAAAGGTCCTTGGGCAGATGATGAAAGAAGATGAACAAATAAGACGAGTTGTAAAACAGGAATAGAAGTAACACAGGTTTTCAAACCTGTGTAATAAATAGGTGGACAATGGGAAAACCAAGAGGATTCATAGAAATACCCAGGAAAGAGCCCGGATATAGGGCGAAGGAAGAGAGAATTCTCGATTACAATGAGGTTGAGAAAAGGCTCAACGATGAGGATATTCGGGAACAGGCCGCACGCTGTATGGACTGTGGAATACCTTTCTGCCATGGTTGTGGATGTCCTTTAGGAAACATTATTCCAGAATGGAACGATCTTGTATATCACGGCCATTGGAAAGAAGCCCTTGATCTGCTTTATGCTTACAACAATTTTCCGGAATTTACTGGCAGAATTTGTCCGGCACTTTGTGAAGCAGCCTGTACTGTAGGGTTAAACAGTGAACCGGTATCTATCCGTCAAATTGAAATCAGCCTCATAGAAAAAGGATATAAAGAAGGATATATAAAACCAACCCCTCCGAATAAGAGAACTGATAAAAAAGTTGCAGTTGTGGGTTCTGGCCCAGCTGGACTTACTATTGCTGATCAATTAAACCATATGGGACATAATGTCACTGTCTATGAGCAGGATCAGAAAATTGGTGGAATTCTAAGATATGGAATTCCTGATTTTAAACTGGATAAGAAAATCATACGTAGAAGAATAGACTTGATGGCTGCCGAAGGAATTATTTTTGAAACTGGAGTTACCATAGGAAAGGACATTTCAGCAAACTATCTTCTTAGTCGCTTTGATGCAGTCTGTATCGCCTGTGGGGCAAGGGAACCCAGGGATCTTCCAATACCTGGAAGAGATGTCGATGGGGTTTATTTTGCCATGGATTTCCTTACGCAGCAGAACAAACGAATAGGAAGGGAAAGTTTCGCCTGCAAGGAGATTACAGCCAAAGCTAAGAAAGTTGTAGTCATAGGAGGAGGTGATACCGGATCTGATTGTGTTGGAACATCTATCCGGCAGGGAGCAAGTTCCGTGGTACAGATTGAAATCATGCCTAAGCCTCCCGAAACCCGTGATCAATCTACTCCTTGGCCGCAGTGGCCTTATGTCATTAGATCCTCCAGCAGTCATAAGGAAGGATGTGAGAGGATATGGAATATAATGACAAAGTCCTTTGAGTGTGACAAGGGTAAGCTGAAGGGTTTGAATTGTGTGAAAGTGGAATGGGAGAAAGACCTTCTCGGGAGACCAAAAACTATGAAGGAAGTTCCGAATTCCAACCTTAATATTCCTGCTGATCTTGCACTTATAGCCATGGGATTTACCGGAGTGGAGAAAAAGGGGATGATCTCTGACATAGGAATTAAGCTTGCAAAGAATGGATCAATAGCTGTTGATGAGAATGGAATGACAAACATAAAAGGGGTGTTTGCAGCAGGAGATTCCGTCGCCGGAGCATCTTTGGTTGTAAGAGCAATTGCCGCTGGTCGTGAACTGGCTGCAAAGGTAAACGATTTTCTAAAGAAGTAAAACCCCCTTTATTATCTTTCCTTGAATTCCCCTGGGGTTATTCCTGTTCGGCATTTGAATGCAGTACAGAAAGCCCTTTCATTGGCGAATCCACACGACTCTGCAATCTCTTTGTGCCTCATCGGGGAATGCAGAAGCAGCTCCTTTGCCCTTTCGATTCGTTTTTCAAGTGAAAACTCCTTGATTCCCATCCCGAACTGTCTTTTGAAGAGGTGCCTTAAATATTCTCCGCTTATTCCTATCCTGTGAGCTATCTCGTCCACGGACAAGGATGAACTTATCTCAGATGAAATTATATTTCTTGCTTCAGAAACGAACCGGAATCCCGGATCGGGATTTTCCTCCTTTTTCCTTTCTGATTCCCATATAAGGGAATAAATCAATGATGAAACCCTTAAATTCCTTGCTTGTTGTGAATCTTCGTCCTGCCAATGAGACATGTCATCAAGATCCTTCAATACCGATCTCGAGCGTATGCACTTGACAGGATTGCACATGACTATTTTTTCAGCAAGTTCCTTATCGTTGACGTGGAACTGTATGCAGTGATCTATCCCATCAGTCTCCATCCTCTGATCATGCATTTCATTGCTGCCATATATTACGGCATCTCCTGGTCCAAACTCGATTGTTTTTCCATCACTTAATTTTGTTATGCCTTTTCCTGAAGGATGGAATACTATTTCAAAACGATCGTGAGAATGCATGGAGCAATAATAACCGGCCTTCAGCCTATGAGGATATACGAGCACAAATTCGACAGGGAACCTCATATTCTCTCCTTTTTAACCGTTTGAGAGAATTTATAACCGAATATGGGAATTGCAAATATATTTGTTTACTACTAATGTTTGATATAAATAACCGATAATGAAAATATATAGGAGGAATGATAAAATGAATAAAAGACTGGTTTTCACAGGTAAGTGTCAAGTTGTGATTGAGAAATTTGATCTGCCGGAGCCAAAGGAAGGAGAGGTAGAAGTTAGGACTCTTACAAGTCTTATGAGTACCGGAACGGAAAATATCGTTTTCAACAGGAATTTTGATCAGGGAACCCACTGGGACAACTGGGTCAAATATCCCTTCTATCCTGGATATACTTCATGTGCCGTGGTTGAAAAAGTTGGAAAAGATGTGAAGAATGTGAAGAAAGGAGATCGCGTGGCTGTCAGAAAAGGGCATGCATCAGGACATGTCCTTCCTGAAAGCGAATGTATACCGGTCCCAAGCCAGGTTTCCGATGAAGATGTTCCATGGTTCAAGCTAGCTAAGATTAGCGCTATGGGTGCAAAAGTGGCAGATCTTTCACTTGGCAAGTCAGTTTTGGTTGTTGGTGCTGGCCCTATCGGGCAAATGGCGATAAGATGGTGTTCGGCAGCCGGATCATATCCTATCATAGCAGTAGATTCCATCAAGATGAGGATAGAAATGGCTGAAAGGGGAGGGGCGACACATGGCATAGTAAGACCACTTGGTGAAGCAATAGAGGAAATCAATGGAATTTGTGGAGGAACAGGGCCGGAAACGGTAATTGACAGTACAGGGCACCATCAAGTGTTTATCGACGTTCTCAAAGTAGCAAAGAAGTTTGGAAAGGTTGTAATTCTCGGAGATACAGGAAGTCCTGCAAGTCAACATCTCAGTTCAGATGTGATGTCAAAGGGACTTCATATTGTTGCCGCCCATGATTGTCATGAAACGCCGGACTGGGATTTCAGGAAGATATCTAATCTTTTCTTTGAAATGGTTAGGACAAGGAGATTCAATCTTGACAGTCTTAATACGCACAGTTTCTCTCCGGAAAAATGTGTTGAAGCCTACAAAATTGCGAATGAAAGACGTGGAGAAACCATGGGAATTCTTTTTGACTGGAGATAAATTGTACTGAAATTACTGTATCATATTCCTGTAAAGTATAAAAAATGGAGTGCAAAATGAAATTAAAATTGAGCGTAGCCGATTGGGCTTTCTTCGGAAAATCCGGACTTGAGCCCGAAGAGTACTATGGCAAATTGAGAAAGATGGGATTTACAGGTCTTGAAATGGTTCCAAGGGAAAGGGTAAAAATTGCGAAATCCGCTGGATTCGAGATACTTAACGAGAGCATTTTTCCTGACTGCATACCTCATGGGCTTAACAGGAAGGAAAATCATGGGAGATTGATTCCAAGAATCAGGGAAAGCATAGATTCAGCAGCAGATGCAGGAATAAAGGCAGTAATCATATTTAGTGGCAACAGGATGGGGCAACCTGACTGCGAAGGTATTAGAAATTGCAAATCTGCAATTGAACAGGTCATTCCAGATGCTGAGAAAAAGAATGTTACACTTCTGTTTGAAGTATTCAATATATTTAACCATGAAGATTATCAAGCAGATAATTCCCGATATGGGTTCAGTATTGCAAGAGCTATAGGATCCCCTTGCCTGAAAGTGCTTTATGACATCTACCATATGGAAATGATGAGTGAAAATTCCGCCGAGATACTTCCTTTTAACATACCATATCTAGGACATCTTCATGTGGCTGATATTCCAAAAAGAGACAAGCCCAAGAAAAATGGAAACATAGATTATGGAATGATAGTTAGAAAAACTATGGATGCAGGATATGATGGGTATTGGGGAATGGAATTCATACCTTTAAAAGATCCTATGAGGGAACTTGCAGAAGCCAAAGGACTATTCGACACTTTTGTCAGTTCATAGATATTACCGTTGCTTCCACAATCTAAATCCTTGTTATTTTCATTTTTGCCGTAGCAACAGGGATTTTGTATGTCCTATGTTGAAAAATATGGATTTGGCTGTCTATTATTTCTCCCTACAAAAAAAGTGGCGAGGTAGCTCAGTCGGTAGAGCAGAGGACTGAAAATCCTTGTGTCGTCGGTTCAATTCCGACCCTTGCCACCATTTTCCGTATTAGAAACCCCAGCTCATTAAACACTTTACTTCAATTTTTCATAAGATCTCTATTGCATTTCAGATGATTTTATGATATAGTATTTGTCTCAACTATCGGAGTATGAATATGGGTTTCTTGGACATGTTATTTGGCAAGAAGAAGAAGGAGGATCAGACCTCACCTTCCGCAGTGAGATTCCTGGATGATGAGAAGGGCGGGAAAACTGTCCAGACGCTACCCATTTCGGTTACTCCTCCCAAGCAGCATTACATTATCAGGAGTGAGGGGAATTATTTCATATACGATTCCCTCTCTGAAATGGATGTAGATCTTCGAAAACAGATTGAAAGTTTGGAAAAGATAGATGAGATGAAGAGTACATATACCGTATTTATTGATGGCAAACGCACCATTTATACCCATTTCAACGATATTCCGAACGATATCCGTGAAGCCATTACAAAAAAGAAATAGGGTTGAGATTTCCCACTCAAATCCCGTTAATCCACCCCAATCCATGCCAGAGAAATCCCAAAAAGAAGATCCTGTTGGAGATCTTGTCTCCGTGATGAGGAAACTCCGTTCAAAGGACGGTTGTCCGTGGGACCGCGAACAGACTCACAAGTCCCTTAAGAAATATCTGATTGAAGAAGGGGCTGAACTGATGGATGCTATTGATGATGGAGACAAGGATGGTATCTGTGAAGAACTTGGAGATCTTCTCATGCACATAGTCTTCCATTCACAGATAGCCGAAGAGAAGGGGGATTTCAAATTCAACGATGTGGCTAAACGAATTACGAAGAAGATGATAAGAAGGCATCCGCATGTATTTGCAGACACTAAAGCCGGTACTTCTGAAGCAGTTGTTAAAATGTGGGAGGATATCAAAAAAGGGGAAGTGAAGATAAAGAAGAGAAATTCACTTATGGACGGTGTTCCAAGACATCTTCCATCCCTTATAAGGGCTCATGAAGTACAGAGAAAAGCTGCAAAGGTTGGTTTTGACTGGAGCAATTCGCAGCAGATCATAGAAAAGATAGAAGAAGAGGTAATTGAACTCAAAAATGCAATCAAGTCGGGGAATGGGAAGGAAATAAACGAGGAGATAGGGGATATTTTATTTTCTGTTGTAAACCTGGCACGCTACAGGAATACTGAATCCGCCGAGGATATTTTGATTGGAACTATACAAAAATTCGAACGAAGGTTCAGATATATTGAAAAGAGGCTAGCTAAATTGAAAAAGAAGCCTGAATCAAGTTCTCTTGAGGAAATGGAAAAATTATGGGGTGAAGCCAAGAAAAAAGGGCTTTGAAGCAAAAAGCTTGTCAAAGAATAGATTTCGAATTATATTTATTTTTCGTTAAAATATTAATAAAAACTAGGGAAAATATAATGTCTGACAAAAGCAGCAAATTTAAGGTTAATATATATGATACAACACTCAGGGATGGGACTCAGGCTGAGGGAGTCTCTTTTTCTGTCTATGACAAGATCAGGATAGCCGAAAGACTGGATGTCCTTGGGGTGAATTATATAGAAGGTGGATGGCCAGGTTCGAACCCAAAGGACATGGCGTTTTTTGAGGAAGTAAAAAATAAAAAATTTAAAAATGCCAAAATAGCAGCATTCGGAAGTACGAGGCGTGCAAGCGTCAAGGTTGATGCTGATGACAATATCAGAAAGCTTCTTGAGGCAAATACACCGGTAGTGACCATATTCGGAAAAAGCTGGCTTCTTCATGTGCATGAAGTGCTTAGGATAAAGCCTGATGTAAATATAGAAATAGTTTCTGATTCATGTTCCTATATCAAAAGTCACAATAAAGAAGTTATATTTGATGCAGAACACTTTTTTGATGGATATAAGGATAACGCAGAATATTCTCTTGATGTGCTTCTTGCAGCCTGCAAAAATGGAGCATCCAGCATTGTTCTGTGCGATACAAATGGCGGAACAATTCCGTCTGAAATATCGGAAATATGCCGGAAAGTCAAATCTATTCTTCCAGAAGATGTTATATTGGGGATACATTGTCATAATGACGGAGAAATGGCGGTTGCTAATTCTCTTGTGGCGGTTGAAAGTGGTGCAAGGCATATACAAGGAACGATAAATGGGTTCGGGGAAAGATGTGGAAATGCAAATCTTTGCTCTATAATTCCTGCTTTAGAGCTTAAGATGAAGGCAGCTGCAATAGATAAGCATCAGCTTAAACATTTAAGGGAAACAAGTCTTTTTGTTGATGATTTGGCCAACTTGAATCCAAACAAGAGGCTTCCTTACGTTGGAGAAAGCGCTTTTGCTCATAAGGGTGGAATGCATGTAAATGCTGTCAGTAAAAATCCGACTACATTTGAACATGTAAATCCAGAATTAATAGGAAACAGGAGAAGGGTTCTTATTTCTGATCTTTCAGGTAGAAGCAACATAATGCTTAAAATTGCCGAGCATAACATCAATGTGGATGAGAAGAGCGATGAGGTCAAGGAAATCCTTCAGACATTGAAGAAGATGGAAAATGAAGGTTATGAATTTGAGGCAGCAGATGCTTCATTCCATCTTCTGGCAAAAAAAGTCCTCAAATCACATACGCCATTCTTCAAGCTTAATGGATTTCGTGTGATAGTAGAAAAGCGAGGAAAGGACGAACCATGCCTTTCAGAAGCTACTGTCAAACTTGAAGTGCTTGGTCAACAGGAACTTACTGCTGCTGAAGGGGATGGTCCAGTCAATGCACTTGATTTAGCACTGAGAAAAGCTCTTCTGAGGTTCTTCCCTGAAATTGAAGATGTTCATCTGAAGGATTTCAAGGTAAGAATTCTGGACAGCAAGGATGGAACTGCAGCCAAGACAAGAGTACTTATTGAATCCGGGGACAGCAAGGAAACCTGGGGAACTGTAGGTGTAAGCGAAAACTTAATAGAAGCTTCCTGGGAGGCCCTTGTTGATTCTGTTGAATATATCCTTTTCAAGAAAGCCAAGCAGCCGAAAAATAAGAAGAGCTGAAGGGATTAATTACTTATTGACAAAATCGGTCATAATGGTGGAGTATGAGGAAATTCATTTTAACTCTTCTCGTATAACAGGTATTTCCCATACTTAGGGCAAAGACAAAGGATCATGTGACTATAGAAATACTCGATTCCTGGCTTCTTTGTCTTTATAATCGACAATGACAAAGAAAAACAAATTAATTTCTTTATCGAGGAAGGATTGGAGAAGATCCGAATCCCTCCCTTCTATTCTTGAAGATTGGTATGGCAAGGAAGAAGGCTCTTCCGAAGTCATTGCTCATCTTCCAGATACAATCACCATCCAGGATGCCATAAAAGAAGTGTTCTCTGGCTCAAATGATTCGGGCAACGAAATTCTGAATAAAATAAGGGCTGAATGGAGTGATCTGGTAGGAGGAGATATTTCATCGGTTAGTTCTCCAAAGTTTCTTAAAGATTATGTTCTTTATGTTCAGGTTGAAAACAGTTCATGGCTTATGGAACTGAGAAACGGAGGGAAAGACATTCTAAGGAAATTACAGGAAATTTACGGTAAAGATTCAATAAAGAGAATCAATTTCATCCTTTCAGGCTAAATGGTATGAAGGATCTATTTTTTAAGAAACTACTTGAAGAGAACGGAAGGCTTGCTATAGAAGCCGTATCAGGCTTTCTATGGACACCTGTTCGAACAAAACCCAGGCAGGAGAAGAAATTTGCCGAATACTGTCGCTCAAATTCATTGAATTTCTATCTTCCTCTGAGGAAGAAGGTCAAAAGATACCAGAGAAGAGATGTAGAATTCTATATCCCCATGTTTTCTGGATATGTTTTCTGTTCCCTTAACCAGGAATTATACCAAAAGGTTCTCCGTTCAAACAGGATAGTTTACAGATTACAAATGGATGAACTCAACGAAAAGATCCTAATACGGGAACTTCAAGGCATCCAGATGTTTGAGAAGCTTGCAGTTGAATCAGAACTCATTGTTAGACCTGAACTTGTGAATGGAAGTAGAATATCGGTCAGATCCGGGCCGTTAAAAGGGATGAACGGAATCGTTGAAAAAAGGAAGGGAAAGGCAATTATTACGATAAATGTTGAAATCCTAGGGCAATCAGTCTCTACTGAAATAGATGTTGAGGATATTGAGACGGAAGACTGAGAAAATTCCAGTTCAAGTTAAACTACCGGCAACTTCCCTGTTCTTAAAGAGCATTACGGCGATATAGCTGCAGAAGGACATATAGAGAATACAATAGATTCCAGCCCATAAGAGATATTCTATAGGGATATGACGCCTGCTTGCCAAGGCGTCTGCAAGCCAGAAAAACTGCCAGTTGGGAATAAGGGCATAAAAGAATGAAGATGCACTGAATATTGAATCTTCGGCCCCTTTTCCGAAGAAGTAGTCTGAAATAAGTCCGGAAAAGAAGAGGACCGAGCAAACTGTAAGATTAGCAACTATGTCAAGTCTGGTCGATAGCGCCACAGTTATGACACCCATCATCCATACTGAGAAGAACAGAAGGACAAGGGCCGGAATCACATCCTTATATTCAGGTACTGATTCGCTGTTTACTGGAATAAATGCTAAAACGATGCCAAACAGAGTTATTGATATCAGCATTCCCATTACCGCAGAAGATGCAAAGGATTTCCTTGATATATAATTCCTTACCGCACCAAATACACAGGACAATGCTATAAGCCCATAATAGATATACATGGTCGTGAAATCGAGCCTGAACTGATCACAAGCCACCCTCATAGATATCAGAGATGAGATATTGCAGATGAGGACAAATATCGTCAGGGCGGCTGTTATACCTGCAATTTTTGCCAGTATGAAGTTTCGTCTAGGGACAGGTTTTGAAAGAAGCAGAAGGACAGTTCCATTCCTCATTTCCCTTGAGACTGTATGGCTTGCGCAAAGAACTGCGGCGATCAGCCCAAATACCATGGTTGTTGCCATTGAACTGTCCATGACAAGTTTTATCTGTTCCCTGAATACAAAAAGGGAGAAAGTGGGAAATAACCCTATAAGAATGGCAGCACTGCAGAGTAAGAGGAAGAATATTGGCTCCCTCAACGACTCTCGACATGCGTTTTTTGCTACGTGATAAAAGTTAAGCACTTTTATTTCGGTACAACTTCACCGGCCTTGATAAGAACAGGTTCTTTGGCAGGTGCAGGTTCAGATTTCACTACTGAATCGAGAGGGTTTGGTACAGGATTCCCAGAGGAGGTTGGAGCCTGTCCCCTCTTGGAAGTATAAAGCTTGCCGCTATCTATCTCGTCGTTGAGTTTTTTGAAATCTGACGCAAGGTAGGTCTTGTCAAGGATTTTTCCGACTGTAACGGCTATCTGATACCAGTCCTTGTTGTCTACCCTTATGCTTGTCTGTTTTGGATCTATCCTCTTGGAATAGGATTCCGGAACAAAGCTTGAATCACCGAGAATCAATATTTGCTTTGGGTTTGTAAATTTCACGAAGTTCGTAAAATCTTCATCCTTGACCTCAAGAGAAGGACCGGTTGCGGGCATGAAGAAAAGTTTACCTCCTTCACTCGTAATCAGAAGGATTGGCTGACTAGTATGATATTGAATAAGATCTGCCAGTACACGCGCCTTCAAGTAATTGCCTGTAACTACCAAAGTTCCAACATCCTTAGAGGGTCCCTGGTAAGGTCTGGACCAATCCCAGAATCCTGCATTTGCAACAGCAATCATCGAGAAAACGATTGCTAATCCGGACACCAGCTTGACAGCGGTTTTCATTTATATTCTCCTCTTTAGATTTATTGATTTGACAAGAAAATCACTGATTAATTAATATTATACTTGCAATTTGAAAATTCAAATCGTAAAATTTCATGACTTGATATTTTTAGGAAATTAGTTTTTTTAACAGGAGACTGAAAATTGGTTAACAATTTTCTAAATGCCAGATCAGGAAAGCCTTCTGCAGCAATATTCATGAGCGGCAGCGGTAGCAACGCTGAAAAGCTCCTTGAAAGCATACAAGATGGGACAAAAGCTTTTTGGAGGGCCGCATTAATCTTCACTGATGCTCCACTGAAAAGCCGTGCCACAGAGATTGCTAATAAATACGATATTCCACTGGTAAAGCTGGACATCCTAGAGTTTTACAGAATAAGAGGAGAGTCCAAGGTTTCTTTAGCAACTGAGAAAGGTAGGCTCATACGTGAAGAATGGACGGCTGAGGTCAGGAAACTACTGATGCCATTCAATGTTGATTTCGGAATACTTGCGGGATTCATCCCCCTGACAAACATTACCGGAGATTTTCCATGTCTGAACGTTCATCCTGGAGATCTCACAGTGGAAAAAGGAGGGAGAAGACTACTCGTGGGACTTCATACGATTCCAATTGAAAAAGCGATAATTGAAGGAATTCCCTTCTTAAGATCAAGTGTCATAATAGCCCAGCCATATACTGGAAAAGGAGGAGAAATGGACAGCGGTCCCATTCTAGGCATTTCATCTCCAGTGAAGATAGATCTCATGGGGGAAGATATTGAAGAATTGAAAAGAATATACTATGACAGACCTTCACAACGCCCTCCTGGCGGATATAAGGATTCCTTGGAGGAAATTGCAAAGAAAAACCAGGAGAACCTCAAAATGGGGGGAGATTGGGTTGTTTTCCCTCCTGCTGTCAATGATTTTGCATCTGGTAAATTTGCAATTGACGAATCTGGTTCACTTCTTTATCAGTCAGAAGACAGATGGAAAAAGATCAGGACTGTTGAATATGGGAAAAATGAAAAAAAACCGCTTTTCCTATAAATCAATTTTTCGAAATACCTATCATAATTTATTGGATGGCTAATATGGAAAATCAAACGGAAGAAAATCCACATTATCATGGTCATAGGAAAAGGTTGAAAGAAAGATTTTCCAGTTACGGAGGTGAAAGTTTTAGGGATTATGAGCTTCTTGAGCTTCTCCTCACCTATTCCATTCCGAGAAAAGATGTCAAGGGAATAGCAAAATCCCTGGTATCGAGATTTAATTGTCTGTCCGGAGTGCTTAATGCGGATATTAAGGAGTTATGCGAAATTGAAGGTGTTTCCGGGAATACTGCGATCCTAATAGCTCTCTGCAGGGAGATAGCCTCCAAGTATTTCGAGGATAAAATCTTTTCCAAGGATGTAATTGCCGAACCCAGTTCCGTATATGATTTTGCGCGCATCAAGTTATCTCACCTTAAGGATGAAGTATTCATGGTAATCCTGCTTAATCCGAAAAATCATGTCATTGATTTCACAGTTCTTGATGAAGGAACTGTCGATTCAGCAGTTGTATATCCAAGAAAGATCATAAAGGAAGTAATAAATAAGAATGCAAGCGCAGTGATACTTGTCCATAACCATCCTAGTGGAATATGCGATCCATCTAATGATGATATTAGGCTAACTTCGGCCGTAAAGGATGCTGTAAAACCTGTTGATGTCAAAGTGCTTGACCATATAATTGCAGGGAAAACTGGATATTTCAGCTTCAGGGAGAGGAACTTATTATGAAAATACTTGTAATTGGAGGAGTGGCCGGTGGGATGTCTGCGGCAGCAAGGGCTAGAAGACTCAGCGAAAAATCTGAAATCATAGTTTTGGAAAAAGGTGGACATGTATCCTTTGCAAACTGCGGTCTCCCATACCATATAGGAGGGGAAATCAAAATCAGGGAATCACTTCTGCTGCAAACCCCGGATTCCCTGAAGAATATGCTCAACATCGATGTAAGAACAAGGCATGAGGCATTATCCATTGACAGGACAAATAAAAAGGTGGCAGTTAAAGATTCCGAGAGAAATATTCAATATGAGGAATCCTATGATAAACTTATTCTATGTCCAGGTGCATCCCCATTGAAACCTAAGTTATCAGGAATCGACAGTAATAGGATTTTTACTCTTAGAAACATCGACGACATGGACAGAATAAAATCTGAGACGGACAGTGGAAAGATAAGATCGGCTGTAATTATTGGAGGAGGATATATAGGAATTGAAATGGCGGAAAACCTTGTTGCCAAAGGAATTAATGTACATGTAGTAGAAATGCTTGAACAGATACTCCCTCCTTTTGATCCTGAGATGGCAAGAGATCTTCAAAATCATATTATTTCAAAGGGTGTCATTCTTCATCTGGGAACAGCAGCAGCGGCATTCAGGGAGAAGTCGGGCAGAATTTCGGTTGAACTTCAGAATTCCACGGTACTCGAAGCAGATATGGTCATTTTATCAATAGGCGTTAGACCAGACTCGGAACTTGCATCCAAAGCTGGATTGAAAATAAATGAAAAGGGAGGAATAATTGTAAACAGTAAGATGCAGACTTCAGATTCTGATATTTATGCGGCTGGAGATGCTGTTCAGGTACAAGATGGGATTACTGGTCAACCCTCATTGATCCCACTTGCCGGACCTGCAAACCGGCAAGGAAGAATTGCTGCGGACAATATCTTTGGAAAAGAAAACTCATACAAATCAACTCTCGGATCTGCCATTCTTAAGATATTCAACATGAGCGGAGCCTGTACAGGTGCGTCTGAAAAAGCCCTTAAGAGGGCAAATATAGCTTATAAGAAAGTATATTTACATCCTTCAAACCATGCCGGTTATTATCCTGGAGCGACCCCAATTCATATTAAATTATTGTTCTCTCCAACTGACGGGAGGTTGCTTGGAGCCCAAGCAGTAGGTTATGAAGGCGTTGATAAAAGAATTGATGTTCTGGCAACTGCAATAAAGGCTGAAATGACAGTTTATGATCTTGAAAGTCTCGAACTTTCCTATGCTCCTCCATACGGTTCAGCTAAAGATCCTGTAAACATGGCCGGATTTGTAGCATCAAATTATTTAAGAGGTGATGTTGATTATTGGTATTCAGAGGATTTTCCTGAAAAGACAAACCGTGGTGTTATCATAGATGTAAGGCCTGGTGAAATGTTCAATCTCTGGCATATTCCAGGTGCTATAAACGTGCCACTTGGTAAGCTCAGAAAGGATTTAGGGAATATTCCAAAGGACAAGGATGTTTATCTTTATTGCAAAGTAGGATTCACAAGCTATCTAGCCTACAGGATCATGAAACAAAGTGGGTTTGGAAATGGGAAAGAGCTAAAAACGCTTTCCGGGGGAATTATGACATTCTGCTGTCATCACGGTCCAGGGATATGTACATCTGAAAGAAAGATGCCATTTATCCCTTATTCTCCAGAGCCTGTTAAATCGGAAAAGTTCACACCAGCACCCGTTATAGGAAAAAAAGAAATTACATTGGATACGTGCGGACTCCAATGTCCTGGTCCAATTATGAAAATGCGTGAAGAGATATCAAAAATGTCTCCAGGAGATGAATTGACGGTATTTGCAAGCGATCCTGGTTTTGCAAGTGATGTAAAATCCTGGTGTATGCAGAATGGCCATCAATTAATCGGCATTTCAGGAAATATACCTAAAATTGAGGCTAAAATCAGGATAGGAAATATGACGGAACTTCAAAATCAGCAAGATAAAAAAATTCAAAGGACTAAGAAAACAATAATTGTTTTTTCAGGTGACTTGGACAAGGTGCTTGCTGCATTTGTCATTGCCAATGGGGCTATTGCCATGGGTAGTGAAGTTACAATATTCTTTACCTTTTGGGGAATAAATGCATTACGCAAGGACATTGCTCAAGCATCTGGCAAAGGTTTTATGGACAAGATGTTTGGAATGATGATGCCAAAAGGAGCGAGAAAACTTAAATTATCTAAGATGAACATGTTAGGGATGGGAACTGCAATGATGAAAATGGTTATGAAAAATAAAAATGTCGAAGATTTGCCGACATTGATACAATCAGCCAGAAAAAATGGAGCAAGGCTAGTGGTATGTTCCATGTCTATGGATGTAATGGGGATAAAGAAAGAAGAGCTCCTTGATGGTTTGGAAATTGGTGGGGTGGCTACTTTTCTTCAGGAAGCGGATAATTCCAGCGCATCACTTTTCATCTGAATAGAGGAATGAATTAGGCCTTGAGTCCTCCTTTTTTCCTGCATGTGCGGGGACTTTCACCATAGCATGAAGTAAAGACGCGGCTGAAATAATTCTGATCTTCATATCCTAGACGTCGTGCAATTTCACCAATTGGAATATCATCTGAAACTAGCATTCTTGCCGCTTTTTTCATTTTATATGACTGAATAAGTTTCGGGAATGGCATTCCAAAGATTTCTTTAATAAGATGTCCTGTACGAGATGGTGACAGACATAAATGACTGGCAATTTCACTTATCTGGAAGTTACGTCCTGAATTTCTATTCAAGAATGATAAAACTGCCGAACGTCGTCCCTCCAATCCATTTTCACCTCGTCCTTCAAGAAGCGAAGATATCTTTTCTGCGAAAGCCTGTATCATATGAAGACGATCATCTATCCATTCCTGATTCGGGATAATCCTGATATGAGTGATGTCGGTAAGTTTTTGCCCATTTCTTAGACAGGGACCGGCAAAAAGGACTCCTGTAAACATTCCATTCACAAAAACTGGAACAGCTATTTCTGTGTATCCAAAAGGGCACTCATGAATTCTGCCCTGAGGTAAAGTAGAAAGGGAGCTTTGTGTCTGGAACCAGTCAAATTGTAGGCAGCGACCGTCAAATTTCTTCTTAATCTGCTGGCAGGCTGGATGTGCGTGGGTCCTGAGATGCTGAGGCAAATTAATAGTATTTGTTTTGTCATGGTAGCAGACATGCAAAAATGAGATTCTTGACGCACTTTCCAGGAGTTCTACGAGTCTATCAGTGACAGTTGATGAATAGATTTCCTTCATAATAATATTTATTCCAGCGTATTTATCCAGAAAATAGGAAGTTTATAAAGGTATTCTACAGCTATTTTATGCTATAAACCAGTAGGAATACATTTTAATTAGCCAATTAGGGATGAAGAACTTGTCAGAAGTTGGTTTACGGGCTCCAAGTAAAGCCAAGATTGAAATGGAACCGAAGCTTGCTACTTTCCCCATCCTGGTTGTTGAGGATAGGATATGCAAGATCAAGCTTGATGGGAGCATTGAAATAGGGTAGCTTTATTCTTAGCCCATATCCCATGCCTATGTTGAAGTCGTTCATGCTGAAATGCCAGGCATTTTCCTTGACCTGTCCTATGTCACAGAATATTGCTCCTCGTATGAATTCATATATTGGATGGGTCAACTCTGCACTGGCAAGAATCATTGATTCACCGCCATATGCCTTATTGTCTGAGTCAACAGGAGAAATCTTCCTATAAGAGAAGCCTCTGACAGTATCTCCACCTCCAAGGAAATAACGTTCATATATTGGAGCCAGATCTCCGTGATTGCTGAACGTATCTACCTGTCCCAGCTTAATTCCCGTATGCAGCACAAACCAGTCATTAATAAACGAATAGTAATTGCTGCCCAGAAGTTCTACTTTATAATAATTAGTACTACCTCCGAAGGCCTTGGTATTGAGTTCACCGAGAGCGCTAATCAGATATCCTGAAGTAGGTTCCGTAAGGCTATTTCTTGTGTCGCGAGCAAGAGTAAGAGACCACTTGCTGACTATTGAAGTTCCTTTTTCATTCTGGAAGATGTCAGAAAGATCATCATCCATGTGATATACTTTTACTTGTTCAATTGTGTATCCGAGCTTAACACTTGTAAAATCGTCATTGACACCAATCCATGGGATTGAGAAATTTTTGGCCAGACTGAATTGACCTCCAATATATCTTTCGTCCCAGTATTCGTAGGTTCGAGTATGATAGAAACCGGACATGTCAAGACGGAGAGGCATATCGAAAAGCCAGGGTTCCGTGAACGAAAGATAGAAATTGCTCAGATCCACGCCGTATTCGGCATGCAGTTTAAGTCTCTGTCCGCCACCAACAAAATAGTTCCATGGATCAAGCAAGTCGAAGTTTGACTGGGAAAGCTCAACTATTCCGGAAACGCTGTCAGAATCCGAATAACCGGCTCCGATTGAAAATTTACCTGTGTCCTTTTCCTGGACATTAATGTCCACGTCCTTCTTTCCCTGATCTTCTGTATTTACTGAAACAATGTTTACCTTTTCAAAGTAGTCCATCCCTATCAGGCGGGACTTGCTTGCTTCGATCAGGTTGTTGTCGACAGGGTCTCCGGGTTGAATAGCAAGTTCACGGCGGATTACCTTGTCCTTTGTATTGTGGTTGCCGGAAATCTGGATATGCCTTACAGTGAATTTTTCACCCTCGGTTATCCTGTAGTCTATGCTTACTGTATGGGTGTTGAAATCAGGAATTCTCACTGGCTTACACTGGAAATCAGCATATCCCAGAGGGAAATACATTGAACCAATTGAGTCAATGTCCCTCTTTTCTATTCTGTTGTCGAAAACATCGTCTGTCTTAAACGAGAGCAGGGGGATAAGCTCATCGTTTGTAAACTGTTTGTTTCCAGAAACGGATACTTCCGACACCTTGTAAGGAAGACCCTCTTCCAATGTGAAAGTAATGTTTACATATTCAGGATTTGAATCTTCCTTAACATCTATTCCTGTTACCTTGAAATCAAGATATCCTTTATTCCAATAGAGATCTTTCAACCGTTCCTTGTCTATCTCAAGTTCATTCTTGTCATAAAGTCCTATATTGAGGGCCCAGCTTAAGTATGAATGCTGGGTAGCTATATTGTTCCTAAGCTTCCAAGATGAATATACTGTGTTTCCTGTGAACTCAACATTGTTTACTTTCAACCTGAGATTTTCAGTGATATTTATGACCAGATTCACAAATCCATCTCCTGCATCTTCGGTACTATGGGAAATCTTTGCGTCATTGTATCCCTTGTCGAGATAGAATTTTCTTATGCCTGCAAGTGTCTTCTGGAGTTCTTGGTCGTTCAAGGCTTCGTTTGTCTTGACAGTGATCTTGTCCTTGATGTCTTCATCGGTATATTTCTTGTTGCCCTTAAGTAAGACGGATTTGACCTTTGGCTTCGATACGAGCTTCATTAGAATATTGATTTTTCCGTCAGGAGTATCTGAAGTTTCAGCAAGGACATCCAGGAAGTTACCAGTAGAAATTAGCCTTTTGATGTCATCGTCAAGTATCTTTTGGTCGAAGTTCTCCCCCTTCTTGCTCTGCATGTTATATTTGAGCATTTCTTCGGGATAGGCATAACCTTTCTGCTCAAATTTGACATCGTTGATCTCCGCCGACATCAAACAGATTGAGAAGATAAAAAATACAATTATTGTGTGTAAAAACCTGACAGTTAAAGACATATTCTTTAATGCCCCCGATGCTCCGGTAAATATGAAAATCAATAAGATATTATATATCCTGCTAATTTCAAAGAAGATGTGTGAAAAATATTGTATTTAAAGAAACATCGGGTAGAAGGGTATCAGGCAGAAAAAGAATGGAAGGTTACAAAAGAGCAAGGCTTCAGTTTTTTGGGACGTCTGAATCGTCGTATCTCGCCCTGCTGCCAAAAGACGCAATGTGGGGGAAGAATGAAAGAAGCATTTTTCCCGGCTCACCGTTCCTGTTTTTTTCAATTATGAATTCGGATTCAAGTCCTTTGATTTTGTCCTCTTCTGAGGCATCCTTCTGTTTTTCAGTATCTCTATGTATGAATCCAACGATATCGGCATCCTGTTCGATGGAGCCTGATTCCCTCAGATTACTGAGTTTGGGTCCACCTTTTTGAGTTTCTGTAGCACGGTTCAACTGTGCAAGTACCAATACAGGAAGATTTAATTCCTTTGCAAGAGATTTTATACCGGCGGAAATAAGGGAAACCTCCTGCTGGCGATTGTCATTCTTTCTGTCAACATCAGCTCTCATCAGCTGTAGATAGTCTATTACTATCAGATCAATTTTCTGCTGGGATTTTACTCGTCTTGCCTTAGCCCTCATTTCCATGACCTTCATTGCAGGTGTAGGATCAATAAATATCCTGGCCTTGTTCAATGCAGAAGCTGCTCCAGTTATCCTCTGCCAGTCCCCCTGTCCATGTTGTTTATCCCTGAATCTCTTCTCGGATACTCCAGCTTCAGCGCAAAGTATCCTCCTTGCAATCTGTTCAGCCGTCATTTCCATTGTGAAGACAAGGACAGATTTGGGATTTGTCGGATTTAAAGCAACATTTCTGACTATGCTTAAAGCAAGAGAAGTCTTTCCAACAGAAGGTCTTGCAGCAATGACGAACATCTCTCCCTGCTTCATTCCCGTAATTTTGTCGTCAATGTCGGTGAATCCCGTCGGGATGCCTGCAACGGTTTCATCCTTCTTAGAAAGTTTTTCAAGATATGGTATTGCTGATTCAAAAATAAGGGATTTGAGTTCTAAGATATTCTGCTTTTCACCAAGGGTCCTTGCCTCAAGAATCGATCTTTCAACTTCATCAAGAATGTCTCCAACTTCCTTTTCCGAATCAAAACATTTTTCAGTTGCGATAGAACAAGAATCAATTATTCTTCTTAATACGGCCCTGTCATGCACCATCTGACACCAAGTCTCAAGATTGGCCGTTGTGGCGATGAGGTTCTGTATCTCCATCAGATACTCCTCTCCGCCTATGTGCTCCAACACCCCTTTGTCTGAAAGGGCCTTTGAGACTGAAATAGTGTCTATTCCTGCGTTTTTCTGGCGCAGTTCGATTATGGTATCATATATCTTCTGGTGGGCGTCCGAATAGAAGACTTTTGAATTTCCAAGCTTTTCTATGGCTAGGTTAGTTGCAGTAGGGGAATCAATAAGCATCGCGCCAAGAACAGCCTTTTCAGCGTTCAAGTCATGGGGTTTGGGCCTGTCTTCTCGAAGAACATTAGGCCTTTTCCTTTCAACCCCTTTCTGCGATCTTTCGTTCAGTGCCATTTTCAGGCCTTGACCACCCAGACCTTCAGAGTGGCATTTATTTCGTTGTGTAGTTTTATTTCTATACTGTAGTTTCCGATTTCTTTTATTGGCTTTTCAAGCTTTACGCGACGCGACTCGAACTCGATGCCATGCTTCTTGGCCTCTTCAGAAATAAGGTGGGAAGTGACCGAGCCAAACAACTGATTGTCCTCGCCAGCCTGCATTGGAATTGTAAGTTCAAATTCGGAGATTTTGACGGCAAGTGCCTTGGCCTTTTCAAGTTCCTTCCTCCTGTTCTCCTCAATTTTCTCCCTTCTTGATTCAAACTGGCGCATTGCGGCAGGAGAAGCCTTTACGGCATATCCATTCGGGATCAGGTAGTTCCTGGCATAGCCGGTGGCGACATTAACAGTTTCGCCGGCATTTCCGAGGTCTTCAACATCTTCAAGCAGAATAAGTTTCACATTCATGTCAAAATCTCCAAGATTTTTATACGGAAGAACCGTAATTTTTGATTACATAACCAAGGCCATGTTCCTGGCTTTCTTGATAGCCGAAGCGAACATCTTCTGGTGAACAGCACAGTTGCCTGTTATCCTTCTTGAAAGGATTTTTCCCTTCTCTGTCTGGTATTTGCGCAGAAGTTCCACATCCTTGAAATCAACATACGGAATGTTGTTTTCACAGAGACGGCATGTCTTCTTAATCATGATCCTGGCTTTTCTCTTCATCCTTGGTCTTACAGTATTTGTTGTTCTACCTGGCATATTTGTTCTCCTGTTTTTTATTTAATGTATGCTCTTGGTCAAAACGGAATATCATCGGCAGGTTCATTGTCGACTTCGAAAGCCTCCTCAGGAGGCTGTGGAGGATTTTGCTGCTGTTGTCCCTGCTGCTGATTTTTTTGCTGATAATCCTGCCTCTGCTGTTGAACTGGTTCCTGCTGTCCCGAAGCGTCAGATTGCCTATAGCTGAGGAACTGTATCCTCTCGGCAACGACAAAAAGGCGGCTTCTGTTCTTTCCAGTCTCCTTGTCCTGCCATGAATCCATCTTTAGCCTGCCTTCTACAAAAACCTGGGATCCTTTCTTGATAAAACGGTTGCATGACTCCGCCTGTCGACCCCAGACATTGATATCTATGAACGAGACTTCCTCCTTCTTCTGTCCATCGGAAGTCATATATTGTCTGTTGACTGCAATCCTGAAATCGCATATGGCTGAACCCTGCTGAGTATACCTTAATTCAGGATCCCGTGTCAGATTCCCTATTAGAAAAACTTTGTTGAAGTTGGCCATTGGAATTCAGTTCTCTTTATTTTGGATATTTCAAACCTGATCGTCTGCCTCTCCAGAAACAAGCTTCTTGGTATTGGCAGGAATTTTCTTTACCCTTTCATCATAGTCGAAGGTCTGCATGCGTATGATTCTTTTGTCGAGACGATATCTATTCTTGACTTCCTTCACCTTGTCCTCATCAATGGAGAAAATGAAATCATAGTAGATTCCGCTTTTTTTCTTTTCTATTTTCCTTGCAAACTGTCTCCTCCCCATGGGGACAGTCTCTTCAAGCTTTCCTCCAAGGTTGCTGATTAGGCCGGATATCTCATCGGCGAAAGCCTTGCCCTGATCATCCACCTGCCGTTCATCAAGAATGAAAATTGATTCGTACTTTTTCAATTTAAAAACCTCCGTTAAATTTCCTTATTTATCATCATTAGCGCCGTCGGCGTCTCCACCGACAATACGTCCATTGTATTCATTCATGGCTTTTTCAATTCCACGGTGGAGCAACAATTTAACTGCATCCGCCGCCATATCAATCACTTTAAGGAACAATTCAGATTCTTGTTCCTCGAATTCAGATAAGACATAGTCCTTCTTGTCAGGATTGTCTGATTTTCTCCCTATTCCTATCCTGAGCCTTGAAAAATCAGCAGAACCGATGCGTTCTATCACGGATTCAACGCCCTTATGTCCTGCGCTGCCACCCCCCATACAAAACCTTATCCTGCCAAGAGGAAGATCCATATCATCGTATATCAACAGAAAACTTTCTGCTCCAATATTGTTACCTGTCATGAATGACAATATGCAATCACCGCTTAGGTTCATATATGTCATCGGCTTAACCAACCATAGACGTCCACCGCGGCATCTTCCCTCTTTTAGTATTCCCCCTCGAATTTTTCTTTCAATGAACTTTCCAGATAAAGACTTCTCAATAGCATCAATCATCATAAATCCCGCATTATGCCGGGTCCGGCTGTACTCGCTGCCGGGATTTCCAAGCCCTGCGATAAGACAGAAGCGCTGTTCTTCTCCGGATGACATATAATATCAGAGAAAAGGAAAAATTACTTCTTTTTCTCTTTTTCCTTGTCCTTGCCGGCAGCATCCTTGGCAGGAGCTTTTTCCTTGCCAGGAGTAGCGGCTCCCTCTTCGACTTCACCTTCCTCGAGCTTCTTGCCCTTGGCTCCGACGATTTCCGGTTCGGCAGGAGCAGCACCCTCGGCACCCTCGACAACTTCGCCTTCGGCGGCTTCAGGCTTAACTTCTTCCTCTATGCGGAGCCTAATGACATGGAACACTATGCTGTCTGGAGACGGAACTGCAGTAACACCTTCGGGAAGTTTCAATTCCTTGACATATATTGCCTTGTCAAGTTCTATTCCGCTGATCTCAACCTCTATTTTTTCAGGAATATCCTTAGGTAGACATTTGATTTCCAACTTATGGACGAGTTGTTCAAGAACTCCTCCCTGTGTTATTCCGATAGGAGTTCCATGTCCTATGACATCTATGGAAGTAGTGATGACTTCATCCATCTTGACCTCAAGGAAATCTATGTGGAGGGTCTTGCCGTTCAGGTAGTCGAACTGTATATCCTTCACAAGGGCGTTCACAGGGCTGCCCTTTTCGGACTTTAGTTCGACGATATGCACGTTTCCATGCTGTATGATCTTCTTCCATTCGTTTTCAACAAGAAGAAGGGAGGTGGCCTTTTTACCATGTCCATACAATATTCCAGGAATCTTTCCTTCCCTGCGGTTCTTTCTTGATGCACCGGAACCGAAATCGGTCCTCTCCATCATCGACAATACATTCTTCTGTTTGCTCATTTTAGGTTAATCCTTATTTTATTTTTCAATTTTAAAGAGGGATGATACAGAAGATCCCTCATGAATTCTCTTGATTGCTTCTGCAAGAAGGCCGGCTATGCTGAAAATCTTGATCTTTCCATTACAGGTGTCGTTTACAGGTATGCTGTTTGTGACAATTAGCTCATCAATTGAGCTTTGCATCAGTCTTGTCCTTCCAATACCTCCCAGAAGGCAGTGTGATACGGCAGCATATACTTTTTTGGCCCCCTCCTTCTTAAGAAGAGATGCTGCAGAGGTCAGGGTTCCGGCAGTTGTACAAAGATCGTCTGCAAGAAGGCATATCCTACCTTCGACTTCACCAACAAGATGGGATGATTCGACTGAAAGTGCGTCTATACGCCTCTTGGCCACGACGGCAAGTCCTGCATTCAGCATATCAGAATATGATTGGGCAATCTTGACGCTTCCGGAATCCGGAGCTACAACAACCCCTTCCTTGCCAAGACATTCCCTAAGATAGGGTACAAGTACCGGAGCGGCATTAAGATGGTCAACAGGTATGTCAAAGAATCCCTGGATCTGCTGTGAATGCAGATCTACAGTTAGTATTCTGGAAGCTCCTGAAACGGTAATGAGGTTTGCTACTAGCTTGGCAGTGATTGGAACTCTGGGCTGATCCTTCCTATCTTGCCGGGCAAATCCATAAAAGGGTATTACGGCAGTTATTCTTGCTGCAGAAGCGCGTCTTGCAGCGTCGATTAGTATAAGCAGTTCCATTAGGGTTTCGCTTGGAGGAGAACAAGTAGGCTGGATTATGAATACATCAGCACCACGTATGTTTTCCTTGTATTTTACAAATATTTCCCCATCGGGAAAACGACTTACCTCGAGATCACCGAGAGGTTTCCCGATCTCCTTCGCGATCTCACTCGCCAAAGCCGGATTAGCGGTTCCCGAAAAAACACAGATGTTCTTGCCCCAGGCCAGCATTTCTGCATAATCCTTATATGTTAAATGATGTAAATTTTGCCGAAAAAGGTCATACTATACAGGCATTGCCCCTTTATTCAACAGAAAAAAGAATGTTTTTTTCAGGGCGTAGATCGCTGGACGTATGAGTTCAGGAAAAAGACCGGATCAGGCATGATATTGAAAATCCTGCCGTATACTGTAAGTTCCATGAATCAAAACAATTATCAAAGATGAAAACGAAAAATTTTCTCTTGAACACAACTGGCATTTTCTTAATATTTGCGTTATTCGCCGCCTTTGTCGTGCCTGCGCAGGAAATGTCTTTTATTCAGCCTGCAAAAAGTTCAAAGAAGATCCCTACGATGATAAAGGCAGATTCTATCAGCATTGACATAGCCAACAATATTTTAATCTTTACGGGAAATGTGAAGTCGGATGACGGGAATACAGTTATTACCTGTAAAAAAATGACCATCATCCTAGAAGATAAGAAGTCAGGGGATCCATCTTCTGAGGAAAACAAACAGATTTCCAGGATATCTTGCCAGGGAAATGTTGTGATTGTGATGAAGACACAGGATAAGGTCGATAAAACTGAAACTAAAGATGTTAAATAGGCATGTTAGAAAGTTACAAAAGCAAAAAAAAATGGCCGGACTAGCCGGCCATTTTAATTTGTATAATTGTTTTATGCAGCAAGAAGTTTGTTGACCACATCAACAGCAGAAGCCGCGTCCGGAGCGTATCCATCTGCACCGATTTCCTTGGCGAAACTGTCAGTAAGAGGAGCTCCTCCAACGATTGTCTTGGCCTTGACACCTTGGCTCTTCAATGCATCTATGGTGGATTTCATTGATCCCATGGTGGTAGTAAGGAGGGCGCTCATGGCGATCACCTGGGCATTTTTCTCCTTTACAGTATCGATGAATTTTTGAGGTTCGACATTTACGCCTAGATCAATGACCTCGTATCCAGCACCTTCAAGCATCATCCTGACAAGATTTTTGCCGATGTCATGGAGATCTCCCTTTACTGTCCCTATGCAGACAGTACCTTTTGCCTTTACATCAGCAGCTTTGAGATGGGGTTTGAGAACAGCCATTCCGGAATTCATAGCTCTGGCAGCAATCAGAACTTCAGGGACATAGACTTGATTGTTCTTGAACTTTTCACCGATGACAGCCATTGCTGCGATCAATCCATCGCTAAGGATATTTGCGACAGGAATTTTTTCCTTCACTGCCTGTTCACAGAGATTCTTTACTTCGTTGGCTTTGCCCTTCATCAGGTTTTCCTTGATGGAATTCAGGATTTCTGCACTCATAAGATTCCTCTCCATTTTAAATTTCAGTGATTGGATGATTTAAAATTACATGCTATATTTTACCAATAGTATTACTAGATACTATGATAAATATGTAAAATATTGGTAATTAACTGCAAAAATGGATGAGAGTTTCTATAAAAGAATAGAATCGGTCCTCGTGAATCTCGACAATTATGCTCACTGTGGTGGAGTATATCACGACATCGAAGGAAAAGATTTTCCGAAGATTGGAAAAGCCTTTTGCAGACTTTGCTCGGCATGTGTACAGCATTCCCGGGCCGGAGATTTCTGCAGACAGGCAGCAAGGGCCGGAGCCTACCAATCTCAAATCAAGGGGGATGTCCACTACTTCAAATGTTGGCTTGGCCTCTACGGTATTGTGATTCCAGTTGCTCCAGATGGTGACAGAATAATTGGAGCGATTGAAATTGGAGGACTTCTTCCAAAAGGGGAACTCCAGAAGATACAGCACAATATGATATCCACTCTTTCCGCGGTTGATTCAGGTGAGAAACTCCAGCATTTCATAAACACATTTCAGGGCATCGAGGAGATGCCCAGCGTTGAAATGGAAAAGATTGGAGAATTCCTGAAGGAGGCGGTTCTTTCCTCCGGTCTTCTTTCCTCGGATAAATTCGCCGAGAGAAACGCCCTTTGGAGACAGCAGGAAAGGCTTGAAATTGGCATGGGAGCCATGAGTTCTATACGGGATGACAGACGCAAAAGGATACTTCTTTGTGCAGAAGATCTTTCCAGTCTTTTTGAATCTGGAAGCGAGGCTGAATTCCAAAAGAAGACAGATGAGATACTCAGTCTCATCATCGTCGAGTCCTCGCAGGACGTTTCAAAAATCAAGGCGTTCCTTGGAATGGTGGTGTCTGTTCTGTCGATGAGTTCACTGCTCCATGGAGAAAAATGGTCGAAGATTGTTACTGTCAACAACCTCTATCTTGAGGAAATTGCAAAGTTTGAAGATGTAAAGGAGATATGCTTCTGGTTTGAAAAATTGGCAATCAAGCTTTTCAGGAATGTGCATATTGAAAGGAAGGAAGAAGGGGTGTCTGAAAAGGTAATGACATATCTGCACAGGAACTTCAGTGAAAACATCCGTCTCATCGAAGTTGCGAAGTTCGCAGGAGCAAGTACTTCAGGAGTCATGCATAAGCTGAAGAAGGATACCGGTCAAACCTTCTCACATCATCTCAATTCAATAAGGGTGAAGGAAGCGAAGAGGCTTCTTGCCTTCACTTCACTCCCCCTTGGAGAAATAAGTCAGAGATGTGGATTCAAGGACCAGAGTTATTTTACCAAGGTGTTCACAAAGACTGTTAACATAGGGCCAAGGGAATTCAGGAAGATGCTTGTCACCTCGAACCAATAGCGGCCTCCATCTGGGCCTTGGCGTTCTCGAGGTTGACG
>CAZRKP010000010.1:0-130097 GCA_964600895.1 uncultured Victivallis sp.
TCTATCACCGAGAAATCATATGGGCTTTTCGGATAATAGAGATCGTTGAATATTCCGATAAGCAAGTCTGATTTGAGATTGATGTTAAGAGAGAAGGTATCTTCTATGAAATCAAAGAGATTGGAGTTATATTTCTTGTCAGATTGAATGAAGTGGGTTTTCAGTTCATCGTAAGTGGTGACTTTTTTCAGTGTTTCGTATTTCTCTATTTCTCGATCTTCGCAGATGCGCAAGAAAATGATTCTGTTCAAAAGGCGTTGGATAACGAAATTGATATCTTCATTGTTAAAGCCGGAGTTGTTTTTGACTACATCGGTCGCCAAACGTTGCCGCCAATCCTCGATCTGCCTGAGGAAATAAACGTCAAAAGTGCTACCTTCTTTTTCTGAGAGCGAAAAGATATCATCGATATAACCAGATGCCATCGATTCATAAGAGAGGAGCTTGTAGAGTTCGTCAAACTTTTTGAGATATTCGGAGAAGTGAAATATGCTATAACGGGCGACTGCCGGTGCGTCTTCCGCATCCGGAATATGACGACAATCATAAACAACCAATTTCTCAAAGTTAGTGAGAATAGAGATCCCGAGGTTGGCGTTCCAACCATATCGCCTCGTTTGGAAGGAAGCTTTGAGAGAACTCTCGATGTCGATAGAGGCCTTTTTGGCCTCGATAAATAACTTTCTTGTGCCATGCAGTCTGAGCGTATAGTCCGGATACTTTTTTGCAATAGAACCATCTTCTTCAACATCGATAGACTCTTCTTGAATCACGTCACGCAAGAACTGTGACTTTGTCGCTTCATTATCAACATCCCACCCCAATGCCTTCAAGAACGGATTTATGAAATCGACACGCAATTGGCTTTCGCTGTATTTTGGAGCTATGTAGACGGCGTGCTCTTTTTCAAAAGCTGCAATTAGTTCTTTTAGCTGCTTATAACTTTCATTTTTAATTTTAGTTATTTGATAAGCCATTTATTGTTTATTTTATTTAACTTATTATGCTGATAGAAATCCTGATTTCATGATCTCATTAAATTTAATCCGGAAAAGGCGAGTAATCAAGGCTTGCAGAAACAGATAGGGGGTAATAATCAGTGTCATTCCAATTTAACTAAATGTACTATAAAGGAATACATGTAGGCAGAACGGGGACTCACTATACAAAAATCAAATTGAGAAGATAGTGCCATACGTAAAAGCACAAGGAATCATATACTCGCAATTAAAAATTTATGATGGGATACCGGTGATGAACTTTGTGTCTTTTGTTCCTTTGGGATTAATAACTTATTGATTATTAATGATAACACATGGATTTACCTTGAATAATTACCTAAAATACTGAATTCTGACCTTTTATTTCATTCTACCATATAAATCGTATTAATTTTGCTCTATTTGGTCAAACTTCCAAAATTACTACAGGAACGTCCCTAAACCAGCTTACTGTTGTTGTTTTCTCATAGCCTCAACAGCTGCATCAATACCGCTCTTGATCTTCTTCTTCGACCACAAGTCCCAAAAATCAACCGTCGCGCTACTTGGTTGCGTATTCGGTTTGTCAATGCGAATGCGGCTCGGGAGAATAGCCGCGTCTCCGACTACTAATGCTTCGCCAATGTCGAGGATCGGCAGCAATTCGGCAAAGCCTCCCAAGGTGTCTGGGAGTAGCCGTTTAATTACGCTTTGATCGTCCGCGTTTGTCAGACGCATAGCGACGTAATTGTTGCACTGACTCAGAACAGTACGATTGACCTCGGCAGGCCTTTGACTGATAACAATGAGACCGACGCCGTACTTACGGCCCTCTTTCGCGATTCGTTCAAAAGACCGCAAACCGGCCTCTGCAAGTCCTCCAGCTTCGTGGCGCTCAGGGATATAGAGGTGTGCCTCATCACAAAGCAGGGCAATTGGATGCCTTAATTCCTTCTGAGTCCATTGCTGGACAGAAAAGATCAGTCTTGCGACAAGACCAACCACAAGAGGCAGCACATCAGATGGAACCTCTGAGAAGTCGATTATCTTGACACCACCCTTACCTCGAACGCCTGTACTTCCTAGGAGGACTGTACTAAGTTCATTTAGCCACTCATAACGCATCGCGTCATCTCCTACATCAAACAAAAATCCAAGTCGACGATCCTGACGTTTCGCATCAAGGCGTTGAATGAACCGCGTAAGCTTGCCATAGAATGGGCCCTGTTTTTCCTGAGTCTTGCCTTGAACCATCTGAACATCAAGGTCCTGTAGCTTGTTGAGCACTATATTAAGCGGATATGGTACGGGACTATCGATAGTGAAGTTCGCCAAGACGTCCTTATTCTTAAGCTTCTCCAATTCAGTTCGTTTAGCATCATTTACTTCTCGCTGGAAGAGCATGGCTTGATTTGGAGCATTCTGGTCGCTGCGGTCCAACATCATAGCGAGCATTTCCTCGTAGGTGAGAAGCCAGAACGGCAGGAAAACAATCCCGTCACTCAACTTCTTTGCACCTGCCAAGTCTGCTGGACCAGCGATACGTAAGTGACAGATTCCATCGCCCTTAAGCGGCGCATACTCACCGTGGATGTCAAAGAGGATTGCATTTGCATTGGGTAATTCGGCCGCTTGCTCGAGAATTCGGGCGACGGTCCAAGACTTTCCAGTGCCGGTGCTACCTACAATGACAGCATGTCTCTGAAAGAAGCGATTGCCATCAAGCCAGGCATCAGCGTTTTCATCTATTGTGTATTTTCCAAGACTTAAAGCCTTTTGCCCTTCATGAACCTTCCGGGAAATGGCCTTCATGAATTCGGTCATCTTTTCACCTTGTAGGACAAAACATGGTGCGTCGATTTCCGGAACAGTCTCCAAGGTTCTGCGGAAGACATTTTGCTGTGTTCCCACTGCGTCCAGAAGCGTGCCTATAAGCGTAACCCGAATCAGGTTTTCGATGACAATCTGTTCCTCAGGAGTTTCCTCTCCATCCTGGGATCCGCCAGCTTCAACAAGTGCTTTACGCATGATTTTGGATATGAGTCCGATCAAGTGCTGCCCAGCCTTCGAACTCCTAAGAGCCACGAGATGGTTGACTTGGAGTTTTCGGAGTGCATCCAAGTCAGTGACACTTATTAAAACGTTTCCCGTATCCACACTAAATACTGTCCCGATGGCTTCATCTCTCTTGTAGACCAATATGCTCATGATTTCCTCACTTTCTGTCCCATTATCATTTTCATAAATTCGTCGATCCGCCAGACATTGACGTCTTTTAATACCAGGCCGGTCGGCTCTTCTGGGCAATAGATACAAGTGCCATCCGGATGCTCCTCAATCAACAGAAACTCTTTACATGTCTTCTTGAGAAATGCTTCTTTAGCTGCATTTGTAAGCGACTTGGTGATAACCAAGAGAGGGAGCCCGTCTTTCTGAACTCGGCGTACAAGTATTGGTTGAATGTGCTCGTCATTGAAACCATAACCAACGCAAAGAAAACCTGTAGCTAAACGAAGTACATTATCCGCTGCCGCGATAATTGTTCGAAATGGATCCTTGTGGACCTCTCTGTACTTGCTCACTCCCGGAGTCACGACGAGTGGACGAAAGCCTAACGGGATATTATTGGTAAAAGGTAGAGAGATGATCTCCCCAGATGGATTCATGAACCAATCCAACGATCCATGCACCTTTAGCAAAACAACTTGCCCATCGTATCCAATGTTTGATGTTCTTTCCTGATTCACCATGCCAGGAACAAATCTGGGTAAAGGTCCGGAAGTCATTCCGGTGGAGACATGTGCATTCACGCGGTTGCTGGCGTATTCAGCGATTCGATCGTAGTTCGGCGTGACCACGAATATTTTTGAATCAGCCGTTCTAAGTAGGTGGCTCAGAAGAGGCTCAATAGGGAGAGTCACCTCACCTCGAATTAACTTTTGATGGAGGGCAAGATCTGCTTCCGAGACAAGACGCCACGTAACCACCACTATATTGTCGACTGCCTTCGTAGTTAGGTTCACATCATGGAGAGTGAGTTCTAAGTCTTGAGTCTTCGTCAAAAGTTTTCTGAACTTTATATAGTCCTTGCCCATCAACGATGCTTCTTTCAACAAGGCATTAGTCAAATTCTCCATAGACGGAAGCCCGTGTGGGATTGTCGCTCCCGTTCCAAGAACGAGAACAGGCTTTTCTGACATATACTGTTGTGCTTTCTGTGCAACGTTTTCGTATGTCAGATAGCTTTTCATCATCTTCTTCATCATTTCGCTGAACCTCCTTCTCTTAAAACAGTCAGCTAGTTAGCGAGTTCCCGTCCTTTGTCATCGATAATGTCGAAAATCTTTGGAATTTTGGATTATACCTGGATGAAAAGATTTTTTGAAGGATGAGTGTGACTCGGTGGTGCGGAATGCGAGATTCGCGGATTTCATCAATCCCCCTAATCACCCCCCCATTTTGTAACTCTCAAGAAGACGGATTTAATATATGTAGACTAGTATAAATTACAAGGGGGAAGTTGTAGAAAGGGGAGAAATTCTTAGGCATCCGGCTACGCTGAGAAGCTACGCCGTGACAGGCAGAGGCACAGAGCAGAAGGGGGAAGTGAAACGGAGAACCGGTGAATCGGTGAATCGGCGAAAAGGCAGTTTTGCCATCCTCCTTCGTTCCTCCAGATGATAACTACGGAGGACAGGCAGACTAAAACACAGACCAGAGATTTTCGCGCAGCGACGCGGAGAATGCATCAACCGCAGATGAACGCGGATATACGCAGATTGATGAATCGGCTAAGGCAAACTTGTTTGCCCTGTGACACGGAAATGGCATGAGAGCAAAAGCTTGTTTTTGCCCTCATGCATATTCCGTATGCCTCTCCTCTGCCAGAGCAGAGAGGAGCCGATTCAATTTAAATAGTCTGTGCCAAAAGTCAGTGAAAGTCTGTGGCAAAACATTTCTTAACTTTGCGCCTCCGTACCTGCCCCGCATTAGCCAGGAGTCACTTTTATGAAAAGTACCGGGATGGTTGCGGGGTTTGCAATTATTGCAAAATCCAATATGGTTAATTATGCAGGAATGCAGTCATGTTCAACGAGGTCTTTTTTGACTGTTGATGACAATGGACCCGTTTGGAGCAACCTTTGAAAAGTTGAGGGTTTTATGCCAGAGATGATAAAATGGGATCCGTCCCTTGAAACAGGTGTCCGCGCTGTCGACAAGCAGCACAAGGAGTTCTTCAACCTGGTCAATATGCTTCTCAATAATTCCTTGTCCAGGAAGAACAGCTCCACCGTAGTCAAGGCCTTTGATTTCCTGAATGACTATGTCATATACCACTTCAAGGCCGAGGAATCCCTGATGTGCGATTACAAGTATGACAAATACAAGGAACATGCCGACAACCACAGATACTTCGCAAACGAGATGAAGAAACTACATCTCCAGGTGAAGGGGAAGCAATACGAGGAAGTGTCCATGAGGGTCAATTATCTCACGGTGAACTGGTTTGTAAACCATATAAGGACACATGACAGGCTCCTCGCAAAGTTCCTGACGGAAAAAGCAAAGGTAAACAAGGGGTTGTTCAACAGGCTCCTGGAACTTGCCAGCAGTGTCTTCAGGCATTCCGACAGCTCGGGAATAAGCGCAAACGCAAAGAATAAGAAATTGAAGGTCATCGGCAGACGGGAGAAAGGAAATAGTAATCAGTGACCAGTAAACAGTAATCAGACGACAGAGGTCAGAGGCATAGAGCAGTCGTCGGTCGCCAGTCGTCAGTCGTCGGCAGATGGAAGATGGTCGTCAGTCTTCGGTCGTCAGTCGTCGGCAGATGGGGATTTTCTTGCCACAGACTTGCACAGACAAGAGATTTTCGCGCAGCGACGCAGCGACGCTGAGAATGCATCAACCGCAGATGAACGCAAAAAATAGATTTTCTCGCACTAAGGCACTAAGATTTAATTCTGTAAAATATTCCTGTTGTGCAGGAAACCTTTCGTAGAAAGGTTATGGGCAGGCGAAAAGGGTTGCTCGGAAGCGATTCGTTTCCGGACAACCCTTATTCTCAGCCCATATTTTATTTTATCTTGAAGCAATCGAGAGGCTTATAATTCATGCAATTAATCTGTGTCAATCTGTGGGCAGAAAAGTTCTTCCTTCGTGAACTTCGTGACCTTCGTGGTGAAAAAAATCTTCTCTGCGACGCTGCGCCGCCGCGCGAGAATGTCCTAAGGCTGAAATTCTACGGCAGATCGAAGACCACGAACGGATAAGGTTCCGGGTCTTTCCGGTCGGCGATCCCGGGTGCGATCTGGATCCATCCTTCCCGGACGTCACCGTCATTGTCGTTGACCACCAGATTGAACTTGAATCCCTGTTTAAGGATCTTCTCGGACAGTCCCAGTGACGCCATCGGGATTTTCACCTTGTAGATTATCCGGCCGCCGGCTTGTTCCGTGGCCAGTCCAATGCCGGAAGAAGGATCCTGGAAATCTGTCGGACGGCTCCAGCAGGCGACTTCCGGTTTTCCGTCGTCCAGGCGCGCCAGCCCGAGTTCCCAACGTCCGGACTGACCTGGGATCTGCATGGCAAACTGGATACTGTCGCCTTTCCAGATGAACGGACCGGAAAATTTCTGGCTGTGGACATCGTCCTCGACCGCGATCTGCAGCAGGAGGTAGTCGGGTTCGTATCCGAGTTTAATTTTGGCGCTCAGATCCTGAGGCCCCTTCCATGTCAGATGCTGGGTTGCCGGATCGTTCTCGCACATGTTGAACACATTTCCGCGCTGGTCTATTACAAAGTCAGGATCACCGCCGATTTTCGGATCGACCAGTCTTGCCATGTTGAGAGGAACCGCAACCATGCCCGACCATTTCGAGCCGACAATCCTGTAGAGGACTTTCAGGACCGCTTTGCCATCTGTCCTGTACATCCTGTTCTTATCAACGGTCAGTTCCAGTGGAATCAAAATTTTGGAGGATGGACTGATGCTGACAGTCTTGCTTTTCCAGTCGGTTTCAACCCCTTCGGGCGTATACAGGTCGAGTTCAATCTTGGAGTCGCCGGTGAACGGGTTGAAAATCGCGAGCTCGATCCGTCCCTTCCTACCGGGGACAAGCACAGCCTGTTCCCTTGTCTCTATCAGTCTCCCTTTGACTTCCGGCGCTTTGACGGCACCTTTCAATGTCAGGTAGGAGGGAGTCGTGGATATCGGAAGGACCAGCATCCCGTTGTCGATCGGTGCGGAACTGGCATTGCCCATGATATCAATATATTCCGCGGATCCCGCATCTGTCTGAAGCACTACATGCTCTCCGGCGTCGCCGCTGGCCTCGTTCCAGGCGACAATGGTCTGCTCGCCGTTTCCTTCAAAGACAAAAGCAAATCGGTTCACACCGAGATCCAACTGCTTCATGAACTCCTTGCCGCGGAAATTCAGGACCAGGCTGTTATACGCAGGATACGCGGCCTTGGGATAGAAATCATTGGTCAGGAGCCCCATGTTGTGTTCGGCGTCCCTGGGATCGAATCCGTCGTCCCGCAGATCATACCAGTTATAGCCCATTGCGCCGCGGGCCTTGCCGAAAAGCAGTTTCTTGACCAGCACCTCCGCCTGGTTCCGCTGCGAATCGCCGAGGGAATGGATCGCGGTTTCATTGAAATATAGGGGTTTCGCACTATTGAGGCTTTTGCGGATCTCAAGCATCTTGCCGTCAACTATTTTCTGGAACGAGTCGAAATTGCCGTGCTGGTGGAATGCGTGGATGTCATAGAATCCTTCGCCTTCCTTGATCACAATGTCGTGGAATTCAGGATCCTTTTTCCCGGGATGCGGATCCAAAGACGCAAAACCGCCGGTCAGCACCTGGAGATCCTTGTCAACGGATTTTATCTCCTGATATGCGGCTTTCATCATCTTAAGGTAGTCGTCCCTGGAACCCCTGAAAAATCCGAACAGGTCCGGCTCGTTCCAGACTTCCCAGTAGCGGATCTTTCCGTCGTAGTGCTTTGCGACAGTCCGGGCGTACTCCTTCCAAGCCTCCATGTCCGGTACGGCGCGGTTCCAGTCAAGCCAGTCCTTGCTGTTCTGTGCTTCCGGGGGAGCCGCCCATTTCGGGGTGAAAGCCAGCATCGCCTGGAGTTCCATGCCGTCCTTGCCATATAAATCGACGAGCCGGTCCATGAGCGAGAAATCCCATTTGCCTTTTTGAGGTTCCAGTCCTTCCCAGCCGACACCGGTCCTTATGATCTTTGCGCCGCAGAGTCCGGCGGCGAGGACTTCCATTTCCTGATCCCGCAGGCTCCATCTCGCGCTATGGGAGCAGATCCCGAAAAGGAATCCCTTGGAAAGTCCGGGCGTAGGTCCGGCAGGTTTCATGCAGGCAAAGGATCTGCGTCCGATCGTTTCGGCGCCTCCTGCGAACAAATGGTATTTCACCCACCAGACACCCTTCTTGCCTGGCATGACTGGAATCGGCCAGACCAGTTCCTTCTGTGGAGGAACCACGAAATCCTCTTTGAAATCCACAGTGTCGCTGAAGAAGTTTTCCAGGGTCACTTCCAGCCGGAAACTTATGGCCTCAAGCGCGTTGTTCCTCAGTCTCAGGGAGATTTTGCCGGTATCGGAGTCTTTTACTACATGAACAGGATTTCCTGTGTCGACATCGACCTGTATGGCTTCCGCCGGTGACACGCGTCCGGAGACGTAACCGGAATCGAAGGCCAGAAGCACCGGCTCTCCGGCGTTCTTGCGCTGGACTCTTATGGAATCGATGAAATACGGTCCGGAAATTCCGTTTCCGGAACTGGTCAGGTCTCCGGGAACATTCCATTTCAACACCTCGTTCTGCGCTTCCACGGCCTTGAGGGTCAATTTCTTTCCGTCCTTGGTTTTGATCACCACGGAGATCAGGGCGTTCCCGGAAGTCCGTGCCAGGTTCAGCACCAGTGCGGATATGTCGCCGGCATCACGGAACTGATCTTCCCTCCTGGCCAAACGTATGCTGTCGGCGCCGCTCTTCAGCGAAAGCTGCAATTTGCCTTTTTCATCCAGCTTGAGTTCGTCGTTTTCCTGTAAACCGGAAGCATTCCATCTTTCCGTCCTGTCGAACGTCCACTGCTGTTTCCGGAACTCGACCTTGTTCTGATTCAATCCCGAATGGGTGATATCGTCAAGATATACGCTTCCGGCGCCCTGGATCTCCGGGTTGAAACCAATTACGAAACCGAGCAGTCTCGCAGGCAGATCGAATTTTTTGTCGGCCCCGCCACCCCAGGAACTGGATGCGTTGTCCGGCGTTATCCGGTATGTCAGTTTCTGCCAGCCCTGCCGCAGCGGCCCCTTTACCGGACTGTCATACTGGAAAACTTCCCCCTTTGAATCGATCAGGCGCAGGCCAATGCCGTTTTCGGCACGGTTGCCTTTGTCAGCGAAAACCCAGACTGACAGTGTTCCGTCGAGTTTTTCATTGAATTCTGGGAGGGGGATGGAATTCTTGAAATTGTATTCAAGATATTTGTAATGACCGTCCTTCCATGTCGCTTTTCCGGAAATCCCCCGTGATTCCGGGGCGGTTTCAAGTACATATCCACCGCCGCGTTCATCACCCTTGTATACGGACAGCTCCGGCTGTTTTTCGAAATCTTCGACTGGTGACTCGCCCCTGGCAAGAAGAGCCAGACCCAGGACAAGGCTGGACATACAGAACATAAAAATTATTTTTTTCATGATATTACCTTTTAGTTCTTATTCGAGATATTAACCTTCTCATAATAGTTCAGATGCATTTCCTCTTCAACGGAGCGCGGGTTTTCCCTGGCCGGAACTCGGGCAAGGCCAACCCGCGGCATTCTTTATCTGGCGGGTTAGAAAACCCACCCTCCGTTATCTTGGAACTCAATTCTATTTCGATACTATTGGCCGGGACATCCTTCCGCGCTGATATTGCGACCTCACCATGACGTCCCTCCAGTATCGGCACCGTACCACACCTTCCAGAGCTTCTCATTCGTGTCGAGAGGGCCTCCGTTGGCCGAGGAGAGATAGGCCCGCCGCGCGTTCTTCACAGATTCGACATGCCCGTCAAAAAAGGCGATGTTGGAAGCCCCCTTGTGGCGGTCGGCAAAACCGGTCCCGTTCGTCACCGGATCCTTGTTGAAAATCAGGAACACATCCCATGCGTCTTCCCCGTAAAAAAGGTTGTTTTCCTCGTTGCTGATATGTTCGGCGATCAACAGGCAGTCGGACGGGTATCTCATGTTAATGATCTTCTTGGAGGTGATAAGCCAGTTGGGCGTCCCGAATTTGCTGCCGGACAGGTATGCATTGATCCCATAGTGGGGATATCTGCCCTGGTTCAAGCCCGGACAGGAGGGACAGCGGAACGCGGAATTCTCCGCAGGTTTGTAATATGGAAGAACGCCTTTCTCGAAAAGGCCGGCTGCGCAGAGATGTTCGTTCCACGTGAGAGGCTGCTGCCAGAAAAGGTCGCCGACATACGTCCATCCGGGTGGGATATATCCTTCATAGCTGTCGACGTAGCTCATCAGCGCAATGCTGATCTGCCTGAAGTTTCCAGCACATGATATTCCCTTTGCCGTCTCTTTTGCGCTCCTCAGTGCGGGCAGCAGTAGCGCCGCCAGGATTGCGATGATCGCGATCACTACGAGAAGCTCGATAAGGGTGAAATACCGATTCTGGATGCTGGATACTGGATGCTGGATATTAAAACTTGTTTTCCTGATTAAACAATGATTATCCAGTATCGAACAACCAGCATCATGCATCTTGCATCCTGTATCTGTATTTCCCTTTCTCATACAGTTCACCTCTTCCTTTTGCTATTCCTAAAGGGTATCCTGAATTTTTCCCGTGGACTCGCCTATCTGCAGCTCGTGCTTCATCACACGGAACATCCTCGCCTTTCCTTTGCCTTTCCTGGTATACCCGATCGCCGCCCTGATCGCCTTTGCCGGATCGGGCATGTTGACAACAGTTATCGAGGGAATGGTCAATCTGGACAGGATAGGGTCTCCAAATGAACAGACCGACATGTCCTTGCCGATCCTGTAGCCTTCCTCATGGAACGCTCGCATGGCGGCGATTGCTGTGTTTACAGAAACGCAGAAGAGGCCGGTGAAATTTATCTTCCCATCCTTTATTTTCTGTCTTATTACCTCGTATGCCTTTAGATCAGCCGGCTCGAACGGATTTACCCGCTCTATGATCGTTGTAACCTCCATGCCCAGCTTTTTCGCCCCCTTCTCCCAGTATAAGGACTTGTCATCGGCAGTCGTTTCGCCCGGTTCGGTAGTCAGGGAGGCGACCTTCCTGTGGCCAAGACCGTATAGGTGCTCAAGCAGCAGTTCCAGGCTTTCCGGACCCGGTCCGTCGACACTGTTTATCCCGAGGGCAGTCCTGTTCCGGAACAAGCTGATGACTTTTCCCTTGCATAACACGAGCTTCCGTTCCACGGCGGGTGGCAGCTGGACCATCTCCAGGAAGACAAGGTCGAATCCCCTGTTCAACACGTCCTGTACGACAGGATCATTCTGGTGGCTGAAGGAGATCGTCTTAAGGATCCCCCCTTCGTCCTCCACCACCTGGTTGATCGCAGCGTACCACTTGCCGAATCCAGGTGCATACCAGTTGGGCCTGAGGAGGGCAACCTTGAGCTTTTTGCTTATGTCGAGGAACCTGCTGTTGATCTCAAGGCGGCCGTTCTTCTTGCGGACAAATACATTTTCCTCGACAAGCTGCCGGACCGCGCATCTGGCTGTCAGATAGCTCACTCCGGACTCGGCGGCAAGTGTTCTCCCGGAAGGCGGGCGTTTCAGGACGTAGTCGCCGCTCATTATCTGCTTCCGTATCGTCGCCGCAATCTCCTGGTATTTTGGGATCATTGCTACTATTCCATTATTAGTATATATCATTAATGGTATATATAGCCGGCAATGTCCCGCGTGTCAACCGGGAGAGGAAGGATTTTTTTAAATATTCATTTTTGAAACGAAATGCGCCTGAAGATGTGGAAAGAATGATCCCGAGCTTATTTTAATTGAAGGCTTTGGTGCTGGACCACTTGATCTCGTGGCTTTGCGTTCTCGACGACCGACGACTGACGACTGACGACTGACGACCGACGACCGACGACTGATCACTGACTACTGATTACTGGTTACTGGTTACTGGTTACTGATTACTGGTTACTGATTACTGGTTACTGATTACTGGTTACTGCTCGCTGCTCAGCATTGATCTGATATTCTTTTCCAACTTGTCTATCGGCTTGCGTCTCTCATGTCTTACCTGTCCCACCGACATTTCGTGTCGGGCGTCAAGCAAATCAATGTCATCGCCCAGGCCGACCTGCGCCAGAGCGTATGTGAACGCCGATCCTACTGCGTCGGCCCCGGAAATCAGGGCCTTGCCCGTCCTTATGTGTCTTGAATTCATAATATTCCCTCCACCAATGGAAAAGCAGGATCCTTGCCATTCTTGTGGAGTGAAAAGTGAAAAGTGAAGGGGGAAAGGGGAAAAGGAAGAAGAAGACAGAAGACAGGAGTCAGAAGACAGAAGTCAGGAGACAGGAGTCAGAAGTAATGGGGGAAAGGGAAGAGGAAAGATAGAAGACAGGAGTCAGGAGACAGAATATTAATTCTTTCTGTGTAGTCTATGCCTACCATGCCATAGCCTTGGTGACGGTTCAAGGCGGGAGGAAGTCTGTGGAATCCTTTCTGCTTTGTGCCTATGTGCCTTTGTGCCTATTCCTCCCTTCATTCTCCACCTATTACTTCTGACTACTGTCTTCTGACTTCTCTCTCAATCATTCCTACTCCAGCTTCCTGATCTCAGTCGGCCTGTATGCCGGAGGGGTCGACTTGCCTATCGACAGCATCGTCTGGACATACTTCTTCCCCTTCACCTCGTCGTGCCAGCGTTTGAGGAACTCCTCGCTCAGGATATAGGTGTATGTTCCAAGGGTAGAAGGATCCATGAAGTAGATCTTCTTGCTGTCATAGCCGATCGCCACGACATAATGGCCGTCATCCCAGTCGTTGGCATAATCTGCCTTCGGATCGTCCTTCCATGCCTGAATGACAACGATCGTAGGCATTCCACTGTCGATCGCCTTCTTCAGATCTGCGATGTTCGCATTTTCCTTCAACTCGACCTGGTACCCCTTTGACTTCACATATTCCGAAATCTTCTGGCAGTTGGTGCCGTCCTCGGGAGTTGTGCCAAGCTCCTTTGCGAGGACGTCCTCGCGGATGTCTTCGCCATAGTAGCGCATTATGGACTGCACGCACGCGACGCCGCAGGTGTAGTCAAACCCCTGCCTGCAGGTCGGGACGCGGATGATATTTGTGTTAAGCCTGTTGTATTTGGCAAGGACCTCCCTGAGTTTTTCATGGGAGATGCCATACGCGGTGTTCCCGTTTATCCCGGTCATTGTCCTACCGGCAATTATCGAGTTCACTACGGCCTCCTCGGTTGCCTGGACGACCGCCTCGAAGAGCCTGTTCATGCTGTCATTGTCGATCGTGTCTATCTTGACCGACTGCTTGTCGAAGGTCTCCGGGTTTGCCGTGGAGAAGGCGATGAAGATCTCGCCGGAACCGTTCAGCGCCACCGTACCTACGCGCGCAAGCCCGAGGGGCACGCGGCGGGCAAGCCTTTTCAGCTGGTGCGGCATGAGCGGGGCGTCCGTTGCGACGACAACGATTATGGAGCTTTCCTTTCCGGGAACCACTGAGTTGATGACCGGCATGTCCTCGGTCATTTCCTTCCCCACCGGAACCCCGGCGATGCTGAGTGTGGAACGACGTCCATGGTTTGCCTGAACAATTACGCCGACGGTATATCCTCCGTCCTTCTTGTCGAGGACTCGGGATGAGGTGCCGATGCCGGCCTTGAACTGGTGGCAGATCATTCCTGTCCCTCCTCCGACGCTTCCTTCCGCGACAGGACCGGACCTGGCGCCGTCGAGAGCTGCGTACACATGCTCCTTCTTAACATGGAACCCGTTCAAATCGTTCAGATATCCGTCATAGGTCTCGGCAACGACCGGCAGGCTGGCGTCCGTCTCGTCATATAGCTTCCTTTCAACCTGCCAGGATATCAGGGCATCCCTTACAGTTCCGACGCTGTGCGTGTTAGTGATGCAGATCGGGCTTTCAATATAGCCGGATTCGTCGACCCAGAGGGTGCCAGTCATCTCGCCGTTTCCGTTCAGGGCATAAGTTCCCCCGAATACCGGATCATACTTCTTGCCACGTGGAAGGATCGCGGTGACGCCTGTCCGGACAGGTCCTTTGCCCCTGACAAGCTCCCCTTCCCCCGAAATGATGGTCGAGTGTCCGACCTCAACGCCGGCGACATCCGTGATGGCATTGAATTTGCCGGGGACACCTTCGAACGGGATTCCCAGTTCGCGTGCGCGGACAACCCCGGGCGCAGCAGTCTTATTATCATCTGATGACTTGGACTGGCCCTTGGGCGTTTCACCGTTGCAGGATGAAAGAACAATGCACAGTGCGGACGCAATAACCGCCAGAAACAGAAATTCCCGGATCGTCTTCATTCATATCTCCCGTTGTTCATATAATGAAATGATTTTGAAGTGCACAACAAAAATATCAGACCGTCGATGTCCTGTCAATCTTTTTCCGGAACCATGACCGCATATCCCGGGATTTTTTTACAATGGGTCAGCCAAATTCCGATCTTAAGGGCATGGGGGTGGGCGGGAATATTTCAAACCTCGTTCAGCATTTCCCTGACCTTGTTCGCAAGCTCCTTGCTTGTAAAAGGCTTTGAGAGGAAATGTTTCTCGTCGTCGAGCACACCATGGCGCGCTATGACATCCTGCGGATATGCAGACATGTACAGGCACTTCAGATCCGGCAGGAACAACCTGATATTTCTGACAAGATCATTGCCGTACATCCCCGGCATGATGACATCGGTGAGAAGCAAATGGATCTTCTCCCTGCTGGTTTTGGCAAGATTTATGGCTTCATCCGGATCCTTTGCGGGCAGCACCTTGTACCCCATCCTTTCCAGGTTCCTGGTGACCATATACAAAACCATCTGATCGTCCTCCACGAGTAGAATGGTCTTGTCCTGACCACTTTCACTGGAGACCGGAACCGTTTTATTCGGTTTTTCATCTCCACCGGAATGCCTGGGCAGGTAAATATGGAAGACCGTCCCTATGTGTCGACGGTGATAAAACCTCCGTTCTGCCTGACTATGCCGTGGACCGTGGCAAGCCCCATTCCAACCCCTTTGCCGACATCCTTGGTGGTGAAGAACGGTTCGAATAAGTTCGCCATGGTCTTCTTGTCCATTCCACAGCCGGTATCTCCGACAGACAATAGGACATAATCCCCGGGGACAGCATCCCTATGCTTTGCACAGAATGACTTGTCGAGGGAGACGTTCCCGGTGCTGACGGTGATCTTCCCGTTGCCGTTCATCGCGTCCCTGGCATTGACGCAGAGATTGGCAAGTATCTGGTCTATCTGCGTCGAATCCATCTTCAATTTCCACAGGTCCCCGGCGGGATTCCATTCAAGGATGATCCCTTCGCCTATCAGCCTCTGCATCATTTTGAGCATCCTCTCAACGACTTCATTGAGATCCAGCACCTTTGGAGTGATGATCTGTTTCCTGGCGAACGCCAGCAGCTGCTTTGTAAGTTCTGCGGAACGCTGAGCCGCATTCTGGATCTCAAGAAGATCCGGCAGCTGCGGATCATCGGGAGCCATCTTGGAAATGGAGATCTCGGCATGCCCCAGTATCGCGCACAGCATGTTGTTGAAGTCGTGGGCGATCCCTCCGGCAAGCCTTCCTATGGACTCCATCTTTTCAGACTGCCTCAGCTTCTCCTCCATCTGCTTGCGCTCGGTGATGTCCCTGTCGACGCCACGGAAACAGACCAGGACACCTTTGTCATCGCAGATCGGGACTCCGCTGGACTCCATCACTATCCGGCGTCCGTCCTTGTGGATATTGACGTTCTCGACATTGAATATGGGTTTGCAGTTCTTCACCACATCCTCAAATATCTCAGCTATCCTGGCGGCTTCCTCAGGAGGCATTAATTCAAACGGAGACTTTCCCACGATCTCTTCCGGGGTATATCCAAGTATCTTTTCTACCTGGGGGCTGGAATAGGTGAAAATACCGTTCCTGTCAACCTCCCAGATCCAGTCGCTCGATGTTTCAACCATCGCCCGGAAGAATGAACCATTGGAATTAAGCTCATCAGTCATTGTCAGCCGCCCCCTGCCATATACGTTAACTCCGGTCGATTCCGGCATTCAGGAACAATCGGAATATTTCGTCAACAGACAAAAAAGGGGGTATAATAATTGAATGGTATAGGATACGCCCCCTTTATGTATCAATGCCCGCCAGGCACAGGTAGATTGTACTTCATGTTACTAACAAAGTCAATAGAGAGAGGAAAGAATATATCTTCAAACAGCCTTCCTTCCGCAATAGAATATTTTACGCCATTTCATGCATGTCTGCATAATTATCAGCGGCAGTGGTGAAGTCCGAGTCAAGTCTGTGGCAGAACTCTTGTCATTTGATATTCAGCTTGCCAACGGGAAGACGCTGTTCGTTGTCCTGTCCTTCGTTGATCAGGCTGAACCTGTCCTGCCTGCCATACAGTCCGATCAGGACATCCAGCGTCTTTCCCTTGAGAGAGGAAAGGTCCGCGCTCGTGGTGTCGACGACCGGCTTGTCCTTCTCCCATTTTGTCGCGGGAATGGCAGGCGTGTAGTCGGCGCCGGAAACCTGCTTCCAGTTTTCGTTCATGATCACGAAGACCCTAAACGGATCCTCGCCCGTCGCGCCGCCCTTGTTCACGAAGGTGCATTGGAGATTCACCATCGCGGAAGCATCGATATCCACTGTCTTCAATCCGTCCTTGGAACCGGCCTCGTAAAGAGGTTTCCCGTTTACGAGAACTTTCTGCAGCAGCGGTTTGAATCCGTCCGCGGTCGCCGGTGAAGGTGCCGGCGCTTCTCCGGCAGGACCGTTGACAAGCACGAAACGCCCCCATCTCGAGGTGCGCCCGTTGTTCTCCTCGTCACCGTTCCAGGTCATTGATGCCTTGCGCGTCTCCTTTGCGGAAGGATCGTCGCAGTCGTCGACTTTCACGTCCAGACCGACCCACAAGTCCGGACGCAGCTTGCTGTAGTTGCGGTAGAATATCCTTCCCGCCACGATGTATCCGTGCTCGGATCTCCTCCCGAAGAACTGGACCTTTGCACTGGTCCCCGTATCGCAGAATTTCACTTCGCACGGGGCGAACTCGCTTCCCAGCGACGGAACTACGGCGATCTGCTCGGTATCAATCCTTGTGCCATTCAAAGTCTTGCCGTTGAGAAGGTCGACGAAAAGTTCAACGCAGTCCATGTTCCACGGGGCGTCGGACACCTTTCCGGGATTGGTCTTGTCGTCGGTGACCTCGATCCACAGGTAGATGCCGTCCTCGCGCCAGCCGCCGCGGACCTGGTATGACAGATCATCCGGGCCCATCCAGTGGGGCATGTCCGGAAACTCCGGTTTCGGCTGTCCGATGTTTATATGCTTTTTGCTGTCGACTTTCGCTAGCACCGGAAGGTCTCGCCATGTTGATTCCTTCGCCGGATCAATCACCGCGGCAATCCTTGGCATGGACATGATCGAAAGATTGAACATTGTGTGCCGGCTCGGGAAAATATTCCCCTTGGAGTCTGTCGCCGTGAATTCCATTTCAACATCGCCCGTCGAAGGGCCGCTCTGGATGGTCACTGGAACAGTGATCTTTCCGCCCGGCTCCACCGTGACCTCCGGTTTCTCCAATTCGATCTTCCAGGCTTCCGGAGCCTTTGCCTCCAGGCGGAAAGTCTCCTGCCTTTTGTACGGATTGGAAATAGAAAGTTCTCCGGTAACGCGCTGGCTGGCCTTTGAATCCTTTGGCAGCCTGAGTGAGACGACCTGGATTCCTGCGAAGTCCGCAGGAACGTCGAAAAGATAGTTTATGTCGGCGGAAACGTTCAGCTTAAGCAGTCCGTCCTCGGTCTTGAACTCGATCGGATTTCCATACATGTCCATGCCCTTCACCTGCGGGGCGTCAAGGGGGAATACTACGGAGCCTGTGCCGCGGAGCGCCGCGATCCGTTTCGGTTCATCCTTGCGAGGTTCGCATTCGATCATGATCCCGAGGGACTGGTCGTTCACCGGGAAGAAACGGGCGTTCTTCCTGAAGCTGACGGCCTTTGAAAACGCTGCGAACGCCAGGCTCTTGTCATCGTAGCGGGCGTTGTTCGTGCCACCGGGGAATACTTTGTTGTCCTTGCCCATTGCGATGATCGCAAGCTCCATGCAGATGTCCCAGCGGATGCTCTGCTCCTTGTAGGTCATGAGCACGCCTTCCGCAGGCGTGGTCTCGCTTCCGTATTTCTTGACGAACTCATCTTTCTTCAGCGAGGAATTTACTATTCCAAGCTCATCGGCCCAGACCGGAAGCGGATGTCCAAGCTCCTTTTCCTTCTCCCTGATAAAGGTCTCGAACTGCCCCAGCGAACCTTTATGGTAGTCATCTATCGGATCGAGCATGCAGTACGGATGGATCGAGAGAGCGTCCATGGAGGAACCTGCGCCCATTCCGAAGATCTTCGCGTTCCATGGAGGATAGCCTGAACCAACTCCACCGACGAGGATGGCGCCGGGATCCTCCTCCTTCAATACGCGGTACATCGTCTTGAGCATCTCGACATACTGCTCTGCGTTTCCCTTGAAGTGGGTGGTGTCCGGCTCGTTCCAGCATTCGTAGGCTGTGATCTTCCCCTTGTATCTCTTGAACACCTGACGGAGGAAACTTTCAAAGTCCGCCATGTTGGACGGCGGATACGCCGCGGTTCCGGCCCAGCCCGCGCCGGGAATCACGCTGTAGCCGTCGGCGTTTGTCTTCCTAAGGGAATCAATTTCCTGTTTCGGCATGGAGGAGGCCCACCTCGGTGTGCCGGTGATGCAAAGGAGAGGCTTCGCACCGCAGGACTTCAAATCTTCCAGCGTGGCATCGAGGTAGTCCCAGTGGTAAGTTCCCTTCCTGGGTTCGAGCGCGGACCAGCTGAATGCGCAGGCGTCCCAGAGGCGTATCCATTTTGTCCCGAGTTGCGAGCGGGTGGTGTCGCTCCAGAAACCGCATGGCGACGAGTCCGGAATCTCAGAGAGAGGAGGAAGTTTCGCGATGACCCCAAACGTTGCGGATCTCGCAAATATGGTCTTTCCTCCTGCCTCCTTCAGTGCAAACGAAAGCTTATATATCCCGCAGCGGTCGATGTTGGCGCTGAATGATTTCTCAACGGCTTTTGAAGGATCGCGGCGGAGGTTCTCCGAAGCTTTGAAGACGTTCCTGCCGTCGTTCGAGTCTATGGACAGTTCCGCGCTGAGCTCCTCGTCGGCCGCCCCCTGCGGGAGGCTCAGCTCCATCCTGATCGGATCACCGGCAGAGGTGAAACGCATCTTGCCGAGGTCTGCCCTGAAGATGGTTTTACCTGCTATGACCTTTGACAGTTCCTTCCTTTCAACCTTTGCCTTGACACTGCCGTCGCATGGCATGTAGAAGCTGATCGCTGCATCACCGGAGAAATCCTTCTTCTGCGCCAGCGCGGCTATTTCGTCCGGAGAAAATTCCCTGGAGAAGACCATTATCTCATCGAGGGCGCCGTTGAATGCGCTTCCTCCCCACAGGCTTCCCGCAAGATTGAAGTAGCGCGCAAGCTCGAAGTCGTTGGTCTTCCCTATCGCGGAGCCTCCCGACAACTTGCCGTCTATGAAGAGTTCCATTTTTCCCGGCCGCCAGACCACGGCTGCATGGTGCCAGCTTTTTAGATCCATCCGATTTGGGGAGCTGATGCCGAAATCACTGCCGCCGATGCTGCCCCATAGATTGACACGTCCTTCACCCGGAGCCTTTTCCGGCTGGATCACAAGAGAGAAAGTCTCACCCGGCCAGTCGCCTTTTGCGGGTATGATGCCGTCGCAGTCCCAGAGAAGTCCGTCCCTGTGCGAACCAAGTTCGAGGAGGACGCTGTGCTCCTTCATCAGGTATTCAGCCTTGAACCAAAGCGAGATGGTGCCGGACGGCCCGCAGAGGAACGGATTCGGCCCGTTTGCGATCATCGCACGGTTCGACCAGTCGAACATGCCGGGATCGGAAGTGACGAAGTTGAGGGCCTGTCCTTTGACACCCGGGACCGCCTCTGGTTCGCGCGTGCAGATCACTTTCTCATCAGCGGCCGCGAGTCCGGTCGACATGCAGCAGAAAAACAGGGCGAGGCAGTTCCTGAGGCGCATGCAGTTGTTCATGGAAGCTCTTTCAAATTTATATATGAGTTTATTTATGATGGATGAAATCATTTCCCCGGTGCAGATATGCTCTGTCTGACAACCAGTTCCGGACGCAGGAGGATCCTTGCAGTTCTCGCGGTCCTGTCTCCGTCCAGCAACCGCCTGAGTATGCTCCAGGCGGTTGAACCGATCTCCATAGGATGCTGTTCGACAGTGCTCATGCGGAGCCCCTTCGAATTCGGCACGTTGCCATAGCCGACGATGGAAAAGTCCTCAGGCACCTTGAAGCCATGCTCCTCGATGACGCTCCATGAATCCTCCGCCTGATGGTCGCCTGCGGCAAATATCGCCGTCGGGCGCTTTTTGGAAGGGAGATCCAGGAGCTTCAGCATGGCCTTGCGCACGGATTCCTCGTTCCAAGCTGCATGATGGGGAGCAAGTTCGGGCTGGAACGGGATTCCGTTGCGTTCAAGCGCCATGCGGTAGCCGTCGAACCTGTTGATGATGTTGGCGACAAGCCCGGGTCCGCGGATATGGGCGATCCTCCTGTGTCCGGCCCTGATCAGCGCTTCAGTAGCGATGAAGGCCCCTTCCACGTCGTCGCTGGTAACGGACGGGGCATCAAGCCCAGGGATATGCTGGTCGACCACGACCATATTGACGCCGCTCTTCGCAAACTCGGTCAGGAAAGGACTGGGCGGGGCCGACTCGGTCGGTGCGATTATGATCCCGTCAACGCCGCGCTTGACAAGCTCCCTTACCACATGTGCCTCCCTCTCGGCCCCTCCAAGGACGCTTCCGACGCATATGTGGTAGCCGTCCATCTCGGTCCCGCTCTCGATGCCACGCGCGACAGACGCCATGAAGGCATCTCCGATACCACCGTAGCATACGAAGCCTATCAGTTTCGTATGGGCCCCCTTGCCGCTGCCGGATGGCGCGCTTGGAATTTTCTCCACGAAGGTGCCGCGTCCGTTTTCACTTCTCAGGATGCCCTTTTCCGCAAGAGATGCAATGGCCTTGCGCACTGTGACGCGGCTGATTCCGAAAAGGGTTGAAAGCTTGTTTTCCGAGAGGATTGCCTCTCCTGGCTTTAGCCTGTCATCTATAATCATGCGGACAATCGATTCCTCCATGTCCCTGCTCTTGGTCTGTGTCCTTATCATTTGAACAGTCACTCCTGTTTTTTTAATGAAAACACCTGTATTTTATTAAATATTATATATACAGGTTAAATACAAGACAAGGGCTGATAGATTTTTCCTGAAAAATAAATCCGAATCTTCCTGCGTCCCCGTCTCCTGGCAGGGATTTTCCGTTTCTCCATCAGCCTAAAACGTCACGTCCCACAGTCCGGAGTTGTTCTGGACATCGAGGTATGGCGCATGCATGGCGTGTCCGTCATAGAACACGATATTGGCTCCGCGGCTGTGTCGGTAGGCCGTCATGCAGTTGTAGGTGGAGTCCCAGTATTCTCCCTTCATGCCGTAATAGGAGCCATAGATGGAATTTGACATTCCAACGACCCAGTCCGTGGCGTCGATGAAGTTTAGCTTTCCAGCTGGGGACTTTATCTGTGTCATGCGCCAGCCCGCATACGGATCGCCATAGATCAGCTTCTCGAAGTTGAGCCCGTAGGACTTGTCGATGCAGACGAGTCCCGGCGGCTCGTTTGTGGATGTCGTCAATGAGGCGTCGGGGCAGACCATTCCGGGTGGCCAGCCGAACTTATCCGAGCAGCTCCTGAGCCCCATGGAGTCCTTGACGGCGACCTCCAGGACATTGCTCCAGGGCCAGCTCTGGCTGTAGTAGCCCGAGTCGAATCCGTAGGCCACCGGGATCGCCCAGAAGTCGTAATCATTGGAATAGGACGCGTTCCCCAGGCCGAACTGCTGCAGGTTTCCAAGGCACTTGATGCTCCTGGCCTGTGCCTTCGCCTTGGAGAGGGCCGGCAGGAGGAGCGAAGCCAGAACCGCGATGATCGCAATCACCACGAGTAGCTCGATCAGTGTGAATCGGATCGGTCTCCTGAATCCCATGGTCCATCTCCTTTCCCGCAGCCTTTGGCCGCAATCTTTTTGCATAAACGCTACCTGTATTATTTCAGTATTATACATACAGGTTTAATACATGTCAAGCGGAAAGGCTGTTTTTTATCAGGAAGATATTCCTTCATGTGTTCGCCCCTGTGTGGCGCCTGGGTCCGGAAGTCCGCCTGCCTTTGCAGTATGGACCTGATTCTAGTGAAAACAACATTTCAGCGTTGCTTTCCATCATGGGCGATATATCTTATCAGACCGTTCTGCAACCGGTTGCAGATATGAAGAAGGATGAATGGATTGTTGGATGAGTGGATGGATGGGTAAAAAATGAAATCAGTGCAATTGGATCCGTTCCTGGATTGAATTTCAACCCAATCATCCATGGCGCAAATTAACAAGGAGAATTCTCATGGGCATGTTCAAGAAGGAGACATATCTCACCCGCTATAAGGGAAACCCTATCATCACGCCGAAAAGCTTCCCATATGGACACGCCGACTCGGTAATGAACTGCGGACAGATCATGCATGAGGGCAAGACCGTCCTTCTGTTGTCAGTCATAAGGACCGATACGAAGGCAACCGGCATCTACTACGCCGAAAGCAAGGACGGCATCAACTTCGACATACGCGAAAAACCCCTCATCTCCGGCCTGCAGGATCCGAGGTTTAAGCGGCTGGACATCCATGTGATAGATCCGCGCCTCACCAAGATCGGGGACACATACTACATCGCCAGGCCCGGCAACAGCGATTCCGGCGAATGCATCGCTTTCCTCTACAGGACAAAGGACTTCAAGGAAGCGGAGTTCATGGACTGCATAGCCCTGCCAAACAACAGGGTTCCTTCCCTGTTCCCTGAAAAGATCAATGGATATTACGCAAGGCTTGACCGTCCGTACGCTCTCGGTGCATCAAATGAAAAGGCCTCGGTATGGGTGTCGTATTCCCCCGACCTGATCCACTGGGGACAGCACAGATACCTCTGGGCCGGCAACGACAACTGGAACTGGGGAAAGATCGGGCCGACACCTCCAATCAAGACCTCCAAAGGCTGGCTCGTGATCATGCACGGGGTAACTCCTTCATGCGACGGACAGAAATATTCCCTTGGCGCATGGATGCTGGACCTCAAGGATCCCACTAAGATGATCGGCAGGATCAGGAACTACATCATCACACCCGACGAACTCTATGAGTTTGTAGGTAATGTGGGCAACGTCATATTCGCTTGCGGTGCGATCGCAGACGAGTCCAAGGATGAACTGAGGGTCTACTACGGTGCGGCCGATACGAGTGTCTGCCTGGCCACGGGAAGCCTGAGCAGGATCGTCAACAAGTGCCTGGAAGAAGGGCCGTGATCTGGAAGAGTGTAAAACCAGTGATCAGTTACCAGTGATCAGTAAACAGTAATCAGTTATAAGTAAACAGTAATCAGTTATATGCAAGAATCGGAAATTCCGACCACTGAATTATGTCTCCATCTGATCACTGGTTACTGATTACTGATTACTTAATTATCTGCCTTGACCGAGGAACGACCTTGACGCCAGGTAACCGGGATCCTTTGCAGAAGCAGGTACTATCGGAGCATATCCCTTCTTGTTTTCCTCAGGGACGTTCAACGCGCCGATCCCGGCACTTTCACCGCAGTCATCGATCAGGGCATGTTCAAGGATGCCGCGGCGACCGTTCCAGAACTTCTTGCTGGCATTGAGCTCTTCAGGAGTTCCCTCAACCACGGTCTTGAGAGCGTATACCGCGTCGGGAGCTTCAGGTTTGCTTTTGGCTGACATCTTCTTGCATTCGGGATCGTTGGGGAAGGCATAAAGCTTCTTGAATATCTCGCAGGTCTCCCTGCCTTCAACCGCCCACTCCTCGCCATCAGCCGTCTGGCGCACTGTCCAAAGGGCTGTCTGATAGGTAGCCCAGTTGTACGCTTCAAGCAAGGATACTTTTCCATCCTTCTGTCCGCCTTCCCCGTCGGCACGGCCCGACTCGATTCCGCGCAGGAAGAATTCTGCGAATACCGGGGCATTCGATTCCGGACCGTTGGTGGCTGTGATGTTGATACGTCCTCTGGCCGCAATAGAACCCAGGAATGCACCGCTTGATGTGCTGAGGTTCAGGATGATCTGCTGGCGTGATTTCACACCTGCAAGTGCCTGCTTCAGTTCGGCAGCGCGCAGATCCTTTGCCGGAAGCGCAAAATTCTCCTCTGGTTCCATCGAATATCCGTGCCCTACCATGAAAAGTATGAACTGGTCGTTCGTTCCGCATTTTGCGGAAGCCGCGGAAATCGCCTTCACTACGTCCTCAGACCCCTTTGTGACCTGAACTGCATCCTTGAATGCAGGATCTCCTGAAAGGACAGTTATGTTCTCCGCCGGAACCCCGGCCCTGCCCGTGAGATACGCCTTGAACCTTTTTATCCAGTCCTGGAACCTTGCCGAATACATCGGTGAACCCGGTGATCCACCTACGAGGATAGCATAACATTTTCCTGCCGGTGCAGGTGTAACCTGTGCAGGGGCCGGAGTAGCCGGTTTAGCTGCAGGTTTGGCGGCAGGCACCTGTGTGGCCGGCTTAGCTTCAGGTTTCTTGGCTGCATCCTGCGCGATAGACCACATGCAGAAACTAGCTATCATGATCACTGCTATGATTTTCAATTTCATATTTCTTCCGTGTGTTCTGTGTGTTCCGTGGTTAAAATGCTTTTAATGGCTCAGGAAATATATTATTATGTTTATTCCCATCTTTATGGCTTCCATGTTCTTCTCAGGCGTGAACCAGGAACTGACCCAGCCGCAATGTATGTCCCCGGGACTGCACCAGGTCATTATCCTTCCGGTTCCCGGCTCGAAGAGGCCGTATGCTCCGCTCGGAACGCCCTGCAAATGAGGGCATCCGTTCTGGAAATCATAGTAGATATGGAATATCTCATGGTCATAGGGTATCTTCCTCATGGGATTGTCCGGGAAAAGCTTGTTCATGAGGGCCACATAAGTCTTGAAGAACCTATCCTCCTTGCCGTTATACACGCAGTCGTCGGCGAGGATGAATCCGCCTCTCTCGAGGAATTCACGCAGGTTCTTCTCCTCATTCTCCGGAAGCTTGAAGAAACCTTCCGATGTCATGAACACGAAAGGATTCTTCACCATGTCGTCAAAGTCTTCGAGCCTTACGACCTTGGGTTCCATCGACACGTTGATGTTCGTAAGTTCGCGGAGCTTCCTTCTCAGGATGATGTCACCCCTCGGATGGACGTCCCAGCGGTCCGGAGTGTTGTCCATGACCGTGAACTGCAGTCTGGGAAAGACGAATTTTCCTGTCTCGACCGCTTCATCGGCGAGGACCTTGGCCGAAGTTCCGAGGAGTCCGGTGAACACAGCTCCGCCCAGAAGGACACCTGCACCCTGCAGGAAGTTCCTCCTTGAAACGGCAAGCTGCTGGATCCTTTCGAATCCGCCGGCTATCTCTTCCTTGCTTCGTTCAAGAAGAAGATCCTTCTTTGTATGTATAATCCTTATATTCTTTTCCATTTTCTCACCATATTCTTTAATAATGCGACATGAATAAGTTCCAAGTTCCAGATTCCAAAATTCAAACAGATTCCAACTTTCAGTTTACAAGCTTCAAACGAGATTCCTCAAACCCAAGAGATTCTATATGTTTACTGTTTGTCTGATTATTTTTCCCATTGTTTGGAGATTGGAGGTCTGGAACTTGGAATTTGCATATGCTCATGCCAAACCACCTCTTCTTCTGACTATCCATTCCGACGACAGCAGGATTATCAGCAGGATGAACAGGGCAGGCATATCCCATATCTCGTGGTCCTGCGGCTGTATTCCGGCTGAAAGCGCCGTCTTGACGTTCTTCTCCATCTCGGCAGCGGCTTCAGGCGCTTCCGCCACGGTATAATATCTGCCGTATGTGATCTTCGCCATCTCCCTGAGCGAATCCTCCTTGAGTCCGGCATTGCTGAATTCCATGTACGGCTCTGACACCTTGAAGTCCGTCTCCACGGGATTGACCTTCCATCCTTCTATCCTGACCTTGACGCTGTAGTCGCCGAGTTCGTCCACGCGGAACGAACACTGGTACACTCCTTCCTGGGAGAGTATCCACTGCATCGGTATCTCCTGCGTGTTCTTAAGTGGATCCTCGACGGTCGCGATCACGGTTGCATCGTTTGCCGGTGAAAGATCCTGCTTGAGCACCATTGCGCGCAGCGTGACCTGGGACCCGGTAGTGTATACGTCTGCATCGGCTTCAACAGATATCTGCTGCTTCGCACCTACAACGAGCCAGCGGACAAGCTGCTTCCAGAACCTCTCATGGAACTCGTCGGAGGCCGGAACCGACATCCTCCAGTACCATGATCCGCCGGAAGTGAAAGCCGCAACGCGCCCTTCACCGTAGTTCTGTACCGCCAGCACAGGCTTGTTGTCCTTTTCACGCGAAAGCAGGACCTGCGCTCCGGTCTTTATCCCGCGCACAGGCGTCAAGCCGATGAGATCCGGCATCTTCTCCCAAATCTTCCTGCTGATCTCCATGTCGTCGGAAAGACGCATCACAGGATGGTTAAGGGCGCCCTTCGCAACCGCGGCCTTGAACTGGTCGTCTGAATAGTTGCCGTCGCTGTTCGTTATATCCACAGGGAGAAGCTTGGATATCGGGGTACCGGCATATTTGCCGGAACCGAACGAGTTGACACCTCCCAGCATCAGGAGCCCGCCACCGCGTTTCTTCACGAACTCATCAAGCATCGCAAGCTGTTCAGCCGAGAAATATGACGCCTCTATGTCGCCAAGTATGATCGCCTCGAAGTGGAACAGCTGTTCCCGGGTTGTCGGGAACCCGTCGGAAAGGTAGTTCTCCGTGGAATCCGCGCCCTGCACATAGAAGCGGTTCTTCGCCAGCCGGAGTATGCCGACCAGCCTGAAATCCTTGTCCCTGTAGAGGGCCCGGCGCAGGAAGCGGTATTCCAGCCTCGGACTTCCCTCGATATAGAGGACCGGCAGGCGGTCGTCCCTGATCTCCATCAGGAATTCCTTGCTGTTGTTGTCCACTATCTTCTCGGATGAATCCGGGGCTATTGAGACCTTGCATGTGGCGGATCCTTCGAAATCCGGAGTGAAACTGAGCTTTACCCTCTTGATATCGGTGTCCTTGTCGGGCTTTATCTCCTTTGTAAGAAGGACTGTGTCTCCCCTGGAGACCGATACCTTGAACGGCTTGTCAGGGAAATCCGTGTATCTGAGAGTGGTAAATATCTCGACCTCGGTGTTGCGGCGGACCCTGCGCGGGGCGGAAATCGACGCTACCTCATAATCCTTGGAGGGACGCGGATCACCTATTCCTACAATGTGCAGAGGTACTCCCCTGCTCTTGAGAAGCACTGCCGCCTCTTCACCGCTGCCACCGACGTTGCGGCAGCCATCCGTCAGCATAAGCACTGAAGCCAGCGGAGCTCCCTGAAGCTCGGAATCCAGATCGCGGATGGCCCTGAAAATGTTCGTCTGCTGTCCGTCGTCCTTTACCTTGTCATATGAGACAACCCTCTTCAGGTCCCTGTCGAAAGTGTAATTGTAGACCTTTGAGAATCCGGAAAGTTTTCCAGCCAGCCCCTTGTCGGAGCCTCCTTTGCCGAGAAGCAGCTTGGTGGCGACATCGAACCTTTCAGTTTTTGTCCCGCCGTCGAAAACGGCGTCCTGGAGAGACATGGACCGTGAAGTGTCGAGAAGGACCGCCGTTATGACCGAATCGCGCGTGCGGACATTCCTGAGAGTTGGAACCGCAAGTATGAAGAACACGAGGGCCACGATGGCAAGCCTGATGACCAGGAGCACTTTCCTGCGGGTTTCACCGACCTTCTTCGCGGTCTTCATGTAGAGATACCACGAAAGCAGGCCGAATCCGACCATCAGTATGAATATTATCTCGCCCGGTATCCGGGTGCTGAACACGAAATGGCTGTTCTGGTAGGTGTCCAGCGGATACTTGAACAATGTCTCAAAAATTTTCAATTTGCCTTCCCAAGTATGTCGGGTTTCAACCCGACAGTTATAAATTCTCAATACAGTTGACGGATTAAAATCCGTCCTACTTACGCAAAATAAATTGCATTACTTGCTCTTTTTCTCCCCTTCACCGGTTCTCCGATACTCCGGTTCGTCCTACTTCGTCTCATTCTTTTGTGAAAGCGATTCATAATACTTGTTCACAAGCGCCCTGTACTGCGGGGGACATTCCTCACGCTGGGCCGAGAAGAGACGCTGTCCGGTCATCTTTGCATCATACTCCTCCTCGAGCTTGTTCTTTATGCGGGCGACAACATCCTTCATCTCGTCGAGTTTCTTCTCGTCCTGTTCAAGTTTCTTCTGGAGCTGAGGATCCTTTGTCATTTCCTTCAGCTTCTCCCTGTCCTCCTTCTTGCCGAATTCGCGGTTTTCCAGATGCTCTGCAAGCTGTTTTGCAAGGGCGTTCGCCTTTTCCGCGGCCTCCTTGCGCTCTTCGGGAGTAAGCTCCTTCTTCTCCTGTTTGGCATTCGCCTTTTCATCAGGTTTCGGCTGTGGTTTCTCGCCGGGCTTCTGCTCCGGTTTCTGTTCCGGCTTCTGCTCCGGTTTTGTCTCAGGCTTCTTATCGAGCTTTGCAACTTCCTTCTGCAGCTTTTCGGCCTCGTTCTTGGCACGTTTGAGTTCGGCCTTCGGATCAGCTGCCATCGTATCGCTCGCGTTCTTCATGGCCTCGAGCACCTTCTGCAGGGATTCCTCCGCCTTCTTCTGTTCCGGAACGGCGCTCTTCGGCTTGAACGAATTAAGTTCGACCATCGCATTGACCATCTTCTGGGCCGGCTGGTTCCTCTGCATGGCCTTGTATGCCTCCTCTATCTTCTTGGCGGTCTCGGGCTTAGTCTCGGCGGTCGCAGTCTCGCGCAGTTTTTCTATTTCCTTCTCAACCTTGTCCATCTTCGCCTTTATCTCCACCTGGTCGAGAACGAGCTTCTTCATGTCCTTCTCTGCCTTCGCATCCTTCTTCTGTTCCGGCGTCTCTGCCGCGGTCTTCTCGGTCTCCTTCCTGACCTCCTGCTGGTTCTCCATGATGCGGGCCAGATCGGTGACAATGTTAGCCATTTCCTCGGCCTTCTTCTCCTGCTTGGTCTTGTCGTTCTCGGCGGCCTTCATCTTGGCCTCCTTCTGCTCCTTTGTCTCGGGAGGCGCTTCCGACTTGAAGTTCTTGAAGACGTCGTTCAATTCCTTGGATGTCATGGCCTGGTTCTGCTGGGCTTCCGGTGGGAGCGTAAGTTCGGCGGTGTTCTTGACGCCAAGAAGCTGTATCTCGGCAAGGGCAAGACGCCACTCCGTGACCGTGGTCTGCGTATCATTCTTCCTCAACGCGTCATATCCCCTCTGTACCATTTCAGCGATCTTCTTGCATTCCTCGATCTGCTCCGGATCCGTCTTGTCCGTAGGTTCGGCAAAGGAATATAGCTTCTTGGTGGCGGGATCAACGACGGTATCGGCAAGCTCCTTGGCCTGGGTCTTGAAGTCATCCTCAGGCAGTAGGCTCTTCTGAGTATGCAGGTGCCAGGCGGCATTCAGATAAGGCTCAAGATCCTTTGTGACCTGCAGTTCCATGTGCGCAGGCGGTGTCTCCATGTTCATGACGCTCCACATTTCGAAGTATCCGACGGCTATCATGCCGAAGTCCGACACCCCCTTCTGCCCCTTCCTGTCCTTCGCCTCCAGATAGAACGACATCACTTCCTCGCGGGAGGGATCAGGCTTCAGGTCCGCCAGCCGGAACGCATAGCTGACACCCATCGTCCTCTTCGGCATGCCACCTTCCTTCGTGACAGGCGTCAGGGTTATCCTCTTTCCATCGGTCTTGTCATTACCGCGGAAGTAAACCATGTCGACGGCATCAATGCCGAAGTCATCCTCGACCTTCGCACGCACCATGATCTCGCCGATGGGATTGGCGGCGGCGGTACCCATCGGGGTCTTGATCTCAAGAACCGGCGGCAGATCCTTGACGAGGGTGAGTTCAACTTCCTCCGGCACCTCATATTCCTGCTTGTCTATATCGGTTATCTTCAGTTTGCCCGTGACGCTCTTCGAGACGTTCAGCGTAGCGACGGCCGTAGTATCACGTTCCTTGTCGGGTGTGAACTTCTCGGTTCCCCCCGAACTCCATGTGAGCGTCGCCCCGAGCATCTTCTTGTTTCCAAGGATGCGGACAAGCACCTTCGACCCTTCCACGGCTGACACGTTCACAGTTCCCTCGGTCTCCACCTCTTCCGGCATCCTGTAGATCTCCGGGTAACGGGTGACAATTTCAAATCCCTGCAGGGTGAACGGTTCAAAGACCGTGATCTTGTACTGCTGCGACTTGTGCAGGCCGGACGAAACATAAAATACCGTGCTCTCGTTTATGTCGGGCAGGAACAGCCTGTAACCATGGAGCTTGTCCAGTTCCTCCATCGGAAGGGTGCGCCAGTTGCCCTTGCTTGCCTCGGCTTCCGGAAGGAAATTGAAGACAACGGAATCCTGCGGGGTCCGCGAAAGAGTTACGTCAAATGTCAGGGATGATCCCTTCGGGATGTTTGCGTCGTTTATGGAAAGCTTGAATTCCATCGGCAGCTTTGCGAGCTGTTCCGGGGACATCGGAGGCGGCGGGGGCGGTGTGAACGTAAGTATCCTCAGCGCCCTCTTTCCGAGAGTATCCGGGAACAAGATGCTGGTGACGCAATAGGATACCAGGAGGATGATCGCTATGATCCCGTATTTGCGGAGGCGGGTGAACGGCACGAAAGACTTGACATTGTGCTTTTCAGTGCGGGCGACGGCGGACTGGATGATGGCGTCGATTATCCTGGACTGATCCTCGGAATATCCACCCTCCTTGCCGAATTCAGCCGCAGACATCAGCGAACCTTCGAAGTCCTTGTTGTGTTCCTCTATATAAAGGGCTATCTGCTCGTCTGGGATATGCCTGAAGAGAGGTTTCAGGACGTTGCGGTAGAAGATCACAGCGACAAGGATGAATGCGGAGGCATATGCGATGATCCTTGGGACCGGACTGGCCCCGTATATCCAGTCGGCAAGCATCAGGACTGTGAATATCCCAAGCGTCTCAATAAGGACGATGGCAAGCCCGGAGATGGCATTCATGCGCTTCCACGCGCGCCTGACAACGCCAAGCTTCGAAGACAGCTGTGAATAGTTTTCCATGTTTTTGCCCTCTTAAAATCTCTTCACTTCGTTATTTCGATATTCCTTGTTCGATATTGGATATTCAGTTCTTCTAATGTCTGACAGTCTTGTTCCCGAGATAAAGTTCTCCGGCAAGGAGCACGGCCAGAGCCAGGATCAGATATCTCCACAACCCTGTCTTGTCCACCCTCTCCTTCGCCTCCTTCGCAAGCACATCGTCGCCTGCGGCCTCCATATTCTCGCCCTGCACCGGAACGACCGCCATAGTGATCTCCTCCTGTTTCATCGCCACAGGATCCGCTTCGCCTGGCATGACGTTCACCGAACAGCTGTATTTTTCCGAACCGTTGTCGACCACATAAAATCCCGGATCCCTCGCGATGACCGGCCGGTCGGTGATCTTCTTTCCTGAAGGATCAGATATCTGCTCGCTCGAGTTCAGCTTGATCTCCTCTCCTACAAAATATCCTGTCTTCTTCTCGGATCTCATCACAAGATATCTGGCTATCTGGTGCATGATGCTGACGAACATCGGTCCCTTGTCTATCACCAGGTTGCTCCAGTCACTGCTTATTGAAGAGGTCATCATGATCGCGATTCCCTGCCCGATCTGCCGTTCAAGAACCGCCGGCCTGTCGTTGGAGAACCTTGCTATCACCTTTGAAAGCTGGGAATCCGTAAGCTCCCAGAACTTTGTGAATCTCGGACCTGAAAGATCGCCGTAGTGCGGCTTCTGGAAGATCTCGAATATGGGGTGTTCGGCGTTCACCTTGGTCAGTGAAAGCCCCGGTTCCTGCTCATCGCTTGCAGGAGCGGTCATTATCCTGCTCAGCCTGGCGGGACTGATCGCCGTAAAGGCCGCGTTGAACTTGTCGGCTCCAACCTTGTCCCCGGGCATATAGATTATCCCACCGCCGCGCTGGAGCAGGTTGTTCAGGGCCGCACATACTTCAGTTCCCGTACTGTCGACATTGTTGAGCACCACTATTCCCGATTCGTTCACGTCCCTCGGGGTCAGACCCTGGATGTTCACCGACTTCACCCTGAACGGAGAATCCGCTTCCGGAGGCTGGAGTGCTATCGCCAGGAATTTCGCCGAAGCATCACCCGTCTGGGAGACGATCGTAACGTTTATGGTCGGATTCACCCTGGTATTGAAATAGAACGTGCTTCCTAACTTTCCTTCGCTCTCGCCCACAAGCCTGATGACTCCGAGGTTGTCCCCGGGATTCACGAAGGCGGTCCTGAACCTTACGGGCACGGCCTGGTTCGCCGGAATGTTAACCTTCTGGGATTCCACCGCCTTTCCATTAACTGAAAGAGAGACTTCAACTCCGTTGCGCTGGACATTGGACAGGTTTGCGACCTTCGCAGCCACTACCCTGGGGATCTTGTCGAGCACTATGTTGTGCGGATAATCGCCTTCGGTTATCGCGATCCTGTCGGAACTGATAGCCGGATCTACCTTTATTATTGTGAGCTTTGTTCCGGGTGCCAGCTTCCAGCCGCCCTTGAACGACTCCCATCCGGACCGCTGGAGATCGCTTATGAGGACAATGTTCTTTTCTGTTGCATCAACCCCTGACAGCAGAGAATTTGCCGTGCGAAGAGCCTCGGCGATGTCAGTTCCTCCGTTTCCGGGTGTAAGCCTTGAGATCGCATCCCGGATTGCACTGAAATCCTTAGAAGGCCCCACCACCGATGTCCTCGAATTGAATCCGATTATCAGGGCTGCATCAGACCCCTCGGAAAGATCCTTGAGTGCGGCCTCGGTATGACTGCGTATGGTTTTGTCAGTTCCAGCCATCGATGCTGAGGCGTCCACCACTATGGCTGTCGCCTTGGCGGCACTGAACCTTCCACCTTTTGCCGGCTTCTCCTTCGTGAACAATGGACGTGCAAACGCCAGCACTATCAGGCCGCATGCGATCATCCTGGACGCCAGAAGCAGCGCTTCACGTATCTTTTTCTTGCGGAGTATGTTCTTGGATGTGCCGACGAAGAAACGTACCGTGGAGAACGCAACCTTCTTGATCTGGTCGCGCGTAAGCAGATGGATTATCAGCGGAACAAGCACAACCGCAAGGGCAATCAGGAAACTTGGCTTTAGGAATGGCATTATACCAGCTTGCTCCTTCTGAAAAGATATTCTGAAAGCGCTATGTCGAGAGGCTTGCGGGTATCGAACAGCTTGTATTCGGCCTTGATGTCGGCGCAGCCTTTCTCATAATGAGTAAGGAAGCGGCGGAGCTGTTCCATGTAGATCGGCCTTGCTCCCTCCGGTGAAACAAGCGACTTCTCTCCGGTTTCCATGTCCGTGAATTCCGTCATCGTATCGAACGGGAATGTCAGTTCGGCGGAATCCATTATATGGAATACAAGTATGTCATGTCCCTGGAACTTGAAATGCTGGAGGGCTGAAAGGACCTTGTCCGGATCATCCATCAGATCGCTGATGAGGAGTACCATTCCGCGGCGTTTTATGCCGTCGGCAAGCTCGTTCAGCGGACCTGACAGGTTCGTATCGCCACCGGGCTTGAGGTTTTCAAGCTCCGTGAGCATGTGAGTGAGATGGCTCTGTCTCAGCCTTGGAGGAAGCATTGCACGGATCTTTGAATCGAATATCATCAGTCCGGCGGCATCGCGCTGGCGAATCATGAAATATGCAAGGCATGCCGCGATGCAGCTGCCGTATTCGAGCTTGCTCATGCCTTCCGGATCTGACTTGTACGCCATTGAAGCGGAAGCGTCTAGAAGGATATGGCACGCAAGGTTTGTCTCCTCCTCAAACTGTTTTACATAGTATCGATCGCTCTTGCCGAAGACCTTCCAGTCGATGTGCTTGATGTCGTCGCCCGGCGCATACTGGCGGTATTCGGCGAACTCCACGGAGAATCCGCGGAACGGACTGCGGTGCAGCCCGAGTATGAATCCTTCGACGATCGTCTTCGCCAGAAGCTGCATGTTGTTGATGTGGGCGAGGACATTGAAATCAAGATATCGGCTCTTGCTCATCTGTTTTCCTTTTATAAATTTCCGCCTGGCGGAAATTTACTTATAGTCCGCTCTTAGGTGTCGGTACGGCCTCCAGAAGCTTCTTTACGATCGTCTCCGAGGTCATCCCTTCGGATTCCGCCCTGAAATTTGTCAGGATCCTGTGCCTCAGGACCGGAAGTGCGACAGACTGCACGTCGGCTATCGAGACATGCGGACGGCCTGCCAGCACCGCCCTGGCCTTAGCGCCAAGTATCAGGTAATGCGATGCGCGTATCGAAGCGCCCCACGCCACATATTCCTTTATGAATTCAGGCACGTCCTTCTCACCCGGACGGCTCTTGGCCGCCAGCGAAACCGCATACTTTATTATAGGCTCGGCCACGGGGGTCTGGCGGACTATCTCCTGACATGCCAGAAGCTCAGTGCCGTCGATGCACTTCTCTATCTCCTCGCTGTGCGAACTGGTGGTAGAATTTACGACCGCGAGCTCCTGATCCCTGGGCAGATAATCGATGATAAGGCTGAACATGAACCTGTCCTGCTGGATCGCAGGCAGGGGATATGTTCCCTCCTGCTCTATCGGGTTCTGGGTGGCAAGCACGAAGAAGGGTTCCTCGAGATGGAGCGTATTTCCACTGACCGTCACCTGATGTTCCTGCATCGCCTCGAGGAGCGCAGCCTGCGTCTTCGGAGGCGTACGGTTGATCTCATCGGCAAGGAGTATGTTCGTGAAAATGGGTCCCGGCCGGAACTTGAGGGAGCGTACATGGCTGGACTTGTCCTCCTCGAGGACTTCGCTTCCGGTTATGTCCGAGGGCATGAGGTCCGGCGTGAACTGCACGCGGCGGAACTTCAGATCCATCGCCTTGCCAAGACTCGAGATGAGAAGGGTCTTCGCCAGACCGGGAACACCGGTTATCAGGCAGTGGCCTCCGGCGAAGAATGTCGTAACGACATCATCGACGATCTGCTCCTGGCCGACGATCACCTTGCGGATCTCGCGCAGGATCTTCTCCTTGCAAGCGCCAATCCTGGCTATCGCCTCGACTCCACCCGCATTGTTGCTCTTTTCTTTTTCCATGATGTGGATTCGTCCTATGTTTTCGTGTGATTCGTGGTTCTTTTTCTGTGTCTTCTGTGTGTTCTGTGGTTAATAATCTTACTTCGGCTTCGGCACGGTCTGGATCAATTTCTGCACGACATCCTCCACCGTGACCTTGTCCACTTCCGCCCTGAACGATAGCCCTATCCTGTGGCGCAATACGGGAATTATCGCGCTCTGCACGTCGGGGAGTTCGACAGTCGCGCGTCCGTCCATCGCCGCTACGGACTTGGACATGAGCGATACGTTCTGGCTGGCGCGGAGGCCCGCTCCCCAGCTGATGTATTCCTTGACAAAGTCGGGGCAGTCCTTCTTGTTCGGACGGCTTGCCGCCACAAAATCAACGATGTATCCGCCAAGGTTCTCTGGAAGCGTGACATCCCTGACAGCCTTGTTGAACTCTATCAGGTCCTTTCCACCTATCACCTTATCAATCTTTATCTTCGCGGCGCTGGTGGAACTGCGGACAACGGTGACCTCCTCCTCCTCCGGCAGATATTTCATCATGATTGAAATCATGAAGCGGTCCTGCTGGGCTTCAGGAAGCGGATATGTGCCTTCCTGTTCCATAGATATCTGGGTGGCGAGGACATAGAACGGTTTCGGCAGGGGATAGGTCTTTCCGCCGAGGGTGACCTGCTTCTCCTGCATGACTTCGAGGAGCGCGGCCTGTGTCTTTGGAGGGGTACGGTTGATCTCGTCGGCGATGACCATGTTCGCAAAAACCGGTCCCTGCACGAACTTGACAAACCTGTGTCCTGTGGTCTTGTCCTCCTCAAGGATCTCCGTGCCGCTGATGTCGGAAGGCATCAGATCGGGCGTGAACTGGATGCGCTTGCATTCCAGGTCCATGACCTTGGCGATGGATGAGATGAGGACTGTCTTAGCGGTTCCGGGCGGACCCTGGATCATCGAATGTCCTCCGGCGAACATTCCAGCGAGAAGCTGGTCTATCGGTTCGGGCTGGCCTACGATGAACTTCCTCAGTTCCCTGATTATGTCCTTCCTGGCGCTCTTGATCCTTTCAAGAACCGCCTTGTGGGCTTCCGAACCGCCATGATGGTGTGACATTGGCCTTGTACTCCGTTTTTTAATTGAGGAAGCTTCCGTATAGGTGGGAGAAGCCCCATCAAAAATTTTATGTCAACTAATGTAAAAACGTTATGCTTCGGAAACATGGGGGGAGACAATGCCGGAACAGCGCAGAATATTGTCTCCCCGAAATGAGAAATAGAATACCTGTGATGAAAAAATCAATTTAAGGCATTCTTAAATGTTCTTATTTTTAATTTTCCTTCCAGCCCTTCCCGCATACTGCGAGCCAGTCTCGTCCATCGGGAAAACTGATTATTGTACCAATCCTGTTCTTTTTCATGAATACTTTTCCTGTCCTCGGATCAACAAAACGCAGGGGACCGTTCATCTTTACCTTTCTGCTGAGGGTCACTGTTCCACCAAGAGGGGAGTAAATGATGACAGTACCGTCGGAGGAAATTGCGGCGGCCACGAACGCTCCGGGATTTTTCATTCCAGGCTGTTCTGCAAGAATCCTGGGACACGGCTTAAACGATGTCCAAGGGAGCCTGTCGAATATTGATCTCATGACGGTCATGCTTTTTATCCCGGGAGTTTCAAGACCTGTATGCCATGGAGGTACGACCCTTGAATGCCAGTTGCCGTGCCCTTCACTCGGACCTGTCTTAAAATTCCAGTTCCAAATCGCATCATGTCCGTAGGTAAGTCCCGCAGTCGGACTTATGAGAAGGCTCCAGTATGCGCCGCGCCGCACATGGAAGTCATTGAACACGGTTCCATATCTGTAGCCATGGGCGTTCTCATAGTTAGGTTCAAGGTTTATCACTGGCAACACTGGCTTCCTGCTCCAGCATTTCGCCGGAGGTCCTTTAATGTGCCACTCAAGATCCTTCTCATAATCTATGTGCCCAGACTGATACCCTATGAAATCGTACCATTTTTCCTTCCTGAATTCTTCTCCGACCCAGTTAAGTCCGCATGGATGGAGGGTGACAAGTCGATCATGCCCCATGCTGAACACCTTCCTGCCTATCCTTCTCCATCTTTCAATCCCTATCTCCTGATATCTTCCATCGCCGCCAAGCATCCATACGAGCTGATGGGCATCGTAGCGCGAGACGATATATGATGCGAGCATGGTGGCATCGGATTCCGGGAGCTTGTATCCTACGTCCGTCTTCAAAAGGCTCCAAAGAACCACTGGTGCGGCATACAGGCCGTGGGCGTTTATCATTGCGATTCGCTTGTCGAGCCTTTGGAAGAAATACGGATTTATCCGGATGGGATGCTTCTCATCACAGGCCTTCTCACCTTCCTCGTCAAATGCATCTCCGCGCCAGTGACAGCAGACGAACTGGACCATGTTGAATCTCTGACTTCTGCGGAGTTTGAGATATCTGCCCCACTTCCGGTCGTCACCCCTTATCACGGCATTCCAGGCTGTATCCCCGAGCCAGAAGAATGGAGTTCCGTCGCAATGGACAAAATGGCCGTGATCCCCGGAAAGCCTGAGCGGACCATGCCTGTAGACTGGATTTGATCCCTTATACTCAACACAAAGGAATTCCCCTGACTTACTATCAAGACCAGGATCATCGCCCTTGACACATCGCGTCTTCCATTTCCATAGTCCTGTTTCGTCAGGACTGAACCTTGCCCTCCAGACATTCCCACCGTCCCAGAACAATCCTACTGAAACAGTCCTGCCAGAGGGTCCTGTGAATTCCGCCACAGCCTGACAGTCCCATAAGTGATTGCGATGCTTTTTGGTTGACCTGAAAGCTGTCTCAAATATGCAAAATCTGCCTATCCTGGTGCAGGGTCTTTTAAAACTCGTCATAGCTTTGTTTTGTCCTTGTCCTTCTTCTTACCGGTGTCCGGCCTTGAGAGCTTGACACTTTCGGCGCCGGCTACATAATTGTAGCCTCCCTGCTTGCAGATGACCTTCAATATGGTTTCAAGGTTCACGTTCTCCTTGGAGAAAGTGATCGTCGCCTCACCTCCGGTAAGCTGGTCGTTGGTGTCGACGGTGAACAGAACCCCTTTCTTCTCCGGATCATTCAGGATCGCCTGTTCATTGAGCTGCTTCACGGCTGTGGCGACACTGATTTTCTGGAAATCGATCTTGGGAACAATGATGGACTGGAGCCTCTTAACCATCGCTTCGTCATTCTGGACCTTCTGTTCCTCTTTCTTCTGCTCCTCTTTCTTTTTCTGATCCTTGTTTTCCAGTTTGTTCTTCCCGTTCTCATCCTTCACCTGGACCCCGGCCATCAGCGAAAGCGCAAACAGCACGGACAACATCATCGCCACGAGCTTCCTCATAAGAACTCCTCCCCTGTTTATAAACAATTTGAGGGTACCTCCGAATGGAGGCACCCTCAAGTAAACGCAAAAATCAGCTTTTTATTGTGTCACTTGAATTCATTGGGGTGTTTTTTCTGAAGTTCAGGAATTGCCCATTCCCTGCCGGTCTTTTTCAGGAATTCACAATACTTGGCAAGCCGGTCCCTTGCATGGAACGGTCCCCCCTCCTTCATCACCGTCCAGAGAGGATCGGTTTCATATGGCATTGTCATCATCATCTCGTCGTGCCATTCGTTCAGATAGGCAATCCCATCCTTTACAATGTCAGGATTCTTCTCCGCAAGGTTCACCTGCTCATGTGGGTCCTTCTTCAGGTTGAAGAGCATGTCCTTCGGGAACAGATGATATCCGTCATGGTAGGTCCTGATATACAGCCAGTCTCCGAACCTCACTCCCCTCTGGCAGACATGTGCACACTGGCTTATCACAAGATATTCACGTCCGCAGTCCTTGCCGTTCTTCAGGGCGGAGGCATAGCTGTTCCCGTCCCAGCTCCTGCATCTCTCCCTTCCAAGAAGTTCCGCAAGCGTCGGTCCCAGATCAAGATTGTAGTGCAATCCCTTGTCGGCACCCTTTTTCATGCCCGGCCAGCGGATGATCATCGGGATACGGCAGGTTATTCCGTCGGCAGTGGCGTGTTCCCCGTAGATCCCGAGTTCCCCGAGGTTTTCACCGTGATCGGAACTTATTATTATTATGAGATCGTCGAAGACCTTCTTCTTTTTCAGCGCCTTGAAGATGGTACCGATATGATCGTCCAGATACCTTATTCCGCAGTCGTATCCGTCTATCATCTTTCTCGCACCCTTCATGTCAAGTGCTTCGCCCGGATGACGTGGATACTTCGGATTCGTGCTGTTGTCGTACATTGCAATTTCATGGGAGCAATGCGGACCGACCATATTGGTATGCTTTTTGACAACGTCCTCGGTCAGCCATTCCGGCAACGGATCATCCTTGAACGGATTTCCAAACTCTTCAGGAGCACGGTAAGGAGTATGCGGATCCCAGTAGTTCAGCTGCAGGAACCAATTGTCCTTGTCGGCATTGTTCTCGATCCATTCGAGAGCTGTAGGCGTTACTTCTTCTGCGGATTCCATACCGCCTTTGCCGGTATTGTGGACCTCTGAGAAACCCGCAAGGAAATAGTATGCACTGTGCCGTTCCGCGAAGGGGCTGATGCTGATGGTCTTAAGTCCGGCGCGCCTGAGCATTCCGGGGATGCTTTCCTGATCAAGCTTGTCCCTGAAATTCCTGTCCTTTCCCTCCGGCCTGAAATCCGCGCAAAGCCCGCCATGGTTTATGACACCGGTATGTATCCCGAAACGTCCGCTCATCAGGGCCGTCCTGGACGGAAGGCATGGCGCATCGGAACAATAGTAGTTGTCAAACCTCATCCCCTGCTTTGCGACCGAATCGATGTTCGGCGATGTGTTCCTGTGATACCCGTAGCATCCGAGATGGTCCGGCCTCAATGTGTCGAGATCTAGATATAGAATCCTCATTTAATACCTCCTGTATAAGCTCCAAATTTCAAGCTCCAATCTCCAAACAAACTTCAAACTTTTCAAAGTTCCAAACCTCAATTCAGCTTTGTCTGGAATTTGGCCTGTTTGTCCTTTTTGTTTGGAATTTGGATGTCTGGAACTTGGAATTTTGTTTTTATTTCATTTAAAAGAATCTTCGAAATTACAGTTATTTGTCTGTCCGCATCCGGCCGGAAATTCTCCGCCAGGGCTGCAACCCCGGCAAACTTCCCGTCATGGAACACGGGAACGGCGTATCTCCTGACACCATTCGGATTGTATTCCATGTCCATGGCGAATCCGTTCCTGGCATCCTCTTCAACCATCTTCCTGCAGGCTGATTCAGTCAGCTCCTTCTTTTTGCCATTCCTATATCCCTGGTATTTCCTGCCGGACATATCAAGTCTGAGATTTGAAACTGCGATCCTCGTGACAGCCTCGAACTCAACATCCAATTCCCTGACAAAGCCCACCTTGGCCTTCACGTGTATCATCGCATTTTCCGGTTCGGAACGCATGGTCAACACCATTCTCCCGCCGTTGAAGACATACCATTCGGCAGTCCTGCAGGTCTTTTCCGACAGTGCATCAAGAAGAGACTGTACCTTTTCAGAAAGCTCCTTCCCTGCACTGTCCAGGCCGAGAATTGCGACTTTCGCACAATATTCCCTGGATACGGGATCCCTGCCGGCCATTCCAAGGGAGACAAGGGTGTCAAGGTAGCGCAGGACCGACGCCTTCGGCTCTCCGATATCCTTCGAGAGCATCTCAAGGTTCTGCGGCCCATTTTCAGAAAGCCTCCTAAGGATTCTGATTCCCTTCTCGAGCGCCGGCGCCGGTGATTTCTTCTTTTGTTTCATATATGATATTAGTTTTATATATGAAATATAACCACTCTTGAAATGCTGTCAAGCGGAAAATGACAGAATATTTTTTACCAGCCTCGCTGGAATGATTGACAAAAGCACACAGGATATACTATGTGTCTTTGTGCCTCTGTGGTTGGACTACTCGGTCCAGTTGAATTCAACAAGTTCCCCACCGAGCTTCCATTTCGCCGGACAGCTTGTGTCCATCCAGTCGAGAGGTTCGGCGGTAGGCATCTGGACTGAGGCCCTGCTGAACGCCGCCTTGAGCGCCTTCTTCTGTTCCGGACCGATGACTTCCCTCTTTGCGGACACGAAGAGCGGGGTTCCGCTCCTGGCAAGCAGATCAAGCCACTGGGCGTTAAGCCTCCATGGGATATGTTCGGTGATCCCTACGCAGTCAGCATCAAGGGCAAAGAACGTCCGGTTCTGGGAAGCCCTGAACGCCAACGTGTTCACACCCATTTTCCTGGTACGCCCCCATTCGCGACCGCTGGTGTCGTCGCCGATCCTCTGCAGATGTGCATATCCTGTGATCAGATGTCCGACAGTGTTGCAACCGATGATCACCGCTCCGTCTGCGGCGTCGATGATCGCCTTGTAGACTCCTTTCAGGAGTTCAGCATTTGTCTTCGAATCGTCATGGAACTTCCATCCGTCCTCGGTGATGCTATCACCCATCTGGAAACCCCATCTGCCTGTGATATCCCAGGTCGTGAAATCATGTTTGATCAGTTCGTATCCCCACTTCCTGAAGAGACGAATGTCTTCTTTGATCCTTTCAAGGTTATCCGGATCTGTCGGATCAAGAACTATTTCATGGGGATTAGAATGGTTTTTGAAGCGTGTAGCTTTTACAAGTTTCACCCATGGCCTGTCTTCAGTGGTCAGGAGGGGACGGTACCAGATTCCCGGACGGCATCCGGATTTCTTTATGTCCGAAGCCAGTCCCTTCATGTCGGGAAAATGCTTTCCGCTGAGCGACCAGGGAGCACCTCCGGTGACACCGGTGAACTGCCAGCCGCCATCGATCACTGAAAATGGTCGGTTCTTCGTATTGTCGGCGAGTTCCGAACAGTACTCGGAGTCCTCGAGTATCCTCTTTGCATTGCTTGTCCCGTAAGCATAATACCAGTCGTTGAACCCGTAGACAGTCATTTTCGGAAGAATCGCCTTCTGGCAAAGCTTCTTCATGAACTTGCATTTCGCCTTAAACGGTGAATCCCCTGCTTCGCCTTCGCAATGGACGATCTCGCAAGCCGTAAGCGTCCTTCCGTTCAGGCATACACCTTTCCCGCCGGACCTGGTGTCAAGTGTCAGTGAATATCCGTTCTGGTCGGCATGCCAGCAGCAGAATGCCGAGGCTCCGGTCTTCACTCCGATCCCGTTCGTCCTGCGTCCGTCATACACCATGAAATACCAGGGCATAGGCCTGTCAGGGACGAATCCCCTCCATTCGAGTTCGCCATAGCTTCGTTCCCAGGCGTCTCCAAGTATCTTCGCGCCATCGGGCATCCTTTGGCTGAATTTGATGAGGATCCTGCTGATCCCTTTGCCTTTTTCGTCGCAGGAAACAAGGACCTTGGATGAACTGCCCTTGTCCTCAATCTCGACCCTGCACGAATTCCTTGTCCAAGCCGAACCTTTCTTCCTCATAGGAAGCCATCTGCCGGCCTCCTCCAGACACACTTCCCTGATCTTGTCTATCATTGACCTATCCTTATAGTTATTGTAACTGTTAACTTGATATTATCCTAAAAAGTATGTCGGGTTTAAAAACCGCCCTACTTATTGTGGCCTTCCAGACCACTTACGGTGCCGATTCCCTGTCGCGGAATTTCACCGGCGATAACCCGGTGATCTCCCTGAAAACCTTTGAAAAATAGAACTGGTTGCTGAATCCGCAAGCCGAAGAGATCTCCTTTATCTGCATATTGCCGGTCTGCAGCAGGTGCTGGGCCTGCTTTATCCGCTGGAGGTTTATGTAGTTCACTGGGCTTGTACCGAAATTCCTCGTGAACAGGTTCGTGAAATAGTTCGTCTGAAGGTTCACCGATGCCGCGAGATCCCCTATCATGATCTCCCTTGAGATGTTCTTCTCAATATATGATAGGGCCGGAGCAAACCTCTGAAGATACTTAAGCTTCTCGTCATGCGCTGAAAAATCCACCTTCTTCAGAAAACGAAGAAGGAAAGTCCTCATAATCACGTCCCGTTCCGCTACATCAGAAATCTCCTCCGAAGGAAGCTTTTCAACCATCTTCTTCCATTGAACCCCGATTCCTTTACCCTCCTCCTTTGGAACCTTTATCTCATAAGGAAATCTGAAGAAATCAAATAACTCGAGTCCCCCAAGTATCCTCGCCTTGAAATGGACCCAGTAGAGATCCATGCGATCTTCGCACCAGTAACGACCCTGCGAGTTGGCGGGGATCAGGTACATGCTCCCGGGAAAAAGATCAAAGGTCCTTCCGTGATGTTCGACATGCGCGCTCCCCGACTTGAGCCAGTAAAGACGGCTGAACGGATCGCTTATCAGTATCTTCCCAGCACCAGCCCAACTGGACTTGCACTGCGTCAGAGCCCCGGTCAGGACTTCAATGTTCAATGTGGTTATAAATGAATTCATGAGAATACCTTGGATGATTGGATGGGTGGATGAATGGATGAATGCGTATCAATCGCATAAAGCAATATTGCAGAAGATTCGCAAAATGATTTTTCGATTATTTCCATGTTCTTATATTTTTCACAATTTAAACGCAATCATCCACCCATCCATGCATCCATCAACGCTTGTTTCTTAGAAATTTATATATTTATCATAATATTTTACATATGCAATGCCTTAATTAATATGTAAAATAATATAAAAGGAGGAACTATGAGCAGACAGACAGCGCTTGATAACATATGCCTCAGGCCGACGGAAAGGTTCGCACATACTGAATATTCCCTTGACTACCATGAATCCCTAAAAAAGAAGTTCCCGGGAAAATCCCTGAACGATGTCTTCGACATCGACTTCCTCTGGTGTGTCAACGACGGACCGATCGACTGGAAAAAAGCCGGACGCGCCACCGACATGGGACACGCAGGATACGCCGCAGACGGCAGTGACCAAAGGAACTCGTCGGAATCCCCGTTCCACGACATCGAAGAGATCTACGAATTCGATCCTGCCAAGGAATACGGTCTTCCTTCCCATGAGGAACTCGTCAAGCATTATCAGTCTGCATATGACAGGATGTGCTCAAACCGTCCGAACCAACTGTCTACCGGAGGATATTATAAGACTGTAGTTTCCGGAGCAATAGAGTCATTTGGATGGGAAATGCTTCTCGTAGCCGCGGCCGACAAAGCGAAGTTTGCAAAAGTCCTTGAACGCTTCGGAAAATATACAGCCCACTATGCCGCAGCATGGGCAGATACTTCGATAGAGGCATACATCCAGCATGATGACATGGTCTGGACTGAAGGTCCGTTCATGGAACCGGAATTCTACCGTTCAGTTATATTCCCACTATATAAGAAAATGTGGGAGCCTCTCAAAAAGAAGGATAAGAAGATCCTGTATTGTTCCGATGGCACTTTCGACATGTTCATGAAGGACATTGCGGACTGCGGGGCAGATGGATTCATCTTTGAACCGACGAACAATCTCGACTACGTCGTGGAGAACTTCGGTTCCACCCACTGCATAGTCGGCAGCAAATGCGATTGTCGGACCATGGCGTTCAACACCTGGGAAGACGTAAAGCGGGAGATGGACGAGACGGCAGTTTTGGCACGGAAATGCAAGGGTTTCATCTGGGCGGTCGGCAACCACATCCCGGCAAATGTCAGCGACGAGATCTGCCTGAAATACCTGGATTATCTCCGCAAGATATGGAAGCGTTGAAGATAGGGATGAAAATCCATCACAGGTGCCTACCTATTTCATTTGCATCCTGTCCCAGAATTTCCTGCCAAGGGGGTTTTTCATGTCGTCCCATTCATCCCTCAGCCTCAGCATTTCCTTCCGGAGTTCTCCAATGACGGCGCTGCAAGAATCATTATCCGCCAGATTCGTCTTTTCCCAGGGATCATTCTGCAGGTCGAAGAGCTGGGTTTTCCTGCATGGCGTCTTTTCAGTCCCTACATATTCAATAAGCTTGTACCGTCTGTTTTTCACGGCGCGGATGTTTTCCGTATATGCAAAGTACAGGATTTCACGTTCGGACTTCTTCTTCCCATTCATGACGCCTGCAAGACTTTTCCCTTCCACTGTTGCAGGTATTCCTATTCCCAGCAGTTCGCATATGGTGGGATATATGTCCAGCAGATAGCAGAAAGAGTCAGACCTTTCCCCTTTTGGTATGCCGGGGCCTGCAAATACAAGAGGTACGCGCACCGAATGCTCATAGCAGCTCTGTTTTCCGAAAAGACCATGCTGTCCCAGGGCAAGCCCATTGTCACCTGCAAGGATGAAGATCGTGTTGTCATACTCACCTTTCTTCTTCAGCGCTGAGACAACTCGCCCAATTTCATTGTCGAGATGGGTTATCATTGCATAGTACTCAGCGAGCTGTCGCCTGGTATCGTCCCCGGTGCGAGGATATGGAGCGAGGACTTCATCCCTGATGTCGCGGATGCCGTAGTCGAATTCGTGTTCATCCCTGAAATTCGGAGGCAGCGACACTTTTCCGTTCCTATACATATCGAGAAACTTTTCCGGCATGGTCCTCGGATCATGTGGCGCCATGAACGACAGATAAATGAAGAACGGCCTGCTGTCATCATATCTTTCAATGAAGCTGATCGTTGCGTCCGCGAACAGTTCGCTGGAATGCTTTCCACAGGTGATATGGTCGCACTGACGCATTGTTACCTCGTTGGATGAGAAAGGAGTCTTCACGAACTTCGTCTCCCTGTATTTCCCTTCAGGATCGAAGCTGTAGCAAGGGACATTCCAATGATCCCCCATGCCCCCGAACATGATCTCCCCTCCATCAGTGAAGCTCCTGGCGTATGATGCGGAACCGTTGTGCCATTTGCCGGTGCCGAAACACCTGTATCCGTTCTTCTGCAACGTCTCTCCAAGCGTTATATGTTCATCGGGTATCTTCTGCCCTTCCCTGTCCAGATGGAACAACGTACGGCCTGTGTGGAGCATGGCGCGGCTTGGCATGCAGACTGCACCGCTTGTCCCGCACGGGATATGGGCATGAGTGAAGCTGATTCCATCCTGCACGAGCTGATCTATGTGCGGCGTGGATATCTCCATGTTGCCCAGGGCATGGATTGTGTCGAACCTCTGATCGTCGGTGAAGAAAAATACTATGTTTGTTCTTTTTCCCATGAATGAATTCCTCCTGATCCCTTTAGTGCAATAATAGTGGGTACCTCTAAAAATTGACAAATGTCGCGCAACAATAAATTATGGATTTATGGCGAGGAGGAAAATTGCGAGAATACCCGAAAGCGGTATTTGAGTAGTTTTCCGACAACGCCAGAATCTATTAGAACTTGTTGCCCTTTGGGTTGCGGATCTTTTTTGATCAAAGATGAATATTCTTTCTTCGGCGTATCGCCCTGGATACGCCTCTAGTCAGAAATTCTCTTTGATCTTTCAAAAATCTTCCGCAACGCACCGATTGTGAATTTTCAGAGGTACCCTAATATTCAGGATTGGAAAATCAAGAATTCACGGAGTTGAAGACCATCTCCAAGCATTTAAAAAGTTGGGGAAATTCAGATGCCGACATCCTGAAATAAATGTTTCCTCTAATCGGAATAAGGTTCCATAAGCAACCAGTCCATGAGCTGTCTTCTCATTTCCTCCTTCTTGCATGAAAAAGAAGGTTCTGAAGAAAGGTTTTTTGTCTCAAAAGGATCCGACGACAAATCATACATTTCGTCCTTGTCTCCTACATAATAGCAGTATTTCCATCCATCCTTCCTTATCATCGCCGATCTTCCGTTGGAGGAATAATCGCAGAACCACTGCGAGCCGCGCTCCTTTGACATCTTCCTGTCAAGTTCCTTGAAATCCTTCGGATCAACTGGATTTAAAGGATACCGGGGTGCTCCAACTTCTGCGAAGATTTCAGAACGCAGGCGTTCTTCTTTTCCATCCATCAGCTGGACCATGGACTTTCCCTGAACACCATCGGGGATGTCCATTCCAGACAGTTCAAGGAGCGTCGGCATGAGATCTATGTTGCTTACCTCTCCGCTTATCGACCTTCCTCCTGAACCATATCCCGGTATTTTAATCATCAGCGGAACCTTCAGCAGTGCATCAAAGAATCCTCCCGTCTTTCCAACCAGCCCATATCTGCCGGCAAAATTGCCATGATCTGCAGTGAAGACAATCAAGGTGTCACCTTCAAGTCCAAGCTGTCTGATCTTTTCCATCAGTTTTCCAATCGCAGCGTCGATGGAAGCAATCTGTCCGTAGTAAGTGGACAGGATCCTTTTCCTTTCCATCGTTGAATACCTGTCGAATCCATTTACCTGCGACTGTACAAAATGTTTGAATGGATGGGAACTCCAGTCGATATCACAGGCTTCAAGGTCTCCAATCCCTTCAGGTGGAAACATCGAGTAGTATGGCTCGCATACTACATTCGGCCAGTGGGGACCTGGAAATGAAAAATAAAGGAAGAACGGATGCCTTCCGCAATTTTCCACAAAACGGATACCGTCTTCTGCGATCCTGTTGTCGATCCAATGTTCTTCAGCAAATGGGGCTGGACCATCGATCAACCCCTCTCCTCTTCTCTCCCTGAAATATTCTACGATCCTCTTGTCTTCCACGGTGAAAGTCCCTTTTGTCTTGCCGAAATGGAAATATTCCTCTCTGAAATCGAACCATTTGTCCATGTAATCATCGTCAAATGTATGGTTCTTCCCTGCAAGGCCTATCCTGTATCCGGCTTCCTTGAACAGTTCGACCAATGAAAGCTGGCTTGTCTTGATATGGGATTTTATTCCGTTGGATACGGCCATGTTCCTGTGAACATATTGTCCGGTAAAGAAACATACCCGTGAAGGAACACATAGAGGCGCTGCGCAAAAGGCGTTCCTGAAGACAAATCCTTCCTTGGCAATTGAATCCATGTTCGGGGTCTTCACGTCCGTATTGCCCATGCACGACAAGGAATCCCATCTCTGCTCATCGGTCATGATGATTATGATATTTTTCCTTTTCATCTTCTCCAGGGTCCTTGTTCCCGTAAATATCCCTTCATCATATGATTCATGCTGAAGTTGTCAAACCTTTCATGTGAAATATCTTCATGTTTTTCGGACTGCCGACCAGCCAACCAATTGGCAGAGGAATTGTAACAGGAAATCAGCGTGAAGAAAAATTCCCGCAACCGCCTGTATGCAGACAATTGCGGGGAATTCAGGATTATATATAGACCAACCAGGCCTATTTCTTCCTATGGGCCTCGGTGATCTCGAGCCCGGTGTCGTAATCAAGCTGGCGTGGCTCGTATTCCTCGTTCTCGCGCTGGCGTGTCATTCCTGTATATGCCCAGGTCGCATCCTTGGCGTCCTTGCGCCACGGCCTGCGTTCCCAGTAGTAGCCGCGGAACGGATCGCGTGTCTTGTTCATCCAGTTGAGCAGCTTGTCATGAAGACCATCCCTGATCTTCGCATGCTCCTCGGAGTTGATGAGGTTCTTCATCTCATACGGATCTTCGTCGAGATCGTAGAGTTCGTCGGATGTCAGGAGGTTGATGACCAGCTTGTAGCGGTCGTCAATGCAGCAGCGTATCGGCTGGAAACCGCCGAAACCGTCATGGTCTACCTCATAACGGGTGAATTCTACGAACACTTCGTCGTTCACTATCACTTCCGGATCCTTGATCATGTCGACAGTGCTCTTTCCCTCAAGGATGACAGGCACTTCGATCTTCATGAAATCCATGATGGTCGGGACGACATCAATATGCGAAAGCAGGTTGTTGCAGACCGCCCCTTCAGGCGCCGTTCCAGGGCATTTCACTATGAATGGGACGTTCGTTATCTCGTCATACATGGCCGGCCCTTTGCCGTTGATCGAATGAGCCTTCATCATGTCGCCGTGGTCGGTCGTGTAGATAACGAGTGCATCCGGCACGTTCTTTTCGATCGCCTCCACCACCCTTCCGATCTCATAGTCCACATAGGAGTTGCATGCGAGGAAGTATGTGGCTTTATCAAGTTTCAAGGCATCCTTGTCCTCCTTAACGGAATTCCCGGCCCACACCTTGTGGTGTTCGGGTTTGTCCTCGAGATTGTCCCAGATGTTGGGATTCTTCGGGAACTCATATCCCTTGTACATGTCGATAAAGCGTTTCGGGCAGAGACACGGGCCGTGCGGTTCGTCATATGACACGACCAGCAGGAAATCATCCTCCTTGTTCTTCTCAAGGAAATCTATCGCCTTGTTGGAGACCCTGTGACCGAAAAGGAAATCCTCGGAGACATCCTCCTCATTTGTCTTTGCGAGCCTGGAGAGGACGCGTTCCTTTTCACTGAGTTCCTCGAGGTATGTCCTCATGTCGTACCAGTAGTCCTCATCCCACCCTTCCGGACATCTGCCGACGCCGAAATAGTCACCGCCGTCAAGATGCCATTTTCCGATATAGGCGCAGTGGACTCCGTTGTCGGCAAGCCTCTGTCCGATCGTCTTCACATTGTCGCCGAGGGCCATGCTGTTGCCCCAGCTTCCGTTGGAGTGCGGAAAAGTTCCGGTGAAAAGAGCGGCGCGCGCCGGACCGCATACCGGCTGGCAGCAGTATGCCTTCTCGAACCTCACGCCCTTCTCGGCGAGCTTGTCGATATTTGGCGTCTTCATGTCGGCATTTCCATAGCATCCCAGCATGTCCTTGCGCTGGGTATCGGTCATGATCAGGACAACTTTCTTCTTCTGTTGCATATCTTCTCCAGATATTGTATTTTGTTGAACATAAAAGATAGGAACATATTTCAATAATCGAATTGGTCAATACTCATGAAACCAAATATACTGATGATTTTTACGGATCAGCAGCGTGCTGACACGATCGGAGCCCTGGAGAATCCAATAATCAAGACTCCGGCCCTCGACAGGCTGTGCCACGAAGGAACTGCATTCACAAGCGCATATTCCCCGAGCCCGGTATGCGTTCCGGGAAGATGTTCTTACCATTACGGACAGTATCCTTTCAACACTAAATGCTATGACAACAATTTCCCGATGCCTTCCGACAAACCGTCCTTCATGGATGTCCTCAAGGACAACGGATATCTGACCTATGGGATCGGAAAATGCCATTTCTCTCCGGACAGCATGGCCCTGCGCGGATTCATGAAGAGGGAGACCCAGGAAGAGGTCGTCAGGAAACCGGAGAACGACGATTATCTCAAGTTCCTGTTCAAGAACGGATATTCCCACATCATAGATCCACATGGGATGAGGGGTGAGATGTACTACATCCCGCAACCCTCGCAGATCGCGCCCAAATGCCATCCTACACAGTGGATCGGCGACAGGTCGGTCGAATTCCTGAAGAAGCATGGGAAATCCAGGAAACCATGGATGCTCTTCAGCAGTTTCATCCATCCTCATCCTCCGTTCTGCCCGCCGGCACCATGGTACAAGATGTACCGTTCCCCTCAGATGCCATTGCCAAATGTTCCGGAAAACTGGAAGGATCTCCTCGTCCACATAAACCGTTTCCAGAACAGATACAAGTACCGTGACAGGGGCATTGACATCAACCTGGTAAGGAACATCAGGGCATTCTATTATGCCTGCATCTCCTTCATTGATTTCCAGATCGGACGCATGCTGGATGAACTCAAGAAATCAGGACAACTCGACAACACCCTCATCATCTTCACTACCGACCATGGAGAACTTCTCGGCGACTACAATTCATTCGGCAAGCGCAGCATGCACAACTCCTGCGCAAGGATCCCGCTGATTGCTCGTTTTCCTGGCAGGTTCAAGAGAGATTCGAAATGCAGTACACCGACAAGCCTTGTAGATGTCTTCCCGACAATCCTCGGGGCGACCGGCATTGATTCTGATCCCTTGAATCTGGACGGCAGGGATCTGGCAAGCGTCCAGTCCATGAAGGACAGGATCATATACTCGCATTTCAACAATGCCGGAAATGGTCTCTATATGTCCCTCAACAGCAGATGGAAATACTTCTACAGTGCACCTGACAACAGGGAATTCCTATTCGACAGGAAGAACGATCCGGAGGAAACCAGAAACGTTATCAGGAATAACAGCAGAGCTGCCGTGGAAATGAGGAACTCCATCATCTGCGAACTTCGCAAAGCCGGTGAAACGGACGATGTGGACGCCAAAGGATGGAAGAAGTATCCTGTGAAGAAGATGCCCCTGGATCCCGACGAAGGCCTTCTCATCCAGGATCATCCATGGGCGAAAAAATAGGGCGGCCTTTCCGGACCGCCCCATTGTCTTTCTGAATTCAGTTTCAGTCCCTATTTCTTCTTCAGGGACTTCGCGTATTCCACGCAGAACTCCTTCCAGTCGGCAGTGAACTTCTCCATGTCGACACCGAAGACATCCTTGACGACCGGATTGAGATCAGTTGATCTTTTCTCCACCAGCATATTCAGGAGCTTCGGAAAGTTCTCCTTGTAACCGTCCTTGGTCACCAGCATCGCAATCACGCTCAGCGCCTGCCAGTAGCGGTCCATGGGAATCCTTTTTCCGCTGCAGAGATCCTTGAGAGGCATGTGCATTTTGGATGAGGCTATCCCGTTCAGGATTATCTGGTCGAGATCATCCTGTGGAAATACGGTAAGCTGGTAGTAGTTGGCTATGCCTTCCTGTATCCAGTCGCCATTTCCGCATGGGAAACCGTACATCTTGTCGAGCCATGAATGCAGCATCTCATGGAAGTAAACCGGTCTGAGGGTCTTCCTTTCGGGATCCCAGTAGGATGTCGCTATCGAATGGATGGTGTATCCTCCGGAAGAGGGTGGTGAAGCCTGCCCAAGAAGAAGTGCTGCAAGCCTGGGAGTGAAGTTCCTATATTCGTCCTGAGTTGCGAAAACCGCAAGGATCGGAGGAGCATCCGGCGTCGCCTTTTTTACTCCTTCAAGCCCCTTCCTGGCCACTCCGAAGAACTCCGACATCCTCTTTTCAAGCTTTTCTATCTCGAGCTCCTTCGAGTTGCTGACAATTATGAAATCCGGATTCTTCACGATTTTTATCTGGTCTTTCGGCGTAACAGGAAAAGCGATTTCAGCAAGTTCTTCCGGTGAAACCACGGCCGTCTTTCCGGTTTTCGACAAAAGGGAGACATTATCGATGAATATATCAGCATCGTTGCGGAAGTAGAATCCGAGGTACTTGACCTTGTTCCAGGAAGGTGTCTTTTCATCGCTCTGCCTCATGTAGCGCAGCGGTATGACAACCTTGGCCCAGCCTGGCTTGACGATTTCCGTCTTCCTCCAGAACTTCGATCCGCCACCGTCCTCTATGAACTGCACCTCGAACACAATCGGTTCACCTTCCGAAGCCCTGTATATCCACATGGACAAACTCTCGCATTCAACGAGGTTTTCAGGGAGAATTCCCTTTTTCGTATACATGAATCCCTTGCCGGGAGTCTTTACTTTCAGTGCCTTGCCGGAGGGTCGTCCTTCGACGGTATCAGGAAGTTCCTGTGGAATATTTTCAACTGTGAATGCCAGGCCTCCCTGTGGCTGGTTGAATTTCTCCGGCAAGTCATCCTTCTCAAAATCGAAAAGGATCTTGTCATCGCCCTTAGCGGAGGAAATTATTTCCAGGTCCGCCTTGATCTTTCCTTCAAGGATGGAGCGCTCTGTCATCGCGAACAGGTACTCCATGGTATTGGTCTTCTTAAGCTCAATCACCTTCGAGAAATATTCTCCGGCCTTGTTTTTGTCCCCTTTTATCTTCAATATTTCGCCGCCATAGAAATAGATGTCCGTCTTCTGGTCGTCATCGGAACTGCCAACAAGCTTTTCCAGATCCCCTCCTTCCACAATAGCCTTGAGCAGAGGCTTTATCTTTTCATCCTTGGAGTTCGCGATCGCATCCTCAATCACTTTCTTGTTCTCCCTGCTGAGTGCAAGGGAGGAAAGATAGAGCCCGAGGGCGTCATATGAGTCATATTTCCTGGTATTGACTGAATTCAGGAAGCATTTCTCCGCAGCCTCGTTCTTTCCGGCAAGCATAGCCACCCATCCCTGGATGAATGTCACATATGGTGAAAGCGGATTGAGATATCTTCCCTCCTTGCAATATTCGTATGCCGTCTTGAAATCTCCAGTTCCTACCGTGGCCAGGGCGCAGTTTGCAAGGTTGTTGCAGTCGTTCTCCCTTGTGTTCAAAAGTGAGGATAATGCAAAATTCCTGGCGGCTTCATCGAACTTGCCTGCCATAAGGGCGGCCATCGCCTTCTTCTCGAACTTTGCCGATGAATATGGATCATTTGATTCCTCGGCTGGAGGGGCAAGCTTGGTTCCCGGAGGAACACAGACTATCTGCAGGTTGTCCCACGGCCCCTTGTGCCTGAACGCCCCGGTAAAGGAGTCATTGGGATAAATATCGTCCGTCTTCAGATTCTTGCCGGCTTTTATGCCGAAGTAGAAGAGCTGGGGCCAGCAGTTCGTTATCTTGAACATCCCGTTCTCGTCCGTCTCGACACTGGTCCTGCTCTTCTCGCATGTGATCTTTGCCCCTTTGATCGGTGTTCCTTTTCCATCCTGCACCTTGCCACCCACCGTAATTCCCCCCTGGGGCGCCAGCTCAAGCTTGATGTCCTTCAGTCCGGACTTGTCCTTGATCGTCTCCGCAAAACCTATGTCCGGGATCGATGCTATAATCTTGAATTTATCAACTTCCTTCGGAGCAATGAAATCTATGGAGAACTTGCCGTCCTTGCCAAGATTTCCTCTGCTTCCACTCATGAGCTTTGAATCCAAGATCCCAAAGGTTTCAAATTCCCTGCCGTTTACCGTCTTATTGCCGAATTTCCTCGTTATTTGGCCTTCGTCGAGCAGAAGCCTCCATTTCCTCCATTCAGGTTCGGAAGCGTCAATCCCAGCTTTCTCAGTGAAAACTCCTACATTGCATCTCGTGTTCATGCCCTCAGGAACTTCCACCTTGCCTTCGGCTGTAAGAATCATGGTTCTGGGGATAATCATGACGTTGAGTTCCGGCTTGAAATGAACGATCCCCCTGAATCCGCTGTAATAGTCCGGATGATCAATGTCGATATCCACCCAGCTCCTCATATCCTTCGTGACATTGATCCCTTCCACATGGCCATTGTCATCGGTCACATATTCGGCTTCCCCAATATTCATCTTGAGCCCTTTCACAGGCTTCAAGGTCTCATAGTCAACCACATTGATTGACATTGTCTCATTCTTCTTCTCCTCCTTGACCGCTTTCGCCCCGGCATTGTCATCTTCCACGGATCTGACGTTCAGGCAGATCACAAGGCCAATGATCATTACTGACACGATTCCGAACAGTTTCAGTTTTCTCATCTTCCCTCTCCCCGTATGTTAAATTCAAAAAAATCCTGGTTGCTTGTTCTCCCCCGGACGCAGTTGAGCGATCTGTTATGCATCTTGATACATTATGTTAACTGTAATTCCAGTCAACTAGCTATTCCTGTTGTTTTTCTTCTTCTTGCTCTTCATTTCACTTTCCATCTGATCCGTGTTCTTGATGGACTCATCATACATGGTCTGCAGTTCTGCAAGCTTCTGGGTATATTTGTCCAAGGCCGCCTTTGCTCCAACCAGTGCCTTCTCTATGTTGGCAGTATCAGCCTTCCCCTTCAGGCTGTCAAGCTGCTTCTGCAGTACTTCTGTCGCCTGCTGCGCTTGGCTCATAAGGGTTTCATTCTGCTTCTTCAACTCCTCATACTTGCTGATCCTGGCCTTCTTCAGGACCCATATGGACTTGTAAGTTTTACTGTTGCCCGATCCTGATTTGGGATCCCCGTCCATGTATTCAAGCGTCAGGGAGATTATCTTCTCCTCATAGCACTTGAAGGGGTTCATCTTGTCGTCGGAAAGGCTTTCAAGCCCTTTAAGGGAACCACTGCAGGCAACCATGACAACCGCCATCACGAAAAGGCCCATCATTTTCTTCATCATACGTTACCCCTCTGTTATTTTATTTACTTCAACTTTTCCTTATGCTTATGGATTCTTATGCTATTCCTTCAGGCTCTCGTGTGATGTAAAACAATTTATATTCTATTCTTATTGATATATATCAATTTATCATGCAATAAATCCTTGTCAAGCTGTCCAAAAGAAAATTTTTGTTTTTTACAGAAGGTTACCCTATTTCATATCGTACCGGTGACCCTGAACAGTTCCATGAAATCCCAGCCAGGTGTCTTTGCAACTCTGTGGTTAAATCTCTACTGTCTTTGAGAAGTTCGCAAAGACTTTCACGTTCTCATCCGGGGTTCCGCGCGGAATTTCGCATCCGGCACCAAGGATATATTTCGGTCCGGTCTCTTCAAAACATTTCCTAAGTTCTGCAAAAACCAGATCTGGCGTGCCGTTCTTGAGGACTGTCACAGGATTGATGTTACCAAGGAGAATCTGATCCTTTCCGGTCTTCTCCCTCGCATGTTTCATAGGAACCATGGAATCCACATCGACTATTTCGGCACCAAGCTTGCCAATGTTCTCTACAAGATCCCCGATGTTTCCGCAGATGTGCAGACGGACAAGCCCTCCCATGGAATGGATCTTGTCAATCAGCTTCTTCTCATAGGGAAAGACGAACTCCTCATAGATCTGCGGTCCGACAAGCGAGGCTGCGGCATCTCCGACACCGATTATGTCCGCTCCCGCCTCCATCTGGAATTTTGCGAAGTTCGCAGCGTTCTCAACAATGATTTCGAAGAGATCCCTGATGAATTTCTCATCATCGAAAAAATCTGTCATGATATTGTTTATGCCCCTGAGATCTGCCGCCTCGGCACAAGGTCCCTCCACCCAGCCCTCGATGAAAAATTCTTTTCCAACCTTCTCCTTGAACAGGGAGACCCCTCTTATCCTGTCATACATCCTCCCTCCGCCGATTGGATTCGGCAGCTTGAGACCGGCAAGCCGCGTCTTGTCGAGAAGCAAGGCGTTCGACTCGTCAACGGCCGGCGGCTGGTCCGGAAAAAAATGGATGTCGGCTCCGAAGTCGGCCGCCTCCCTGGCGGGATCCGAGATCACAGAAACGTAGTCGAATTTGAATTTTTCAGCAGTCGCAATCTGGGCTTCAACGAGAACCTTGTGATCCCTGGCATACTCGCCATACGGCCTGCCGATCTGGTCGGCGGCGAACATCATGGTGATGGGCATGACCGGAATACGCGGAGGAATTTTCCCCCTGAGGATGGCGGAAACGATTTCTTTCTGAGTCATAAGTCCCCTCCTGAAAAGAAAGACATAAGGATACCCATAATAAATCCCAAAGATGAAATCTTCAAATACCTCTTCATAATTTACTTTTACATACCATATGCTATTTTTAATGGTTTGTTTTTCATTTGGAGGGCGTAATGGGAAAAATCAGGATTGGAATTGCCGGTGCTGGAAATGCCGGGATGATGCATCTCAGATCCCTTACCGGAGGAAATTTCCCGGAAGCCGAAGTCACCGCCATCTGCGACAAGACAGGCAGGCTTGAAGCCCTCAAGAAGGAAATTCCTCAATCTGTAAAGGTCTTCACCGACTATTCAAAGATGCTTTCAAGCGGAATCTGCGACGCTGTCATCATCACTACTCCTCATTTCTTTCATCCGGAAATGTCCATAGAAGCATTCAAGGCCGGATGCCATGTCTTCTGCGAGAAACCCGCCGGAGTATTCACTGAAAACGTCAAGGAGATGAACAAAGCCGCGGCAAAGAGCGGTAAGGTGTTCGCGATGCATTTCAACCGCAGGCTTGAACCAATATATGCAAAACTCAGAGAGATGATCAAATCCGGCGAAACAGGTCCGGTGAAACGGATAAGCTGGACCGCCACCAACTGGTTCAGGTCCGACGCATATTTCGCCTCCGGCGCCTGGAGAGGCACCTGGAAGGGTGAAGGTGGAGGACTCCTTCTCAACCAGTGCATCCATGACCTCGACATCTGGCAGAATCTTTTCGGGATGCCGGACAAGGTCAGATCCTCCTGTTATTTCGGCAAATTCCACGACAATATGGAGGTTGAGGACGAAGTCACTGCAATTTTAGAATATAAGAACGGCCAGAGCGGCGTCTATATCGCTTCCACAGGAGAGTCACCCGGAACCAACCGCCTGGAGATCTTCTGCGACAACGGGAAAATCATACTTGAGGATCACAAGCTCAAATTCCTCAGGACAGAAGGTCCTGTCGATGATTTCTGCAGGAAGAAAGGAAAAGGGTTCGGTGAACCCAAATTCACTGCAATTGACATTGGATTCGACGGAAGGGCTGATCTCTCCAAGGGACTGCTCAAGAACTTCATTGATGCCATCTCAGGGAAAGCAAAGCTCCTTGTGGACGGAAGTGAAGGGCTGAAGAGCCTTGAACTCGCCAACGCCATCATACTTTCAGCCTGGATCGACAAGACTGTATCCATACCGGTCGACGACAAGCTCTACAGGAAGGAACTCCAGAAGAGGATCGATTCCAGCACCCTCAAGAAGAAGGTCGACCACCAGGTGCTGGACCTGAAGGATTCATTCAAATGATCTCCCACAGGATATGGTAATTTTATTTCTTCGCTTCTTTCTCAAACGGCTCATAGCATGTTTTTCCTGTCATCAGGAATGGACCGAGTAGAAATACTAATACTCCGGAAGATATCCCGGCGATATGGGTCGTAACAACAGGGACGAAATTGACCGAGGACACAAACAGATTTGTTCCGCTGTTTATTTCAAAGATAGTCTTTGCTGCAAGGATAAGCATCAAGGACATTCCTGTAATAGCTATGTAGTAATTATTTTTCTTCAATGATGAATAAATGAATGATATGGCAAAATATGTGAACAGTGCTGAATCAATTCCTGACAATCCACGGTAAAGCTGCATCGACGGATGGATGAAGTAGACCGATGATGATATGGCGATAGAACTTAGGATAAGCAGTATTGGAAAATGCAGTTTGTCGCGGATGGAAACAATCATTCCCAGAAATGCAAAGACGAGAAGATCCCAGAATAGATGTTCTCCAGACCAATGTGCGAAATTGCCGGAGATCAGCCTCCATAATTCTCCCTTTTCCAGTCCGTTCCGGTCATACTGGCATAACTCAGTAAGCCAGTCTGATGAGAATATTACGACCGCCACAATGGAAAGGAAGACAGGAGCGGTGATGTTCCACCACTCCTGTCCTCCATTCATCCTTTCCTGTTTACTTTTCATTTTCCGTCTTTTTTGCGGATGCATATGCAGTTGCTCCAAGTCCGAATATCATCAGGATAAGAACTCCCGAGAAAGGATCGATCGCACCTCCACCTCCAATAGAAGGAGACGGAAGATTGAATGCTGGTTTGCTGTTGTCTACGCGGTAGCTTTTCACCGCCTGTCCTGATTTCCTGTTCTGGGCATCCTTCTCGATGGTAAGGCGGTCACGGTTCTTCCTCTCAATGCCGTTCTTTTCGAAGGTCTCGTCGGAAAGAACAAGCATTGAAGTTTCATCCGTTACAAGCTGGTACGCGACACCAAGGTCCCTTATCGCAGTATTGGCCTCTTTCTCCGGAGAAAGACCGCTGTTGGCCATGTCCTCGATCATCTCAATCCTGTTGAGGGCCCACAGCCTCTCAAGCTCAGGATTGTCTGTGTCGACGTCCGGGAATTCAAAGTCGGTGGAATAGGTCTTGTCCTGTCCGGTCAAATTGGCCTGCAGTTTTACATTCGCCTTGCCTCCATGGTTGTATCGGCCGAAAATCACAAGTTGCTGTCCATGGTATACCTTTCCAATATATTCGTCAGTTCCATCGAAGGTCTTGACACCGCTTATCTTCAGGGTAGCACCGTGTAGACATTCATAGGTTACTTTGCCCTTGGCTTTCAGTATCTGTCCGATGATGTCGTCACTGTTCGAAACTCCCGTATAAAAACCTCCGCTGGCGTTGCAGATCGTCCTCATCAGGGGCCAGTTTGAGTTGTTGCCCATCAGGAATCCGAATATCCTCACGTCCTTCTGCTTCATAAGCTTGTGGAATTCAGCAGGTGACACTACTCCTGTGTTTGTGACACCGTCGGTGACTAGTATCACGCTTGAGGCGCGATCGGCGTCAAGGTTGTCCAAGCAAAGCTTCATAGCATCGTAAAGGTTCGTAGAACCATTCGATTGGAGGGCTTCCACCTTTTCAATCCATTTCTTCACATTTCCCTCATTGGCGACTATCCATCCGCCGGTCAGTTCGCTGGCGGAACTTTCAAAAGTAATGATCCTGAACCGGTCCTCAGGTTTGAGTTTGCCAAGGGTTTTTGCGACACCTTGCGCCAAAGTGCCAATCTTTCCCTGCATGCTTCCGGAAACATCCAGCACAAAAACATAGTCCGCTCCATTGCTCAAAGGCTTTAAATCGAGTCCCGGAGTCACAACCATCATGAAAGTTCCTGTCTTGTCCTTGCCTGCCTTGTATGAAACAACTTCAATCCTGCCGGGAAGATTGTCCTGGAACCTGTAGTAGAAGACGAAATCCTTGTCCAATTTCGCCTGCGGAATCTCATATTTCGCCTTGTAGAGGCCTTTGGCAAGCTTGTTCTCCTCCTGTATAGCTGCATATCCCGGGGAACGCACTGAATCCAATGGAAATGAGGATTTCAATTCCATGCTTATGCTCAGATGCCCTTCAACCTTGGCGTTGCGGGTCCAGAAGTTCTCAGCCACCTCGTCAGTTCCTCCTTCCTCCAGCGGATAAAGGTAGCGTCCCATCCCAGTATCAATCTCGAGGGGTTGGTAATACACAAACTTGATGGTCACTCTGTCATTCGCCCTGACCTGCGATACCTTGAACCTGAAATCCTGATAACCGTTCTTGGAAGCAAGTCCGGCGTCATTGCCCTTGCTCTTCTCGTCCTCATATATCTTTTCCGCCGTGTCCTTTGGGACAACTTCTCCGTTGATCGTCTTTTCACCGCTTGTGATCTGGACTTCTGAGAGACTGGCACTCTTTGGAAGCGGAAAAGAATACTCCGCTTCAATATTAACATTGTTGGAATTGAAGAAGGTCTGGATGACCTCAGTCCTTGCGAATCCATTGTTGATGACGATCGATACATTGTGGTCTTCTATCTTGATCGGTTCATGTCCGGCTCCTATTGGCGTAAGAATTCCAGCACCATGCGCCGGAAACATAAATCCGATGCCCAGAAGAATTGCGAAAACCAATATGTTGGTTTTCCCGGTTTTTCTGACTTCTCTTTTCATCTCATCACCCTCCTTTTTTTCAACAGGGCTTCGTTCCCTGCTGGTTGGAGCGGATATTTAGCAATCCTGATGCCAGCTGTATTTTATATGATGTATCTATATGATTATAAACATTATATAAAAGTAGGATTATAATTAGCCAATAATTCAAGCTTAATATTTTATACATATTTTGTATATATTGATACATTAATTGCACATTATGTGTATATTTGTTCTTATTACAAAAGGGGAGAGCCTCATGGCATTGTTGAACAACGATGAGTTGAAGGTTGCAGAAGCTATTTCTTCCCTCAACTATGCGAATCCTTTTCTTCAGGAAAGACAGGCCCTTGAAAAGACAATACTGGGAAAGGATTATGTCGACGGAGGATCCGTATGGAGCCTGAGCACCACGGACCAACAGGATTTCAACGTAGAGAGGATCAGGGAAAAGACCGCTTGGATAGTCAAGAAGATGCACGATGCTTTCCGCAGGTATGAAAAGGAACAGGTTTCAAAGGATGCAAGGGATACTTATGCGAACCTTGTCATATATCACCTTTTTGAATATTTCCGTGCCCCCATGAGTGAATACATTGCAAATAAAAAAACTGAGCCGATCGGCTTCTACAGGGATTTCATAGCCGAAGTGGAAAGGCTTACAAGGATGGACAACCTCAATATCCAGCTTCCGTTCCCAGCCCCTCATATTTTCGCGATGTATTTCCAGATACATCGGGCCTTCCAATATATCTTTCGCTACATTGTGGGAGGATCAATGCCAACAGCCCGGCTGAGAGCTTCAGTATGGCAGTCCATATTCACCCATAACATGTTCAGGTACTGCCGGACTCTCTATCCCCGCATGAACGATATAACCACTCTCATAACAGGTCCTTCGGGCACGGGAAAGGAGTTGGTTGCGAGGGCTATCGCCTTTTGTCGATACATTCCCTTCGATCCGGACAAGCTCCAGTTCGAGGAGAATTATCTGGATCAGTTCTCCCCTCTTCACCTTTCGGCAATGCCTCAGAATCTGATTGAATCAGAACTTTTCGGACATAGGAAGGGCGCATTTACAGGGGCATTGGAAGACCGTGCAAGCTGGCTTGAAAACTCCTCCCTATACGGCACCGTATTCCTTGATGAGATAGGAGAGATAAACGAGGAAGTGCAGGTCAAACTCCTGCGTCTGCTCCAGGAGCGTAGATTCCACAGGATTGGCGAGACAAGGGAGAGGATGTTCAAGGGAAAAATAATCGCCGCCACTAACAGGAACCTTGTTTCCTCCATGAACAATGGCATGTTCCGCAAGGATCTTTACTACCGCATCTGCGCCGACATGATCACCACTCCGTCACTGCGCGAACAGTTGGATGACTCTCCGGATGAAATTGAAAACCTAGTGAAGTTTCTCTGTGCCAGAATACTCAGGAATGATGGTTCGGATTTTCTCGCAAAGGAAACCTTGTCGTGGATTAAAAAGGAGCTCGGATCTTCATATGAATGGCCGGGCAATGTCAGGGAGCTGGAACAGTGCATCTTCAACATACTTATCAGGGGCAGCTACCATCCTCCGGAGAGGAATGATGCGGACATAAGCCTTCAGGAAGCCGTTTCCGCAGGCGATATGACGGCCGATGAGCTCCTCAACAGGTACTGCCTTTCAATATATCGCAGAACCAGAAGCTTTTCTGAAACCGCAAAGATCGTTGATCTTGACAGGAGAACTGTGAAATCAAGGATTGATAGCGTATAAATTTTTCCGGATACGGAAAAATTTATTCCCCTTTTGGAGCGCCGGCATCTTGCCGGCAAATTTTCGCGAAGGCCTCGAGATCGTCGTAGTTGTTCTTCCAGGTCGTATACATGATACCGACAATTCCCTGCACTTTCTTTGCCGACTCGATCCATTTTTCAACTTCCTTGACCTGTCCATCGTAGTATCCGGCTATTACCTGGCGGTGTCCGCGATCGGCAAAGAACTTGAGCGATTCGTCTCTTTTCCCGAAATTCCAGTTAACAATAATAACTGACTTATCAAGTCCTTCCCATGAACCGGTGAAATCTCCTCTGACCAGATAATAATCCTTGTGCGCATTATGGAACGGATCGAACATGTCGCTCCAGACATAAACATCGGAACCTTTAAGCAGTTCCGTGCAGAACTTTGCGTTTTCTGCGAGAAGTTTTCCAGCATCAAGATTCCTGTCGGAGCATGCCTTGTCCCAGTTCATGGTCCGGAACTCGTCATGTGACATCATGTATCCTTTGGTCCCCCATGCTGATTTCATCCTGCTTGCTTCATCCTTGAGCAATTCGGCAGTCTGAGGTTCCGAGATGCAGCATGAAACCTGTCCATGATATATGATTGTTGGATGATAGTAAGAAATTGATAGCTTAGTACCTTCTGGAATTGTCGTCTTTATTACCGGTGGTTCATGCCAGGCGTTATATCCCCCTTTCCAGGGCTCATTTCCCATTTTCGGATCGACTATCCTGTCATAGTCCTTCCCTTCGGAGTATCCTTTCACCTCGACTGGGGTTCCAGGACGGCGGAGCACATTGACAAGTCCAGCTTCCTCTATCTTCCAATCCCTCCACTCGAGCTTGCCGTTCGATCCGCTCCAGATACCAAAATAGACGGCGACCTGTTCATTTTCCAAAGTATTGAAGACCACATGATATTCCTTCCAGTCCTGTGACGGCTTCACATCGAGATCCTGATATTGGAGCGAAAGTTTGCCTGCAAGCGCCTTTATCTCCGGCCTTCCCTTGAAATTGTCGGTCCTTATCCAGACGGATACATGGTAATAGCGGAATTTCGGAACCTTCAGTTTGAACGTCATCCTCGAATTCCCCTGAGTATTTTCAAGCCTGGCGACATTGCCGTCGATCTTCACGGAATCATCCTTCCAGTCGGGTTTACCCAGGGTGATCTTCGGATCGTTCGCCGGAATGATCTGGCCTTTGCTGACAATGAACGGGGCATCCTTGACTGGAAGACCTTCCGCCAGATTCGGATTGTGCCAGAGCATGCTGTTTGAATAACCGATATGGAACAGGCAGGGAACGATCGTAAGTTTGTTCTCAGCGGCGATCTTCTTCACCTTTTCGATGTTTCCAAAATATTTCTTCTCCATGGACCCGAGGTCACCCAGCTTTGCGAATTTCGAATCGGCGAGCATTACATGCGTATATCCGGCGTCGGCGGCCCGCTTCCATATCTTCTCAAGCTTAACGACATTGTCGTCAACCTGCAGGTTTGTCGGATAATAGAGCCAAAGCTGCATCTTCCCTTCGTCACCCGCCATGGATGCCAGAAAGGAAGCAAAAGCAACAGCTATGGAAATCAGGATCTTCATATGCTCCTCCAGCTTGGTGTTTGACAAAGACTATAATTCAGTCTTTATTATGGTCATTTAGAAAACATATAACTGTAAGGTGAGTTATGCAACTCCATAATACAGTCAAGTCCATCAGCTACGTTAAGACACATGCTTCGGAAATACTCAACAAGATATCCGATTCCCATGCGACTTACGTAATCACTCAGAACGGCGAGGCAAAGGCGGTAATACAGGATATCGAAGAATATGACAAGCTGCAGGAATCCCTCTCCATGCTCAAGCTGATAGCCCAGGGAAAGAAGGATATTGAAGATGGCAAGACCAGGCCTGTCAAAGAATCGTTCAAGTGCATCCGTAAAGTAATTTCTGAAAAGAAATCCAGGCTTAAATGAAGTACCATGTCAGAATATCTGATTCCGCTGAAAAGGACATTATAGATATCTGGTCATATATCGTACTAAACGACTGCCTTGAAAATGCCGACTATGTATTGAATGGGTTGGAAAAATCCATAAAATCCTTGGAATCCATCCCCCTCAAAGGTCATATCCCACCTGAACTCGAAAGAATTTCTGTTCTAAACTACTTTGAAATCCATTTCAAACCTTACAGGATTATTTACTCAGTGGATGTGAGAATGGTAACCATCTTCTGTGTCATCGACGGCAGAAGAAATGTACAGTCAATCATGCAGAGAAGATTCCTCCGCTGAACAATACAATTTGAATTTTCTCATCTATATTTCCTCTTCTCCTGCATTTTCCTGGTGGCATCAACGAGATCAATCGTATTCTTCCATTCCTGCGAGATGAACTCCTTAAATTGTTCTATACTCCTATGTTTTGGCAGCAGTTCACCGTTCCTTTCAAGCTTTCCAAGGGAAATTTGACTATTCCACAATATGTCTATATACTCCGCCCTTCTTTCAGGAGAGAGGACAATAGGTGGAAAACCAGATCTTAGGACTGGGATGTTTGCAAGCAGTCTTGCCATTCTTCCGTTCCCATCGAAGAAAGGATGTATCCTTACAAAAAGCATATGCGCCCAGGCATACGCATCTATCGCCTCATCCCTGTCACGACTATGGCGAGGAAGTCCATTAAAACCTTCCATCCATCTCTTCATTAGAAATGGCACATCAGCAGGTGCGGAATATTCCAAGTATTCAACTTTGTCTTTTATTACGCCTGTTGTTCCGTTGTATTCCCTCTTCCAATCTCCAACGGGATTTTGAACGTCCACTGGAACAGAAGGCATTACTGCCGTGTGCAGATCAAAGAGATGTTTTTCCCTAATTTCTCTGACATCAAGCATTTTTTGAATTAGATCTATTGCTTTTGCATGACCATATACTTCCTGATGATCCTTCAGAGGTTTGCCGTTTATTGTCAAACCCAGTTCCAATACCTTGGCCGTTTCCCCAAGTGTCAGAGTATTTCCCTCAATTGCAGTTGAATCATGTGTCCAGACAGCAATAATCTGTTTCATCAGCGAATCACGCAGGTCGGAATCCAACCCTTCATAGAACATTTTTTCAGGCTTTTTCTGAAGGCGAGACTTTGCTTTCACAAAGGAGAACAGGGCATTGTGGCTTATCCCAAGTTGATACTTATCGTTTAGGAATGAGCAGACCCCACGATATCCTCTGCCTTTCCGCAGAAGTTCGTAAATCTCCTTTTCATAAGGCTTCAATTTCGATTGATATGGCTTGCCTGGCATAATATTACTGTAACGACTTATTTGGCGTTTTCAAGAGCCTGTAACGACTTATTTAGCCGTTTTAACAAGAAAAAGTCGTTACAGTCTCATAAGTAGGGAGGTTTTTAAACCGCCAACTGTCGGATACTTTTTGGGTAAGTTCCATTTAATTAAACGGTAATGACTTCGATTTCGCCTTTGCAGATATTTCCCAGTGAATCCTTGGATTCCTTCGAGGAATCGGTTATGAGGGTGTGGATCCTGTCCAGGCTACAGACCTTCACGAGGCCCTGCCTGCCGATCTTGCTGTGGTCGGCCATGATGACAGTCCGGTCGGAATTATTAATCATCACCCTTTCCATATCGACTACAAGCTCGCTGTTGTTGTAGATGCCGTTGGCGTCGATTCCACTTACCGACAGGAATGCGATATTAGCATGGTATTGTGCAAGGCTGCTCTGGGCGTTGGGTCCGAGAAGGATCCCGGACTTGGAATAAAGGAACCCCCCGGTCAGATATATCTCCCAGCCGGCATCGGATTTTCTTTCTTCAAGCGCCGTGGCAAGACGGAGTGAATTCGTGATTATCCTGATGTTCATGTCGGGAAGATGAGATGCCATGTGGAAAGTGGTAGTTCCACCATCGATGAAAACGATGTCCCCGGTTTTGATCCGAGAAACTGCGGATTTCGCAATCTTTTCCTTTTCAAGGGAACAGAATTCTGCCCTTTCGGCAAATGGGAGAGTGGACGAAGCTTTCTTCGATCGTATTCCACCCCTGACCTTCTGGACCTGTCCGGACTCTGCAAGTTCAAGGAAATCCCTGCGGATAGTCGCCGGACTTGCCTTGAAGAGTTTTACCGCATCCTCAACAGAGAGGTAATCCCCTCCAGCTATACTTTCCAGTATCCTGTCCTGTCTTTGTTTCTGAAGCATTAGTTAATTGCTGGCATGACGCCAACGCTCCTTAATTAATCATTTATAGTCATGATGTATTTGCCATAGTAATTAACTCATATTTTTATACTTTCAAGGATGAATAAAATATTTTAATGATTATTTTTGATTATTATTGACATATAATGATTTCATGGTAGATTCCATGCAAAACAAGACGCGGTATTGAAGAACAATTTATGGGATGTCAATTACCAAATGTCCTTCAAAAAATAACGAATCCGGAGTTCAGATGCGAATAATAGTTCCAATAAAACAGGTGCCGGAAACAAAGTCCGTAAAAATGGACGAAAAGACCGGCACAGTCATAAGGGAAGGGGTTGAATCGATCATAAATCCCCTTGATCTCTACGCAATCGAAATAGCCGTACAGCTTAAGGAAAGCAATGGTGGCGAGGTCATCGCCCTTTCCATGGGACCGCCAAAAGCTCTTGAAGCCCTCAAGGAATCCATAGCCATGGGTGTTGATTCGGCAGTTCTTGTCAGTGACAGGGCATTCGCAGGTTCAGATACCTGGGCAACAAGTTATGTCCTGGCCGAAGCAGTAAAGAAAATAGGCGATTACGATCTAATTATTTGCGGTGAGAGGGCAACCGACGGTGACACGGGACAGGTTGGACCTGAAATGGCCTCATTCCTGAATCTTCCGGTCGTGTCATACGTAAACAAAGTCGTCAAAATAACGGAAGGTGACATCCACGCCCACAGGCTTGTCGAGGACGGATCTGAAAAGCTTGAATCCGAAATGCCATGCCTCCTGACCGTCGTCAAGGAAGTAAGTGATCCGCGTCTTCCAACCCTCAGGGGCAAACAGAAGGCCAGGAAGGCAAATATTCCCGTCTGGGGCATAAATGATCTGAAACTTGATCCTAAGAAAGTCGGTCTTGCCGGATCCCCCACCAAGGTCGTAAAGATTTTCAAGCCGAAGGTTGCCAGAGAATGTGAAAAACTGATCGCCAAGGATGAGGAGAGGGTACGCGAGGCCGTTGGGAAACTGGAAAATTTCCTAAAGAAAAAAGAAATACTTTAAAAACATTTTAACCACAGAACACACAAAACACACAGATGTTAATAAATAAAATAAACTTTAAATTTATTCTGTGTAATCTGTGTCTTCTGTGGTGATAATCTTAAGGTGAAATTATGAACTGTTCAGATGTCTGGATATTGGCGGAACAGCAGGAAGGAAGAATCCTGCGAATCTCGCATGAACTCATAACACGCGGTATCGCTCTTTCCCAGAAACGCGGCTGCAAACTGTGCGCAATGGTTTTCGGGTCAAAGATAAACGAAGCCGACCTGCAGGATCTGATTGACAGGGGTGTTGACAAGGTGGTCGCGGTCGAAGCTCCGGAGCTCCAGCATTTCCTGGTAGAACCCTATTCTGCCTGCATGCATGACATCCTTTCAAAATACAAACCGGAAATCATTCTCGGTGGAGCAACTTCAACAGGCAGGACTTTGCTTCCTTATGTGGCCATGTCAGCATATACTGGGCTCACGGCCGACTGCACAGGTCTCGACATAGAAGAAGGTACCAACAACCTTCTCCAGACACGTCCCGCAATCGGTGGAAACATCATGGCGACTATCAAGACTCCTGATTTCCGCCCACAGATGTCGACAGTCCGTCCTCGTTCCACAAAACCTGCTCCTGTTCAGCAGAAAGGCAGGAAAGGCGAGATAATCAGGTTGAAACCTGACCAGAAACTCCTGAACAGCAGGATTCTGCGCACTGGTTTCATTCCCAACGAAGAGGAACAGTCTCTTCATGACGCCGAAATCGTCGTGGTTGCTGGACGGGGAATTAAAAAGGCCGAGAATGTCCAGCTTGTAAGGGATCTTGCAAATGCCCTCGGTGGAACTCTGGCAGCAACAAGGGACGTCGTCGACAGGGGCTGGCTCAGTTATCCACACCAGGTCGGGCTCAGCGGTAAGACTATCAGCCCGAAACTTTATGTTGGAGTCGGTGTTTCCGGAGCAATACAGCACCTTGCTGGAATGCAGACTTCTGAGACCATTGTTGCCATAAACAGCGATCCGGAAGCACAGATCTTCAAAGTCGCGGACTTCGGAATCGTAGGAGACCTTTTCGAGATCGTACCGGCGCTTACAAAAAGAATCAAGGACGGGAAACCTATAACTGAGAAGGCTTAAAGAACAGCCCTCACGGGCTTAACTACAAACATATTCAAAATCAATTCTTGGAAACCCGTTCGTAGTTAATGCCGTAAGGCATGTTCTTAATAAAAATAATTCAGGAGATATCCGATGCCAAAATACAATCAAGTTACAGATAAGATAGTAGACGAACTGAAGAAGGTCGTCGGCGAAAAATATGTCATCTTCAAGGATACCGAAAAACTTGAGCCTTTTTCACATGATGAAATTCCCGGCAAGGATTACAGGCACATGCCTGAAGTAGTGGTCCGTCCGAGGACAAAGGAGGAAATCTCCTCCATAATGAAGCTTGCGAACAGGGAAATGGTCTCTGTAACCCCACGTGGTGCCGGTTCAGGCCTTTCCGGAGGCGCAGTTCCGATTAACGGAGGAATCCTCCTATCAGTCGACAGGATGAACAGCATCCTAGAAGTCGATCGCGAAAACCTCATGATCGTTGTCGAGCCAGGAGTGGTCGCCAACGAGATCAATGAGGCAATCAGGGAATACGGTCTCTTTTACGCCGGATATCCGATGAGCCTGGAAACCTGCTTCATCGGTGGAAACGTCGCCGAAAATGCCGGTGGCGGAAAAGCTGTAAAATACGGAGTTACTTCAAGATATGTGCTCGGTCTTGAAACCGTCATGCCTACCGGCGAGATTGTCGAATTCGGTGGAAAACTGGTCAAGGACGTGACCGGCTACAACATGGTCCAGCTGATGATCGGTTCCGAAGGTACGCTTGGCGTCTTTACTAAAATAGTCCTCAAGCTTATTCCGCTCCCAAAAGCCCAAGTGGATTTGCTTTGTCTTTTCAAGAGTTCCGAAGAGGCGATCGCTGCAGTTCCGAAGATCATGACGACTGCCGGAATAACTCCAACCTCCATCGAATACATGGACAAGGATTCCGTGCAGTCAGCCTGCGAATATCTCAATGAGAACATTCCCTACAAGCAGGCTGGAGCAATGCTTCTCGTGACAGTCGACGGAGCTGACAAGGAACAGGTTGAAAAGGATTATGAGCTTGTCGGAGAACTCTGCATCAAGGAAGGAGCTATCGAGGTCTATGTCGCTGACAATCCAACCACTTCAGAAAGGATATGGAAGGTCAGGAGGAACATTCCTGAGGCGTTCAGCGTGTTTTCAAAGAGACAGAGCGGTGAGGACATTGTCGTTCCTCCGGCATCAATTCCAAAAGTCGTCATTGAGTTCAAAAAACTTTCTGAAAAGTTCGGTGTTGTCATCCCCTGCTACGGACATGCTGGCGACGGTAATCTGCACTCAAGGATATCCCCTCCCCCGGAATGGTCAGACAAACAGTGGAAGGAGACGCTTCCGAAGATTCTTGAAGAACTCTACAAGGTCACTGCCAGCCTCGGTGGCAGGATCTCCGGTGAACATGGAATCGGGCACAAGAGGAAGAAATATATGAGGACAGTCGTGTCAGAGGACTATATGAACGTCATCAAGTCGATCAAGAAAGCCCTGGATCCGAATTACATTCTGAATCCGGGGAAGATTTTCGACTTGTAGTCAAGGAATTTAGAAGATAGAAGTTAGGAGACAGAATGGTTTGAGAGAATACAAATAGCAGAATTTAGAAGTTAGAATATTAAATGGGAAAAAATGGATAATGGTTGAGAAAACAAAGAATTTTACAGAATTGATTGTATGGCAGAAGGCGCATATGCTAGTTCTAGATATTTATAAAATTAGCAATTCTTTTCCAAAACATGAGCTTTTTGGTCTTACTTCGCAGATAAGAAGGGCAGCGGTTTCCGTGCCTGCAAATATAGCAGAGGGTTATAAAAGAAGAGGGAAATCAGATAAATCCAGGTTCTTTAATATTTCTCAAGGTTCTTTGGAAGAAGTCAGATATTACCTGATCCTCGCGAAAGATCTTGAATATATCAAGGGAAACATTGAGCTTATCAAACAGGTTGATGAGACAGGTAAACTGCTTGATTCCTATTCAACTAAAATATTAGAATCAAAGTATTCTTTTTTGTCCTCTATTTCTCCTCTTCTATTCATAATGGCTTCTATATTCTGTCTTCTAACTTCCATATTCCATAACATATTGAGGTAAGAAATGAAAGCGATGCAGCTGACCGGAATACGCAAGATGGAGATGAGGGAGGTTCCGGCTCCTGAGATAAAGAATCCCACAGATGTCCTTATCAAGATGAAGATTGTCGGAGTCTGCGGTTCGGATGTCCACTACTACGTCGATGGAAAGATCGGCAGTCAGGTCGTCGAATATCCATTCACTGTCGGACATGAGGGCGCAGGTGTCGTTGAGAAGGTCGGACCTGCAGTGAAGAAGATCAAACCGGGAGACCGGATCGCGATCGAGCCGGCGATGTCGTGCTGGGTCTGCGACCAGTGCAAGGCCGGGCGTCCGCACACCTGCAGGAAACTGCGGTTCCTCGGATGCCCTAAACAGGCCGAGGGATGTCTTTCGGAATACCTTGTCATGCCCGAGGAATGCTGTTTCAAGATCAAAGATTCGATGAGTTTCCAGGAAGCCGCCATATCCGAACCTCTCGCAATCGGAGTATATGCCGTAAAACAGTCGATCCCGATGAAAGGTGCGAAGATCGCAATTCTCGGGTCGGGTCCGATAGGATTGAGCGTTCTCATGCCGGCAAAGGCACAGGGAGCGTCAAAGATCTATGTGTCCGATAAGATCGACAGCAGGATCAATCTTGCCAAGAGTCTGGGGGCCGACTGGACTGGAAATCCCGATATGGATGACATTGTTAAATCCATCACCAAGGAAGAACCTCTCCTTGTCGATGTTGTCTTCGAGTGCTGCGGACAGCAGAATGCACTCGACCAGGCGGTACAGATCGTCAAGCCCGGTGGCAAGATCATGATCATTGGAATACCTCCAACCTTGGACAAATGGGGTGTCAGCGTTGATCTTTCCCGCAGGAAGGAGGTCTGCATTCAGAACGTTCGCCGCCAGAACCACTGTGTTCAGCCGGCCCTGGACATGATCGACAAGAAGCTGTTCGACGTCAACAAGATGGCCACCCATCACTTCAAGTTCAATGATACTAAGAACGCGTTTGATCTTGTTGCCGACTACAAGGATGGCGTCGTCAAAGCCATGATCGAGTTCTAAGATGAAAGACATATACAACCTCAAGGAAAAGTTGAGTTCCTTTGATTTGAAGGAACGTCAGAATTCGCTCCACCAGCTTGTTCATATAAGTCCGCTACCGGATACAAGGAGCGACAATGTCAACATGCACGTGCACAGCTTTTTCTCCTTCAATTCCGAAGGCTGGTCTCCAACTCGCATCGCCTGGGAGGCATATGAAAAGGGACTATATGCTACCGCAATAATAGATTTCGATGTACTTGACGGTATGCAGGAGTTCTATGAGGCCGGAGAGATACTCGGGATCAGGACAAATGTAGGCATTGAAACCCGTGCGTTCCTGAAGGAATATTCCGACAAGGAGATAGATTCTCCCGGCGAACCCGGGGTAAGTTATATTGGCGGTTCCGGTTTCACCAAACTGTTTCCTCAGACGTTCATCCAGTCTGCGAAACTCGCAGAATACCGAAAGACCGCAAGGGAAAGGAACATCGCGCTCATATCGAGGATAAATCCATATGTCGGCAAGATCGCAATTGACTATGAGAAGGATGTTCTTCCGCTAAGCCCGTCAGATTCCGCCACTGAACGTCATATAATAACAGCTTATCTAAACAAGGCCGAAACAGTTTTCCCTGACAAGTCCGGACTTATTACATATCTTTCCAAGTTACTGGAAAAACCGGAAAAAGATATTGTATCCTTGTTATCGGAACGGCCCAAGCTGGAAGAAGTCCTGCGTGCGAAATTCGCAAAACGCGGTGGATTCGGATATGTCCAGCCGACTTCGACTACCTTCCCGAAAGTTGAAGATTTCTTTGCATGGGTAAAATCATGCGGGGGGATCCCGATGGAATCCTGGTTGGATGGCACGAGTGCCGGAGAATCAAACCCCAAGGAACTGCTCGAACTTTCAGTATCCAAGGGCGCGGCCGCATTGAATTTGATTCCTGACCGCAACTGGAACATCAAGGATGCTGAGACAAGGACAAAAAAGGTATCAAACCTGAGGGAAATAATCAAAGTTGCCGAATCAATGAACCTGCCCTTGAACATCGGTACGGAAATGAACAAGAAAGGCCAGCTCTTCTGTGATGATCTGAATGGCCCGGTCCTGAAAGAATTCAAGAAACTTTTTGCCAGGGGAGCAAGGACACTCGTCGGTCATTCTATTCTTGCGAGATTCGCAGATTTCACTTATGTGGGAAGCAAAACTGAAAATATGTTTGGAACTAGAATCGTAGACAAGAACAAGTTCTTTGAGACTGTTGGTTCCCTTCCTCCCGTGACAAAATCAATTGCCGACAAGCTGAGGACAGCCGGAGAGGAAAAGGCGTATTCGATGATATACGATTCTTCCAGAAATGGAAAATGGATGGTATAAAACAAAAATCTTTTTAACCACAGAACACACAGACTACACAGAAAACATATTTTTATTAGAATTTAAACAAAATAATCACTTTGTGCCTCTGTGCCTTTGTGGTTAAATATTAAGGAGATTTTAATGAAAGCTGCTGTTATCAAGAAACCTGGAGTAATTGTTGTTGAAGAAGTTGTGACACCAAAACCTGCCGAAGGCGAAGTCCTTCTCAAGGTCGAAGCATGTGCACTTTGCGGCACCGACCAGCGTGTTCTCAAAGGCGAAAAACATGTTGATGTACCTATCGTCGGGCACGAGATCACAGGGACAGTTGTCGAAACAGGAAAAGGTGTAAAAGAAGCCAAGAAGGGTGATCGATTTGCTGTCCAGACAGTAATAGGATGCGGAGGATGTCCTTTGTGCAAGGTCCACCAGGAAAATCTCTGCGAGAAGGGATTCAAGGCAATCGGATACCAGTGGAACGGCGGATTTGCAGAATACATGATCATGCCAAAGGTCGGAGTCGACCAGGGATGTCTGATTCCTGTTTCAAAGAAGATGTCGGCTGAGGCTGGCACTTTGATTGAACCTCTGAGTTGCTGCGTCAACGGAATGAGACATATTCCCTTTGAAAATGGTGGGCACGTTTTAGTATTCGGCGGGGGAATCATAGGTGTGCTTAATGCCCTTGTCGCGAAGGCAAGGGGAGCAAAGGAAGTCACTATCATGGACGTTTCACAGGAAAGACTTGATCTGCATAGGAAACTCAAGCTTCCTTTCGACAATCTTGTGAATACTACGAAGGCAAATCCTGTTGAATGGGTCAAGGAAAAGACAAAGGGGCGCGGTGTTGACGCTGTCGTCGTCGCCGCTTCAGTCAAATCAATTGTCCCGGTTGGCATGAAGATACTCGCGCGTGCCGGACACCTCTCGATATTCGCTGGCATGCCGAAGTCGGATCCTATCGAGCAGATAGATCTTAATCTCATCCATTATCTCGAACTTCATGTGCATGGAGCTAACAGCTCAGTCCAGAGGGACTATTTCGAAGCCAGAGATCTGATAGAATCTGGAAAGATCAATGCCGACTCTCTTGTGACGCACAAGTTCAAGTTGGACGATTTCAACAAAGCCGTGGAAGTCCAGGGAAACCCCTCTTCCGGCGCGATGAAAGTTGTAATCATACCATAAATCAAATATCAACCACAGAGTTCACAGAGGGGAATTTCTCTGTGCTCTCAAAAACAAGAAAAAGATTTTTTAGCTTTAGAGATCTCAGAGAAAAAATTTTGTATTTAATCCATATTTTTGAAAATCATAAGTGTCTCTGTGCCCTCTGTGGTTAACTTTTAGGAGATTATTAATGAGCTTACAAAAGAAATATTCAAAGGAAGTTTCATTGTTCGTCAAGGTCTGCGGAAGACTCGCAAAAAACATGTTTGTGACAGGATACGGCGGAAATCTCGCCTGGAAACTCGAGAAGGATCTCATCCTCATTACTCCCACGCAGATGAACAAGGGAGATGTCACTGAAAAAGATCTTGTCTTCATCAACCGCAAGGGGGAGACTGTTGAAGGTAAAAGAAAACCGACCGGTGAAAAGCCTATGTACCTGAAGTTCTTCGAAGAACGCGCGGATGTTGTTTCTGTCCTGCACTGCCATCCTCCATGTGTCTGCGCATTCGCGATCATGAAAGGGAAGAACTGGCTGATGCGGCCGTTCTATCCTGAGACGGCAACTGAAGTAGGTCCGGTACCAATCGTGCCATACGCTGAACCACTGACCCAGCAACTTGCCGCGAATTTCTCTCCTTATCTCCAGAAATACAATTCCTTTATCATGGAGAACCATGGTCTGGTGACAATGACTCGAGGCGACATCTACTGGACTTTGCTGACAGTCGAACTTCTTGAAAGTTCAGCCAATTCCATGCTGAAAGGTCTTTCAGCCGGGAGCCTAAAAGAATTGGATAAGAAAGCCGTCAAAAACCTCTGGAACGTCATGAAGACCAGGGATTTGCCACTTTTCGGCGCCCCGGGAGTCAATAAGTCTTTGGAAGACATGTACTTCTGATAGCTGGACTATTACTCATCCAGCCACAGGATTGAAGTCACGCCGCGGGGGTAGTATTTGCTACCTTTGGCAATACCGCTGACAATCTGGTCACTCCATGCCCAGTAGGCGGATTCGTCGTTCAAAAGCCAGCTGACATGTGCCGCATCGGCTTTGGCTCCGGTACTTCCCCATTTGAATCCCAGTATCTTCCTATAGACGAACTGACAGAGGTAGTTCTTGCTCAGCCAGGAGTTGTTGCTGGTGGATGAAATCTTCCATCCGCCGTCCTTGAACATGCATGCTCCTGGAACGAGTACTGTCTGGATATGCTTCTTAAGCGCCTTGATCAGCATTGAATATTTTCCATCCTCGTCAAGAGCTTCCGGGCAACCTGTGAACAATGGAAATGCCAGTCCTTCGATGGCGGGAATGATCTTTGAATCGTTGCCTTTTTCAAAAACTGCCGGGATATAACCTTTAGCAGTCTGTTTTGACGCAATAGTGTTTGAACAGAGCCCGGCCTGCCGGGCTGCGAGATTCGCAAGTTTCTTCCTCCCCGTCGATGAGAAGATCTTCTCCAAGGCGACATATGCCGCCCATGACTTCACTGCGAGATAGAGATTGTTCCTGGACTGACCGAGGGAGACGTCGAGACTATCATAGGTAGTGATCTCAGCGCCTTCCGGTGTCAAAGTTCTGCTGCTGTCCAACGCCATAACGCCGTTCCTCTTTGAAGGATCCGGATTGTCACGGTTCATGAGGCTTGAAAGGCATTTCTCGAATATACCAATGTTCTTCTTGAGCCATTTGTCGTCCTTTGTTCCATTCCAGTAGACGGATCCACAGAGGATCCAGTTGACAAGCTGTTCATGGGTCATGTGTGAGAAGCAACCATCCAATCCATGCTTTTCATAGCACGAGTATTGGGGTCTGCTGAAGACATTGTTGTTGCCCATGTCGTGGGTAAAGCTGATTCCACCAGGATGAAACTTCGTCTCGCCGGGAAATTTCACCTTGTCATAGTAACTGTATCTGGACACATACAAGTCAAGGACATTGCGTACCGTCCACGGATTCATCTTCATCTCGTAGAAGAGCTGGTCTACGGTCAGATCGAAGGTATTGAGCATCCTGTATTCGCCTTCATTGACTATCCAGATAGGCTCATTTCCAGCCTGCAGGAGTTCGGTAGATCCGTAGTAGCTCCTGATGGTGTGTGCCATCATGAACTTCTGATCTGCGGACAGGTCCGCCTTTTCAACTAGCTCATCTGCACGCTCAGAATCTTTCCTGTATCCAGCAAAGTTCCTGAGTGCGAAATCCGCAACTTCCTCGATTTTCCTGAAATATCGTGTGTATAGATAGCTTGTCTCAATTCCTGTGGTCGCAACTCCTCCCCTGTAGAAGCAGATGGCTATCTTATAAGTCCTTTTCACACCTGCAGGGACGGTGAAAACAAGCGCTCCTGTCTGTCCGATAGAAAAACCTATGTTCTCGACGTGATCGGGATTGATCACTTCCTCGATTGAGAAAGCCATTGCCGAATACGCATCTTTCTCGTTTGTGGCTATTGCTGTGAGGGTGCCTTGTCCGATACCTTTTATCTTTCCACCAGTCGTATCATCAAGTCTTCTCATTCCATAGTAGGGGTCACTGCCCTGGTATCCGAAATAGGTACGCCGAGGGGTTTTCCCTTTTGAGTTATCTACGGTAATCTCAGCGAAAACGGCAGGAATCACGGCCTTTTTAAGATCAGCGGATTTCGCAGAATCCGGATCGGGCATTGAACCGAACGGGGAATAGATCCTGAATGTCAGGTCTCCGGCAGTCCAGGTATCGCTGGCAGCCTTGAACTCACGGTGGATATTGTTCTGTTCAAATGGGACAATTTTCACCTTGCCGTTATCCTTGGAGGAGTCTTTTTCAACGTCGTATCTCGCCTTCTCGTCGGCGGTAGATGAACTGAAAGGAAGGGCTTCAAAGAGGTTTTTCTTCCTCGTTTCGAGTCCTATGAAGACATTCTGGTCGGCGGGTTTCGAAAGTTCTAGTCCGAGGCCACCTTTAGCTCCCCTGCATCCAAGGGTGAACGTGGCAAAAGAACCCATAGGGGAATGATGGGCATTGAAAAAGATATTCTTCATCGTAAATCCTTCCAAAGTTTACCAGTTTATTCAACAGTCTTAAAACAGATATGAATTGAATTTCAAAGGAGCGCGGGTTTTCCAACCCGCGAGGCGGACAAGAAAGTCCGCCCTCCGTTGTTATAAATCCAAATCAAATTTAAGAATATTATTCCTTTATCCATATTTCCCGGGAGGAGGCATTTCGCCTATCCCGAAGACTGAAAAATCCACTACTCCGATGCCGATGTTCTCTGGCGCACCGATAACGGTAAGTTTTACGGACACAGCTTTCTTTGTGCTGAACGTGATATAGTCAATGTGCATGTCAACCGAATTCCGGGTCTTGTCCACAAGCATTTTCCACTTCCCCTTTTCGTCCTCCTTGTATTCGATCTTGAACCTGAAAGGTCCCGGAGGGGCTTTTTTGTAGTCGAGGTTTGGTTCGGCCCATATGATTCTCAATGAAGAAATTGCGAATTTCGCACCGAGTCCGATCTCGAGCCAAGGCTTTGAATCCTTCTTGTCGGCCTCCCACCAAGTTCGTATTGAATAGTCGTTGGCATAGGATGACATCCTGCCCGGAGCTTCACTCGACGCCTTTGCCGGCTTATTGATGGATACAGGTTTAGATCCAGCATCATTTCCATTCTGCGGATTTCGCACAATTCCGGGAGCCCACTGCGGAATGTCGGTTGCCGTGTGGACAAAGAGGTTACCTTCCGAATCGAAACCTGCAGGATCAAATCCTATTCTTCTTTCAAATACATGATGGTAACAACGGAGACAGGTGTAGAAAGCCCATATGGTATTTTTCGGACCTCTCACTATGCATCCGTGTCCCGGACCTCTGACAAGGCCGTCTGTCCTGCGGAGTATAGGATTCAACTTCTGGTATTTGAACGGTCCGAGAGGGGATTTCGATACATAGCATCCCATTCCGTAGGTCGCGAATTGCGTTCCCGGAGCACAATATGTCAGGTAGTAGGTATCCTTATTCTTGAACATCCATGCACCTTCAACCCAGCACTGTGAAGGATCCTCGTTGAACTCACCGAATCTTTCCCATTCATGATCAGGATTGTATGCGAAAAGCTTCTTAGCCTCAGATATCGCAATGTTCGGTCTGTCAGGATCCATCTCAAGACCACGTATTGCCGGTGCTCCGCATCCGTAATAGAGATATACGCGCTCATCGTCGTCGGAAAAGAACATGGGATCCCAGTAACCATCTGGTATCTTGCCATCAATACCTGTCACCGGACCGACTTCTTTCCAAGGACCAAGAGGATTATCTGAAACATACATTATGGACTTGTTTGAATCTGAGGCGTTCAGGTAGAATCGGCCGCGGTGCCTCATGATCGTCGGGGCGTAACCGATGTCATAAAGGTTCATCTTCACATGTTTCCAAGTGGTGAAATCCTCGCTGACCCACGCCATTCCGGCGGAAGGATAGAGGAACCACTTGTTGTCATGGTAAAGGACGCTCGGATCGGCTGTCTCGCGGAAATCGTGCCACCTTCCGTTGTTCAGCCAGCCTGATCCAGAATCATGTTCCGGACGGCACATCCTCCCCCTGGGATAATCAGGCAGGGGGATTGGATTACAATAGGTGAGGGAAGTTTCTTTCGCCTTCATCCGATAGCCTGCTTGAGGAGCTTGTTCTTTTCAGCAACTTTGAGATTTTTCCTAATAAGATCACAGCGCTGTTTCACATTTGCCGCCGATCTACGGCCATCTTCAGGGGTATTCATCACATAGTCGAGGAGAATATCTGCAGTAGTAGTGGCAACATGGATCCTCGTATCGGAAGATGCATAATAGATGAAGATATCGCCGTTGTCCTTCATGATTGCACCATTGCAGAAGGTGACATTTGAAACATCCCCTACTCTCTCCTTTCCCATCGGAGCGATGAAGTATCCGCCGGGGCGGTGTGTAACCTTTTCAGGATGCTTGAGATCGCAGAGGAATGCATAGAGGACATATCGGAGTCCGGCGGCAGTGTTCCTTACGCCATGGGCCACGTGCAGCCAGCCTTCCTTGGTTTTGAATGGAACTGCGCCTGCACCGTTTTTAGATTCCTTGATGGTATGATATACCTTCGGATCAACTATCTGTTCATCGTCAATTTTAGCACCATCTATTTTTTTCGAGAGTCCCCATCCGATACCTCCTCCTTTTCCAGCTTCGATGAAGCTGTCCTGTGGACGCGTGTAGAAGGCGTATTTCCCATTGATGAATTCAGGATGGAGAACGACGTTCCTCTGCTGGGCGGACTTCGTCTTCAGGTCGGGAAGACGTTCCCAGTCCTTCAGATCCCTTGTCCTGACGATTCCGCATTGTGCGACTGCGCTGGAACAATCTCCCGGAGGTGCGTCCGGATCCTTCCTTTCAGAGCAGAACGTGCCATATATGCATCCGTCCTCATGCTTTGTCAGGCGCATGTCATATACGTTGGTATCCGGATCATCCGTTTCCGGAATGACACACGGATAATCGAAGAACTTGAATCCGTCTATTCCGTTCTTACTCTCCGCAACGGCAAAAAATGATTTGCGGTCAAAACCTTCGACACGGCAGATGAGATAGATCTTGCCACCGAGTTCAATGGCGCCCGGATTCAAAACGGCATTGATTCCTAGCCTTTCAAGGAGATGCGGATTGGTCTTTGGATCAAGATCGTAGCGCCAGTGGAGTGGAATATGTTCGCGGGTGATGACCGGATTTATGTATCTTCTGAACCAGCCATTGTTCCAGTTCCTGTTTATTTCATTCTTCTTCGAGATGACAAGTTTATGTTTCCAGACAATCTCCGAGAGACGTCTTTCAAAGACAGTGTTGGACATGATTCACCATTTATGTTAATGCTACATTAAAACTTGGTTGGTCTCTTCTGCTTGCCCCTCACTATTGAGCTCGGATCCTCGTCGATGTTGTTGATCAGTTCAGTGAAGGAGTCAAGCGCCTCGTCAAGTTTCTTGAGGGTGTTGGAAAGTTCGCCGCTTACTTCGCTGAATGATTTCACGGTATCCTTTGCATCTTCCATCGTTTTCCGGGCCGTGGCCGTGGTTTCAGCTATTTTCGCATCCTCCATCTGCTTGTGAAGGGTTTTGGAGAGATCCTTGATGGAAGCAAGGCTAGTCTTAATGTCTTCGGACATCTCCTTGAGGTTGGATTCCGTCATGACCTTGTTGATATTCGTGCTCGTGGTCTCGAGCTGCGTGGTGATGTTGTCCATCTTCTGGATGATGCCGTTAACCCGTTGGTCCTTGACAATCGTGTTCAACGATTTCAGGGAACTGATAAGCTCGGATGATATCTCCTCGAAGTTGACGTTGGCAATTCTTGCAAGCGCCGATGTGATGTTTGAGCTCAATCCCCTAAGGAATGAGGGGGTAGATGGTATATATCGGACTCCCTTAGGAGGAACGATGTCCGGAATTGGATACTTTACAGGATCAAAATAGTTCATTTCCACATATTTCATTCCGGTTATGCCGGCCAGATCAAGCCTGCACCTGAGCCCTTTCTCGACTTCCTTCTCCATCCTGTAGAAGAACTCAGCCTTCCTTGTAATGACACTCTGCTTCTCCTGTCCTACTACGTCGATCGCCGAAAGATCCGCCTCCATGTCCACCCTGACAAGGTTATCGCTCGGTCTGACGGTTATATTCGAGACCTTTCCGATGGTGACACCCCTGAACTTGACCGCCGCACCGTTCTCCAGCCCCTGGACCGACTCATCAAAGAAAGTTATGAACTCCACCTTCGGCTTGAATACGTCGGCTATTCCAAGGAGGAACAGCACAAGTATCAGAAGGGAAATCCCTGATACCACGAAAAGTCCGAGTTTGAATTTATTTGCTTCAATCATATGTCACCTATATATCAGCTTGAGAAGACTTTCTTCAGGAAATTAAGGAATCCGGCCTTATTTCCCCTCTTTGAATCCCTTTCCAATACCTTCTCCAGTTCCTGATTGTCAAAAAAGAATCCGTGGCATTCAGGACATGAATCGACTTCTATTCCAAGGATTTTCTTCTGTTCAATGCGACCAATCTGGCACCGTGGGCAAAGTCCAACCACGGAAAACATCCTTTTCTTTTCAGAAACAATCTCCTTCTTCGCTTCCTTTACCAGAGTATCCCTGTCCTTGGGGATGCTGTTCTTTATGGAGTCATATTCCCCCTTGTCCAGCCAGATACCGCCACAGGAATGGCATTTGTCCACAAGAATCCCCTTGTAGACCTCTCTCTTCATTGTCGTTGCACATCTGAAGCAGTCCATACCTATCTCCGGTATAAATTCCAAATTATGCTGTTAATAAATAATAAATATCACAATACGCAACTAAATCATTCCATTTTCCTTGACAGTCCCGCCCTGTCCAGGAACTCCTCGACCGATGGCGGAGGATTCGACTTGCGAAGTTCATATGGCTTACCCCGGGCTACAATTGTCTTTGCAGCCTTGTCGAGCATTATGACCCTGTCGGAGATGGCGTATATGCTGTCGAGATCATGAGTGACTATGACCATTGTGGTCCCGAGCCTGTCGCGGAGATCGAGTATCAGCCTGTCGAGCATTGCGGCCGTGACAGGATCCAGGCTTGTCGAAGGTTCATCAAAGAAAAGTATCTCAGGATCAAGCGCCATGGCCCTGGCGAGAGCGGCACGCTTTTTCATTCCTCCGCTGAGCTCTGAAGGCATCTTGCATCCAGAACCCTGCAGTCCGACAAGTCTCAGCTTTTCTTCGACGCGCCGGCATATCTCCTCCTCGCTGCAGTTGGTATATTCCTCCATGGGGAGAGCTATGTTCTCGGCAATGGTCAGGGCGCTGAAAAGGGCACCTGACTGGTATAGGACGCCGAATGATCTCATGATCCTTCTTTTCCCATCCCAGTCCGCCTTGACTATGCTCTCTCCCTTGATCAGTATGTCTCCCTTCATCGGTTCATAGAGACCGATCAGGTGTTTCAGGATCGTGCTTTTGCCACAGCCGGATCCTCCTATTATGACAAACACCTCCCCCCTGTTGATGGAGAAGTTCAAATTCTCAAGAACGACAGTGTCACCGTATCCTACGGTGAGATCTATCGCCTGGATCATTGGAGTTTCATTGTTCATAAATCGCCATGTAAAATATAAGAGACAGAAATTAGAATATCTGTATATGCATTGAAAAATCTGTCTTCTTCAATTTTATCTCCTGTATTCCCTTTTTTCCATTTCTCTCAGAACCTGCTGAACAGGTATGTCAGCAGGGTATCTGCTATGATTATCAGGAATATGCCGCTGACGACCGCCGACGTGGCTGCAGCACCTACTCCATGAGTATCGTTCTTTGCTTCAAACCCCCTGAGGCAGCCTACTGCTGCTATAAGGACCGCAAAAACTGCGCTCTTGATGATCCCTTCCATGAAGAACCTCGGCGTTACGATCAGGACTGTTCTGTTGAAATATGTTATCACGGGAAGTCCAAGGCTGAAGACTCCTACCGTCATTCCCCCGATTATCCCGACAACATTTCCAAAGACGGTCAGCACGGGCATTACAATCACAAGGGCGAGAAGCTTGGGAATGATGAGGAACCGGCTGGGATTGAAGCCCATGGTGATCATTGCGTCGATTTCCTCTGAAACCTTCATTGTGCTTATTTCAGCGGCAAAGGCGGAGCCGGCCCTTCCTGTACATATCATTGCTACCATCATGGGGCCGAGTTCCTTCACGATGGAAAGACCGACCAGGTCCGCAACATAAAGGTCTGTTCCGAATTTCTGCATCTGCAGAGCCGCCTGAAATCCAAGGATAAGCCCCATCAGATAGCAGATCATGCAGGAGATCGGCAGGGCGTCCGCACCGCAGACGTCCATGTAGTAGAGAGTCTCCCTCCATCTTATCTTGCGGGGATTCTTCAACGCGAACCATACGGCTTCAGCTATCTCCCCAATCATCGCAAGTATGTCAAAGATGTCCTTGCAGAGACGTATTGACACCTCGCCCACATACAGGATAGTGGGGCGTATTTGGGGTTCATGAAGCCTGGGTTTGCCTGCTACCCCCTTCTCAGAAGCACTGTCATTATTTTCAGCCATGATTAAACTTATACTCAATATGCGCTATTGACAAGCGTATATTCAAAGGGCAGATTACCATCCTAAATTACTCGCTGGATGATGAATAAACTCTTTGTTTGACTGGAGCATAAAGCGTGGAGATGCTGCGAAATCTTTCCGAACTGACGAACAGGAACCTGCCGATAAAGGATCCTGTAGCGGTATTCGCGCTTCTTGCCGTCATACTTCTGTTCGTCCCGCTTGTATTCAGGAAGTTCAGGATTCCCGGAATGGTCGGACTGATCCTGACAGGAGTCGTGATAGGCCCCAAGGGATTCAACCTTCTCGGCTTCGAGAACGGGATGCAGCTTCTGTCGACTGTAGGACTCCTCTATATCATGTTCATAGCCGGACTGGAGATAGATCTCAACCAGTTCCTGAACCAGCGTTCCAAAACCATCATTCTTGGTCTTCTGATATTCCTGATCTCAATGACATCAGGGTTCCTGGGAGGAAAACTCTTATCCAGGCCTGATACTGCTTCTCCTGTGCTTTTTTGCGTCCTTTTCGGTGCATTACTATCTTCCCAGACATTGCTCTCATATCCTATTGTAAGCAGGCTCGGACTTTCAAAAAATATTGTCACTTCCGTAGCGGTAGGGGCGACTTTCCTCACGGACATGTTGGCGCTGCTTGTCCTTGTCGGAGTAGCCAACATCAGTGACAACCCGAGCCATTCCGTACATTGGTTCCGCCTGTTTACGGGATTCATCATACTGACATTGGTAAGCGTCATCATCCTTCCAAGGATAGGCAAATGGTTCTATAGGACATCGAAGGATGACAATGCAGATTATCTGTTCCTTTTCTTCTGTCTTCTTGCACTGTCAAGCATTGCAAAAATCACTGGACTCGAACCTGTGATCGGTGCCTTTCTGGCGGGGATATCGTTAAATACGCTCGTTCCTGACCAGAGCCGCCTGATGAACAGGGTCCACTTCATAGGCAACACTCTTTTCATACCTGTATTCCTGGTCTCTGTCGGAATGCTTGTCGATATAAACGCCTTCATGTCCGGCATCGAGACCTGGAAGACTATTTCAATAATGCTTGTCCTTATTCTTGTTTCGAAGTTCATAGCTTCGTATGTGGCAGGATTTTTCTTCAAGTATGACCTGAATCAGATCATGATATCATTCGGGCTTACGTCAAGCAGCGCCGCAGTGATATTGGCGACCACGTTTGTAGGAATAAGACTTGGCATCTTCAGCCAGGACATCATAAATGCCACGGTAGCGGTCATTTTTGCAACATGCATCATTGGACCATGGATCACTGAGCATTTCGGCAGAAGATATGCACTGGCACTTTCAAGTTCTACGGAAACAATGAATACCTCTGACAAAAAGCAGAAACTGCTCGTCCCCCTTTCAAATCCCACTACTTCAGCCCATCTGATGGACATTGCATTCATGATAAGGGACAAGAAATCAGGAAATCCGATATATCCTGTCTCGATTGCGATAGACGGTCCCGGTGTGAAGGAGGATGTGACGAGGATAGAAAAGATGCTCAGCCAGACTATCATCCACGCAGCAGCAGCAGACGTACCAGTGCATCCGGAAACAAGAATTGACACTGACATCGCAGCATGTGTTTCCAGGACCGCCATTGAAATTCAGGCTTCATGCATAATAATCGGATGGAAGGGGGAAGTGCTGATACCAAAGCTGATCTTTGGGCAGATCCTTGACCGACTGCTCGAACAGACCTCCGAACTCCTGCTGGTATGCAAGATAGAACAGCCGGTCAATACATTCCACAAAATAATTGTTGTGATCCCCCCTATGTCCCAAAGACAGGGAGGATTTGATGAGGCAATACTGACGATCAAAACTCTTTCTCTGCAGTCAGGCCTGAAAACGACTGTATACGTATCGTCATTCGACATTCAGAAGGCTACTACGCTTTTTGATCCTTCCAAGACCTCCTCCTCAATAACGTTGACAACTGTCGAATCATGGTCGGACATTTTCTCTATCCTCGGACATACTGTTGGAGATAATGATCTTGTAATTCTTCTCAGCTGCAGGCAGTGGAGCATGGCATGGCAGCCTGCGCTGGACAAGCTTCCTAAATATTTTACAAAGAACTTTCCGAATACAAGCCTCATAGTCGTTTATCCATCGGAAACACGGGACACTGTCGGGTACCAGGAAACTCAATCCTCCAGCATGACAAGCCCTCTGAGGAAACTCATGAGCATAGAAAGGACCGTCTTCGGCATCGAATATATGAATTCCGAGAAGGCCGTGGAGAAAATCCTTGTAAATTTCCTCCGTGGACGCGTGAGCAGACCTGAAAATACTGCATCAATGCTCTGTTCGGAACTGCTCCCTACGGCACTTGAGATAATCGATGGGATGATCCTTATGCATGTGCACTGCGAAAATATTGATGAACCGACGATCCTGCTTGGTACAAGCTCAGGGGGGATATCCTTCCAGAACATTGATGATCATGCGAAGGCCATTTTCATTCTGCTCAGCCCAGCATCCGACAATCCGGAAAACCATCTCCAGACCCTTTCCGATATTGCGAGGTTCGCACTTTCCTTGAAGAATTCCGATATCATAAATAAGGCAAAAAATCTTTCAGAGTTTGAATCTGAATTGAAGAATATCTAAATCCATCCTTCTTTCATATTATTTTGTGCCTATTTACTATTATTTTTCTATTTATTTTCTATTTTTAACTTGAATATTCTATTGTTATATCTATAATTAATAGAAAATAGATTCATTTTTTATAAAATATGAAATCAGAAATCATAGCAAAAGAACTAAGGCAGCAGATACTCAAGGGACGCTTGAAGCCGGGAGAAAGGATTCCAGGCAGAAGCGAGCTTGTTTCCGATTACAAGGCAAGTCTCGGAACAATTCAACGTGCAATAAATACTCTGATCGATGATGGATTCCTTGTGTCAAAGGGAACTTTCGGCACACAGGTTTCAAGAATGCCCCCTCACCTTCATACCTATGGACTTGCAATTCCACAGCCGTCCACGGAGAGCTGGGACAGTTTCTGGCTGACAATGTCCGAAGTCGCCGCCAAATATGATGTAGAAGGTAATATAAGATTCAATATCTACCGTGGCCTTGTTTCAGAAGGCAAGAACAGCGATTATCAGAAGTTGGTATACGACATTAATTGCAATTGCATCTCTGGCCTTGTCATATTGGGTGCTGGAAATATAAGAGAAGGGGTATTCATAAGAGATCCTTCCGTGCCTACAGTGCTTTTTGAAGAACAACTCCACGAACCGCAACTTTCATCTGTCTGCTGCGACTATGACTCATTCATCGAAAAGTCAGTCTCCGAACTCGCGGAAAGGGGTAGGAAGAAAATTGCGTTCCTTTCCAATATTCGGTTTTCCCTGGATAGAATCAGCTACTACCATCGGCAGTTGTCTAATGCAGGACTGAATTCCAGACCACGGTGGATACAGGCGATAGGAACAGACAATTATTCGCTCCCTTGGACAAAAAACCTCATAGAACTGATGATGAACGGAACCGAAGGAGAAAGGCCTGACGGCCTTATAATCGCCAATGAGAACCATCTTTCATTCGCAGCAGAAGGAATCGCATCTTCAGGGCTGGTGATAGGCAAGGACATTGATGTTGTATCTCATGCGAATTTTCCACTTGTCCATCCGTCCCCATCGGGGGTGATCAGGATAGGATTTGACTGCAAAACCCTCCTTTCCTCATGCATTGAGAATATTACCGAAATTAGAAATGGAAGGAAAACCGGCTTTGTGAGGAAAGTCGCAGCGGTAAAAGAAAATGACATTCCAATAAATCTGGGGGCAAGATGACTTATGCCATCTCCAAAAGGCTTTTTTGCATTTCAGCGGTCATTTTTTCATGCTATGCTTTTCCATCACAGGGGCAAAACGACATGAAACCAATTAAACCTGATCCTGCAGTGGAAGCAGCCTTGAAAATAGGATTTAAGATTCCTGTCCAGGCGCGTGAATGGCATATCTGGTGGGGATCTCCTCTTGGTTCGAATCCATCAGTTCCCGCCTGGGAACATTGGAAAAGCTTAAAGCGTTTCGGAAAATTCGATCCATCCACCACTATTGAGGAAACTGTTCCAGGTTCTGCCTGGCGCCGCTACTTGAACTGTGTAGGGTATCCGCTGATAGGTCCCTATGATTCGGGCCAGGAAGATGTCATCCGCTGGCAGCTGGAGACCGCAAAGAACGCAGGTCTCGACTGTCTTCATATCCATCTCTGGCCTTCCCTCTGGGACAGCGGAACTGATTTTACCCCACTGCCAATATTCGACAAAGCTCTTTCTGTTGCTGAGAAGATGAATTATCCGATCGCGGTTCATGATGAGATAATGTTCCGCAAGTCAAATAATCCAAAATCACAGCAACTGGAGAATGTCATATCCAGAACTGCTTCCTTGGTGAAAAATTATGGATCTCGTCCCGGCTGGAAGAAGATGGATGGACTGCCAGTATACTATTTCCAGAACTCGAACAAGTGGATGAGCGCAAAGGATATGTCGACATACATGACAGAGGTCGAAAAAATTGCAGGTCCCGTCTACTGGATCGTTGAAATGGGCGCTGTTGACGAATATCTAAAAATTCCTCAGATAAAGATGCTCTTTGGTCCGAATGACAGCTGGTTCCTCCATACTCCCCCATATGGAGCAGGTCCCCATCCTTGGGAAGACGTGCGGAAGGACTTGTTCAGAACAAAGGAGATGACCAAGAAATATGGCAAAAAGCTTGGTATTCTGGTATATGCGAAGTTCAACAACAACAATGACAGGGGAGAGACGGGTAAAGGACGGATGGATGCCGAGGACGGAATGTTCTACATAAAAGGGCTGGAAATGGCGAAGGAAGTGGCTCCGGACCTGATAATTGTGACTCAATGGAACGATTTCGAGGAAGGTGGTTTTATTGAGCCGGCCTGGGATTATGATGGATTCAACGGCGACCCCTTCAGATATTGCCGTATAACAGCTTCCTGCATGGGAAAATCATTCTCTCCTGCTCCGTTGCCAAAACGCGATCAAGTTGATCCTCTTATACGCCATAAGCTTTTTGGAAATAGTGCAGCCGGTGATTGCGGTCCGGTTTTTCAGTCTTCAAAAATCAATGGGAAGAAATTTGAATGGAAATGGTGCGAGGGTTCCGGAGATCCAGCGGAAATGAGATTGATACAGGGCAATCTTCTGAGATGGTCTCCCTCCTCTCCCGTCAACGGACAAATTAAGGCAAGCAACATTTCCCAAATAGACGAAAAGGGCACTTTGAAGGAGAAAATTGAATTCAGGCTATATGTTCCTGGAATGATCTGTGAAAAACCAACGGACCTATGGATTGGCATCCGGACGTCTTCAACAGGATCAGTTAAAATCACATACCGTTCCGAAATGGAAAACTACCGTGTTGACTCTCGCTGGGAAAAACGCTGTATTGAAACTGGAAAAAGCGCATTCATCGCAACAGGAGATTCTGAAAAGATCTGCTGGATGCCAATGAGAGGGGCAAGATTTACCGGCTGGGAAGGCGATATTACAGCCTTCTCCGCAAACGGCCAGCCCTGTGAACTCAGGGAAATCATAATCTGGAATCCGGGCATGAAGGAAATTTCAATTCCAGTTTCATGGGATTTACAGGTTACGGAAATCTCCAAGGATCTGGATATTCAAAAGCCATTCGTAGCATGTGCATATGATAAACTTGGCAATGCCGGAATACCGCGTTTGTTTTATGGCGGCAAAACAACTCCTTCACCGACAAAAGATCCCATGGATCTCTTGAAAAAATGAGGTGTTAATCATGAAAAATACAATGCTAGATGCAAGATGCCATAATCCGTTGTCGGTCGTCAGTCGTCAGTCGTCGGCATTCACTCTGATCGAGCTGCTAGTGGTGATTGCGATCATTGCAATTCTCGCAGCATTGCTTCTGCCGGCTCTGGGTACTGCAAAAGAAATGGCAAGGGCATCCTACTGTGCCAACCAGTTGAGACAGAGCAATTTGCTGTGCTGTTCCTATGAAGGTGACAATAACAACTGGCCTCCATCCGCAAAGAGTGGATATTTCTGGCCATGCCAGCTTTATCGCCAAGGATATCTCTCCATGAAACAGACGGATATCTTCATATGCCCGTCGGCAACCGACTACTTCCGCACTGGAACCTGGCAGCCCCCGACATCAGCCGACACCTGGTGGAACATCCATTATGGAATGAATCTTTTCTTTGGCGGTGATTCTGGACTGAGGGGCAATCCAACTCCTCCGTATGGCATCACAAAAAGAGAGCCATGCACAAGCCCTTCTCTGACTGTTTTTCTTGCTGATTCTGCAAAAGCTGAATCATTATACTTGTCCAATCCCGGAGTTCCTGACACTCCCCTGACAGGTGTTTCAACTCTCTCAAGATCAAAGAGTTCACTCGGTTTCCCATACATCATAATGAGCCGTCACAACAAATCCGCGAACATCATCTTCTGCGATGGACATATTTCATTGGAAAAAGATGCCTTCAACAATTTCCAGTATCTGCCGGATGTTCCCACGGCAGGAAAGTATTTTGACCCTAAATTCAGTTATTAAACATAGGAGAAATCTATGATTCCGTTGAAATTGAAAGTGGTTTGCGTGGCTGTTCTTGCCGTATCTCAAAACCTGATCGCCGGAAACTTGATCTTCGAATCTAATTTCGGAGATTCAAAGACGTTCAAGGAAATGCCCAAGAAGGAATTCGTCAGCGGTTCGATTCCGGATGGCTGGTACGATGAATCCGCCTGGGCGAAAGCAAACTGCGTCTATTCCTTCCAGTCAGAAGGCTCAGCCGGTTTCATGAGAGTTGTTTGTCCGGATAAGGGGAAGATCCAGTTCTTCCACAAAATGGAGGAATTTAATGCAAGGAAGGCGTTCAAGGTTTCCATAAAGGCCAGGAGTCCATCAAAGTCGCCGTTAAAATTCATGATACAGGCGATGGGAACACCAAGATCGTTCGCATCGGCAAGCATACAGACTACGGAAGAATGGAAGGATTATACTGCTACCCTCGCAGGAGGTCCGACGGATGTGAAGAATGTCGGATTCATCATTTATGCCCCGGGACCTGGCAGCCTCGATGTCTCCTCAATCAAACTTGAGGAGATCCCTTTGTCGGAATACGTACCTGAAACAATGATCCCAGTTTCAAGGCCTGACAACTGGTGGATGCCAAGACACAAGAGGATGGTCGAGACCATGGCAAAGGAGAAACCTGACTTCGTAATAATGGGAGACTCGATAACTGGCGCCTGGGAAGCTGAAGGCAAGGAAGCATGGGCGAAGAATTTCGTGCCTTTGAAATCATGTTCATTTGGGAACGGAGGGGATCGGGTGGAACATCTCCTGTGGAGAGTGCAGAACTCGGGTCTTGGCAAGGATTTCCAGCCCAAGCTTGTGGCAATCCTGATCGGCGTGAACAACCTCTTCAACGCTGATGCAATGGACATTGCCGCAGGCACAAAGAACCTGATTGATGTCATCAGGAAGATGTCCCCCTCTACGAAAATACTGCTCATTGGGGTATTCCCTGTCGGACAGAAGGCTGACGATGTCAGGCGCCAGATGATCAAAAATGTCAATGCCCAGTATGAGAAGCTTGCAGACAACAAGGACATTTTCTATCTTGATTTTGGAAGCGAGTTCCTTGAGCCTGACGGTTCAATATCAAAGACTCTGATAAGATCCGACAATGTGCATCTGACTGCGGAAGGATATGCCAGATATTCCGAGAAAATACTCCCAAAGGTGAAGGAGATACTGGGAAAATAAATTTTCTTTGCCTTATTTTCGCATTGAGCGTATTATACTGTCATGAAAAAGATCAATGTAGTCGAGATTGCGAAAATCTGCGGGGTAACCCCTTCGACGGTCTCTCGCGCGCTGAACAGCAGGGCAGACATCAGCGAAAAGACCCGGGATAAGATACTCGCCTGCTGCCGCAAGCATGGATTTTCCAGAAATATGACTGCCAGGAATCTCAGAATGAGCAGTTCCAATACGGTCATCTTCATAATGCCGGACTATACCTATGAGGTTTACATTGAGAAATTGAATGCCTTGAAGAAAGAGGCTATAAAAGCTGGATTCAAGTGGCATCTTCACAGTTATGATTTCCTGAAACCTGAGGAGGCCAATGATCTTCTTCTGGATGCGGTGGGAAGTCGCCCGGCAGGAATAATATCTGCCTACGCCCCTGATGATGAAATTGCCAAGGTATTGAAGAATAACCGGATTCCAACAGTTTTCTATGAATGCCAGTCTCCAGGTTTTGATTCGGTGACCATAGATCTCAAAAAAGGATATTTTGATGCAGTCTCGATGATGGTTGAAAAGAGCAGAAAGAATATTCTTCTGTTCGGGGACTGCTTTGAAAGTCCTCGTGGGCAGGCATATACAGCGGCATTGAAATCAAAGGGAATCAGTACTGGGAAACAAATGTATTATCCCCTGAATTTCTGTCCTGATCTTTTTACAGAAGGATACAATGGCATCAGGAAGATACTCGGGAAAATTGATTTTGATGGCCTAATATGTGTCAATGATGCGAGTGCGATCGGAGCCATCAAGGCGCTTACCGAGGCTGGCGTACGCATACCTGAAGATGTTTCAGTATGCGGTCTTGACGACATGAAGGTTTCAAAGTATACCATCCCTCCTCTTTCAACGATTTCACAGCCAATCAGAAAAATAGCGGAACGTGCAATTGTCCTCCTGATGCGTAGAATCAATGATTTCAATTCCCCTTGCAGATCAGAGACTTTGCACACCTCTTTGATCGTCCGTGAGAGCATATGATCCGGGCTCTAATTATTTTTTCCAAAAAGTCATTGCAAAGTATTGACAATACAATCGATACATTATATAATAGTAGGTATCGGCAACGTTGCCGATATGCACTGGAAAAGGGATTGAAGCATGATTGATAGAAGAAAAAAATCAATGTTCACCCTTATAGAGCTGCTGGTCGTAATTGCGATCATCGCAATCCTTGCCGCACTTCTGCTCCCGGCCCTCCAGCAGGCCAAGGAAAAGGCCAGGGAAATATTGTGCGTCAGCAACCAGAAGCAATGCGGTCTCGCCATTGCCTCCTATGCCAACGACTGGAATGGAGTGATGACGGCAATGTGGGTCAGCGGCGGTGCCATAGTAAACTGGACTGCAGTCATTACAGGAAGCAATATGTGCAGCGGACTCTGCTCAAATGGCGACAAGTATATCGCCAATACAGGAATACTCGGCTGTCCCTCAACAGAATATTATCTCAAGGATTTCACCATTCCCACGAACAATGTTGACAATTACGGTTATGCCATATACGACCCGGACAATATTGATCCTGCTCCCTGTAAGCTATCCTATAAAAAAGTTTTCAGCCTGGCTACAAATTTGGATTGGTACTACCATGTACTTTCAAAAGTTCCTTCCCCGTCCGGTATTATAATGCTTGCGGATTCCGCAATTGATCCATCATTCAACCTGAGGGGAAGGATGTTCGGAAGCTTCAGATGCAAATGGACATCAAACTACGGGGCGAGGATCCGCCTGATCCATAGCAAGAGGAATGCCGTCCACACCTATTTCGATGGTCATGTTGAATCCCTCGGTTCCATTGACCTCTACAACAATACGGTATCAAAATGCAGCTACTACTTCGATTATAGCATGAACAAGTTCAACTACTGAAAAAAGAGGTTCCATTGAAAACAATAATCCTTATTGCAATCGCTCTCATGTCCGGACCAGTTGTTCTTGCACAAGAACAGAAGGCAGATGCTTCAAAGACATCAAATGACAATGTCACTGTCTACAAGATCCAGAACAGATGGATTTCAAGCCAATACCTCTACGATGCCGGGAATGAGCTCAAATACGGTGACGGCAATACGGAAGATTATCTATGGATACTGGAGGACAAGGACGGTTTCAGGATGATCAAGAACAAGGCGACCGGAGAATATATCAACATCAAAAATGGAGAAGGCAAGTGTGAGTGCACTGCCGTAGATGTCTCGGACAAGACAGCACACTGGACACTCAACACCATCGATGGAACGATCAAATCAATACAAAACAGATCCAATGACAAGTTCCTTAACATAGAGAAGAAGCTCGGATATGCCACATGTGACATTGACAAGGAACCTACAGAAAAGGACTGGTTCTCCGCACAGTGGAATTTCATCCATGCAGGAGGTCCAGTCCCTCCTCCGGAGCCTGTCGTGAAACTACCATATATGACTTTCGTGGATTCACCTGGATATTGTTCCGATATCAAAGGTAGAACTACAATCAAGTTTTCTGCAAAGGGAATGACCGATGCCGAAGCCTCCTGCTGGCATCAGCCGACTGCAGAAAAACCAGATGTCTGGGGGTTTGAGAGCAAGTTCGCAGAAAACATAAAACTTGATGCCGAAGGCACCGGGACGATTGAGTTTCCCGCCGACGATTTCCCTCATGGACCTGTCACCATAAAAATCCATACCTGGAATGAAAAGAAAAAGGACAACTGCTATCTCCAGCTCTACAACAAGGGTGGCGTCCTATGGAACCAAGGTGCTCCAAAAGATCCTCCCTCTCCTGCCGAAGGGATGAAACTTATCTATGTTGATGATTTCGACAAGGCTCTTTCCATCTCAAAGGATGGGCAGGGAGCAACATACTGTTCACACAAGCCCGGAGGAGGAGATTTCAGTTCAGTCCCATTTACCGACTTCGAAGCCCCGAACAATCCGTTCTCGCAGGTTGATTCCTATATGAGGATCCGCTGTTCGAAAAATACTAATTCAACCGGTCTCATTTCTTCCTTGAGAATGGACGGGACAGGTTTTACGGCCAATGTCCCGTGTTACTTCGAATGCCGCATGATCGGTCCGACAGCACCCGGTTCCTGGCCGGCATTCTGGGTGATGACGCGCAGTGTCTACAAGGGACTAAAGGAACCCGCAGATGAACTCGACACAATCGAAGCCTACGGTGGAGAAGGTCCGAAAAGTCCGAAGCAGACCGGCTACTGGATCGCCACTCATTACTGGAACCAGGGAGAGGAGGGAAAGAAGCAGAAAGGAATCTACCAGCAGATCAAGATGACAGAGATCGGTGGCAAGTCCAGCTGGTTCTCCACATTCCACGTCTATGGTACAAAAATCACCATGACCGATACTATCTACTATTGCGACAATGTCGAGGTCGGCCGCCATCCTACTGGAAAGCTTTCAAAGACCGAACCCTGGTTCTTCTTCGTGAACCTTGCGACCGGCGGCGGTTGGCCTGTAAACCTGAAACGCTATAACAATACCATTGACATGTATGTGGACTATGTCAGAGTGTACCAAGGAGACAAGGAATAAGAAGTGTGTAATGAAAGAGAAATTCACCCTAATAGAGCTTCTGATTGTGATTGCCATAATTGCAATTCTTGCTGCATTGTTGCTTCCAGCCCTGCAAGGAGCAAAGGATAAGGCAAAACAGATACTGTGTATGAGCAATCAAAAACAGATCACCCTCGGTTGCATAAATTATTCCACTGACTGGAATGACACCATGATAGCTTCCTGGACGAATTCAGGCGGAAAAATACATCATTGGCCGAGATTCCTCTCTGGAAACCAGTCAAACAGCACTGAAATAGGTGATGACGGTCCGACTTATGTTCCAAAAAGCGCCACCTATGGCTGTGCTGCAAACAGGATATTCATGGATAATCCAAATGACTGGGGCTCAACTAATTATGCCTTCGGGATGTATAAGCCTGCCATTCCCCTGCCCAATGGTTGGAACTTCGCAAAGCAGATTCTTCCGGGTGACGGCAGTTCACAGCATGTCCAATACCTCAAAAAGGTCCCCACCCCGGCCAACATTGTATGGATATCTGATTCATATACCAACCACGGATCTGTCAGGACCGGAGAACTTATTGGAGGAATAAAGCCCACTGGAACATCAGACTGGAACGGGAGAATTCACCTGATCCACCGGAACAGTGCTAACGTATCTTTTTACGACGCCCATGCCGAATCCCTTACAAAGGAAGATCTCTATGCTCTTCCACAGGCATGGAAATATTTTTATCTCAAAGACGGAACTACTTTTAATTATTAGGAATCATGAGAAGCAAATTTACTCTTATCGAATTACTGGTAGTTATTGCGATCATCGCAATTCTCATAGCACTTCTGCTGCCGGCACTGAACAATGCAAAGCTATCTGCAAAGAAAGTCGTATGCGCATCAAATCAGAAGCAGTGCGGGCTTGGCCTTGGGACATATGCCTCCGATTATGAGTCCGTCATCCCTTCCGCTACCGGCTATTGGTTTGAACCAGGTCCCGGAGAACAGCATGCCCCGTGGAGCTTATATCTGTTCCGCCCTCCTAATGGCCCTGTCGGTAACGAGGTGCAATTTCTTCCTGGAGGATATGTTGACAGTAACAACAGGATGGTGTTCATATGCCCTGTCACCAAGACTTACGATAACATATGTGCCTTAAAACCAACTGATTGGGCATACAGGGATATGAGCTATTCATACGGAATGTACCAAATGAGCGTATCGGTCTGGAAGATCGGTGATGATGAGCGTCCAGCCTATTATGTGGAGGGAAACCTTAATCCTCTTGCTCCAACTCAGCCTAGGGCATGGGCATTTCATCGTTTGAATGGGGTACCAAGTCCATCCCAGTGGGCATTGCTAGCAGATACGAGCGCAGGCGGTGCCTCATTGAAGAATACATCCGAAGGATTCTGGGCAAGACGTATGACCGGTAATGAGAACGCCCTATGGTTCGCTCATTTTGAATCGGCAAACATCCTCTTCGGTGACTTCCATATCGAACCAATTAATCCAGCACAGATGGGGGACCAGTCAAACAGCCTCGACAAGGGTACCAATACCAAGGGACTCCGTGTCGGTCGTTCCTACAATGGAACTCCAGTTTATGCTACGCACTAGTAGCAAATGTCCCTTCGGGAATTATCTTATTTCCCATGCTTGATAAAAAATTCATTGTTGCTGGGATAGGTGAAATACTCTGGGACGTTCTCGGACCCAATAATAGAAGACTTGGCGGCGCCCCTGCGAACTTCGCATATTATGCCGGAAAATTCGGCGCCGAAAGTTATCCGGTCAGTTCTGTAGGAAGCGATTCTGATGGAGAAGAGATACTGTCGGAACTGAAAAGCCATCGCCTGGGAACTGATTATATTTCCAAAAATTCCTTTCCGACCGGCATAGTTGATGTAGAACTCGATTCACATGGCAAACCATGCTATGTGATCAAGGAAAATGTCGCCTGGGATCATGTGGAATTAAGCTCAAAACTAGTTGAACTTGCCAAAAAAACCGATGCTGTTTGCTTTGGAACCCTTGCCCAAAGATCAGAAGAAACCCGGAAAACCATACTAAAATTCGTATCCGGCACTAATCCGGAATGCATCAGAATTCTTGACATCAATCTCCGCCAGCATTATTTCAATATAGCCTCAATTTCAGAGTCTTTGAAGTTGGCAAATGTGCTGAAAATAAATGACGAAGAACTGCCGGTTGTCGCAAAAATGATGTCTTTGAAGGGAAATGAGGATCAGCTTATCAAAGGCCTTATGAAAAAGTTTGATCTTGATGTATTTGTCCTGACCAAAGGATCCAAAGGCGCTAGGATTATAAGAGGCTCAGAAGATGTTTCAGTTCCCTCAAAGAAGGTAAGAGTTGTTGACACTGTCGGAGCTGGTGACTCATTTACAGGGGTTGTTGCAATAGGCCTTCTGAAAAAGAAACGCCTTGAGGAAATCCTTTCCAAAGCCAACGTAGTTGCCGGCATCGTCTGCAGCAATTCCGGCGCAATGGTCAAGATTCCCCGGAAAATAATCTGGTAGAACGGTTTTATCCTTTCACGGACTCAGTTTCGGAGAAGGAGCGACATGCTTCACCTTCGTCCCCAGCCGCCGTGCGAGTTGGTCGTCGTATAGGGACAGCGGTTCCACCATTTCGCCAAGATGTTCGCAATAGTCCGCAGGTGCGGTGCCGGTAAAGGCGGCGGGGAGAGACTTGTCGTCAGTAATCACCTTGAGCTTAGGACCGGAGCCGATCACATATCCGAATTTATACTGGAAAGATGTGATCCTGCCCGCTCCATGGTTGTTCCAAAAGACGCTGTCGGTAGTGGTTATACCGGCTCTGTTCGACATCTCTCCACGGTTACGGGCGTCTCAGCCGTCCTCGAGACGGCAGTTCTCGACGAGTATCGCAATCGTGAGTCCCATGTGAATGTCCGGATAGGCCGTGAATCCTGCCTTCGCATCGCCGGCTTCGTGCTCCTTGAACTGGTCATAGCTAAGGAACCCGAACCCTCCTTCCGAGACGAGTCGGCGGAAGACGCAGCCGGTCGCGCCCATCGCGCCGTTGACAGTGAAGTTGTGGCGCCCGTTCCGCCCGAGGCAGTCGGTCACGAGCACTTCGTCGCAGCGCGCGAGTTCGTAAAGGTAGCCGTTTCCACCACCGTTGCGGTTCTGCGGGTTTTCAAGCACGCAGTCCGTGATCGTCATTCGCTTACTTTCGCAGATCTGAATTCCCTTGCTCTGCAGATGGTACCGTTCGCTCCCCGGTGGGGCGAAGCTGTGAACATCACGCACCCAGCTATCGCGAGTGCCCCAGAACTGGATCACATTCGAGTTGACGCGCGTCCAAGCGTCATCCATCGGTGCGACGTTCGCGATCCCGAGATGTTCGACTCCGCACTCCGCGAGAACTCCTTCGACCTTGCTGACCGCTGCCTTGTCAGCGATGCGTACCGGATATCGCAGTGGCACATCCACCTCGATTGTGTTCTCCGTCACCGCCGTGACGGTGCGCCAGAAGCGTTCCACCCATGCTCCACTCTTCCGGAGGGTCCAAAGCTTCTCCATTCCGTGTTCGGCCTTGTAGCGATCGGTCAAGGAGAAACCGATCACGATGTCGTCTCCGACCGCGATACCATCCGTGTTGTTGACATGCAGGACGCGGTCGGACGTATTCGCATCGGCGGTCAGGTAATGCCGCACCTCCTGCTTGTAGTCGGGACTACGAAAGCGGAGAAAGCTGTGATTGCTGTCTCCTGCCGCGGTGAACCAGAGCTTCGTCTTGTCACTTCCTGCCCCACGCAGTACGATCTTCGAAGCAGTCACTCGCAAATCATTGTCCAGCCGGTAGAGACCGGTAGGAAGGAAGACGATGGCTCCGCCCTGCTTTGCTGCGGCATCCAGTGCAGCCTGTATCGCGGGTTGTGCGTCGGTCTTGCCGTCCGCGACAGCACCATAGGGTTGCTGCGAAACGTCAATAACAGGGAGGAAATTGCCTTCCGGGAGAGGCACGCCTCCTCCTCGGTAACCCGCATAGGAAAAGTCCTGCAGTCTCTCACCAGTTGGGAGAGCGAAGCCCGGTTTCCAGTCGACAGGATAAAGAGCGCTTCGCGGATCGGCGGCGACAACTGAAAATGCGGCGACAATGAGTGGAATGGCACTAACAGCTGATAGGAATTTTGATTTCATGGTAGCGTAAGTTAGTCAAAATCGAAAGGGAATCAAGATATTCTATAGGGATTCAATCCGTTTTCCGGTTCTGGAGGACGATAGGGATTTAAACCTATCCTCTTTGCCTTTATAGGTTCATATATTATCTTATCGCAAATTCAAAAAAGTACCTCTAAAGGAGAACTTCCATCATGAGTAAATTCCCCCGTACAAATGTAGGCGGTGTTTCGCTTTCAAGAATGATAATCGGTACCAACTGGTTCCTGGGATACAGCCATACCAGCAGATCAAAGGACGACTACATCAAGGCGATGGTAAAGGACAGGAAGAAGATCGCCGATATCCTTGAGGTTTACTTCAAAAGTGGAGTAGACACCATTATGGGACTTATCAATGTCGTTCCATTGGCCGATGCGATCAAGGAGGCCGAGGACAGAACAGGTGTCAAGTGTATAGTCGTTTCAACTCCTGGATTTCCTGTAACCCCAAAGTCGCCTGTGGAAGGATTCAACAATAAGGAATGCATCCAAATTCTCGATGACATGCAGAAGCTTGGAGCGACTTTCTGTCTTCCTCATCAGGGCGCCACCGATTCCATGGTCGACAAGTGCACCCGTGAAGTACGCCAATACAAACCACTATGCAAGCTCATCCGCGAACGTGGCATGATCCCCGGACTCAGCACCCATATGCCTGAAGCCATCATCTATGCCGATGAAACAAAACTCGACGTTGAGACCTATATCGCTATCTACAATTCAATGGGATTTTTGATGCATGTCGAAGTCGATTGGATTTCCAAGGTCATTCAGAATGCAAAGAAGCCAGTGATGACCATTAAGCCCATGGCTGCCGGTCAGTTGCGTCCTTTCCAGGCCCTGAACTTCGTCTGGAACACAATTAGACCCCAGGACATGGTCACGGTAGGTACAATGACTCCGGACGAGGCCAAAGAGCTGATTGAACTGTCCCTCTCAATTCTGGAACACCGACAGGCAAAGGTGGAACTCCAGGAAACCAGGTCTAAAAGCTCCATCAAGACCAAGGGATAGTCAGTTAGACATATCTTTTCTCATTTAGGATCCGGGAATATCTGGCTATTGTCTGCGGCAGGACATTCACGTATGAATTCTTTATCTTGTCTATGAGCTGCATGAACCGCGAACCGTGATTCCAGATATAAGGGGCAAAAGCTATTACTGGTGCATCAAGAGTTCCTATCATCCAGCCCGGCCTTGTATGCGGTGATGTCTTAAGATCGTCGGCTGTCGTGATTCTTACAAAAGGCGATGCCGGATGGACTACCCGACATGATTGATTGATAACCGTAAAATCCCCTTCCTTGTACACAATTCGGTTCCGTCCCGGCGTCACAGAAGAAATGAAATATTCGAGACCTGCCTCTTTTACCGCCTTGAAAGCAGGCCTGTTGACAAATGATAGAGTTGCTAAGTCGCTGTCCATGAATGCATAATATCCCTTTGGCGAATATTCTCCCGCTAAATCCCTTATTCTTGAAATAGCGTTGTTGCAGTGATTTCTGAGTATTTTCGCTGGACAGTTAACTTCTGCAAGAACACCCATTCCTCCTGAGTGCAGCAAAGGTTCCGCATGACCAAGAACTCCTCCTTTGGATTTCGGGACGGAAAGCAGTTCCCACATCTGCGGACATGTCTCATACCTGGCTGCATGAACACCGAATCCCATTTTGACCCCGGTAAAGGAAATAAGATCGAACAATGCAAGCATCGCCTCATTATGAGCCATCTCTCCCGAATGCCAGATCAGAGTCGAAAGTATTTTTCCTTCCTTTGCATACTTGAGGAGCATTTCATCATCAGGTTCTTCGTCCCAGATTCCTTTTTTTCCTTTATTCCAGCGGTGAGTGACAGATGCCACCACTGGAAATGCAGGTCGGTTCGGATCCATGATCTGCAGGCATAGACCTGCCTTCGACCAGGCAAAGAGATCTCCATCCCCGGTCTGGCGTCCGACAAGCACTTTATTCCCGATCTCATCAGCAAGTCTTATGACATCGTCGGCTATATTCGTCTTTTCCTCGGTATAGGCCGAATAGACCACATCCTTTGGAGAGATCTTGTTCTTCTCCTCATAGACGGCTATCCTGTCCTCGCGGCAGAGTGAAGCGAGCTGGGCTCGTATTGCGGCAGGATCAGCGAAGGCAAGTGCTTTCGCCTTGTGCTTCCATCTTTCCGCAATCCTGAGAGAAATATTCCCGTAGCTGTCGTTTTCCTGGACGGAATCAATTTCAACCAGATCATTGAAAAGCTTATTCAAAGATTTATTCTCCGATGGAGAAACGAAAAGAGAAGATGCCTTCCTTATATTGAATTTTTTCTTTGCGAAATTCGCAAGTGAAGTTGGAAATGCCAGTGCCCTACGGAACCATATTTCCGGATATAGATACGGTTCTATCTCAAACTTTTCACCATTGATTTCCACAATGTCCGAACTGGTGAATATTGCTTCATCTATGCATGAAATTCCTGCCAGTGAAAGTACTGCCTCATACACTTTCAGGAGGGAATCCGATTCGACGATTATCTCTGCTCCAAAGGCATCAATTGATGATCTGAAGACAGATGTTTCCCCAAGAAGGATATACTTCACATCAAACACAGAATTAAGATAATTGAACTGCTGGTGATGATGTCCGCCGATGACAGTGCTGCCGTTGCGTGCAAAAAGGGTTCCGTCCCTTTCCGACTCCAGATAGCACTCGAATTGAGAACCTGCGGATTTCGCAATCCAGGCGATACTCGGAATCGCGCAGTGCAGGTCTTCGCGCTTTGAATCCGCGATCAGAAGCCAGAGAGTATTTTTATTTGATTTCATGATACTCCTATTAAGTATGTCGGGATTAATCCCGACAGTTTGACGGGTTAAAATCCGCCCTACTTATGATGCATTTCCTGCCGAATCTCTCAGTATCCGTTTCAAATCCTCCAGATGATTTTCATATAATTCTCTGGGGTTGATCTTAAGCTTATTACATATGTACGCGGCCCTTCCGACCACAGTTCCCATCATACCTGTCGTGTTCATATTGCGCACGGGAAGCAGTCCGACATGCGTGACGCTTATATTTCTGCCGGCCATGAAGAGATTGGGTATATTGCGTGAATAGAAACAGCGGAAAGGGATAGGATATGGTTCCGGGCGCGTAAATTTACCCTCTAATTTTCCACGCATAGACTCGAAGTTGGGATCATCATAGGCGAATGATCTGAATTCATTCCCGGGAAAGAAACGGCTGTTATGCGGATGGGCAAAGTGCATATCGAAATACCATGTCTCAGTAACGCATGCATCCGGATAGATTATTGGTCTCATCATGTCATTTTGATTGAGTATGATGTCACCCATAAGCCGGCGTGATTCTCGCTTACCTGCAATAAAAGCTACCCATTCGAGTTCCGCCGTCCGATATTTCTCTTTTTCATTGCTCCGGTTCTTGAGGAAATCCCAAGTACCGAATATGCCTCGGAGATTGTTGTCCCTTACGGTTTCTACATCTGTTATCGGATCCTTATCAAAACCGCTCTCCCAGTTCCAGCCGCCGACAAATGCAAATTCACCGAAGTTTGGAGGATATTTCGGTGTTGGGATCTCATGGGATTCCTGTGTGACATGAAAAGCCCATGGACAGCCGGGAAATTCGACGGGTTTTGCCGTATGACTGGCAATCCAGAGGTTGCTCATGCCAAGTATCGTGTTGTCGGCTTTCCTCGGAGCCAGTTCTTCACTGGTTTCAGTACGGCTTTCACGGCCCATCCGCCAATCGGCACCGGCAAGATATCCTACAGTACCATCACCTGTGCAGTCGGCAAAGAACATTCCTCCAAAGAAATATTCTTCTGATGTCCTTATATTCCTTCCAAATACGGATTTAATGCTCCCGTTTTCCATGACTGCATTGTAAATGTGAGTCTCGAGAAACAGTCTGATATTTTTCTCGGCGTCGACTATCCTGCGGACATGGGCATCGTCCGGACGTGAACGCAATCCTCCGGACTGAGATCCTCCGGATGCAGCAAGAATTTCCTTCATGATGTCTCCGTTGCGCGGGAAAGGCTTTTCATCTAATCCACCCATAGGCCCGACACGGACTTCGCTTGAAGCGTTTCCTCCCAATACTGAACGGTCATGGATGAGAGCTGTTTTCATGCCTAACCGTGAGGCTGCAACCGCGGCGCAAACACCTGCATATCCTCCACCTACAACGACAAGATCAAAAACTCCTGCATCTGAAGGAACAGAAGGAATCCCAAGTAGTTTTCGTCTGAAATCCATCATCTCCTCCCCTATATTCGGTGGGATGAAATCCGAAATTGCGGATTTCGCAAAGAGGATGGCGTCACAGCGTCCATCAAATCCCGTCAGATCTTCAAGTTCAAGATTTACAGATGTATCCTTAATCTCAACAGTTCCGCCGTTGTGCCACTGCCATGAACCGTCTCCATCTGACCCGAATATCTTATCCAATGGACTACCGTTGACATGAAGACGGAACTTTCCCGGACCATACGGAGGAACCCAGTCACGTGTGCGGACCCATACTTTATATTTTCCTGTAGATTTGAATTTCACCTGGGTTTTGGCATTTGCCACGGACTTTCCAAGTCCATGCGCCAGGAGATAAGGTGAACCCATTACATCCATCGACTGCTGGTCTATCACCCAGCCTCCAATATCATCAAAACTTTCAGCTTCAATAAGAACGGAATCATTTGGATCGATAGTTTTCATATAATCCTTTCCTTCTCATCTTCAGCTATTTTTCTTTCTATCTCCAATTTTATCTCATTAAGCAACTTCAAGGTGTCATGCAATTCTTCTTCGCTTGGATTTAAAATGGATGAACCTATGGCGGCAATTGGTGGATCGCAGATTGGGACTGCCAAGGACACTGTTCCTTCCTGGTAATCGAGCCTTGCATATCCGTTCTTAAGGGCCTTTCTGAGATCCACTTCATCATTGTCCTTGTTTTTCGACAATAGCATTATCCCAAGGCTGGATTTCCGTGCGGGATATAGCTCATGGGAACCTATGCCTTCTTCAAGGGTCTGGTGCGGACGCGAATGGACAAGATAGCAGACTGATTCTTTCCAAAGTACAGCAAGGGCGACTGCACGTCTTTCATTTTTAAGTTTTTTAAGTTCTGGGAGCGCGATTCTGAGAAGAGGTGAGCTATGGATTGCCTGAGCAGCCAAGATGTGGATTCCGGGGCCGGCATAATATTTTTTCTTTTCAGTCTTGCTCAGGAACCCTTCCTTGAAGAGAGTTCCAAGTATCCTGTTTACACGAGTATGTTCTTCCTTGAGGATCCTTGAAAGTTCGCGGCTCCCGACCGGTTTTGGTTGGCTGAGGACTTCCTGGAGAACCTCAACGCTGCCAATTATGCTTTTGTTATATTGTGTCTTCATGGTGCTAATATAGCACCATATATGGAAAGTCAAATAATTTCCTGACGTTTAAATGCATCATATTGCTAATTAAGAGGATATGTCTTCCGCTGCCATTCGAATATGGAAGGGATTACCGGTGCCGGACGAGGGGCTTCCTCATACGGGAAAACTTGATTGTTCTCATCAATTAAAGGCTTTGCGCGTCCACCAATCGCCGGAGAAGTTGCTCCGTAAAATTTATTATTTCTGAACTCATTACCTACACAGTCGGGATCATTCAGCAAGATGACTGGATTCTGGGCCTCCTTTATACAGAAGACATTCCCGTTGACAATATGATCAAAACTAGCTTTCCTGAAAAAAATAGCACGTCCTTTGCCGATGTTGAGCCGATTGTAAAGGATGATCCAGTTTTCATTCATGCCTTTTATCTGCATACCATCTTTGGGTGAAGAGGCATCACAGTTGTAGACAACGTTTCTGGGACCGATGGGTCCGTGGGCGTTGTCTTCCGGAGGTGTCGCATAAAAGCCAAATCCATAATCGCCATCTTTTCCGTCCGGAGATATTACACAGTTCTCAAAGAGATTCTCATGTGACCAACCGCAATGCCATTGCGCGTCACTACCATGAAATGTGGAATTCCGGATCACATTTCCAGCGCAGGCCCAGTTCAGATTAGGACCATGCCGCAGGTTGAATGATTCCACATTTTCCATTAGGCAGTCGAATGCACGCTCGAATCCGGCATAAGCAGTTCCGCCACCACCCTTGAACCAGGCATCATCGAATATGCAGTTTCTTATCTCACCGTGCTTGGAATTCATGAAGTATGTTATGTTCCTACCGGATTTTACCGTCTTTACATTCTTTACCCAGCAGTTCCAGGTATAGGAAAATGATGCGCTGTTTATCCAGAGATTCTCCGTCTGTTCGATTGTAAGATCTTCCATTCCTGACCGTTCAACGGTATTCAACTTGATCACAAATGATCCGTCTATTACAGGAAAATCTATCCTGAGAGGCTGCCCGAATTGAAGCGTTTTCCCATCAATTCCGGTAATCCTATACTGGTTCACCCTGTATGATCCCCATTTGCAGGCGTTTTTAACGAGATCGTTCCAGCGTTGCGAAGCCGGTGCCTCGATCTCAAAAATATCCCCGACAACAAAAGAAGAGGTATCTCCTATTGTTACTGAAGTTGATCCTCGTATACCATCCTTTGACAGCAGGATTTTCGAACCAGTCTTTTCACCGGTGAACTCTATCACTCCCGGCATGGTTGGCGCCCGTTCCAAAGGTTGAGTCTCGGATACGAGAGTTTCAATTTCCTTTTCAACTTTTGTTCCGTCCTCATATTCGGCTTTTGCGCGGAGCTTATGGATTCCGGCACCAATTTTTTTCAGGACTTCCCCATTCCAGATGCGCAAGAAGAAAGTATTCCCCCAATGTTGGTGATATACGACTGACTTGACGAGTTCATCGCCCGAATACAGGTATATGCCTCGCAGATTCTCCGGATTGGCATGTACTTCGAAATAGCCAAATGGGATTTTCGGTTCAATCCCATAGAATTGAAGTGATTTTTTCGGTATCGCATAATTGAACACAAGTCTTGTCTTATCGCGCCCGGCTCCGCGTATGACAATGTTGCTTCTGGTGATCTGCACAGGAGAACCAAGATAAAATCTTCCTTCTGGAATAAGTATCGCCCCTCCTGTCTGGGGAATCTCATCAACTGCTTTCATAAGAATTCCTGATATATCCGAGTCAGTCTTTATTGACCCGGATAGATCTTTCACACCAGGAACTTCTGGAATTCCACCTCTTACACCGGCATAACGGAAGTCTGGATAGACGATACCGTCCGGACCTATGATGTCGGCTGCCGTTAATTTCCTTTTTTCATCAGAACGGATCTTATACTGTGGCTCCCAGGGACGATTTGAAAAAGCTGATGGTTCAGCCTCGTAGAGAAGAACATCGTCTATATCCTCGGTAACAACGGCACTGCCATATGAATGGAACCATATGCGAACAGACACTGTTTTGTCCGGGGCATAGGCACTAATTTCCGATTTCGTCCAATTACGTACCCCGGTAAGTGGAGCAAATTCTGGAGAACTGCCACTGAGTTGTTTTCCCTCAGCATCAAGAAATTGAAGGTACATTCCACTACCTCCCGTACCTTGGACGCAACGGGAGTAGCACTGTGCCACATATTCCTTGTCTGGTATGGCCGGGAAAGATTTTGAATACAACGATGAACCTGCTTTCCCCGATTTATCAGTTATCCTCAGGCCTGCTTTTCCAGTGCGGGCAGCTTCTGCATTAACCGCAGTAATATCGCTATCCTCTTTTCCAATCTTCCAACCTTCAATCCCTTCTTCAAATCCTGGATTAGGCAGATTGATGATTTTTCCCTTGACTATGTCCTGTGAGAAAAGCATTACGGAATAGATGGAAGATAGGATGAACATCAGGCATATCATTGCTTTTACATGAGCAGAGCGTCTCTTCCCGGACATTGCGTTCTCCTTATGGGATATTTGGTTTATCGCAGAGAAGCAAAGTAATCCGGAAGTATCAAGAATCAAGGAAGCTGCTCCTGTGTTTGACTCCCAAAAATAAATGGAGAAAGAATTATCAGCCTACTTCAATGGTTTGAAAAAGTTCCATTGTTTTATTTATTTGGGACTTGACAGTGGCAGAAAACAATATAATTTGTATGATATTACAAAACAATGTTTTGTTATACAATACACATGATACACTCAGTAGAAAAAGCTTTCAAACTGTTAAATGCTGTTGCTTCTCAAGGTAATTGGATTGGAGTTCGGGAACTTTCCAGACTCACCGGCATCAATCCGGCAACTGCCCAGCAATTACTCAAAACCCTCCAGAAAACCGGCTATCTTGATTTTGATGAGAACAGCCGTCGTTATAAGATAGGAATTGCTGCAGTACTTCTCGGCAATGCCGTTGATATTCCGGATAAGATTGCGGAGTTCGCAAAACCATATATTGATCAGATTTTCGATGAATTCAATGAGACTACTGTTGCTATCACCATGGAAAGAGGAGTTATGCTTAGTGTCTACTGGCGGCAGTCCACACGTGAGCTTTCCGTCGCCCCTCCAAACAGGCGAATAATTTCAAATCCGCATGTTACGGCATCTGGCCTGGCGCTTCTTTCATGCCAGAGCCAGGAATTCCTTTCAAACTACATCTCCATTCATCCCGACATAAATGATAAGGATGACTTCTTGTCAAAATTAAATTATATCAAGGAAAATGGATATGCCGAGGCCATCAACCTGAACAACAGCGGAGTTGCGGCTTATGGCGCTCCCGCATTTGACGCTTCCGGCAAGGCAGTCCTTGCGATAGGTTGGAGCATACCGCTGACAAGATTTACCGATGAGATCAAAAAACAAATTATTTCCAGGATTTTGAATTCAGCCACAGAGATAACTGAAAAACTGAAGGGACCTCAAAGATAACGGAGGGCGGGTTTTCTTACGCGTCATGGGAATAGTACCGCGGGTTGGAAAACCCGCTCTCCGTTGAAGAAGACATAATTAGAAAATAAATTCAAAAAGGAAACCCATGAAAATATCAACTATTACGCTTGAGATGAGTCTCAAGCCTTTCAGGGATACAAAATCCGAAACTATTAATAAAGTCCTTGAGATCCTGTTTGAACAATGGCGTCCTCTATACAAGGATGCGGAAAGCATTTCAATACTGCTATGGGCTTCAGACGGTTCAGAGATCCTCGAATACTCCGGTAGGCTCGATGACAAGTTCGAATGGGCCAAATACATCGGTTGTGCTAATCCCAGATGGCCGGATCCGGATCCAAACGATCCTGAAGGTATCAGCATCCATAGAAGGCCCCTTCCCTATATCAAGAATCCACCTGAATTCACCTATCGCTGGCTGAAGAATCTCATATCAAAGATCAAGACGTACGGCAAAAAGGTTTCCGGAAAGAAAATAAACCTAATAGCCACGTTCGACCCCGGTCCGGAATTCGCAAAATCCGAATTCAAATACAAGAATCACAATGAGATCTGTATGGCAAACAGCATGGGCGCAAGGAGCTTCGTATGCTGTTACGCAACACTGAACGCCGACAGCAAACCGTACGCCGGGTTTCCCAAAGGCATACCCCATGGAATAAGCCTGGGGACATATCTCGGAAGACAGTCCCAGAAATTCATGGAAGACATGGGATTTGACGCCATATGGCTTTCAAATGGATTTGGATTCGGCCTCGAGACCTGGGCTTATCGTGGCGCGTTGTTCGACGGATTCAAGTTCACTCCTGAAAAAGCTCCTGAGACACGTGAAAAAGTTTTGATCTTCTGGAGGGATTTTACAAAGGAATGCAAGTTCCCGGTCCAGACAAGAGGAAGTAATTTCCCTTCTGGAACAGATCTCTCCTCTGATGCAGTTCCAATCAGGGAAATCTACAAGAAGTTCAAACCTCAACCTCCTCCAAATTCCCCCTGGGCTGCTCTAAATGGAGATTTTGGGATTGAGATAGGAGGCTGGATGTCGCATATCGCGGATCTTCCCGACAAATCCTATATCTACAGGTTCTACACACACGATCCCTGGTTTAGAAACAGCCCATGGCTCGATAGATATAACCGGGAATCCCATGATATTTATCTTCCATTAGCCGTATCCAGAATTGATGCCAATGGAAATGTCATGAATCCAGACAAGTTGTCGATATTGACAGTTGACAATTCATATGGGGAGATGCCGGATCAGGTTCCGAACGAGGTCAATCCTCGAATCCTCGAAGCTATTTCCCATGCACCTGATGCACCAAGCCCTGTCGTCTGGGTATATCCTTTCGATGAATATCATGATATGATTGCTGCAGGGGAACGCCTGGACGAGATCTTCTTCGGCGACTGGTTCATATGCGGGGCTATCAACCAGGGATTTCCAATCAATACTGTCATCAGTACGACAAACTTCATCAAGTCCATGAAGAAAAAGCCTTGTCTATTCAAGGAATCCATCCTTGCCGTACCTGCGGCTACAGTTTCTGCGGAATGCGTTAAAATCCTTGCGAACTTCGCAAAAGACGGGGGAAGGATTCTTTTTTACGGCCCTATTGCAAATGCCTGCAAGATGATCAGGGAATTATTGAACCTAAAGGCAATTGATCCGCTAGAGGGAGTTTTTAAGATAAAAGCCGACTACGTAACAGATTGTTTCAGGACTGGAACAATGCCGGATTCCATTACGCATAATCCAATCGTCTCAGGAGGTGGAATTGAAACTGTCATTGACAATAGTAACGAAGCTGGAACAAAAGTAATCGCTGAAGCGACACAGGGAGAGAAATCAAGAATAATTGCCATCTCGAGATCATTTACTAAAGGGAAAATAGTTTGGCTAAGGGGAACAGTTTCAGGGAAATCCTCATCTTCAGGACACCTTCTCTCACCCATGGATCCCGGTAAAACATTCTATCCTGAGATACTACCAAGGATACTTCTTCAGGAATTCGGATATAAGATCTGTTTCAATAAATATTCATGGGATGGGCGGAATCCTATTACAATGATAGGACGCCATGCCAATGGATTTTTCTTTTCAGGATTTGTTCCAGACATTACGTCTGGCATGAAAATCCGCATGCCCCAGGGAATTCCGCTTTTCACAGGAACTGAAACATTAATCGAGAACGGGTTGGCTTCATACAACATGCCAAAGAGCTGGCACAGGGAATGCAGAATATTCATAGAGCAGGAGGAGAATGGACGCGTAGTTTGTTCTGAACATACTGCGGAATATCATGGGCTGAAACGCAGGATAAGGCTGTCCGGACTTAAAAATGCCACTGTCAGATTCTATCATGAACCTGGTTCGGAAAATAAAGTCAAGATGCTGCTGGATCCCGTAGCCCCTTTCCTGATTGGAAAATTCCAGAAATTCAAAATCTGCGACGATTCAAATGGAAAACATCTGGATTTGGGAAATATCTCCGGTGAACTTATGATTTCCTGGTAGAAAAAGAAAACGCCGGCTGGAAAACTGTAAAAACCAACCGGCGCTATATGAAGCAGAGACTGAATTCCGACATTCGAACCATGTGGATGACTCCGGAGGTCGGGGACTGGCCGGATTCAGTCTCTGCATTCGTCTAACCATATCCCTGTCTCCGGAATCAATTCTATCAAAAGCATTCTCCAATGTCAATACCTTTTTTATAATATTTGCATTTTAAAAACATTGATGTATTTGTAACGGCCTTTGTCCTTAGAATTCCGGGCTTTCAGTCCGTTTTCCATAACGTGTCGACAGGAAGCAATCCTGTCTTTTTTCAAACATTAACGAATAAAAGAAAAACTATGAAACCAGTATTTGTTTTTTCAGGACAGGGCGCACAGACAGTTGGGATGGGCAAGGATCTTTTTGAGCAGAGCCCGGCTGCGGCGGCTATATTCAAAGAGGCGGATTCAGTTCTCGGATGGTCTGTATCCGATGTATGCTTCAACGGGCCAGAAACAAAACTTACCGAGAGCAGATACTGTCAACCAGCAATATATACAATGAGCGCTGCATGCCTTGCTGCTTTCACTGAGAAGAAGCCCGATATCAAACCTCTCGCTTCGGCAGGTCTGAGCCTCGGTGAATTCGCAGCCCTTTATTCTGCCGGAACTTTCAGTTTTACTGATGGACTTCGACTAGTTGCAAAACGTGCCGAACTGATGGATGAATGCTGCAAGAAGGCCAAGGGCGGAATGGCTACGATACTTGGCGGTGATCTGGCAGCTATAAGACAGATCTGTCAGGAATGCGACATTGATGTCGCGAACTTGAACTGTCCCGGACAGGTCGTAGTGAGCGGTGCCGAGGAGAAGGTCACAAAGGCGGTCTCAGTATTTAAGGAAAAAGGATTCAAGAAAGTCATTCCCCTCAAGGTTGCTGGAGCTTACCATTCAAGGATGATGAAGGACGCAGGAGATGCCCTCAAACCTGTCCTTGAAGGTACAAACATGAAGGATCCTGTCATCCCAGTCGCCCAGAACTACGTCGGTTCCTGCGTAAAAAGCGTCTGCGAAATCCGCAGCAACCTTGTGAGCCAGGTTGCTGGAAGCGTCAAATGGGAGGACTGCGTAAAGTCAATTCTTTCCACAGGTGCAGATACCGTAATCGAATTCGGTCCTGGCAATGTCCTGACAGGTCTTGTAAAACGTATCAATGCGAATGTTGCTGCCTTCAACATCAATGGTACGGCTAGTGTAAATAATTTTGTATAATGAAAATTTTACAATCTTTGATGGAAATATTTTGGAATGATGTTATAATTTCAGTCCTTTTTGTAAAAAACCAAACAGGGGTGTAACAATGGAATCACAGAGGCTCAAGGGCAAAGTCGCGCTTGTAACGGGCGGAGCCAGAGGAATAGGCAAGTCTATTTGCGCAAGGTTCGCCGAGGAAGGCGCATCCCTGGCAATCGTCGACATCCTGAAGGAAGTCGCGGAACAGACCGCAGAGGAATTCCGTCAGAAAGGTATCGAGGCAATCGCCCTGGCTGCAAATGTCACAAAATATGAGGAAGCCGAAGCGACCGTAAAGGCCACCATTGAGAAGTTTGGCAAGGTTGACATACTTGTGAATAACGCAGGCATTACAAAAGACACCCTTATACTGAGAATGAGCGAGGAGCAGTGGGATGCGGTCATCGCCGTCAACCTGAAAGGAACTTTTAATTTCACAAAAGCGGTATTACGCCCCATGATGAAGGCCCAATACGGCAAGATAGTAAATGTTGCTTCCGTCGTAGGCAGGATGGGAAATGCCGGACAGGCGAATTATTCCGCATCAAAGGCTGGGGTGATCGGACTGACAAAGACCACAGCCAAGGAAGTTGCTACCAGGAACATCTGTGTGAACGCAGTGGCTCCAGGATATATAATGACTGACATGACGAAAAATCTGCCCGAACAGGCGACACAGGCGTTCATGCTTGTAACGCCGATGAAGAGGCAGGGGACTCCGGAAGATGTGGCAAAGTGTGTTTATTTCCTGAGTTCCTCCGATTCCGACTACATCACTGGACAGGTGATCAATGTTGACGGCGGATTGCTGATGTAAAAACTTTCAGGGGTTTTGTTGAATTGCGTTTGATTTTGATGCAATACAATGCAATTTAATGGGACATTCCGATTGTTGATATAAAAAAATTGTGAAGATTAATTAAAAAACAGGAGGAGATCGTAATGGCTTCAGTAGCTGACAAAGTAAAAGAAATCGTGGTGCAGCAGCTCGGAGTTTCTCCAGACCAAGTGACACCGGAAGCAAAATTCATCGAAGATTTAGGCGCAGATTCACTTGACCAGGTTGAACTGGTCATGGCTCTTGAAGAGGAATTCGGCGCTGATATTCCTGATGAAGACGCTGAAAAACTGACAACCGTCGGTGACGCTATCAAGTACATTGAAAGCCACCAACAGCAGTAAATGAGGAATCAGTTTTGAAATTCAAAAGGGCCATTTCTCATGCGAGAAGTGGCCCATTTTTCTTAACTTGAGGCTCCTTAACCGATTTTGAGGCAGAAATGAACGACAGGCGAGTAGTAATAACTGGGATGGGGATAATTTCCTGCGTCGGCAACAGTGTGCAGGAATTCTGGGATTCACTGATCAACTGCAGGTCCGGCATTGGTCCTGTAACGCGTTTCGACGTATCAAAGTTCCGTACAAGAATAGCGGGAGAGGTCAAGAATTTCAGCATAACCAAATATATGTCCGAAAAGGAAGCAAGGCGCCTCGACATGTTCTGTCATTATGCCATTGCCGCTTCAGATGAAGCTATTAAAAGTGCTGGCATATCCCAAAAGCTTGAAGGTCTTGACCAGTCAAGGGTCGGCGTCCTTGTAAGCAGTGGAATCGGGGGAATGCAGACTTTCGAACAGCAGTGTCTGGTTCTCAATACCAGGGGGCCTGACAAGAGTTCCCCCCTTATGATACCGATGCTCATCAGCGATATGGCATCAGGTTCCATCTCGATGCGCTATGGGGCCCAAGGTCCTAATTTCGGAATAGTCAGCGCTTGCGCAAGTGCCTGCCATTCAATAGGGGAAGCCCTTTGGATAATCAAACGTGGCGATGCGGATATGATGATCACTGGCGGAGCCGAAGCAACAGTCTCCCCCATGGGATTTGCAGGATTCTGCTCAATGCGTGCCATGAGCGAGAGAAATGATGATCCTCTCAGGGCAAGCCGTCCGTTCGACTCCCAGCGAGATGGTTTTGTGATGTCGGAAGGTTCCGGTGTCCTCGTAATTGAGGAGCTTGAACATGCAAAGAAGAGGGGAGCAAACATAATAGCTGAAATTGTGGGATACGGGGCTACTGCTGATGCATATCATATTACATCCCCTGCTCCTGACGGTTCCGGTTCAGCCAGGGCGATAAAGATGGCTCTTGGACACGCCAACATGAAACCTGAGGACATCGACTATATCAACGCCCATGGCACCAGCACACCTCTGAATGACAAGTTTGAGACGGCATCAATAAAGACCGTGTTCGGCCAGCATGCATCCAAATTGAGCATAAGCAGCACGAAGAGCATGACAGGACATGCACTCGGTGCTGCAGGTGGACTTGAGACAATAATCTGTGCGCTTGCAATAAAGAACGGGATAATCCCTGCTACAATAAACTATGAGAATCCGGATCCGGAATGCGACCTGAATTATACTCCGAACAAGCCGGTTGAGCGTAAAATCAATACCGCTGTGAACATAAATCTCGGTTTTGGTGGACACAATGCTGTTTTGATCTTGCGATCCTTCACAGGTTGATGTATATTAATTTGTTCAATATAAGAAAGGTCATAATTATGAAAACGAAATTCAGCATGCTTTGTGTGGCCGGCGCTCTTTCAGTAATTGTTGCGGGATGTTCTTCTCCACAGCTTTCCCAGACACCTTACAGCGAATCTGAAAAACAGTGGACTGAATATATCAGCAATTCATATCCCGAATGGCAGGCTCCCCAGACTGTACCGCCGACCTCGGACGGTTCAATCGAATCATCCCCAATCGGTCTTGAGCCTATAAAGCCTATTGAGCTTTCTCCTCTTCCACCTTTGCAAGAAGGTGTGAATAAGGTTGAAGCCCAGACTTACAAGGTCCAGCAAGGAGATACCCTATCGAAAATAGCTCAGAAGTTCTATGGAAAGGCCAGCAAATGGCCCGTCATCCTTGAAGCCAACAAGGACAAGATCTCCGATGCTGGAAAACTGAAATCAGGGACTACCATAAATATCCCTGCCCAGTAACCACCAAAAATGGCTGAAGAGGAAATCATTTATTTCGAAGGGCCAGAAGCCCTGAATTCCGCTTTTGCTGGAAATCTGCCCAAGTACCTGAGGATCCTCGAGAAGGAACTGGATGTCCATGCCGTCTCAAGGGACTTATGGATCAAGCTTAGCTCAAATGATTCCTTACGTCTTTCAAGGGCTGTTTCATTTGTCAAGGAGATATCATCCCTAAGCAGGGAAAGCGGACATACTGTCCTGCAAAGGGATTTTGAACAGCTTCTTTCAGCATACCGCCATCACCGCGAAAAGGAGATACATACCCTGTTCTCATCCCGTATAAAGGTTGGCAGGAAAAAGTCTGAGATTGTACCAAGGACAGCCGCCCAGCTAAAGTATGTCCAGTCCATTCGTGAAAAGGACATCGTCTTCGGCATAGGACCTGCTGGAACTGGAAAAACTTATCTGGCCATGGCTATGGCCGTTTCAGAATTCCTTGCGGAGAAATACAGCCGTATCATCCTGACAAGGCCAGCCAGAGAAGCTGGAGAGAATCTTGGATTCCTTCCTGGAAACCTTGAGGAGAAGATACTTCCATATCTCAGACCTCTTTACGACGCACTTTATGAAATGCTTGACTTCGAGGAAGTCAACTCCTTGATGGAGAAGAACATAATTGAAGTGGCACCTTTGGCTTTCATGAGAGGAAGAACTCTCAATCATGCATTTGTCATCCTTGACGAGGCCCAGAATGCCAGCAGAGATCAGATGCTTATGTTTCTTACGAGGCTTGGTTTTGATTCATGCTGCGTCATCACAGGGGATCCATCCCAGACTGATCTTGCGAAGAATCAGGAATCAGGATTGATCCATGCCCAGAAAATCCTGAAGAATATACCCGACATAGCCTTCTGCCATTTTTCGTCCAAAGACGTAGTAAGACATTCACTCATTGAAAAAATCATAAATGCATATTCTGACGACATGTCCGCCGGTACTAGGAAAAAAAGTGTAATTTCCAATTAAAACATCCTAATAACCATGTTCAAGCACATCAAGGAAAACATATTTAAGCGTTTCAAACGCCGTGAACTCGAAAAGAAAGGCCTTATACAGGTCAGGCAGAGGCTCAGGCATGGGGAGACTATTGGAACAGCTTTTGAAAAATCCAATTCCATCTGGATCCTGATACTTATCATTGTCTGGGCCGTATGTGTTGCGGCAATGGTATTTCCAAGCGGGGACGATCTTTCGATCTCATTTGTTGAAAATCAGCAGGCGACATCTACGGTTTTTGCGGATTTCGACTTTTCTTACATAGACACCGAGAAGACTAGGATTAAAAGGGAGAACGCTGTAAGTGAGGAGCCTCTCATATACAGGATAAATTCGCAGGCTACGGAAAAATCCATTCTTCTCGCCTCTGAATTCTTCCAGGAGCTCGAAAAAAGGATGTCCGTCAAGGAAGGAGAAAGATATCTTCCGTTAAGGGCTAACAAGTCATCCATGATCGTTCAATCCCTGACAAATGAAACATGCATGTGCCTTTCAATGGTCCTTCAAACCCAGGAAAAAAGGAAGATTTTCCTTGATGAGATTGAAAACATGATGGAAAGGGGGATCCTCAATCCTGAGGAGCTAAGGGAAAAAACCCCTTTCACCTTCAGGATCGTCGACGAGAAGGACCGTCTCAGGAAGAAATCCCTCAAATCGATAGACATGCCATTGCCGGAGGAAGCTGCAATAGAGATTGCCAGGAATATCGCAAAATATTATTCACCTGGAAATAGAAAGCCTATCGAAACAGCCGTAAAAACCGTGGTATCGGAGATAATATCACCGAATCTTGTATTTGATTCCGAAAAGACGGAACAGATGAAGAAGATTGCAGAAGAATCCGTTTCCCCAGTAAAGGTGGAGGTTAAATGCGGCAATGCAATAATAGAAAAAGGCAAAACGGTTGACAAGGAGGCAATCCAACGCTTCCAGGCATACAAGGAGGAAAAGGAAATCCGAAAGGGATACTCAGTATTCTGGAAAAACCTCGGATATGCCTCGATAATCTGCCTGCTTCTAATGATTCTCAACGGAATATATCTTTACTATATCCATCCCGAGGTCGTTACAAGCAATCAGAAGATTGCACTTGTGGGAACAGTCCTGGTAATTAACCTTGTCTTTAATACAGTCGCAATAAAGATGTTCCATGTATTCGGCTCTGCCTTCAATCTACCGCCGGTGATAACCTCTTCAGTGCTACCATTGGCAATGACATCCATCATACTTTCAGTCATGATAGGGCTTCGAGCAGCTGTTTATGCAGGGCTCTTCATCTCCCTTATCGCCGCATTCCAGCTTAACAGTTCATTTCATGTCTTTATTAACGGCATGATAGTAAGCGTGATCTCGGGGATTGCGGTAAGGCATTCCACAAACTATAGGAGCTATTTTCTAAGGGGAACTCTTGCCATATCAATCGTCCTTCCCATTGTTGAAACTGTAAATCTCTGGACCCTTTCCGAAAGGACGGATCTTATAATAATCTCCGCCGTCCTCAGTTTTGCAAATGGTATATTTGTGTCAGCCCTTTCCATGGCGGTAATTTTTATTCTGGAAATTGTTTTCCGGATAAGCACCGATATGAGTCTTCTGATACTCTGCGACTATAATCATCCCCTGCTGAAACGTCTCCAGCTTGAGGCTCCTGGAACCTATCATCACAGCATTGTTGTATCAACTCTTGCCGAACATGCTGCAAAGGATGTTGGAGCAAACCCTATTAAGGCCAGGGTATGTGCATTGTTCCATGACATAGGAAAACTTTCAACTCCGGAATATTTCATCGAAAACAACATGGGAGAAGAGAACAAGCATGATGACCTAAATCCCAGGATGAGCAGCCTTGTAATTCTCAACCATGTCAAGGACGGAGTGGATCTTGCAATAAAATATAATCTCAGAAAGATTATCAGGGATGCCATAGAACAGCATCATGGTACTGATCTCGTGATGTATTTCTACCAGCGTGCCGTCGATGAAGGGCGTGATACCGACTCGAAAGTGTCAGAGATTGACTACCGTTATCCAGGCCCCCTCCCTCACGAAAAGGAAGTTGTAATCGTAAGTCTGGCGGATTCATGCGAGGCAGCTTCCCGTACCCTCCAAAAGCCGACCGCCGCAAAGATCGACTCTCTCGTTTGGGAAATTTTCAGGAAGAGGATAAGGGATGGACAATTGAATGATGCAGACCTGACTTTTGGTGATCTGGCAAAGATCCGTCAATCTTTCGTAAAAACCCTTGCAACCATGATGCATGGGCGCGTAACATATCCTAAGGACGAGGAGAGAAAAGAATATGATGATGATCTTTTCAAGAACTCAGAAGAGATATCCGATGCCGGAAATAGCGGGGATGAAAAAGCTGGTCCAAAGGGCCTGTGATCTCTGCGGTCTTCTTGACAATAATCAGAACTTCAGAATTGCCATAAATTTCGTCGATATCGATACCATATCCAAGCTTAATAGGCAATATGTCAGGCATGAAGGACCTACTGATGTCATTTCCTTTAATTACGGTAAAAGCTGCGAAAACGACATAGATGCTGAACTCTTTATCTGTACTGATGTTGCAGATGAGGCATCAAGAAGATTGAACAGGAATTTCTCAGACGAAGTCGCCTTATATGTAATCCATGGTATTCTCCATGTATCTGGTGAAGAGGATGAAACTCCCGTACAGAAAAGGAGGATGAGGCGGCTGGAGGCTGAACTGATATCGGATATTTGCAGAAAATTCAATTTCAGGAAGATATTTCCTGAACGCCATGGATAACGGCTTGAATCGAAAACAATTGTCGTCATATTAGTTTCATTTACAGAAAGGTTCCTATGGGAAGTGATCAAAAATTTTCACTGTTAACTCTGATTCAGAATAGGATAATTGCGGGAGTTTTCATCGTCATCCCGATTGGAATAACGGTCTGGCTTGCTTTCCTTTTCTTCGATCTCATCACCAAGTGGATAGATCCTGTCATTGTAAAATTAGATTTCAGCGACACCGAAAGCCAGTGGTTCATGATTGCAATGAGAGGTGTTTCCCTGCTTGTCTCCCTTGTCTTCCTTTTTATAGTTGGACAGATAGCCAAGTGGACCATAGGCCGTCGCATGATGCAAACATTTGAAAAGATAATCCTTGAAATCCCTATGGTCAGCACAGTCTATTCCACTGCAAAACAAGTGGTGGATGCCATGAAGGGATCAAAAGGAGGTCTTTTCAAACAGGTGGTTCTCTTTGAATATCCCAGAAAAGGCATTTATGCCATAGGATTTGTAACAAACGAGAACAAGTCGCCAAATGAAATGTCTACAAGGACCGGAAACGATTTAATCTGTGTTTTCATACCATTCGCCCCTCCGACCGCCGGAAACCTTATTTTCGTACCAAGAACTGATTGCATATTCCTTGAGATGAGCGTCAGTGACGGTATGAAGCTTATTATCAGCGGAGGTGTCGCTACACCGGAATATCCATATAAGACCCCTGACCAGAAAAATGAAGGAAAATAGCATGGAATTCAATCTGCCAGGATTCAAATTTGAAAGACCAATAATCTTCTTTGATCTTGAAACTACCGGAACGAGCGTAGGTGTCGACAGGATAGTTGAGATTTCCGTTGCGAAACTGATGCCTGACGGCAACCTTGAAGTAAAGACAAAAAGGTTAAATCCTGAAAGACCGATACCTCCTGAAGCCACCGCAATCCATGGAATAAAGGATTCGGATGTCGCCAACGAGCCTAAGTTCAAATCAATTTCATCGTCTCTGCTCAAGTTCTTTGAAGGTTGTGATCTTGCCGGTTACAATATAAACAATTTTGATCTGCCTCTTCTTGTGGAGGAGTTCCGTAGGGCCGGTCTGTCTTTCAAGGTCGATGACAGGAGGATAATAGATGTACAGACCATATTCCACAAGCGTGAACCAAGAAATCTTGCTGCAGCATACAAGTTCTTCTGTGGCAAGGAGATAGAAAATGCCCACAGTGCAGAGAAGGATATTCTCGCTACAATGGAGGTTTTTGCTGGCCAGTTGAAGAAATATGGGGATCTGCCTGACAATATTGATGAACTCCATGCCTATTGCAGCAACAGGAAACCGGAATGGATTGACAATTCAGGAAGATTTAGATGGCAGGGAAATGTTCCAATTGTAGGTTTTGGGAAGAACAACGGAATCCCGCTCAGGGAAATTGCCACTAACAATCCTAATTTCCTGAAATGGATGATAAACGGCGCTTTTCCTGAAGATGCAAAGGATATCGCAAAAAACGCCCTTGCCGGTAAATTTCCTGACAAAACCAAATAGAATTCTGGAAAGAATGAACAAGAACAAAATAAAAAGCCTTGTAACACTTTTGGATGACGATGATCCTCAGACTGCAAACCAGGCAATGGCGGAACTGCTGTCCTTCGGGAAAATCGACTCTGTCATATCTTCACTTCAGGAAAGCAATGCTCCAAGGATCAGGATGCGCGTACATCAGCTACAGGCGGTTCTGAAGGCGAGAAAAAGCAGATCTTCATTCGCAAAAAAGCTGAAGGTTGAAAGCATCGACCTGTTTCAGGGGCTTACTGAACTTCATCTACAATGGTTTGACAAGGATACTCCAAAGGACATAAATACCTCATGGACCGATTTTCTCTCCTCTATTTCCGAGTGGCAGCCTGATTCCCTAAAAACAATCTCCTATATGATGAAGGAATTCGGTTTTGTAACACCTTGTTCTGATGAGCTTTATCCCGAATATTTCTGTGTTGGAGCAGTAATTGATGAGTGCATAGGTTCTGATTTCCTGCTCTGTTCCCTGGCAAAGCTCTCAGGTGAATCTTATGGCGTAAAGATGAACATTGTCCATACTCCTTTTGGTTTTGCTCTCTGTGACAATGTCGGAATCATGTCGTTTCCCTCAAAGGACTGGATGACCTGCCTTGTAAAGAACCATTCCAAGTTTGAAGTATGGTCCAACAGCAGGATTTTGAAGCTCACTGCTTCAATGATATTCTTTTCATCTATGATAATGCAGAACTTCAGGTATGCTTATTCTGCCGCCTCATGCCTTTGCGAACCTGAGAAAGATGACATCCTGAAGATCCTTCCATTTCCATTTGGTGACAAATAACAATGAACCCCATTTATTCAAATTTAACCTCTTCTTCCTCAATGAGATCAAACTTTTTCCCTTCAGCAGATGCAATCTTGAAAGTTGGCAGATACTTGTAATAGACTTCCAGCATCAAACAGCACATTGAAGTTGAATATATATTCAAATCCAGGGATGAATTTTTAAATACGGATCCTGTTCCCTCCCCATGCCCCTGCCCATTTTTGCTTTCTCCATATTTTTCATAAGGTGAAGACCAATGTCCATCCTTTTCCTGTTCCTTGACCAAAGCACCTTTTAGAAATCTTTCATTCCATTTCTTCCACGCATCTCCTTTTCCTCCATCTCCCTGGAATATTGCCTGTGTCTGATAATACCATGTATAAAGCGCCCATGACGATTTCGAATTGTCCTTCCATCCACAATCCATGAATTTTCCACCGTTTGAATTTTCTATCCACTTCAGCCCCTTCACGGCTCCGGGGCTTTTTCCGGCATTCAGAAGCTGAAGACTTAAAGTACCAACAGAAGTCATTGATATCGTGCCAATACCTTCTTTCCTTGCAGCTCCATAGCAGAAACTTCCATCCGATCCTGAATGGATTTTCTGAATGGCATCAATGCTTCGTGAAATTGCGTTTTCAATATCCGGAACATCTGATCCTGCATTGAATGCCGCCTTCAACGCCTGGAAATTCCAACCTGCATATGAGAGATCAGATCTTGGTTCTCCTGTCTTCTGTTCAGGACGGTTGTTGTACCTGTAGTTGAACGAACCATATTTGTTCTGACCTCGTACCATTACCACGGTCATCTTGTTCATTACTTCTTCAAGAGGAGGAATCTTCATCAAACAGAATGCCTCTGAAATGGCATAGGCTACAATAGGATGGCAATACGCATTGCCATCTCCATTGATCACTCCATTCGAACCGGAATTATTTCCAAATTCTACCAGCTTTTTCAACGCTTTGACAAGAGTTTCACCAAAATTCTTGTCCTTTATTGCAATTCCTCTTCCAAGAAAAGCCAGTGTTGCAAGTCCTGTAAGGGCAGGCTGCTTGCTCTTGTCTTCCCCCCATGAACCATCTTCATTCTGATTCTCCTTCAGCCATTTCAACCCTAGGATTAAGTTCCTGTCTGTTTCTGTAGCACCATGAGTATCGAGTATTTGGGGAATATTGACAGGATTTCTACCTTTATATGGTCCGGGAATGGGTATGCCATTAATTAAAAAATTTTTAGGCAGGCCTTTTCCAAATTCAGAAACATTAATCGGTTTGATATCAAAGTTATCTCCTATTTGATGTTCTCCTTGTCCAGCCGGTTTATCATTCGGAACAAATTTTATATCAGGTTGCTGTGGAGATGAGCAATTTTCCCTATCACTGGGATTGTTTTCATTGGTTGCATTTGTATCTGGAATATCTGGAGTAACAGGTATTTGAGTTCTATCAGGCATAGTTTCGGAAGGGATGATTATTACTTCTGGTATGTATTCTGGAACATTTTCTTGTTTCCTGTCGTTTGTGACAAAAAAAGTGGCGATTATTGAAAAGAGGACAATATGGATTGAAACTGATATCACTGGTCCTGTAAGATGATCCCTTATGTCTAAGAAGGTGATTTTTCCAGTTTCTAAACTTGCGATTGAGGATTGTTCAGTTGCTTCCATCTCCATCTTTTCTTCTTGGGATTCAATTGGTTTCATAAGCCACCTCCATCCCTGAGTTTCTTTTATTTTTCCCTTCTGGTTTTAATATAATGAATAATATCATTATATCAAGTAAATATGTTAAATATTATTAATATATTATTATTAACTTACTATTATTAGTATAAATAAAAATAATATTTTATTAGGAATTTTAGTGTAGAAGTAAGCTCTTTGACTGTCGTCAGCTTCTAATAGCAGCGAATTCTTTAGCTGTTTCTGCAATGATAAAAACAGCCTAATTCAAATTAACTTCTCCTTGCCATAAGTTTTTGAAGCTGAGATTCTTTTTATTCATATGCATGGTTCCGGAAACTCCACGTGGAATTTTGATTTCAAGAATATAATTCCCAGGGCTTTTCAAATTCCATTTAACATGAATATCTCCTTGTGGTATCATGCATGTGTATGAAAAGGAATTGAATACTCTGAAATCTGGAGAGATTGCCAATTTCGAATAGCCCGGATTCAGCGGTTCAAGACCGATAATGGCACGGCGTATAAGATATGGCAGCGGTGCGCTCCAGGCATGGTTCCGTGAATCGTGGTTTTCAGCGCGCCATGCCTCCCAAGTAGTAGTTGCGCCACGCTTCAGCATACCATTGAAATCGCGGGTGAAAATTTCAATTGCCTTTTCCCCTAAATGACATATGGAAGCAGCTTCAGCAAGGAAGAAATATGAATATGGAGTACCCTGGGAAACCCATGGATTGCAGGCTATATCCAATACTTTCAAAAGAGCATATCTAGCCTTTTCTCCCTGGATCAGACCGGTCATCACTGCAAGGGCATTGACTATCTGGGAGAATCGAGGACTGTCTATTCCAGCACCTTGTGCATCAGCGATTAATCCTTTTTCATTTATAAAACAAGTTTTTAAGATACATTTCTTAAGGTAGTCTATCTCATCCTCAATTTTCCTTGTGCTTCCTCCTATGGACTTCTCCAGTCTTGCAAGTGCTTGAAGTGATTGGAGATAGAACAGATTAAATCCTGCATTTATATCACGCCTGTCGATTCCAACTGTTGTCATCGGATGCCAGCCATTACCAGGATGATCCAGGAAAAGGATCCCTTTCCTGAAGCTATCCCTGATTTCGGGGATATTTGAAGTCAATATAAGTCCATTCTCACCTTTCAGTTTCCTAAATCCTTCTACAATACCCCTTGCCATCCTGATATTGTCTTTGACAGCCTTGAGATCTCCCGTATAACTGTAATATCTCCAAAGGATTTCAGGTGGAACAAGGCAGTAGTCAAAAAGAGGAGCTCCAAGACCATACAAGCTTGCTCCAATGAATGGTCCATGTTTCTTGAATTCTTCCGTTGCCGCATAACAGAGATGTCGCATATGAGAAAAGTCCCCTGTCTGATGTCCGACACTGTCTACAATCCATATGCCATCTCCCCAATATGCTCCCTGCTCCCGGGTATTGCAGTCATATGCCAATGCCTGTGTGTTAAGCATTATGCTTCGCCGACAGATCCTATACAATGACTCCGCCTCCCGATTCTCACTTGTAAACCTGTCCTTATAATTAATATCTGCACGACAATGATGAGTTGTTACTTTAATTATCTCGACCTTACCTACGGCATCTTTTAATGAAAGATACAGATATCTGTGTCCGTTGAAATGATAAAAACGGACAATGTTCTTTCCCTTGGCAAGGTGGTAACGGGAATAGTAATGCCCTGTATTGCGCCAAATTATGGGCCGGCCAGCCGGAGTCAGATCTTCTGCAAGGGCAAAGTCAAGATTGCAGGGATTCTCACATATGATCTCAATAGCCGGCTCACCAGCACATACTCGCTTAAAATCATAAAGGAAAAGGAAACCCGGTTCCCCTTCACGACGTTCAAATTTGACGTGTCCCGATCTGGTAATTTCATAAGATGACTCATCCAGTTCGTGCCAGACATGTTCATGATCAAGACGGACAGCAGTGTCCTGAAGATTGTATATTTCCGTATTACCCCTGAAGATATCCATAGGTATGGAAACGTCCTCTCGTTCCCATTTCAGCAATGGAACCATCCTCTTTCGCAGTTCGAGATCATTCCTTTCAAATACACTTGGTTCATGCCAGAGGGATGAGGACAGAACTTTTTTATCCACCGAATAATCCTCAGCAGCAACCCTTGCAAGGATGGCAAAGGAGTGATGATTCACGTCCATGTCTTCCATGTGCTCGATAGCCCAGTTTCGGCGTGGTGAATTCCTGTTCCAGCAATTCAATTCTGCAACCTTCCAATTTCTTCCTGTGTTGCATACAAGAATCTTGCCATCCTTCCCTTCTATCCTCAGAGAAGCAATGATTCCCGGTTTTTCAGCCATGTTATATTTGGTATCGGACCCTACAAAATGAGCAACTGCCAGAAGTGTATTAATTCCCGTTTTGAGATATTGCCGGACATCATATTCGTCAATCATAATTACAGGCTTGCGAAACGGACAAGGTCCTGAATTCACAAAATACCCATTTACATATAACTTATATTTTGTGTCTGCAAAAATCGCGAATTTCGCAGATTCAGGCAGGCTTTTAATACTGATGCTACCCAAGGCAGCCACATATGTATTTGGATTTACATCGTGAGTCCATATCCATCGGGCGTCTGGCGAAATGCGGTAGTTAAGACCGGAAACATTGTCTTTGTTCATAATCCTCCTGCGGTGCAGATGCCCATATGATAAACTAAAGGACGGGATTTTCAAACCTGGTAGACATATAAAAAAAATGGGGCCGGAATTTCCGGCCCCATAAAAGATCTAGTAAATCTTATGAAACGTGTTTCGCAACGATCTTTGTCATCTCGAACATGTTGACTGAATCTTTCTTGAACACGGCCTTGAGCTTCGCATCGGCGTTGATCATGCGCTTGTTCTTTTTGTCCTGAAGCCCATTCTTCTTGATGTAGGCCCAGAGCTTCTTCGTCACTTCAGTCCTCGGAATCGCCTTTGAGCCAACGATCTCTGCCAGAACTGCATCAGGCTGCACAGGAGCCATGAATTTAGAGTTCTTCGCCATTTTCTTCCTCCTTGTTTCTGTTTAAGGTTTGATTCTGCCGTAGAAAATAGCAATGGAAATGGAAATTGCAAAGGAGAATTTTTGTTTTGACATCAGTTTTTCATAGGGAAAAACACATACAACTACCTGATTTTGAGGCTAAAAATCCGTTTTTCCCCTATGGAAATATTTTTATAAAATAATTTCTCCTAGGGAAGTTGAAGATAAAATGGCACCCGGGACAGGAGTTGAACCTGCGACCAACAGTTTAGGAAACTGCTGCTCTATCCACTGAGCTACCCGGGCGCGACATTGTCCGCTGAAGGGACGGACCTGGCAATCCTAAACAAGCAAAGCAGGACATAAAGTAGTCAAAAACTGGTTTGTTTCAACCTTAGCAGTTATATTTCAGTTAAAATTCAAATTCCTTCCGTCATGGAGAAATATGCTTGAGTATCTTTTAAAGAGAATTCTGCTGGCCATTGTGACACTGTTCGTGATAATGGTCGTAAGCTATGTCCTTCTCAGGCTCGCACCGGGAGATCCCACAAAGACGACCATAATTGGCGAAGGAGCCGCATCCCAGGGGATATCATCAGACAAGAACGTCCTAGCACAGAACAAATCTCTCAGGGAAAAACTGTATCTCGACAAACCAATATACGTGGGATTCTTTCTCTGGCTTAAAGGCATTGTATTGCACGGAGACTTTGGGGAATCGGCTTCGGTTGACAAAGGCAGGCCTGTTGTAAGCATAATCCTTGAAAGACTGCCTGTAACAGTAACTCTCCAGTTTTTCTCGATACTTATCACATATGTCTTTTCTATCATAATCGGAATCCATTCGGCAGTGACATCAAGAAAGAATCTTGACAAGGGTCTTACATTCCTGCTGTTGTTCCTTTACTCAATTCCCGCCTTTTGGACACCTCTTCTTCTTCAATCAACTATTTGCGAAGGTGGAAAACTCCTCCCCATATTTCCGCTAAAGGGAATTTCTCCGAGCAATACATGGGGCATGAGCACATGGGAGGTAATGTTTGACAGCGCAAAATATTATGTCATGCCGATATTCTGCCTCACATACGCAAGCTTTGCAGGTCTTTCAAGGTATGCCAGGGCCAGCATGCTCGAGGTGATAAGAAAGGACTATATCAGGACGGCGACGGCAAAAGGACTTTCTGAACATGTTATCATTTTCAAGCATGCATTCAGGAATGCCCTGATAACATTGGTCACTCTTTTTGCCGAGATACTTCCAGGACTTGTATCTGGTGCCATTATAATTGAATTCATCTTCGGAATCCCTGGCATGGGTTCTCTTTCAATGATGGCCCTTAACAGCAGGGATATACCACTCCTGATGACTCTTTTCACATTCGGAGGGGCTCTGACCCTGGGAGGCATTTTAATCGCAGATCTCCTTTATGTCGCAGTGGATCCCAGGATATCCTTCGAAAGCAAGTAATCCAATCTAATTTCCTGTTTAAATCATTTCTCCTCATTGCATTTCCATTGAAAGATGTTAATTATTAGGCTTTTATTTCTGAATTTTTCCGGATAATCAATATGAAGCTTCCATCTCTTAAAATCAGGAATCTTGAATCAAGGTTTCCAGTTATTCAGGCCGGCATGGGCGTGAGGATAGGAAATTCAGTCCTGTCTGCTGCTGTCATACGCTGTGGAGGATATGGCACGATAGCAAGCGTAGGACTTGGAGACATTGAAAAGTCCAAGACAGACTTTGTAAACGAATCAAATCGTGTTCTTGCCGAGGAAATCATCAAGGCACGTGGACTTGCAGGAGGGAAAAAACCGCTTGGCGTGAATATAATGGTCGCCCTTTCCAACTACAAGGAAATGGTGGAACAGAGCGTCAAGTCCGGAGTTGACTTCATTATATCCGGAGCCGGTCTACCCATACCTTTGCCTGAATATGTCGGCAATGCCGATATAGCCCTGATCCCTGTAGTCTCAAGCGGACGTGCGCTGACAGTTCTTCTTTCCGCCTGGAAAAGGAAATACAATAGGGTTCCTGACGCAGTAATAGTCGAAGGACCTTTCAATGGTGGACATCTCGGTTTTAGCCTCGACCAGATCGAACATCCTGAAACCTGCACCATAGATATACTCTTCAAGGATGTTAAAAATGTGATGAATGATATGGGTTATGGTAAAATTCCGGTGCTTGCAGCGGAGATGGTCTCCTGCCGCGGGGGCATTGAAAAAGCCCTGTCAATAGGATATGATGGGGTACAGATAGGCACTTATTTCATCGCTTCCGAGGAAGCAGGACTAGACCGCAAAAGCAAGGAAGTCTATGTAAATTCTAAAAGGGAGGATGTGACAGTAATAAAAAGTCCAGTCGGATTACCTGTGAGGGTTCTAAATACTCCATTGGTCCGCAGGGTCCTTTCAGGCAGCAGGGAAAAATTTTCATGCCCATACAGATGTCTGCGCACATGCAATCCTGGCAAAGTTCCATTCTGCATAGCAAAGGCTCTTCTTTCCACATGGAGGGGAGATGTTGAAAACGGACTTTACATGACAGGTTGCAACGTCGAATCGATAACGGAAATATACCCGCTTGAAAAATTCTTCAAAACGCTGGAAGACTGAATTCCTCAAGAATCCTTCACCTTGGATCATCCAGAACCACCTTTAACAGATTTCATTCTTCCAAAGGCATGATCATGAATCAATGATGGGTTGAGGCATTGTAAATACCATATCCCAGGAAAGCCATGGTTGGTCCGAGACCGGCAATTATTGGCGATATATAACCCTTGTTCCCCAAGAGTATCATGAACTGTGAAACAATCGTGTATGCAACAATGATCGCGACAGCCATGATAATGGACAGGAAGATCCCGCTCCTCTCGTTCTTTGAGGCAATCGGTATTCCAAGAAGTACCGCGAGAACACAAGCCCATGGAAAGGCAAGCCTGTTGAAGAGGGTCGTCTCATAAAGATTCTTCGACTTCTTGGCCATGTTCTTCGTGTTCATCAGAAGATTTATAATCACCATGGAAGGGAGTTTCTCCGGAGATTCAATGGCGTTCATGATCCCTTGAGGAGTTTCAGGGAAATCATTTGCATCCTTAAATATCACGTCGAACTTCTGTGGTTTTTCAGGCATCATTCCATCTTCACCGTACTTCGTCAGGACGGCTTTTCTGAATTCCCAGCCTTTATCAGGGATGTATTCAGCTTCCTCCGCTTCAATATCCCAGTCAAGAGCACCGTCCTTTTCAAAATATTTCTTCAGTATCACTCCTTTTTGTATGACTTCCTTATTGTCAAGATCCACTCCTTCTCCTTCTTCTTCATTGCCATCCTTTTTGACAAAACATTTGAAAAACCAAGTTTTAGTTCCGTCAGGACTCCTGTATGTAAGCATCTGTATCTCATTAATATTGAATCCTTCATTTGAAACTTTCTTCTTGATAGCCCATGCCGTTTTTTCTGATCCCGGAACCACGACCTCCTTAAACAGGAAATCTACAAGGGTTATTATCAGTGCAATGAAATATATTGAAGCGCAAGCCCGGTGGAGCGATATTCCAGAGGCCCTCATCGCTATGATTTCCATGTTCTTCCCCATGTGTGCCATGGTATAGACGCAGGCGAGAAGCACCGACAATGGCAGGATGAACTCTATATGTCCTGGCAGTCTAAGCAGGAAATATTTGAGCATGATGATGTTTGATGCATTGTTGTCCAGAAAATCCTTGACGTCATCATATACGTCATATATGACAAAAAGTACCATGAACCCGAGAATAAGCACAGTGAAAGGGATCAGGAACTCCTGGAACATATACCTGTCAATGACCGGAAGAAATGCCCATTTTCTTCCAGTTTTTTTCTGAAAAAGATTGTCCTTGAGCTGCATTATATAATTTTGAATTGTTAAAAATTTGATTTCTCGGGTAATTGTTATAGTATTACTGTTTATACTTTTTTTCAATTTAATTATCGGACAGCAGGATGAATAAAATATTTTTACATATCTATGTCATCTTCTTGTTCCTGTTTGCCGTCCAGGGCTGCTACAACTATCCCGAGGTGCCCGACGCGGTGAACCAGAGGACTTATGCGGAGCTGAGGAAGGACCAGCAGA